>CAVVDD010000014.1:0-67763 GCA_963746915.1 uncultured Bacteroidota bacterium | reverse complement strand
GGATACAAGCCAATTCAAAGCCTCAGAAGTAAAACTAAGATCGAAAAAAACTTTAGCGGCAAATTGGAAGATTGCCCAACATGGTGCTTTGACGGTTCTTCAACTGAACAAGCTCCTGGCGGATCATCTGATTGTTTATTAAAACCAGTATTCATTGCGAAAGACCCTCAAAGGAAAAATGCTTATCTCGTAATGTGTGAGGTTTTAAGTCCCGGTGGCGCCGCTCATGAATCAAATGGAAGAGCAACAATTGAAGACGATGATAATGATTTCTGGTTTGGATTTGAACAAGAATATTTTTTGTGGAATCCTGCAACAAATAAACCTATCGGATTCCCTGAAGGCGGTTTCCCCGGACCACAAGGTCCTTACTATTGTTCAGTTGGTGCAACAAATGCATTTGGTCGTGCAATGGTAGAGGAACATCTTGATGCATGTCTTGAAGCCGGATTGAATGTTGAAGGTATCAATGCAGAAGTAGCCACTGGCCAATGGGAGTTCCAGATCTTCGCAAAAGGTGCAAAAGCAGCTGGCGACCAGGTTTGGGTTGCTCGTTATTTATTAGAAAGGATCGGTGAAAAATATGGTATCGCTATCAACTGGCATTGCAAGCCTCTTGGAAATCTTGATTGGAACGGAAGTGGCATGCATGCAAACTTCTCCAATGAATTATTGAGAACTTGTGGAAGTAAAGATATCTACGAACAGATCTGCGAAGGCTTTAGACCTTTTGTGAAAGAGCATATTGAAGTTTATGGGCCAGACAATCATCTGCGTCTTACCGGAAAACATGAAACAGCTGCAATCACTGATTTCAAATTTGGTATATCTGATCGTGGCGCTTCAATTCGTATTCCGATCGGCACAGTAGAAAAAGGTTGGAAAGGCTGGTTGGAAGATCGCCGTCCGAATAGCGCTGCCGATCCTTATAAAGTAGCTGCTCGTATTATTAAGACAGTGAAAATAGCTGAAGCTAATTTGGCTCAGGTGATCCAACGAGAAAAGAAAGTTGCTTAATAGAAAAGGGTTAATAAATATTTATTCACCAAATTTTAAGGTAAGCTTTTAAACAGGGCTTACCTTTTATATTTGAGACCAATTAAAAAAGTACAAAAAAAAATATCATGTCATTACGATTCAACGCTATCAACAATCTTTCTTCTGCACAGGAAGTGCAGGTAGAAAATCCCACCAGGATAACAGCCATTTTTGGTGAAAGTGTTTTTACACTAAAAACAGCCAGGGAATTTTTAAGTGATGAAGCTTATAAAAGTCTTATCGGTTCAATAAGGGCCGGTCAAAAAATTGATCGTTCAATGGCCAACCAGATCGCAAATGGCATTCGTGCATGGGCAGAAAGCAAAGGTGTAACTCATTTTACACACTGGTTTCAACCTTTAACAGGAACTACTGCTGAAAAACATGATTCATTTTTCACATTAAAAAGTGATGGCACTCCGATCGAACAATTTGAAGGCGATGCATTGATACAACAAGAACCAGATGCATCTTCTTTTCCAAGCGGTGGATTGCGTGCAACATTTGAAGCAAGAGGTTATACAGCATGGGATCCTTCTTCTCCTGCATTTATTATGGAGATCGGTAATGGAAAAACATTATGTATCCCAACCATCTTTGTTTCTTATACTGGTGAATCACTTGACTATAAAGCGCCTTTATTAAAAGCATTGGAAGCATTGAATAAAGCTGCAGTTGATGTTTGTAATTATTTTGATAAAAATGTAACCAGTGTTACTGCAACCCTTGGTTGGGAACAGGAATATTTTGTAATTGATGAAGGACTGTATAATGCACGTCCGGACCTGGTGATGTCTGGCAGAACTGTTTATGGTCATAGCTTCTGCAAAAGGTCAGCAATTGGAAGATCATTATTTCGGTTCTATTCCTGAAAGAGTGTATGCTTTTATGCGTGATTTTGAAAATGAAGCGTTATAAATTGGGTATTCCTCTTACGTACAAGACATAATGAAGTGGCGCCTGCACAATTTGAATGTGCCCCCATCTTTGAAGAAGTAAGTCTTGGCTGTTGATCATAACTCATTATTGATGGATGTGATGGATCGTGTTGCCCGTCGTCATAATTTGAGAGTGTTGTTGCATGAAAAACCATTTGCAGGAATTAATGGAAGCGGCAAACATAATAACTGGAGCATGGCTACTGATACAGGTGTAAATCTTTTAGCTCCCGGTAAAACGCCAAAGACAAACCTGATGTTCCTTACTTTTTTTGTAAATACAATCAAAGCCGTTCATGATTATGCTGATGTTTTAAGAGCATCTATTGCATCTGCACCGAATGATCACCGTCTTGGAGCAAACGAAGCTCCACCGGCAATCATTTCTGTTTTCATTGGTGAATACCTTACTAAAGTGTTGAATGAATGTAAAAGAAAGAGTAACGGAAAAAATGGATGAGACGGATGAAAGCATGTTGAAGATCGATATTCACAAAAGCATTCCTGAATTGTTGACTTGATAATACGGACCGTAACCGTACTTCTCCATTTGCATTTACCGGAAATAAATTTGAATTCCGTGCGGTTGGTTCTTCTGCAAACTGTGCCAATGCAATGACGGTGCTGAATACGATCATGGCTGATACACTAAAACAATTCAAAAAAGAAGTGGATGCACTTATTGAAAAAGGCGAGAAAAAAGAGATCGCCATCATGCATGTGATCCGCCAATACATTGTTGCAAGTGAAAAAGTTTTGTTTGAAGGTGATGGTTATAGTGAAGCATGGGCAAAAGAAGCGGAGAAAAGAGGTTTACCCAATGTAAAAACTACTCCGCTGGCACTGGATGCAATGGTAACCGAAAAAGCAAAAAAACTTTTTGAAACCAATAATATTTACACTCATGCGGAACTGGAAGCAAGGCATGAAATAGAATTGGAAAAATACATCAAGAAAGTACAGATAGAAAGCCGCATCATGGGTGAACTGGCAACCAGCCATGTTTTACCTGCTGCTATCCGCTATCAGAATTTGCTGGCAAATAATATTAAAGGATTGAAAGAATCAGGATTGAAAGAATCTGCGTTTGCCAATCAAAAACAAATACTGGAAAAAATTTCAGAACACATTAATAAAACCAGTGACCTGGTTGAAAAAATGATCGAAGCAAGAAAGATCTGTAACAATATTGAAGGAACAAGAACAAAAGCTATTGCTTATCAAAGCCAGGTAAAGGATGCTTTCTTTGATGACATCCGCTATCATGTTGATAAGCTTGAGTTGCTTGGTTGATGATCGTGAATGGTATTTGCCGAAGTACAGGGAGATCTTATTTCTTAGATAAATAATCTCGCAGATAATAGTTGAATCCCCGGCTAAGCCGGGGATTTTTTTTGCTAACCTATACATGTAAATATGTAACCCAAAACCCTTATCGTCTATTACATCTGTTGAATCGGCATTGATTTTGTACAAAATTTGATTCAACCTAACCATTATGCCGAAAATTTCTTCTGCAGCCAGGGCTCTTATATTCCTTGTTTTACTTAACTACACTGCAAAGAGCCAGATCGGTTATCAGACTATTGATGCTACAGGTCTTACCGATCCTATCGATATAGCGATCCCTCCGAATGCAAGTCCTGCAAACGGAAGTACAAGAATATTCGTTGCACAACAAAATGGATTGATCCGTCTTTGGAATGGAACATCATTTTCAGACTTTGCAAATCTATCTTCGGTTCTTGGTATTACAGGTCCCGAACAAGGCCTGCTAAGCATGACATTCCATCCTTCTTATAATGGAACTTCCAACAGGGATTTTTTTGTTTTTTACAACCGCAATCCTGATGGCGATCTTACTGTTGCACGGTATAGGACTGATGCATCAGATCCGAATGCTATCGATCCAGCAGGTGGCACTGTATTGATCACTCCTATTGATCATCCACTCAACAATCATAATGGCGGAGATCTGAATTTTGGTTCTGATGGATTTTTGTATTTGACAACCGGCGATGGCGGAGGCACTGGTGATCCCGGCGAGAATGCACAGAATTCATCTTCCCTTCTTGGTAAATTATTAAGATTAGATGTTAATGCGGCTATTCCAATCACACCAACCATTGTTGATATTGGATTAAGAAATCCTTTTCGATGGAGCTTTGACAAAAACACAGGTGATGCATGGATCGGCGATGTTGGACAAGGTGCCTGGGAAGAGATCAGTTTTAAACCTGCCGGATCAAGCGGATTAAATTTTGGATGGGATTGTTATGAAGGAAATGCGACATACGAGATAACTGTTGATTGTCCGGCGGCGGCAGCAATTACTTTTCCTTCTCATGTATATCCACATGCAGATGGGCAATCGGTCATTGGCGGGTTTATTTACAGAGGCAGCGAGATCGCTGCTTTGCAAGGTTGGTACATTGCAACGGATTACTACACCGGGAGAATTTTCAGAAGAAGCCCGGATGGTACATGGTTCACACAAACGGGAGGACAAACAGGAATATCGAGTTTCGGAGAAGCACCGGATGGCACTCTCTATGCGGTTTCACAATTTTCAGATGACCTGTATAAAGTGATCGTTACTGGTGCTCTGCCAGTTAAATTGATAAGTTTTTCCGGAAAGAGAAATGCTGATATTTCCGAATTAAGCTGGAAGACTGCTACTGAACAAAACACGGCAAGATTCAAAATTGAATTCAGCAGCATTGCAAGTAACTTTCAAAATGCAGGAGTAGTAGTTGCAAGCAGGAACCCAAATGGAAGTAATTATTCCTTTCAGCATCATTTCAATTCCAGCTCAGATCTGTATTACAGGTTGGCGATCGAAGATGATGATGGACAAATTGCATATTCAACTATCATCAGGCTTTCATCCCGAAAAAACGGCTTCAAAATTTATCCCACAGTTATTAATAATGGAATATTAAATATTCAAACTGAAACGCCAGCATACAAATTGCAGATCATAAGTGCTAATGGAGCAATGGTATTTCGAAAAGATCTGAATGGCTTTACAGGAACTACAACTATTTCTATACCACAATATTCAAAAGGTATTTACATTGTTCAATTGCACATGAATGATGGAATAAAAACAGAGAAGATCATTATCGAGTGAGAAAAATTTTTATTTGCCAGGCTGCATTGCTACTATTAGGCTTCCGTTGCGTCGCACCCTTGTGCTTCAGGAATTCTATTTAGCAACACAACTGGAAAGATAAAACTTACCCAAACAAAAATGAGATTGCTTCAGCCTTACTAAATAAAAATTGAAAATATTTTTTACAACCGGCCTCGCATTGACGAAGAATCCGATAGCGAAAGAAATCTTAAGATACCGGAGTGTCTGTCATTGCGAGGCTTGCCGATTGGGATATAAAAATCTTTAGCTTACTGATAGCAAGCCGAAGCAAACTATACTTTGTGTTGTTGTACAACAAACGAATCCTTCTTGCCCCATCGCGGCATTCTGTTTATAGAAATTTCAACCCATCAACAACCCGACTCCACAGGAGTCGCCAATCGAATCAAGGAAACTCCTATGGAGTTTATATCATCATTCATTTTATTTGCTATAAGCAGGCGGCTCCTTTGGAGCAGGAAAATTGCAATCTGTTGTATTATGATGAATAGAATTACAGAACGATAAAGTGATTGCGACGCAACAGCCGATGCTATGAAATACTGAAGCTCGTATCCAAAATCAATTAACGAAGCTGAAACCCTTCCCTCCTACGCTAAAGCTTCGGAGGGCGGGCAAGAATGAAGTTTATCTCAACTGAAACCCTTCCAAAAACTTTGTATTAAAATCACCGCTGCGGAAACGTTCGTCCTGCATCAGTTGCAAGATGAAAAGGAATAGTTGTCTTTACTCCTTCAATGACATATTCACTTAATGCACGGTACATGGTATCGATGGCTTCCTCTCTTGTTTGTGCCATGGTAATAAGTTTGCCGATCATAGAATCATAATAAGGAGGAATGACATAACCGGCATACACATGACTATCAACCCGTACACCATGACCACCGGGCTGGTGCAGTACAGTGATCTTTCCGGGTGATGGACGAAAATCATTATAAGGATCTTCGGCATTGATGCGGCATTCGATAGCATGATTCTGCGGAATAATAATCTTTGCCGCTAATCTTTTCACCCATCGCAATTTTTATCTGCTCTTTGATAAGATCAAAGTTGATCACTTCTTCTGTAACGCAATGTTCCACCTGGATACGGGTATTCATTTCCATGAAATAGAAATTGCGATTCTTGTCAACCAGAAATTCAACCGTGCCTACACTTTCATAATTGATGGCGCCGGCTGCTTTTTTAGCGGCTTCTCCCATTTTGTAACGAAGTTCATCCGTCATAAATGGAGAAGGTGATTCTTCCACCAGTTTCTGATGACGGCGCTGAATAGAACAATCTCTTTCACTCAGATGACAAACATTTCCATACTGATCACCGGCAATCTGTATTTCAATATGACGTGGTTCTTCTACAAATTTTTCCATGTAGATGCCATCATTCTTAAATGATGCAGCCGCTTCTGCTTTGGCATTATTGTAAGCTTTTTCCATTTCACTTTCTTCCCATACAATACGCATTCCTTTTCCACCGCCACCGGCTGTTGCTTTTAAAATAACAGGATAACCCATGTTCTTTGCCAAGGCCTTTTGCTTCGTCCACACTTTCCAATAAACCTTCACCACCGGGTACCACAGGTACACCTGCTTTTATCATTGTTTCTTTTGCAGTGATCTTATCACCCATGGAATTGATCATATCAGGTGTGGGTCCAATAAATTTTATTCCATGATCATTACATATCTGTGCAAACTTTGCATTCTCTGCCAGAAAACCATAACCGGGATGAATAGCATCTGCATTGGTAATTTCTGCAGCAGCCATCATATGAGGAATATTGAGATAAGAATCGGCTGCTTTGTGGCTTACCAATACAAACAGCTTCATCAGCAAATTTTACATGCAGACTATCTCTGATCAGCCGTGGAATAAACAGCAACGGTTTTAATACCCATTTCCCGGCAGGTGCGAATAACCCGTAAGAGCAATTTCTCCACGGTTTGCTATTAATATTTTTTTGAACATCAATTAATTTGAAATTAAATAATTGAATAATTAATAGATTCAATGAGCAGTTTTCAAATTGGCTATTCTGAATTAAGCTGGTTCTACAAGAAATAACGGCTGATCATATTCCACTGGAGATGCATCTTCAACCAGCACTTTTACAATCTTTCCTTTTACTTCGCTTTCAATTTCATTAAAAGTTTCATGGCTTCAATAATACAAACCACTTTACCCGGAGTTATCTCATCTCCCACATCAACAAAGTTGGGTTTATCCGGTGATGATTTACGGTAGAATGTACCGATCATCGGGCTTTTTATGGTGATCATATTACTTGGCGTAGTGCTTCTGCTGCTTTTGATTTGACTGCAGTTGCTGATGTCGGTTGTATAGATGGAGCCTGTGAAGTGTGTGCAGGCACATGCTGTATGTTTGGCATTGCCGGAGCAGTCTGAACAGGAGCAGCTAATAACTTGTGTGTATCATGTTCTTCTTTTTGTTTTATAGTAACCCTGAAATCTTTCTGTTCAATAGTCACTTCACCAATATTTGATTTGTTGATCATCTTGATCAACTCCTGAATTTGTTTAAAGTCCATGTTTTTCAATTTAAGTAGGTTTTGTTTGAAGAATTCCTCCGGATGTTAATGAAGGGACGGCTAAGATAGTGAAATCAAATCAGGAAAGTCAATTGATTTTGGCAAGTTTTTAGGCAAAAATGGGTCAAAATCACTATAAAAATGGCCCAGAATCCAGGAGATTTTGGGCAAATTCCTTAAAACTCATAATTTATTCATTTTACTCTTTCTACATATTCACCGGTTTTTGTATTGATCCGGATAAGTTCGCCTTCATTTACAAACAAGAGGAACACCAACAGTAGCGCCGGTTTCAACTGTTGCTGGTTTTAATGTACGGGTAGCTGTATCGCCTCTGAACGCCGGGTTCGCAATAAGTAATCTGTAAAACAATTTTATCAGGCAAGTTCAGCGCCAAGTACCTGGTCATTTTCAGTATTGATCAAAACACCAACTTCCTGTCCTTCTTTCAGATATTGAGGAGCATCAATAGTTGTCTTCCTGTAAGGCAATCTGTTCAAAAGTTTCAGTATCCATGAAATTATAACCGGTATCATCTTTATACAAGAACTGGTAAGTGCGTCTTTCCACTCTTACCGGGTAAATATTATCACCAGAATTCCATGTTTTTTCAATAGAACGGTTATTATCAACACCTTTCAGTTTTGCCCACACTTTTGCAGCAGCACGGGCAGTTTTGTTTTCGCCAAATTCCACTACACTGTAAAGACTGCCATCAAGTTTCAGGATCATTCCGCGACTGATATCTGCTGTATTTGCCATGATAAGAAAGCTTTTCGCTATTAGCTTTTAGCTGCCAGCAATTAATAATTTTTTGAGGCCGCAAAGATAAGGTTACCACGCCTTATGGCAAAGTGTGAATGGAAAGTTATGTACTGGTTGAAAATCGAGTTTATAATGAATAATAAAGTTTCTTTGTAGAATGAAAACGAAGCTTATACTTTCTATTTTTTGTTTTATTTCAATAGCTGCGCTGGCTCAACCTCAAACTGATCCGCCGTATAAAAGGTTTCCTACTGCACCTCCGCTTAAATTATTATTGGCAGATAGTTCTACAATTTTTACAGATAAAGAACTTAAAAAGAATACGCCATTATTCTTTATTTTATTTAGCCCTGATTGTGAACATTGCCAGAAGGAAACAGAAGAGTTGATCGATAAGATCGATAGCTTTAAACATATTCAAATTGTAATGGCAACGTTCATGCCTGTAGATAAAATGAAAGTCTTTTATGATAATTATAAATTAAACCGGTTTTCTAATATAACGGTAGGGTATGATATGCAGCACATACTTTCCACTTATTACCGGATCAGTTATACTCCCTTTCTTGCCTTTTACGATAAAAAAGGAAACCTGATCGAAGGGGTTCAGGGAGCACTTCCGTTAACAAAAGTGCTGGAGTATTTTAGAGAATAAATTTGCCTCTTTTTTTAAAATGGTGTAGCCATATCTCCTTCGCCTCGCCTGATTTCTACTTTTTTTTATTTCTTCATTCCATCTTGGCAAGATTTTTTTAGGGGTACAAATATCATGATCAATGTGCCCACTATAAACCAAACCGTTTTTTATAAGCATTTGCTTGTATTTGCTTTCTTTATGCTTCCTTTCCTTGCGTTTTCTCAACTGCAATTGAATAGTAGTGAGGATACTTCAAAATATAAGATCATTGAAGCAAGTAAAAAATACGACCGTAATCTTTCTTATCAAAAAAAATGGGGAACACATTACCGAAAAGAATGGGCAACACCTGTTAAAGTCAGGATCGTAAGCCTTGATACGTTGGCTGGGGGATTAATTCCTTATCAAAGTGGTGGTGGAAGACAAAGCAAAAGTTTACGATTAAAAGATAAAGATGGAAGAGAATATGTATTAAGAAGTGTTGATAAAAGTTTTGGAAAAGCGTTACCTGAAATTTACCAGAGTACATTTATTGAGTCCATCATTAATGACCAGGTTACAATAGGTCATCCTTATGCGCCATTAACAATTCCAATCTTAGCGGATGCAGCTGGTGTGTATCACACAAACCCAGAAATAGTTTTTATTCCCGAACAACCTGCCCTTGATTCTTTCAATAAAGATTTTGGCAATCAGCTTTACATGCTTGAGCAACGTCCTGATGAAAATTGGGAAACAGCATCAAACTTTGGCAATTCAAAGAATATTATTGGCACAGAAAAAATGCTGGGAGAACTTCTTGAAGATAATGATCATAGTGTCGATCAGCTCGCCTATGTAAGAGCTCGTTTGTTTGATTTTTTTATCGGTGACTGGGGCCGACATGAAGATCAGTGGCGGTGGGCAAGTTTTAAAAATGAGGAAGAAAAAATATTTAAACCTATTCCCCGTGACAGGGACCAGGCTTTCTCAAAATTTGATGGCAAATGGTTACAAGCCGCAATTTCTGTGGCTGATCTCGATCATCTGCAATCATTTGATAATACAATAAAAGATGTAACGACATACGGTTTCACTGCACGAAATCTTGACAGGCGGGTTGCTAATGAACCTTCTTTAAAACAATGGATCGATATTGCAAAAAAACTTCAGCACTCTTTAACTGACGCAGTAATTGAACAAGCGATCAAACAAATGCCTGCAGAAGTATTTGCTATTTCCGGGAAAGATATTATTGCAAAATTAAAGTCAAGACGCAATCACCTGGTTGAATATGCAACTACTTATTATAAATTCCTGGCAAAAGAAGTTAACGTTGTCGGTTCTGATAAAAAAGAATTATTCCAGGTAACAAGGTTAAATGATAATGAGACAATAGTAAAAGTTTACAAACTTAAATTAGAGGGTGATTCAACAGATAAGCTGATCTATGAAAGAAAATTTTATGCAACAGAAACAAACGAAATAAGGTTATACGGCATGAATGATGATGATATTTTTATCTTAAAAGGAAATACAAACAAAGGAATTTTGATTCGCATAATTGGGGGCGGTGGCAATGATCTCCTTCAAGACAGTTCGATCGTAGCCGGAAGAAAAAAATTAACACATGTGTATGATGATGATAAAAACACTTTTGAACCTGCATTTGAAACCCGCTTGCACATTAGTGATGATACTTTAGTAAACAATTACAAATACAATTCATTTAAATATGATAAAAAAGGGTTTCGGATAGAACCGGGATTTATTTCTCTCACCCTGGGTTATGGAAGAATAAAACATAAATGGCAAAAAGAACCTGCCGGAAGTGATGAAAGCTTTAAAATAAAGTACTCCATTAACAGAGGCGCTGTTTTTATAGATTATCAAAAGAATTTTTACCAGTTGTTCGGGAAATGGAATGCATTTATCGGTGCTGGCGCAGGGGTGCCGAATGTTGTAAACTTCTTTGGCGTTGGAAATGAAAGCAGTTTTGAAACCTATGATCAGAGGTATTATCGATTGCGTAGCCGTGAATTTTATGGAAGATTTGGTGTCAATCGCAGTATTGGTCATTCACAAATAGAAGTTGGAGGGCTTTATCAAACGATCGGCATCATAGATGACGCTGACCGTTTTATTTCAACTATGAAAGATGGCAGTACCAAATTGGATCTTGAAAGAAAACATTTTGTTAGTGGAAATATAACTTATAGATATCAAAAGACCGATCATCCAATTATACCTGTAAAAGGATTTCGCTTTTCAAGCAGTGCGGCTTATATATACAACTTCACTAACCCGGATCATTCTTTTACAAAACTCACTTCTGATGCAGCCGTTTACATTCCAGTATATAAGTTTATTTCATTTGCTGTTCGTGCTGGTGGTGCTGCTAATGTTGGTGATGCAGAATTTTATCAATTAAATATGCTGGGAAGTCATGATAACCTCAGAGGTTTCAGGAAATATCGTTTTTATGGTAAGCAAAGTGTTTATAACAACAATGAATTACGATTCATCTTCAATGCAAAGAATAAAATTTTCAATGGCAAGTACGGTCTGTTAGGTTTTTTTGACAATGGCCGTGTTTGGTATCCGGGTGAAAATTCAGATAAATGGCATACAGCGTACGGAATTGGCGCCTTTCTCTCTCTATTTAACAAGTTTGTTGTGAGTGGAGCTTATGGAATTTCAAAAGAAGACCGTGTGACTTCGGTTTATTTTGGATTCTATTTTTAATACCCAAAAAAATAGAAATCGGTCAGTAGAAATGTAGCCCTTCACGCCTATCTTCGCAGCTCAAAAATAAATTTTACAGATCATGAAAGTAACTGTTGTAGGCGCTGGTGCAGTTGGTGCTACCTGTGCTGATAATATTGCTCGTAAAGAACTTTGCGAAGAACTTGTTTTATTAGATATTAAAGAAGGTATTGCAGAAGGTAAGGCACAAGACATGATGCAAACGGCCACACTTCTTGGCTTTGATACAAAAATAACCGGCAGTACAAATGATTATTCAAAAACTGCAAACAGCGATGTGGTTGTTATTACTTCCGGATTGCCACGCAAACCCGGAATGACCCGTGAAGAATTGATCGGAGTAAATGCAGGTATTGTAAAAGGTGTATGTGAAAATATTTTAAAACATTCTCCAAATGCGATCATCATTGTTATCAGCAACCCGATGGATACGATGACTTATCTCGCATTAAAATCAACTGGTCTGCCAAAAAACAGAATTATAGGAATGGGCGGCACATTGGATAGTAGCCGTTTCAAATATCAATTGAGCCAGCATCTTGGTTGCAGTCCTGCAGATCTGAATGCAGTTGTTATTGGTGGTCATGGCGATACTACGATGATCCCTTTGATCCGTTTGGCGACATGGAACAGCGTGCCTGTAACAAAATTTTTAAGTGAGGATCAGCAAAAACAAATTGTAAATGACACAATGGTTGGCGGTGCTACACTTACAAAATTGATCGGCACGTCTGCATGGTATGCACCAGGAGCTGCCGGGGCAGCAATGGTTGAAACAATTGTTCGTGATGAGAAAAAATTATTTACCTGCTGCGTTGCACTTGATGGTGAATATGGACAAAAAGATATTTGTCTCGGTGTGCCCGTTGTAATTGGAAAAAATGGTTGGGAAAAAATTCTTGACTTTGGATTAAATGCCGAAGAACAAGCTGCATTTAACAAAAGCGCAGATGCAGTGAGAAGCATGAATGATGTGCTGAAAACTTTATAAAATCTCAAGATACTTGTGTAAGGCGTCTCGCCCCAGGCGAGACGCCTTTTTTATTTTAATGACAAACTCAAATTTATCTTTGCACCATGCATTATGTTTCTATTGAAGAGCTGACAAAAAGTTTTGGGATCAAACCGTTATTCTCAAACATCTCTTTTCATATTGAAGAAGGAGATAAAATTGCATTGGTGGCAAGAAATGGTTCGGGCAAGACAACCTTACTTAAAATACTGGCAAGCCAGGAAACAGCTGATGAAGGAAAGGTTTGGATAAACAAAGATGTTGATGTGGTATTGTTTGAACAAGACCCTTTGTTCACTGAAAATGAAACAGTGCTAAATAATATTTTCTTTCACGATCACCCGATCATAAATGCAATAAAAGAATATGAAGCGGCCGATGATGAAGGAAGTGAAGAAAAACTCAATAATGCTATAGTAAAAATGGATGAGTTAGGCGCCTGGAATTTTGACACTAAAGTAAAACAGGTACTCGGTAAATTAAATATTCATCATTTACAGCAAAACATTTCTACACTTAGTGGCGGACAACGTAAAAGAGTGGCGCTTGCAAAAACACTAATTGATATTGGTTTTGAGCACAAGCATGTTTTATTAGTAATGGATGAACCCACCAACCATCTTGATGTAGAAATGGTGGAATGGTTAGAAAATTACTTGAGCAGTCAAAATACAACGCTTCTCCTTGTAACCCACGACAGGTATTTTCTTGATGCTGTTTGTGATGAGATCTGGGAAATGGACGACGACAAGCTTTATGTTTATAAAGGTGATTATGGAAATTATTTGGAGAAAAAAGCGGCACGCTTAGAAAGCGATTCCGCCAGTATTGAAAAAGCAAGAAATACTTACCGAAAAGAATTGGAATGGATGCGTAAGCAGCCCAGGGCAAGAACAACGAAAAGTAAAAGCCGGCAGGATAATTTTTATGAAGTGGAGAAAAAAGCTAAACAACAGATGATTGATGAGCAATTACAATTAGAAATGAAGATGAACCGGCTGGGAGGAAAAATTGCTGAGTTGAAAAAAGTTTATAAAAATTATGGTGACCGGATAATTTTAAAAGGGTTTGATTACACATTCAAGAAAGGCGATACGGATTGGTATTGTTGGTAAAAATGGAACCGGTAAAACGACTTTCTTAAATATTCTGCAGGGTTTGGAAAAACCAGACAGCGGAAAAATAAATATTGGTGATACAGTAATATTTGGAAATTATTCTCAACAAGGTTTGCAGGTAAAAGAGGATGTAAGAGTAATTGAATATGTAAAATCAATAGCAGAAAATTTTCCTTTGGCGAAAGGCGGTTCACTAAGTGCTGCACAGTTTCTTGAATTATTTCTTTTCCCTCCAGACAAACAATATACCTATTTGTCAATGCTAAGTGGTGGGGAAAAGAAACGACTGCAATTATTAACTATCCTATTTCGCAATCCTAATTTTTTAATCCTTGATGAGCCTACTAATGATCTTGATCTCCCAACATTAGGCGTACTTGAAAATTTCCTGGCGGAGTTCCAGGGATGTTTGGTGTTAGTTTCACATGACCGGTATTTCATGGATCGCCTCGTCGATCACCTTTTCGTTTTTGAAGGCGATGGGATCATAAAGGATTTTCCGGGAAATTATTCGCAATACCGGGAGTCGACAGTCAACGGTCAACGGTCAACAGAAAAAGTTCCAGAAAAGAAACCGTTGGCTATGGACAGCGGACTGTCGACTGTGGACAAAAAACGCCAGTTGACATTTAAAGAAAAAAGGGAATTGGAGACACTCGAAAAAGAGATTGTCGAGCTAACCAAAGAGAAAGAATCGGTAGATCTTCGCCTAAACGCCGGAGATACCCCATTTGAAGAGCTACAAAAACTTTCAAACCGAATTGGGGAAGTTGCCAAAATGCTTGATGAAAAGGAATTGCGCTGGCTAGAGCTAAGTGAACTGGCCCAATAAAAATTAACTTTAACATATTCTTGCAAAATCAATTAAGGGGCTCTACATTTGCCTCGAAATCCCCCCCTATATAATTCCAGAGTTTTAGTACCGCACCCCCATTTTTTAATTTTTTAAACGTTTTTGCGTATGAAAAAACTCAACACTTATTTGCACAAACCTGATGTTCAGGGTGCTATTATTATCAGTTTTATTTTTCTTGCAATTGCAGTTGTTACTTTAGTAACCTGGGGTAAATAAGATCTTCATTTATCTTATTTCAAAAATTGTCTTGCTGTTTCAGCTACAGCATCTATGGCAATTTGTTTCATACATTTAAAATGTCCGCGGGGGCATTTAGCATAACCTATTTTACTGCAAGGCCGGCAACGAAGTCCCTTGACCTCTAATTTGAAATTTGGGATCTGATCTTTCCCATAATAAGGATACATTCCAAACTCAGGAACCGTATTTCCCCAAACAGAAATGATCTTTTTCTTAAAGGCTGCCGCAATATGCATAAGGCCGGTGTCATGTGTTATTATAAACTTTGACTTGCGGACAAGGTCGGCGCTTTCATTTAGATTAAATTTACCGCAGGCATTGTAAACCTTGATTGGATCGACTGATGCAATTTGTTTAGCGTTTTCATTGTCTTCCTTTCCCCCTAGTAAAATAATGGGGTGAACAATTTTGCTGCACAGTTCTTTTAATTTCTCAACCGGCAATTTTTTTGTGTTATGTGCCGCCCCGATCACCAAACCAATATACCCCAGGTGATGTGATACAGGAATATCTTCTTGTTTTACTTCATCTTTTTCCGGGATAAAATAATCAAGTCCCTCTCCATCATTCTTTACTCCAAATGATTCGACAGTTTTCATATACCGATCAACTATGTGAATATCGGGCATCATGTTCCATTTAAGATTTGTGTAGATCCATTTTTGGATATTTAATTTATTAAATGGAAACGATCTTATTCCAAGATCTTTTTTCAATCGCAATGTGCGCAGATTATGATGCAGATCGATAATATAATCATAGTTCTCCTGTTTCAATTCATGTACAACTGTTTCCCAACTATGCGCCAGCAAATGCACTTTATCTATGTAAGGATTGTTTTCAACAATAGTTCCGAAAGATCCTTTTGTCAGAAAATGAATTTCTGAGTCCGGAAATTGTTTTTTTAAACAACGTACAACAGGCGTCGTAAGCACTATATCACCAATGGAGGAAAATCTTATTATCAGAAACTTAAACCCTCTCTGCTCCCTAAGGGGAGAACCTGAAGCAGACTTATCGTTTTCAACTTCACTCATTATAGTAATATTTTTATTCCCCTTTAGGGGTTAGGGGTTTAGGGCATCAATTCTTCCGGTTCCACATAATTCAGATCCTTATGAAAAGTTTCTTCTGTAAAATAAGCTGCAATAAGTGTGATAACCATTACAATTATACCAGTTACAATTGCGCTGGTAACAAATGACCATCCATTAATATTCTGAAACCAGTTTACAAACATCAAGTTAATTAATGGTAATGAACCCCGAACCATGTTAGGAATTGTGGTGGCAGCAGTTGCTCTAAGGTTTGTACCAAATTGTTCCGCTCCCATCGTTACAAAAATTGCCCAGAATCCTGTGCTGAAACCAAGAGCCGCACAGGCTGCATACATGGCTGCATCATTTTTTATTGCACCACTAAAAAAATAGATACCGGAAATGATCGCAAAAAAGTAAAACAGGTATAATGCCTTTTTCCTGCTCTTGAAATATTGACTGATCAACCCTACCAGGATATCGCCAATAGCTATTGCCGCATACGCATACATGATAGCACGACCAGATTCAATTTTATTTTCTCCATAAAAATCATGGGCAAACTGGTTACTTAAGTTTACAAGTATTCCGATCACAAACCACGTGGGTAAGCCAATTAGAATGGCAAGTATATATTTTCTGAAACGTTTTGCGTCCTGGAAAAACATAAAAAAATTTCCCCGAACAATAGTTGCTTTCTGTTGCACATGTTTGAACATTCCACTTTCAGCGACGGAAATTCTTAAGAACAATAACATGACACCGAGGCCAGCACCAATTTTATAGCAAAATCGCCAATCACCTGAAATTTTAATAAGTAAAATAGGCCGCTACGGCACCAAACAATCCAATGCCTGCGACCATAGAAGTACCGACACCACGTTTGTTCTTTGGCAATAGTTCACTCACCAAAGTAATTCCTGCGCCTAACTCTCCTGCTAAACCAACACCTGCAACAAATCTTGCCAACGCATATTGTTGAACATCCTGAACAAAGCCGGTAAAAAAATTTGCAACCGAATAAAGAATTATCGAACCAAATAAAACACTAAGTCTTCCTTTTTTATCGCCCATGATTCCCCAGATAATTCCTCCTATCAGCATTCCCCACATTTGCCAATTGATAACTTTTGTGCTTGCAGCAATTACTAATGCTCTATTAGTTATATCTACATTTAAACCCTGTAAGCTTGGCACCCGAACTATAGTAAAAAGCAAAAGATCATAGATGTCAACAAAATAACCAAGAGCAGCAACAATAACCGGGAGAGAGAATATGCCGAATTGCTTTTTTTCCATAGTTAAGAATTGGGAATAGGGTCTTTATCTTTTTTTCTACCCGTAAACATTTTAATAATAACAGGAGCCGTCGTTACCAATACGATCCCAAGCACTATTAATTCAAGATGATCTTTAAGATCAAATCCAAATTGCTTGTATATCCATTTTTGTAAAAAATATCCAGAAAACACCATACTGAAAACCCAGGCAATACAACCTACCACATTAAAGAAATGAAATTTCTTTCTATCCATTTGTACAATGCCTGCAACGATCGGTGCAAATGTTCTTATAAAAGGAAGAAACCTTGCTCCAACAATGGCAACTGCTCCGTGCTTATCATAAAATTCTTTTGCCTGGTATAAATAACGTTTTTTAAATAAGAACCGATCCCGCCAATTGAACATGGCGGGTCCAACTTTTCGTCCCGTCCAATATCCCACTGCATTACCAAGAATACCAAATACAGATATCAGTCCCCATAAAACAAAAAGATCGACCCATTGATTACTTATTCCACCTAATCCAAGCAGGTCAAGGAACTGGTATGCTAAACCCGGTTTTACTTCCCCGCTCTTGGTAGTTATTTCATGGGCATATATCCCAGCAACGAACAATAATGAATCTCCTGGCAAAAAGAAGCCAACAAACAACCCTGTTTCTGCAAAGACCACAAATAACAAAAGCCACAGGCCACCATTCTCCACATAAAACTGCGGTTGCAATAAATCACTCCAGTGAAAAGCATCTAATAAAAACATGTGGCTGATTATTTTTCTTAATGATGATTATGTGTCTCGTGTGAATGATGATGTTTAGTATTCAAGGCGCCTTCCCATTTACTAACAACTGAAGTAGCAATACTGTTGCCTACAACATTGGTAGCAGTCCGGAACATATCGCAAAAATGATCGATCGGTAAGATCAATGCAATTCCTTCAGGAGGAATTTTAAACATAGCACAAGTAGCAATGATAACAACCAAAGAAGCCCTTGGTACTCCCGCCATGCCTTTACTTGTAAGCATTAATACAAGCAACATAGTGATCTGTGTTCCAATGTCAAGATGAATTCCATAAGCCTGTGCAATCGTAATACTGGCAAACGTCATATACATCATGCTGCCATCAAGATTGAAACTATAGCCAAGTGGCAATACAAAGGAAACGATCTTGTCTTTGCAACCAAATCTCTCCAATTCCTCGGTAAGTTTTGGAAATACAGCTTCGCTGCTGGTTGTACTAAAAGCAATCAACAAAGGCTGAGAAATTCTTTTTAATAAATGAGGCAGCCTATTTTTTAAAACAAGATAACCTACGCTTATTAGTATTACCCAGAGCAACGCAATGCCTATGAGGAAATAAAAAAAATACTGAGCATAAAAATTAAATACCTGCAAGCCCTTTGTTGCAATGACTGCTGCAATGGCACCAAAAACTCCAAGAGGCGCAAAATTCATTACATAGCCAACTACTTTTAAAATTATATGCGATGCTACATCCAGTGCATGAATTACTGGTTTGGCATATTCGCCTAAAGCGGTAGCAGCAACGCCAAAGAAAATACTAAAGACAACGAGTTGCAAAATCTCATTTGTTGCCATGGCCTCAATAAAACTTTTGGGAAAAACATGCTCAACAAATTTTTGTAAAGAAAATTCCTGTGTTTTACTCACCAGGTCTTTTGCAGCCGCAGTATCTGCATTGCTCAGATCGATGACTGTACCCGGATGAAAGAAATTTACCAATACTAATCCCAATAATAAACTAACAAGTGATGCTGAGATAAACCAAAGCATTGCTTTACCGCCCACTCTTCCAACTGATTTCAGATCGCCAAGTTTTGCAATACCTACAACCAATGTAGTAAATACCAATGGCGCAATGATCATTTGCACCAATCGAAGGAACATGGTGGTAAGAAGCTTTATGTTAGTTGAAAACTTTTGAATTGATTCAGGCGAACTTTTCTCATGTACAATATAACCAGTCAATACCCCCAACACCATTGCAAGCAAAATAAAAATCGTGAGCCTGTTACCTTTCATATCTGGGTTTTAAAGATTGCCGAAAATCGTGAAAAAAACCGATTCACAAGCTATTAATCCCCTAAATCTGCACACTTAAAAAAGAATTGCATGTGTTTTCGATTAATTCTTTATTTTACGAGCTTTAATTAAGTTTATTCTAAACCACAATCAACGACTGTATGAGTTTATTCCGTAAAAAATCACTGGAACATTTATTGGAACAGGCCGCAGATTCTGAAAAAGGACTGAAAAGAACTTTAACAGCCTGGAGTCTTGTTGCATTAGGAATTGGTGCCATCATTGGTGCCGGTTTATTTGTAAGAACGGCTGCCGCAGCTGGTGGACATGCCGGTGCAGCGGTTACTTTTTCATTTATAATAGCAGCCGTTGGCTGTGCCTTTGCCGGTTTATGTTATGCAGAGTTTGCATCTATGATCCCAATTGCGGGCAGTGCTTATACATATGCATATGCAACAATGGGTGAATTGATAGCATGGATCATCGGCTGGGCACTAATACTAGAATATGCATTAGGTGCCGCAACTGTTTCGATTGCATGGAGTGAATATTTTAACCGGCTATTGGGGGGAGCCATTCCTTATGAATGGACCCATTCGCCGTTCCAGGAAGCTATTCTTTCAGACGGAGTACTTCATCATGGTATATTCAATGCTCCTGCGCTTTTGATCGTTTTAGTATTAACCCTGTTATTGATCAGAGGTACACAGCAATCAGCGTGGGTAAATGCAGTGATCGTATTTATCAAAGTTGCGATCGTACTTATATTTATTGCTATTGGCTGGCAGTTTATCAATCCTGATAATCATACACCATATATGATACCTGTTGATCAGGCTCCTGCACTGCTTCCAAACGGAACGCAATATGATTATTCGAAAACCTTCAATCACGGATGGGGCGGTGTATTGCGAGGGGCCGCAATTGTATTCTTTGCTTTCATTGGCTTTGACGCTGTATCAACTGCAGCACAGGAAGCAAAAAATCCAAAACGTGATATGCCGATCGGTATTTTAGGTTCATTGGTTGTTTGTACAATTCTTTATATACTTTTCTCTTATGTTCTGACAGGTGTAGCTCCATTTACAGAGTTTATGCTTTCAGGTAAAGAAGCTTCAGTTGCTTATGCGATCGAGCATCATATGCCAGGGTATAACTGGCTTGCAACTGCTGTAACAGTAGCCATCCTCGCAGGTTTCTCTTCTGTAATTCTTGTAATGTTATTGGGACAAAGCCGTGTGTTCTATACAATGTCTCATGATGGTCTTTTGCCTGGTGCATTCTCTGACTTACATAAAAAATTCAGAACACCATTTAAATCAAATTGGATATTGTTCTTGTTTGTTGGTGGTTTAGCTACATTATTACCAGGAGATATAACCGGTGACTTAACAAGCATCGGGACGCTATTTGCTTTTGTATTAGTTTGTATAGGTGTATGGATCATGAGAGTTAAGCAGCCAAATGTTGTCAGACCATTTAAGGTTCCGATTGTACCAGTAGTTTCTACATTGGGAGTATTAGTATGTGGAGCCATGATCATTTCATTGGATGCAAGAACACAGATAGTAGCTCTTGCATGGATGGCTATCGGTTTAGTTATCTACTTTGCATATAGCCGAAGCCGTAGTAAACACAAAGGGCCGGGTGAAACATTACCAAAAGCAACTCATTTTAAATAATCAACTCTTTAAAACAGCGAAACCGTTCTTTTAAAAGAGCGGTTTTTCTTTTTGGTGCATTGCCTTAATTTTGCGACCCGGATTAGAATTATTAGATTCGTCAGATTTGCAGATTTTAGATTTAACTGACTTCACATAAATCTGACAATCTGAAATCTACAATCCGAAATAAAATAATACAATGGGAAGAATATTTGAAGTAAGAAAATCCAGCATGTTTGCCCGCTGGGATAAGATGGCAAAGAACTTTACCCGTATCGGTAAAGAAATAGTTATTGCCGTAAAAGCCGGCGGACCCGATCCGAAAGATAATGCGGCCTTACGCCGTTGTTTTCAGAATGCAAGAAGTGTAGGCATGCCCAAAGACCGTGTGGAAGCAGCCATTAAAAGAGCACAGGGCAAAGAATTAGTAAACTATGAAGAAATCTTATACGAAGGATATGCACCGCATGGCGTTGCTATATTAGTTGAAACTGCTACCGACAATCATGTAAGAACTGTGGCGAATGTAAAATCAATATTTAATAAAGGTGGTGGAGTAATGGGCAATAGCGGCAGTGTAAGTTTTCAATTTAAAAAAATGGGGACGTTTAAATTAAAACCGCGAAGGGCTAAATGCTGATGAACTGGAACTGGAATTAATTGATTTTGGGTTGGAAGAACTTGGGGAAAGCACAGCAGAAAATGGTGAAGAAATTTTGGTAGTTCGTTGCGGCTTTACCGATTTTGGCAATATGCAAAAAGCCCTGGAAGAAAAAAACATCACTCCCATCAGCGCCGAACTGGAATGGATACCTTCAACTACTGTTCCCCTTACAGATGAACAAGCAGAGGATGTAAGCAAATTAATAGAGAAACTAGAGCAGGATGAGGATGTACAGAAGGTGTTTCATAATATGGGATAATCCTCCTACGCCATCCAACTATGTTAAAACTTCGTTGGACAAGAGGCTTCGGAGGACAAGCATTATACTCTTCGTGGATCACCCTGCAAAAATTTACCAGTGAATCTTTGATAAGCATCGGAAGTATTATTTCCAGCTTTTCCATCCTCCAATAAATGTGCGCCGGCAAGGTTCATCATCTTTTGTAATTCTCTTGCTTTTTCAACAACACGGGTTGGAGCAAATGTTACAGTTTCTCCTAATTGTAATATCAATGATTGCCTGTCAACGATCTCAACGGGAGCTGCTTGTGTTTCTGTAAGTCTTCTTAATAAAATTGCAGCTCCGCACTGTTTTGAAACAGCAGTGGGACTATATACTCCATCTGCAACAAACTTTCCTTTTGTATAATGATTGCTGAAACTCCACAAGTATGGAGAATTAATTCCTCTTGAATGATAACCATAACCATTGTAGCCTTCGAGTTTATAAAGCATACCTGATACTGTCCAGTCATTCCAGCTTGCAAGATCCGAAAGTGCATCTTCGGCGCTAAACTCCCATGTAAATGGCGGCGTTCCTGTTCTTGGCCTGTTCTTTGGCACTTGCACAGTTTTTGCAGTTAAGGGGTCGCCATTATGCAAGTGCTTATTGAAATCACATCCTGCTTCCAGGCTATGAGTGATACCGATAAAATGCCAGGGTATTCCTACTTTGTTTGACAATGCCTCATAACGGCTTTTGCCATTTAGAATTTTATTAACGATGGGTTTTATTTCAGGAAGTTTGTCAAGATTGATCACACAGGTATCAAAAAGACGCTGGTATTCAGCTGCAGCTTGTGGTGTAAATGAAAATGCCATAAACAATGTTTTATTATGAATGAAATGAGACTAAACGAATGCTTACTTGCTACTTTTTAACAGGACCTGTTGTTAGTGTTTCACTGAGTGTAGATATGCTATTGCTAAGCGGAGCTTTTACCTGTTATATCTGCGACTGTTGTATGCAATTTACTTATTAAATGAAATAAAAAACAAAAACTTTTTATTGGATGAAGATGTTGCAAGCCCTTAATTCAAGTTTGCTCTATTGTACACGAACGATGTGTCGTTGTCTTTGCTCATCTCCTGAAAAACGAAAAATATACTGACCCTCCGCAGCAAAGGATTCCGCAAATACAATTCCTCCCCATCCGGTTGTTACCTGGAATGCATCAAGATTCCAATCATCACTAAAAATATCTGTACCGAATGAAGTGGTGAGCATAAAATTTCTTATATCACTTTTTCTTACGGATCTGTTCAATTCAAGATGAACTGTTTGCTCAGTATTATCTACCCATCTCGCACCGTTATTTACGTTTCGGAAAAGTTGTGATGTGCCGTCGGTATAATTTACAGTTATACTTACATTGTCATTATTTCCACGCAGATCATCACCGCCAGTAAGAAACCATGCATATAAATGACGAATACTTCCTTCAGGTTCTCTTTCAGGATGGTTTGGTATACCGGAAGGGGGGGTATGTTCATTGTCATACTTGTTGTTCACAAAATATGTTCTCCACACTTTTCCGCTTTCAATTTCGAAATAACATTGACCTGCTACATTTGGCACAAGCGTCACAATACGGTTTCGCATGTTGGGATCATACGCAAATATTTTATAATCTCCCGGATGTCCATCAAGACTTCCATTGTATCTTCCCATTGTATAACCTATCGCAAGCATTACATGATTACCAAATTCTTTTCCATCGGCGCTTTTTACACCACCAACAAATAAACCAATGGGAACTGATCTGCCTGCATCAATTGCATTTTTAAGTTCTTCCAATCTTCCACCACCAGTGGTTTGCAAGCCCCAGCGGAAAATTTCACCTCCTCTTGTATTATATGCGACCTCCAATTCCGACCATTTTTCATTTACATTCCACATAGAATGTTGTTGACGTTGATAAATGTAAGATTGCAGGGTAGTGGCATTCGCCGGTGTATATGTTTGTGTTGGTATCGGCATCCTGTTCCTGTGATAGTCCAATGCAGAATACACCATGCCACCGCATAAACCACCCCAACGAATAATATCTTCACCACGAAATGTATTGACAAAATGAAACCCATGTGTTTCCGGAATAAATGAAGTGACCCGACGATTATCGTTTGTCATTTTTATCAAATGCCATTTCTGATCATTACTTGCTGCATCTTTATCACGAAGAGTCAATGGAATTTTGTCTTTTATCGTTTCAAAATAAACCCCAAGATATTTTCCGTTAGATGCTTTCAAATAACTATTACCATGATCAGCATTTTCAATTTGCCATGATTGCTTTGCATCATTTGATTCTGGTTTGCTAACAAGATAAAAAGTTGTGCTTCCACCCCATTGCAAACAATCGCCATTACCATTTTTTATTTTATAGTTCCCCTCAGCGCTTCTAACAAAGCTCCAGTACTGTTGAGGGCCATTAAAAAAACCATAAAGTAAAGCTGAGCGGCTAAGATCATTTTCTGAAGTAATGTACCTGTAATCTCTTGCTGTACGAATGAGAAAGCTACCACTACCGACAAAAAGTTCATCTGCTGTAGCAATTCTCGCAGTCGTGCTTACAGTATTCGGCGCTGCTACATATGTCACTGAATCTTTTTTTATCAATGGCTTTGATTGCACAGGTAATTTATTCTGGTTAGTTGCACTCTTTGGCAACGTTGGCGTTTGGCCAAAAATATTTCCTGTTACTATAAAGAGGATAAAGAACTGAAAACGGAATTTAGCTTTCATATAAATTAAATTATTACTCATCAAAAGCCTCCTGCAGGCAATCCACTTTAGCTGTCGTTACTACTTCCACTCTTCTTTTATCCCTATTTAAACGCCATGCTTTTATTGCTTTGTTGTATTGAATATTGCGGGGCTGAACCAGCGCTACAATAAATGAATTGTCGTTTTTGTCTTCCCGGCAAATGCCGGTTTTTATTTCCTGTGTGGTTAGCACACCTTTTACTTCCACCACATCAACTATTTTATACTCCTGCACGGCTGTATCTTCCTGAACGGTGAACATGATAAGTCGTGTTGTGCCTTTTTTAAAAATATCTACTAGAAATATTTCCGGCTCATCAAGATTCGACATGACGCTGCCTCCAAGTGCTTCCCAATCTTCTATACCCGGCATATCCCGGGTGTATATTTTACCTATCATTTCTTTTTGTGAACCGGCATATTTTCCAGCCTGTCCATGTGTGCTTAATACTCCGCACAAAACTATAAGTGTAAAAAAAAGTAAATTTTTCATACTATCTTTTTACAGAGGTTATTTCATTGCGTGATGTTAGCTTATCGTTCATATACATTTCCATTTTTACAACTCCAAAATCAGGAGCAAACCAGGTAATAGTTTTGTTTTTCATGGCATCTTTCATTTTTTTCATCATCAATTTTGATTTTTCGTCCATGCCGGGCATTTCCATATCTACTTCCGTTACATAACTTATTTTATAGCAATTCCAGGTGCCCGCAGGTGTTGTTACCTCTTCTTTGCCTTCTACTTTACGTTCTTTAAAATGATATTTCATTTCCATTTTCTTTCCGTCTTTCTCTGTACGCATTACTCCAGTAGCATCGGGAAGAGTTTCTCCTTCTTTCACATTGATGGGATATTCAATTGATCCGGATTCAAAATTTGCATCGCCTTCTTTTTTTTCTGTGCGAAACATAGAAGCGATGTCAAAATAAATTTTATCGCCATCACATTTATAATTGTAATGTATCGGGGGTTTTGCTTCATCATTTACCATCCTGTCTGTTCCTTCAACGTAAGCAACTGTCATTCCATTTTCGTTTTTTACATCCTGCACTTTTGTCAATTGCTTCGAAATCTCAGATCCAGCATCATTATAACTTGTGGTTTCTACTTCTGCACCCTGTTGAAAAAATATCAATTTGCTACAGGCTCCTGTATTTACTGATCTTGCAGGTTCCTCTGTTTTGCTTGTGGATGTTTCAGTGCTTGTTGTTTTTGGTGCATCAGCAGCATTATTACAAGCAATTACTAAACAGGAAAAAAAGGAGATGTAAAATGTTTTCATTTTCTGTATTGATTTAATGAATCAAATTTCATAAATAAAAACAAGCGGGGCAATTACACATTTGGGTAGTAAAAAAGAAAAGCTGCGGAAAAATTCATAGGTGAATTTGTTGCAGCTTTCCAAAAAAAGTTATTCAATTTAATCGTTTCTCCTGTATTTATCTTTTAAAAATTCTAAATAAATAAAACCTGAACGCTGAAACCAGCCATCCTGGCCATATTGCGCTTCACAACGATCGATAGCCTTCAATGCATTTTCAAGAGCGCCGATCATGTCAATATATTTTCTGTCATACGTGCCTTTGAAATGGTTAAAGGTCTGTACGATCTCACCTCTTGCATATTGCCATGAAAGGCCTGTAACCGCATGAATGCCGCTGGCATTATCGCCAAAAGCTAATGCTGCGTTATTAAAATTTTTTGTGTTTTGATAAATGCAACCTAATCTTCCGAGTTGACGGCGAATAAAATTTAATTGACCCATTGCACTCCGGTAACATTCCCCGCATTCGCTATTGGCTCTGCAATTAGATGGCATCATCGCATTGTCACTTGTTTGAAAATCCGGCGAGCATTCGCCGTTGGCCAAAGCACGGGAGTTATTATACATATCCTGGGCATTGCCATACAAACCCATCACTGTATTAAAATGCCCGATGGCATCATTAATAGCACTGGCAGCATTAGATGTATTATTTCCTGCTTCTTCAGCACGGTTTACATCATCTTCGCCCATTTGCCTTACCACATCTGCATCACCAGGATTTTGAGCTAACAGGTTTAAACATGAGAAACAAATAATAAATAATAATAGTTTTTTCATGATTTTTTCTTTTTCATTTTTAAAATTAAGATCCCGATAATAACAACAAGTAACCCGATAATTATATACATGAAATTATCTTTCAGAAAATTGCCTCCTTTTTTTGCGACGGCAGTTTTACTATCTGCATCTTTAAATGGATCAGCCATGCCAACATCTTTTGCTTCATTTCCCATCCAGGTTATCATAGTATAGTCAGCAGGTTTATTATCTGCAATTACCATGATGCCAAAATCGCCTTCTGTTTTAAAGTTTGCTTGCCAATGCCCTTTGTCGCCAGTCTCTCCTGTTTGTTCAGCTTTGTGCCAATTGTCTTTGCAGAGTTTTATTTTAATGTTACCTGTTTCTGCTTTTGTAGTAAGGCCAAAATAAACCGGCGAAAACATACTCAATCCTTTTACAAAATAATAAGAAGTGTCTTTGTTTTGCGTCACTTCCGTAATATTGATCTTCCCTCTTCGCATTGTATCCTCCTTTTTATAATCAACCAGGTTGAGTTCTGTAGGTTGAATCCGGTCATCGAGGGAAAACGGCTGTGCTGAGCAAATATTTTGCATAGCAAAAATTGACGCAGCTAAAAAAATGAGATGGGATATTTTTTTCATACTCAGTATTTGGTGTCAAAATTGAAAAAAAGAAACCCAAAATCAATTACACAATCGGGTAGTAGATTTTATCCAAGGTTTACGATCTTATGCTGCAATGCCTTTGCAACAGCTTCAGTACCGCAGTTTACATGAAGCTTGTGATAAATATTCTGCAAATGCTTTTTCACTGTGTCAATGGTAACACCACTTTTATCTGCAATCATTTTATAGGAATTACCCTTAACCAGCAATTCCAATATTTCTTTTTCCCTTGCAGTGAGGTTGAATTGCGCTGAATCAGTTTTTGCCTGCCGAAAATGTTGAAAAACTTTTTGTGCCACAAAGGGGCTCATGGGTGCTCCACCATTCATAACATCCTGCAATGCATTTACTAATTGCAATGGCGAAGTATTTTTAAGCAAATACCCATCTGCACCTGCACAAATAGAATCGAATATCCTGTTATCATCATCAAACATAGTATGCATCACCACTTTTACTTCGGGGATTGCATTTTTTACCCGCTTCACTCCTTCTACACCACCAATACCGGGCATATCGATATCCATTACTACTAAATCAGCATGATATTTTTCTACTTGCTTATCTGCTTTGTCACAGTTTGGGAAAGAGGCTGCCACATGAAAATTTGTTTCATCGTTTAGTAAAATTTCCAGTGATTGGCGAAGCCTGGCGTTGTCTTCAAATATTAAAAGCTGAAATGCCATAAGCTCGAAATTAAGAAACGATAATGTAAAATCTATTACACAATCGGGTAATGTATGCTTAGCTGTCAGTTGAGTTTCATTTCAAGTTTTACAATGGTTCCTGCTCCGGGAGTTGATTGAACTAAGACATTTGATCCTGTTGCTTTTGCACGGTGCTCCATATTTTGTAATCCATTCCCTTCCCTGGTTTTTTTCCGTTCAAATCCTTTGCCATCGTCTTGCACGACCATCTCCATTATATGATCAGTTGCTGTTATTTTTATCATTGCATTTTTTGCATCAGAATATTTTATCAGGTTATTTACAGCTTCTTTAAATATTAAATACAAGTCGCGGCGTTGTGTCATACTCAACGCAAGGTTCGTTTCATTAACCGGAAAATCAAATTGTCCGTTTATATTTTTCCCATCCAGCATATCTGCTGCATACCTCTTCATCCTTACAAATAAATTTTGCAGATCATCATTTCTTGGATTGATATTCCAGACTATATCCGATAACGATTCGCTGATTCGTTGAATATCCTCAGATGCTTTTGATAAATATTCTTTTGATTTCTCCGGTTGGCTGATATTACGGCGTGCCAGTTCATTTAAAATATTAATGTTACTCAACGAAGCACCTATATCATCATGTAGATCCTGGCTAATGTTATTTCTCATTAACAGCAAACTATTTTGTTGTTCCAGTTTTTTCTTAAGCTGATAACGGTTAAAAAAGGTAATACCCCATAAGAAAAATAAAGCCAATCCTGCGATCAGAAGGTTTCTTATCAATTTTTGATTCTTCAATTGTTTTTGACGAAGCAGGTTTTCTTTTTCTGTTAACTGCAATTGCTGTGCACTGGTTCTTGATTGGAGCAATTGCTTTTCCAGCTCCTCATCCTGCTGTTTAATTTTTATATCCCGCAGCTCCTGCGATTTTGAAAGCAGGTCAATTTCATTTTGCTTTTGCTTAGCTGTTGCAACGTTTCCTTCTATTACCGCTTTTTGTTTCTCTATTTCCAATTGCTTGATCCGTTGCGTAGTATTTAATCTCGATATTTCATTATCCTTTTTCTCTGTCTCGTAACGTGTATTTATTTCTGCAATAGACGCCTGTGTCTTTTCGTTTACAATACTATCCCTGTATAAAATATATTTTTTATAGTTTTCATAAGCAGCAGCATAATTTTTCTTTTCAGTATAATAATTAGAAAGCTGAACATAAAAATCCCGCAGGCTGATCTTATCTGACATTGACTGCAGAAGAGACAATGATTTATTAAAATAAGAATGTATCAAGTTTGAATCAGCATTCAGTTGGCTGTACAAAGTACCAGTAGCCATATAACGCCTTGCCAGCATGGCATTATTCTTTTTATCCTTTTCAAGCAATGAAATTGCTTTTAGTTCATACTCCAATGCTTCATTTGGTTTTTTGTTAGCATTGTATAAATTAGCCGCAGTTACATAAGAATGAATGATGCGTGACTCCTGTTTGCTCTGCATTGCATACTTAATGCATTGTTGCAGGTATTTTTCGGCTTCCTCATTATTTACACCTGTATAGAACTGGCTGATATTGCAACAACCAATCGAAAGCCTGGGAATATCGCCTGTTTTTTCACGGTACACAAGTGATTTTTTTGCGTATTCGATTGCTTTGGGTCTATCATCCAATGAATAGTAAACAGTAGCAAGGTTATTATACGCCACACCTAATTCCCCATACTGATTTGGAAAGTAATTTTCATAAATGCTGATAGATTGAATAAGGCAATTAGCCTGTTTACTCAATTCGCCCAACCTACCCCACGTGTAACCAAGATCGTTAAAAGCAAGAGCGGTAAATCTTGTTGGATGTTTTTCCAAATAATATTGCAGGCATTTTGCAAATAATGCAGAAGCTTCTTCAAATTCATCCCTGTACATTTTTACCTGTGCCATTTGCATCCAGCTAATGGCGATTACCTGGGAGTCTTTCAACTGTACCCCAATTTTATTTACTATTTCAGCATCAGCATTGGCTTTCGTTAATTCATCCTTATCAATATAAATATCCACTGCTTCTATCAACGCATAAGCCTGCCCTTTTTTAAAATTCGTTTGCTGACTTAGAGTTTCGGCTTTCTTGCAGTAAATAAAAGCCGAGTCATAATTACTTTCATTAAAGAATTCCTCCGCTTTATCAATTAAAGAAAATACTGCCAAAGAATCGGCTCGACTATAGCTGATTTGGGCCTTAACGACACTCACGTTAAATAATAAGATCAAAAATACGAGGCGGGAAATTTTCATAGTTGGCTTTATTCAGGACTAAAAATTACAAATAATATATGAATTGGTTTGAATGTAACTTTGCACAGTGATTTCTGACCACTATATAGTTTTGTTTGATGGAGTCTGCAATTTATGCAACAGCAGCGTTCAGTTTATTATTAAACGGGATAAAAAAAAGCAATTCCTCTTTGCTTCCCTGCAGGGGAAGTTTGGGCAAGAGTTTTTAAAAAAAAATAACCTCCCAGCTGATAATTTCAATTCATTTATTTTATTGGAAGATGAAAAAATATTTATACGAAGTTCCGGGGCATTACGTATGCTTAAGCATTTAGGTGGTGGGTTGAGTTTGTTGTATGGTTTTATTATTGTTCCGAAATTCGTTCGTGATGCTGTTTATAATCTCATTGCAAAGAATCGTTACAAATGGTTTGGCAAAAAAGAAGAATGCTGGTTGCCGACTCCTGATCTGAAAGCAAGATTTTTAAACTGACCTTATTTATCATCGATCGTGATCTCTCCCTGCATATAGAAAACACATTGTCCAGACATGGTTACTCTATCTCCCCACCATTTACATTCCAATTCACCACCACGTTGTGAGATCTGTTTTGCAAACATTTTCTTTTTATTCAATTTCTCCGCCCAAAAAGGAATAAGCTGTGAATGTGCAGAGCCAGTTACAGGATCTTCATCAATACCGGCAGAAGGAGCAAAAAATCTTGAAACAAAATCAACCTCACCTGTTCCCGGTGCGGTGATAATTACTTTATAACCGGTATTTTTCAGCGCTGAAAAATCAGGTGAGCACTTTTTTACGGCTTCTTCATTCTGCAATTCCACAAGCAAATCACGGTTCTTATAAACGCCAACAACCTCATCCACCTTTAAAGCTTTTAGTAATTCCTCCGGGTAATCATTAAATCGCTCCGGCTTCCACGATGGGAAATCCATATGCAATACATCGCCACGTTTCTCTACAGATAGCTTCCCGCTTTTGCAATTGAAATGGATAGTGCTTTTTTTAAAACTGAGTTTATTAAAAATTATCCACGCAGAACCTAAAGTAGCATGGCCGCATAGATTTATTTCAATGCCTGGTGTAAACCACCGAAGTTCAAAATCGGCCCCCTCCCCACCTCCCCCTTCAGGGGAGGAGTGCCTTCCCACAGGAACAAAGAAAGCTGTTTCGCTTAAATTATTTTCCATTGCAATTGTCTGCATAAGCTCTGTATCGAGCCATTTTTCCAATGGGATAACCGCAGCAGGATTACCCTGAAATAATTTATTAGTAAAAGCGTCAAGTTGGTAAATGGTGAGTTGCACGATGGTTTATTTTTTTCGTAAAACAATTGGTGGTACAAAAGTAATTTCAGGCCTTCCTAAAACATTTATATTAGCAAAACCTGGTTTTGGCTCTGCATTTAAAGTAAAACGGATGATCGTGTTATAGCTTGAGGCAACAAATTCTTGTTCGGGAAATTCAGACTTCCATGCACTTAGCTGCGATGAGTGATCTGCTTGGGATAAAGAATCAAAAGATATAAAAGAAAATAAAACAATAGTTATTATACAAATCATGGTGGTGGACCTCATAAGAGGCTTGATGGATTAATGGTACCACTAAACTAAAAAAACCCCGGCTGATTACAAACTAATTGTAGAAACTTTTAGCCGGCTTTATTCCTTTATCATTTTCTTAATGGCGGTTTCAATTTCCTCAGCATTGGGCTTGCTGAAATAATCACCGTCGCTGCCATAAGAAGGCCGGTGTTCTTTTCCGGTTAAAGTTTTGGGAGCTACATCCAGGTATCGGTAGCCACCTTGCTCTTCCATAACTTTATTAAACATGAATGCAGCCGCTCCTCCAGGAACATCTTCATCAATAAATATGATCCGGTTTGTCTTCTTAAGAGATGCAAGAATTTTATGGTTAATGTCGAAAGGCAGCAATGTTTGTACATCAATTATTTCACAACTAATGCCCTGTGCCTCTAACGCATCGGCAGCTTCCTGAATAATACGCAGTATGGATCCATAAGAAACAATAGTAATATCGGAACCTTCTCTTATCACTTCTGGTACACCAAGAGGAACAGTAAATTGAAGAAGATTAGAGATCAATTTTTCTTTTAACCGATAACCATTCAGGCATTCAATAATGATTCCCGGATCATTACTTTTCAATAATGTATTATACATACCAACAGCCTGCGTCATATTTCTTGGCACACAAACATACATTCCTCTTAATGAATTTATCACCATTCCCATTGGAGAGCCACTGTGCCAGATCCCTTCCAACCTGTGTCCTCTGGTTCTTACGATCAGCGGACAGCTTTGTTTTCCTTTTGTGCGGAAATGAAGAGTTGCTGCATCATCGCTTAAAGGTTCAAGCCCATATAACAAATAATCGAGGTATTGAATTTCTGCAATGGGCCTTAATCCACGCATTGCAATACCAATACCCTGTCCCATAATTGTAAGTTCACGAATACCACAATCAAAAATTCTTGCTTCTCCATATTTTGCCTGCAACCCACTGAAGCCCTGGTTCACGTCACCTATCTTTCCAACATCTTCTCCAAATGCAACTACAAGCGGATTGCTTGAGAACAATGCATCAAAATATTTATTCAATATTTCAAACCCATTTATCATAGGTGAATCGTTCGCTATCACTGCTTTTGTTTCAGTAACATTTAAAGCACTTTTTTCACCAATATTATATAGATGAGAATTATAAAGAAGTTCATTCTCTCTTAAAAGATCATTATAATAATCTTTTGCCCAGAATGCGGCATCATTATCACCTGCAGTTTTCAATAAAGAAAATAATGACCTCATTATATCCCTGCGCATTGGTTCACGATTAGAAGAAAGCTCTTTACTGATCTTTTCAATAGTTTGGGCCTTATTAGGAATATTAGCTGCCAGTGATACAGCTAATTCTGTGATCTTCCTTACTTGCTCTTTTATCGGTGATTGATATTTCTCCCATGCTTTAGTTCTTTCATCTTTAACATGGTTCTTTGCTTTTGATTCAAGACGATTTAATTCTTCATCACTTGCCAAAGAAGAATCAATGATCCATTCACGCATCTTCTTGATGCAATCATGCTCCCTCTCCCATTCAAGTCGATCCGGAGTTTTATAACGTTCATGACTGCCGGAAGTGGAGTGGCCTTGCGGCTGTGTTAGTTCCTCTACATGAAATAATGCAGGTGTATGCGTTTCCCTGGCAAGACGAATCCCTTCCTCAAATGCTTCGCACATACCAGCATAATCCCACCCTCTTATTTTATAAATATGAAATCCGTTCGAATCATCTTTTTTCTGAAAGCCACTTAATGCTTCGGAAATAGATGCTTTTGTTGTTTGTAATTTTTTGGGAACTGAAATTCCATAACCATCATCCCAAACGAACAAAGCCATTGGCACTTGCATTACTCCAGCAGCATTTACGGTTTCCCAAAAATGACCTTCTGATGTTGCGGCATCACCAATTGTTACAAAGCAAACTTCATTGCCATAGTCAGAAAGATGATCGTATTTTTTTAATTCTTTTATACCACGAAAACATTTTGAAGCAAGGGCAACACCAAGGCCTCTTGGCATTTGACCGGCAGTTGGAGCAAGATCAGCAATCGTATTTTTCCGATTGGCAAGGTCAAGCCAATTGCCATGCTCATCGGTTAATGAGGTACAGAAATGCGAAACCATTTGACGACCTGCGCTGTTTGGATCATTTTTATCATCGGGATCGGCATATAATTGTGCAAAAAATTGTTCAACAGTTGCCTGACCAATAGCGAATTGAAAGGTTTGGTCTCGATAATATCCGCTGCGAAAATCACCCTCTTTGAAAAACTTTGCCATTGCCACCTGCGCAACCTCCTTACCATCACCAAAAATTCCAAATTTGGCTTTGCCTGTCAAAACTTCCTTGCGACCCAAAAGACTAGCCTCACGGCTCAAGCATGCGACGTAAAAATCGTTTAACACCTCGTTTCGAAAACTTTCGAACGAAAGTTTATCAGCGGCAAGCATTGAAGGATGAGGGGTATCCATGCGACAAAGATATAGGAAAGCCTACCCCGTTTTTGGCATGTTAAAAAATACTGAAATTCTGTGCATTTGGGCTATGGTATTTGAAGATGAAGTCTTAATTTTGAAACCTGAATCTTGTAAAATGAAAAAACTCTTTACCCTTTTTTCTGCAATTGCAATTACAGTTGTATTGAATGCACAAACAACAGCTTCACCAGAAGTTCTTTCAGTAAAAGAAACCGAGTTTAATTTTGGAACAATTCCACAAGGCAAACCAGTTTTCCATTTTTTTGAAGTTACCAATACAGGAAAAGATCCGATGGTAATTTCAAATGTCCAAACAAGTTGCGGATGTACAACGCCTGAATGGAGTAAAGAGCCAATTGCACCCGGTGGTACTTCAAAAGTAAGAGTAGGATATAACGCAGCCGGTGAAGGTCATTTTGAGAAATTTATTACGATATCGTACAACCAAAATCTGTCAAAACAGATCAAGATAATGGGAACCGTATGGAAAGCCCCTGTAGGTTCAGCACCAGAAAACTCGTCAATCAACTTATTAAAACAAAAAAACAATTAAGATCATGAAGAAATTATTTTTTATTGCTGCTGCATTCATAGTAACTGCCAGTGCAATGGCACAATCAACAAAGCCGGATGATGTTGCCAAATTCAATACTAACAAATATGATTTTGGAAAAGTAAAACAAAATGTTCCTGCTGTTTATTCTTTTGAGATCACCAACACATCTAACAAACCATTGGTGATTGAAAATGCACATGCTACATGTGGTTGCACAGTTCCTGAATATCAAAAAGATCCGATCTTACCTGGCAAAACAGCAAAGATCAAGGTACAATATAATGCCGCTAATGGTGGTCAGTTTGATAAGACCGTTTTTGTGAAACTTGCAGGCGTTGATGAAGAAAAGTCACTTGGTATTACAGGTGAAGTATTAGCCGCAGATGCATATGACGCATGGACAAAAGCAGAAGCAGCAAAAGCAGCTGAAAAAACTACTAAGACAAAACCTAAAGGGTAATAAACTAAGTAATATAGCCTTGGTTTTAAATATTTGATCCTCTCGCCTTAGGCGAGAGGATTTTTTATTATTGGAAGTTTACTTAACGAATGATAATTAACTTTGCGCCATGCTAAACATTTCAAATCGCGGTCAACATATGCCTGCTTCTCCAATAAGAAAACTGGTGCCTTATGCCGAAGCTGCAAAGCAAAAAGGAATTAAAGTTTATCATCTTAATATCGGCCAGCCAGATATAGAAACCCCGCCGGCAATACTTGATGCTGTTCGCAATGCCGATATCAAAGTACTTGAATATAGTCACAGCGCCGGCAATGAAAGCTACCGCAGAAAATTGGTGCAGTATTATAAAAAAGTTGGAATCGATGTCACTCATGAACAGATCATCATTACCACAGGTGGCAGTGAAGCGATCATGTTTGGCTTTTTTTGTTGCCTGAATGCAGGTGATGAAGTAATTATCCCAGAACCTTTTTATGCAAACTATAATGGCTTTGCCTGTGCTGCAGGTGTAAATGTTGTTCCGATCACATCTACTATTGAAACTGGTTTTGCCCTGCCGCCTATCGAAGATTTTGAAAAAGTAATTACTCCAAAAACAAAAGCGATCATTATCTGCAGTCCGAATAACCCGACAGGTTATCTATATAGTCGCCCTGAAATGGAAGCATTGAAAAAAATATGCATCAAGCATGATCTGTATCTATTTAGTGATGAAGCCTATCGTGAGTTTTGCTATGACGGCGAATATGTAAGTGCCATGCATCTTTCAGGATTGGATCAGCATGTTGTACTGATGGACACGATTTCAAAAAGATATAGTGCATGTGGCGCAAGATTGGGAGCATTTGTTACAAAAAATAAAGAAGTCTATAATGCTGCCATGAAATTTGCACAGGCAAGGCTTTCGCCTCCCGGGCTTGCACAAATAATGGGTGAAGCTGCGGTTGATCTTCCCGACTCCTATTTTGATGCTCCGAAAGCTGAATACTTATCAAGAAGAAACTTAATGGTGAGCAGGCTAAATAAAATGCCGGGTGTGTTTTGTCCAAATCCCGGCGGTGCGTTTTATGCTATTGCAAAACTTCCTATTGATGATTCAGATAAATTTTGCCAATGGCTATTGGAAAGTTTTTCTTACAAAGACCAAACAGTAATGCTGGCGCCTGCAACAGGATTTTATGGAACAACAGGTTTAGGAAAAAATGAAGTGAGGTTGGCGTATGTATTAAATCTTGATGCACTTAATGCCGCAATGGATTGTTTGGAAAAAGCATTGGAAGAATATCCCGGAAAAACGATCGCAAAAAAATTAAGTACAGCAGAAGTAAAATAATTTCAGCACTATTGCAAAGGCATTTATTTTTCTAAAAGGTAACAAACCCTGTTTATTCTTCCTTCAAAATCAAATGGAGTAGTTTGATTTGTTATATCCTTTACTAATGTTGATCGAACGGATGCAGTGTCCAATACAAATCTTTTATAGTTCGTACTGAAATAAATTTTCCCTCCCGGTTTTAAAACCTTTAAGCAGTCATTGATCAGTCTTACATGATCCCGCTGAATATCGAGAATATCTTCCATTCGCTTACTATTACTGAAGGTTGGTGGATCGAGTATCACCAGGTCAAAATAATTTTCCGGGATCGTATGTAAATATTGCAGCACATCAGCATGAATGAATTTATACTTTGAAGGATCGGTAAACTCATTAAGTTCCATATTTCTTTGGGCCCAGCCAAGATAGGTTTTAGAAAGATCAACTGTTACTATTTCATTCGCCTCTCCGGCTGCGGCATAAACAGAAAATGAGCCTGTATAAGAAAATAAGTTCAAAACTTTTTTATCCTTTACCTCTGCTCTAACTTTTTCTCTTGTTACCCGGTGATCCAGGAACAACCCTGTATCAAGATAATCACTGAGATTGATGATAAACTTCAACTTATTTTCTTCCACAATAAATTCTGATTGCTTTCCTTCGGTTTTTTGATACTGACCGAGACGGCCGGGTTTTCTTTGTCGAAGCTTAAGAAAGATATTTTCATCACTTACTTTTAAAATTTCACAAATAACAACGATGCTTCGTTTCATCCATTCATCGTGTTCATCCTCATCCATTCTATGCCGGCGTTTGTATTCAGCAACATAAATGTTTTGTTCATATATCTCAATACAAAAAGGAAATTCCGGCAGATCATGATCATAAAGCCGGTAACAGGTAATTCCCATCCGTTTTGCCTGCCTGGCAAGATGCCGGTACACTTTTTCCAGCCTGTTTCGGAACATTAAAAATTTATCTTCTGTCATAGCAAATATTTTGCGAACTTAGTTTGCTTTTTTGTAACCTGATCATATAGCAAATAATCATGTACGCTATTGTTGACATAGAGACCACAGGAAGTTACGCATCGGCTAACGGTATTACCGAAGTTGCCATTCATATTTTTGATGGCAGCAAGGTTATAAAAAAATTTGAATCGCTGATCAATCCGCTGCAACCGATCCCAGGATATATACAATCTTTTACAGGTATTACTGATGAAATGGTTGCGAATGCACCGCAATTTGATGAAGTGGCGGAAGAGATTTTCAATATTTTAAATGAAAATATTTTTATTGCTCATAATGTAAACTTTGATTACAGCTTTTTAAAAAGTCATTTATTAAGAGCCGGGCATGACCTAAAATCAAAAAAACTTTGTACCGTTAGATTGAGCAGAAGAATATTCCCGGGCTTTCCTTCCTATAGCCTTGGCAATCTTTGCCGCTCACTTGAAATTGATATCAATAACCGTCACCGGGCCGGTGGAGATGCCGAAGCAACTGTAAAAGTTTTTAGCAAGCTTTTGGAAAATGACAAAGAAGATTTCATTTCAAAAAGTCTTTTACGAAATTCAAAAGAACAATCATTACCACCCAATGTACCGAAACAGCATTTTGACCTGCTACCAACTACTCCGGGTGTTTATTATTTTCATAATGCAAAAGGGAAAATAATTTATGTAGGAAAGGCGATCAATATCCGCAGCCGTGTTAACAGTCATTTCAGCAATAACTCCGAAACAAGGCAAAAGCAAAATTTTATTACTCATATTCATTCCATTAGTTTTAAAACCTGCGCTACCGAATTAATGGCAAGCATTCTTGAATCCGTTGAAATAAAAAAATACTGGCCGAAGTTCAATTACTCCCAAAAACACTGGGAAGATGTTTTTGGAATTTATACATACGAAGACAGGAATGGTTTTCTTCGCCTTATCATTGAAAAAAATAAAAAGAATCTCAAACCGGTTCAAAGCTTTCACAACTTAACGGAAGGCTATAATTGGCTGAGAACTGTTATTGAAGAATACAAGCTCTGTCCCAAACTATGTTTTTTAGAAAAAGGAAATGGCCCATGCACTGGTGTAGAAAACAAAACATGTAAAGGAGCTTGTATAAAACAAGAAAGCCGCTCTTCTTATAATAAACGTGTAAAAAAAGCAATTGCTGAAATGAGTGATGATTCGTCTTATGCCATCGTTGACAAAGGCCTTGAAGAAACCGAACTATCCTGCATACTTGTTGACAATGGAAAATTTTTCGGCATGGGCTATTTGCCATCAGAATATAAATTGTCAAACATTGATGATATAAAAGAGTATTTAATATCTTACCGGGGTAACAATTATATCCGAAATCTCCTCACAGGCCATAAAGAAAAATTTCCCTCTGCCATCGTCGACCTTACCGGGAGAAACAATAAAAAACAGAAACAAAATACTTGAACTTATAAACTATATTTGTTCCCAAATTTTTTCCCTATGCTAAGAATTGTTTGTTCGCTTGTTTTCATATTCATTTCAATTACGATCTTTTCGCAGAACACAAAAAAGGTTCCGGTTAATTCTCAAAAACCACCTGCCCCAAAACCAGCAGCTCCCAAAATACTTAAAGACTTGCGTGACTCCGCCAGTTACACGGTAGGTATTCACATTGTAAACAAATATCGTTCTCAAAATATTTACAATTTTAACAGTGCGGTTGTTGGAAAATGTGTAAATGATCTGCAATCGGGTAAACCTCAACTCATCAGTAATAGTGACGCTGATAATGCGGTATTGGCATATCAAAATAAATTGATGACAAATTCAAACACGACTGTTACACCGACTGCAACAAGCATTGCATTAAATGATACAAGAGATTCAGCCAGCTATGCTGCCGGTATTTATGCTATAAACTTCTTTCGTGATTTTGATATCACCAATTTCAATCCCGACATTGTAACAAGGGCTATCAATGATCTGCAAAGTAAAAAAAAGCCATTGTTAAGTGATAGCCTTGCAAACATGGTTGTAATGCGTTATCAATATAAACTCCAGGAAGTAAAAAATAAAAGTACAATTGATGCTGGTAAAAAATTTCTTGCTGAAAACAAAAAAAGACCAGGAGTAAAAGTGACTCCAAGTGGTTTGCAATACGAGATCATTACAGTGGGAACAGGGATAAAACCTACAAAAAAAGACAAGGTATCCGTTAACTATACTGGCGCCTATATTGATGGCACCGAATTTAATAACTCATATAAAATGGGCGGCCCTATTTCTTTTGGTGTAACTGGTGTGATAAAAGGATGGACAGAAGCCTTGCAGATGATGCCTGTCGGTTCAAAATGGAAATTATATGTTCCTTATACATTGGGATATGGCCCCGGGCAATATCAGGCAATACCTGGTGGATCTGCTTTGGTATTTGAAATAGATCTGCTTGCAATTGAAAATAACTGATCAATCAAGGTTGTGTTTCATTTCGGCGATCTGTGAACGGGTGCCGAACACAATTACTTTGCAGCCTTCTGTTACCAGCATTTCATTTGGAGGATTAATAATAAATTTCCCTTCCCTGTTTTTTATTCCTAAACAATTCACTCCAGTTTTATTCCATTCCATTACTACTTTAAGCGGCTTATCTTTTATTCCGGAAGGCAACAATTCATAAGGCACTGATTCCATATTTACTGATTCACCATCTTCGCTTGAAAGAAAATCCATGAACTCGATCACATCGGGTTTTGATACGAGTGTGGCCATATGCGAGCCGCCGATCTTATCGGGCATGATCACATTATCGGCACCTGCCTTTTTTAATTTTGGATAAGAACTTTCATCTGACGCCCGGCTGATGATATGCAACTTTTGATTTAGTCCTCTTGCGGAAAGAACTATAAAAACATTATCAGCATCTACTGGCAATGCAGTAATCAGTGCCTTTGCCTTTTCAATACCAGCTTTTTTCAACAGGTCATCGTCAGTTCCATCACCAACAAGGTAAATGAGCTCAGGAAAAAAAGGCAATGCTTTTTCCATAGATCCTTCCTCTTTCTCAATAACTACAAATGGCATGTTATGATTTTTCAATGTTCTTGCCGCTTGTTGCCCGTTTCTTCCGAACCCGCAAAGGATGACATGATGATTTAAATGAGCAATTGCTTTCATATTCTTTCTTGTTTTAAAATATTTGTAGATCTCACCAGTTATCACAAACTGTGTGATGCGGGCAATGGCCCATGCAAATGTTATCCAACTTGTGATCAATAAAAAAATAGTAAACAAACGACCACCATCACTAAGAGGCCTTACTTCGCTAAACCCGACAGTTGTAATTGCTATCGTGGTCATGTACAACGCTTCCATGAATGTATATCCTTCGATGGCCATATAACCCAAAATACCAATGAGGATAATAAAATGCAAAACAAGAAAGGGTTGTAATAACCTGTATGTCCAATGTATCGGCACTATTATACTTTCTATAAAAGTAAATTAGTATTGTGGTTTTCAGAAATGAGTTTGCACATGATCACAAATGATTTCTCTTTATCATATTTTCTACTAAATGATTTTTTATATAAAAGGCAGGGGAAGATCCCTGCCCTTAAGGTTTATATTGCTTGATCTGCTTTATCCTTTTTTATTCAGCACAATGACCTTATGCGTGGTAACTCTTTTGTTCATTTGCTCGTTAATTCTAATGATATATATACCCGGCCGTAAATTGCCAATGGTCAATGTTGCTTTACAATTATGCCACTTGTCTATCATTTGGCCACTCTCGTTATAGATCCTTACATCGTATTGCATCCGCTGATCTGCAAAGGAAATACTTACATTTCCGGTAGTAGGATTTGGGAAAATAGTAATGGCATCAAGGGTGGCATTCTTAACGATCCGAATCTCACTGTATGCAAAATTGCCATTCATATCAACTTGTTTTAACCTGTATTGAATAAATTCTTTGAGATTGATATAATCAGTATGAGAATAGGATAACTCTTCCAGGCTGTATTCTTTAATTGCCCGTGAATTCACAAAACCAATAGGCTCCCAGGGCCTGTCGCCAACTTTTCTCTCGATATCAAATCCCCTATTAAAAAACTCTCCAGCAGTTACCCAATTCAGCACAATCGTAGGCCCCACTCTTGTCGCTTCAAAAGATCTCAATTTCAGCGGCAAAGCAGCAGATGAATTTTCGACCAGTGCAATAACAGGATCAGGAAGTGAAGAAGAAATAACCTCCACCCACAAATTTTTGTTTGCCCATTGTGACATATTTGAATAAGGTAAATAAGAGAGAAAGTCTGAATTATAGCTTATACCATTTGAGATCATTATCCCATCCTGGGATTTCACTAAAATTGTATCGGTGACCTTATTGAATATGTTATCGCCATTATCAAGGTACACTTTGTAGCTGATTGTAATCGGGATCGGGTTAACAGAAAGGATCCTTACATTGAAAGTTCTTGACACATCGCAACTAAAAAAAGAAACTATTTTTATGCTGGTTTGGGCTTCAAAATTTTGGGCCGTAAGTATATTGCGGACTCCTGCCAGTAAAATAATTGCTGTTATAGTAAAAATTCTTTTCATGATTCAAAGATTTAGAGTGAAGAATTTATTTACTCTTCATTTCCTCCAGATTGTAGATTATTTCAAAGAACAGCAAGGAAAGAATGAATGCATGAAGTCCGTTCATGCATGTCTAAATTAGATGTAAACTGGAATTTTTGTTATGATAATAGAATACTAAAAGACTGATCTTCGTCAGCGTAAAGGATGCTGATATATTTTTTGGAGAGCCAGGGTCAGGAACCAATGATCTTTTTTATAAGCTTTAATACCTTTTGCTGAGTTTCTTTTGCCGTAATGTTTGTGTTGTCCAGTAAAATAGCATCATCCGCTTTGCGAAGAGGACTTTCTTCCCGGTTGCTGTCGATATAATCCCGCATTTCAAGGTTCGCCTTTACTTCATCAATCGTGATATTAGGATTCTTTTCAAAAAGCTCTTTAAATCTCCGCTCCACTCTTACAGCATTGTCTGCTGTAAGAAATATCTTCAATTCAGCCTTTGGAAATACTACAGTTCCAATATCACGACCATCCATTATCACTCCTTTCTTTTTTCCCATCACCTGCTGTTGTTCCACTGCGAATCTTCTTACTTCTTTAATGGCTGCCACATCACTTACTTTTTCTGCTACAACAAGATCCCGGATCACATATTCCACATTTTCTTCATTCAGATGCATTTCGCTTTGCTGGCTCTGTTCATTAAAAATAAATTCAAGAGATATCTCTTTCAAAGCTTTTTTTACTTCAGACTTATCGGTCCAGTCAATATGATTACGCAAAAAATATAGTGTGATGGCACGGTACATAGCGCCGCTGTCAACATATAAGTATCCCAATTCCTTTGCGAGCTCTTTTGCCAAAGTACTTTTACCACAACTGCTCCACCCGTCAATTGCTATGATAATTTTTTTGCCCATGTATTTGCAAAAATAAATTACCGCCTTCAACGGCGGTAACTTGTGAGAAAATATGTATCAAATATATTAGAAAGGTTTTTTTGCTTCCTGGAATTTTACACCTTCAAATTTTGGTGTCAGCTTCATGTTATAAAAAATAAATGAATAAATATCTGCTGTTGTTTCTAATCCTTTTTTCAGGTTGCTGGCGCCATGCCCGGAGTTTGTATCTATCCGGATCAGGACTGGATTACTGCCTTTGTATTTTTCCTGCAAAGTTGCCGCATACTTAAATGAATGTGCCGGCACCACCCGGTCGTCATGATCTGCGGTAGTGATCAATGTCGCAGGATATTTCACCCCTTCTTTGATATTATGGATCGGTGAATAAGCATACAAGTTTTTAAAATCACTTGCATTATCACTGCTTCCATATTCTGCTATCCAGTTCCAGCCGATCGTGAACTTATGAAAACGTAAGCATATCCATTACGCCCACCTGCGGAATTGCCACTTTAAAAAGTTCGGGACGTTGATTGATAACAGCGCCAACCAACAAACCGCCATTTGAACCCCCTTGCATTGCCAGATAATCTTTTGAGGTATATTTTTTAGAGATCAAATATTCTGCCGCCGAAATAAAATCATCAAATACATTTTGCTTTTTTAATCGCATACCAGCTTCATGCCATTTTTCACCATATTCACTTCCACCTCTCAGATTCGCTATGCAAAAAATTCCTCCCTGCTCAAGCCAGGTAATTCTTGTTGAAGAAAAAGATGGATTACTGCTGATATTAAATCCACCATAACCATAAAGCATGGTTGGATTCTTGCCATTCTTTTTCGTTCCTTTTTTATATACAATGAACATGGGCACTTTTGTTCCATCCTTGCTCGGATAAAAAACCTGCTCCGTTACATAATCTTCAGGATTAAATTTCACTTCGGGTTTTCTGAAAACAGTACTTTTTCCACTGGCAATATCGTAGTGATAAATAGTTGGCGGAAATGTGAAAGAAGTAAATGTGTAGAAAATAAACTTGTCATCTTTTTCACCGCCAAAACCACCGGCTGTTCCTAATGCGGGCAGCTTAACTTCTTTTTCAAATTTGCCATTATAATCATACACATAAACCCTGCTTGTTACATCTTTTAGATAAGTGAGAAATAATTTACCGCCAGATGTAGCAGCTGAAGAAATATTTTCCGGCTTTTCAGCAATTATTGTTTTCCAGTTTGCCGGATCAGGATTTTTGGGATCAACAGAAACAACACGTTGATTCTGTGCACCATCGTTTGTCAGTATTAAAAATTTTCCATCAACTTCTTCTACAAAATCATAATTATAATTTCCTGCTTCTTTAATGATTGGTTTAAAAGTTTTGTCATCGCTTTTACTGTCAAAATACCAAAGTGCATTTCCATCTTTTGCCTTTCCGCGGTCAGATGATATTCAGAAATACATATCGTTCATCTTCGCTGGTGAACACGCCATGAAAACGTTGTGGATTTGCTGTATCTTCATAAACCAATTCATCCTGTCCTGTGATGTACCCACTTTATGATAGTAAACCTGGTGATTTTCATTTTTAGTTGATAGCTCTTTTCCTTTTTCCGGTGTTGGATAACGGCTGTAATAAAAACCATCTCCCTGCCAGGATGCCCCGGAAACCTTTACCCATGCCAGTGAATCGGGCAAATATTTTAGTGTTGTCATATCCATTACAAAAAAAGTTCGCCAGTCGCTTCCTCCTTTTGATTTTCCAATTACTGCATACTTGCCATCTTTTGAAAGAGAAAAAGCCCCTAGTCCACTCGTTCCATCTGCAGAAAATTTATTGGGATCCAGAACCAATTCTGGTTTGCCATCCAATCCTTTCTGGCGATACAGCACACTTTGATTTTGTAACCCATCATTTTTTGAAAAGTAGAAATATTCATTCTTTCTTGATGGTGACCCATACTTAGGATAGTTATTTATTTCCTCCAATCTTTTTAACCATTGTGCACGGTATGGGATCTTGTCAAGAAAACCAAATGTCACTTTATTCTCCTCCTTCACCCATTGTTTCGTTTCCTCGCTTCTGTCATCTTCCAGCCAACGGTAAGGATCGGCTACCATTGTACCATGATAATTAGTTACGGTATCCACTTTTTTTGTTGCCGGGTAATTAAACTGTGCAAACAAAATAGCCGGCAAGAAATAGATCAGCGATAGAAAAACCCTTTTCATATGTATATTTTTTATTGCTTTTTAGTCAATAAAATTAGGGATAACCAATTGCAAAAAGCTGATTTACTGATAAAGGGTAAACAGAGGGGATAAGTCCCGTGTAAAAAAAACACGATAAAAAAACAAAACATTATTTTTGGCGGCCGGTTAACCTAATAAAATTCAAACAGTTGTTTGTTTTTTCGTTTAACCTTTAAAACTGCTATGATAAAAAAAGTAACAAAGATTGGAGTTCTTACATCTGGAGGTGATTCACCCGGCATGAATGCAGCCATCAGGGCTGTTGTACGTACAGGGATTTATCATGGGCTGGAGGTATATGGCATCTATGCGGGGTTACCAGGGCATGATCGAAGATGATATTATTACAAATGGAATCCCGGTCCGTAGCCAATATCATCCAACGGGGTGGTACCATTTTAAAAACAGCCCGTTGCAAAGAATTTTTTGAATACGAAGGAAGAAAAAGAGCATATGAAAATCTGAAAAAAAGAGGCATCAACGGACTTGTGATCATTGGTGGTGATGGTTCTTTTCGCGGTGCTGTAAAATTCAGCAAGGAGTTTGATATTCCCTGTATCGGTATTGCAGGTACGATTGATAAAGATATTCTATGGAACTGATTTTACGATTGGTTTTGATACAGCAGTAAATACTGCCGTTGAAGCCATTGATAAAATAAGAGATACCATGGATGCACATGACCGCATCTTCATCATTGAAGTGATGGGCAGAGATGCCGGATATATTGCCTTGCACAGCGGCATTGCCACCGGTGCTGAAAATATTCTTGATCCCTGAAAGAAAAACGGATATCAATGATATGGTTGCATCATTGCAGGAAAAAGAAAGAAGAAAAAAATTGGTGAACCTGATCGTAGTGGCAGAAGGTGATGATTTTGGCGGCGCCAATGAAGTACATAAAATATTGAAAGAAAAAATACCGCAGGCAGAAATAAGAGTTTGCATTCTTGGTCATATTCAACGAGGTGGTTCACCTCATGTCTTGACAGGCTGATCGCCAGCCGCATGGGCTTATCATGCAGTTGAATGCCTTATGGAAGGAAGACACAATGTGTTTGTAGGCATTCATGAATAACAAAATGCATTACATACCGCTGGAGAATGCTGTAAAAAATAAAGGAAAGATCAGTGAAGAATGGATGAAGATCGTGAAGATACTAGCCAGTCTAAGTTGCTGGTTACTGGATACTGGATACTGGTAAATAAAGATAGCAACAGAATTCAATACGAACAACCAACAACCAGAAACTAATAACAAGAAACAAATCTCATGGTCAAAAATGCAGAAAAATATTTTCATAAAGAAATGGACAAGATGCGGGTGTTGCAGCATACGAATCATCGCACCAAGATCGTTGCAACTGTTGGCCCGGCCTGTGATACCTATGAAAAATTACTGGAACTTGGTAAGAGCAGGTGTAAATGTTTTTCGTCTGAATTTTTCTCATGGCTCACATGAAGATAAAGGCAAAGATCATTGAACATATCCGCAAGATCAATAAAACAGAGCCTTTTAATATTGCCATACTTGGCGATCTGCAGGGACCCAAATTGAGGGTTGGTGAAATTGAAGACGGTGAGATAGAAGATTGTAGCAGGAGATATCCTCACTTTTACCAATGAAAAAGTGATTGGTAATAAAGAAAGGATCTATGTTTCCTATCCTGATCTGCATAATGATGTAAAATTGGAAATATCATCATGATCGATGATGGCAAACTGGAAGTGAAGGTGAAAAAGATTCTGAAGAATAATGATGTGCAGGTAGAAGTAACACTTGGTGGTACTCTTTCTTCCAAAAAAGGGATCAACCTGCCCGATACAAAAATCTCTTTGCCTGCACTGACAGAAAAAGACCTGGCTGATCTTGATTTTATCATTGAACAAAAATTGGATTGGGTAGCTCTTTCGTTTGTCAGAAGTGTAAAAGATCATTGAACATCCTTCGGAAAAAACTGGAAGAAAAGAAAAGCAAGACAAAGATCATTGCCAAAATAGAAAAACCGGAAGCACTGGAAAATATCCGGATATCATTGTTGAATCAGATGGTATCATGATTGCCCGTGGAGATCTGGGTGTAGAATTACCGGTTGAAAAAGTTCCGCTGATTCAAAAACAGATCATCCGCAAATGCATGCACCGTGCAAAGCCGGTGATCGTTGCCACGCAGATGATGGAAAGCATGATCGAAATGAATAAACCCAACCGCAGTGAGATCACCGATGTGGCCAATGCAGTGCTGGAAGGTGCCGATGCGGTAATGCTGAGTGGAGAAACTGCCACTGGTCAACATCCTGTGCTGGTGGTGGAAACCATGTGTAAGATCATTAGGAAGTAGAAAAAACAGATTATAATTATAACCGGGAAGATGAATTGGCGCCGCAACCACACTCACCTTCTTTTCTGAGCGATGCCATTTGTTACAATGCCTGTAAACTGGCCAAAGATGTAAATGCCAAGGCACTGATCGGTATGACGCAAAGTGGTTATACCGGTTTTATGCTGAGCAGTTATCGTCCCAAAGCGCCCTTATATATTTTTACCAAAGAAAGATCACTTGGTCAATCAACTGAGTCTTAGCTGGGGTGTAAGGGCTTTTTATTATGATGAAGAAGAAAGTCTTGATGATATTATCTTTGACCAGATAGATATTCTGAAAGAAAGAGGATTTTTAAAATCGGGTGATATTGTTGTTAGTACAGGAAGTACACCAGTACATCTGCATTTACCAACCAATGTGCTTAAGATCACGAAAGTTGATTAATAAAAAGCGTCACCGTAAAACTCAGTGACGCTTTTAATCATTTCATAATTCTATTTATCTCCACAAAGCAAGAATGATTGCTGCTAGCACATGACCAAAATATGGTAACCCTTATTGATGAATATAGATTCGATGGTCTGTTTTCATAAAATAAGAAATACATATGGCTGTAGTGGCAAAAGCAAAACCCGGTTAGCAAGCCAAGTTTTATTCCATACAAAAAATTATCGTCAAACCCTATCTTGTGAATGAATACCGCAAGGCCAATACAGACAATAAAGATCAATAGAAAAGTAGATGCCATCATTTTCCCCATTCCATTTTTCAGATCGGGGTTATTTGTATCAAGTTTTATAAGCTGTGCCCATTTAGTACCAAAAAGAGCTTTTGAATACCAGATGGCGCCTAGTATAAAATAGGCCAGCTGCCGCTACTAAAACTGCCAGCCAGTTAAGATCTGAGAAAAATGTCAGTGTTCATATTAGTTAGTTTTGGTTATGAATGAAAAGCTATAAACAATAAACTGATTTTCAAAAATTGCTTTTTATAAACAAAAAAGCCCCGTCTCGCTTTAGGCGAGACGAGGGCTTCTAATTCATATAAATTCAAATTACAATTTCTTGATCTTAATATTCCTGAACAAACATTGCATGTCATGATCCTGTAAACCGATCCTGCCTTTTTTAAAAGTACCAAAGCCTGGCCATTGTTTAAATTTGCTTGCCGGCCAACATTTTGTTCCAGTTATCATCCCATATAGTTGTTGAAACTACATTTTCGCCATTGAAGAAAAAATCAAGTTTACCATTCACACATTTTATTTCTGCCTGGTTCCATTCCAAAGCAGGCTTTACTGTTTCTTTGCTGCAACAGATCAGGTCATACAGATCACCGGCACGGTGCTTTGGATATTTTCTATCCGCATGTCCTTCATTATCCAGCACCTGCATTTCGGGCCCGTGTCCCAGGGCCAGTTTAGGATTGTGCTGTATCTTCCTGTACATAAAACATGATACCGCTATTACCAGCTGTATCGATCTTCCATTCCAGTTTCAGATGAAAATTCTCATATTCTTCATCAGTAACAATATCCTGCCCTACTGTATCTTCTTTTTCTGCCGCCGTATCAAATTTAAGATTGCCATCTTTCCACTTTCCATGCAATTACCAACTGAACCTCCGCCATAGTTATGCCAGCCCGTTGTAGTTTTGCCATCAAATAATAATTGCCATCCATCTTTTTGTTCTTCCTCGGAAAGTAATAGAGTTTGTCACGGGTTCAATCTTTGTTTCTTCTTTTGTCTGAAGAATTATCAGTTGACAGGCAATAAATGATACTGCCAATACAAAAACCAAAATTTTTTTCATGCAGGATTATTTTTTTAATAATCAATACATACTTCACCATTGTTTCAGCATCTTCCTCTGAAAGTGCTGGATGTGGAGCCATGGGCACCTGGCCCCAAACACCAGCTACCGCCATTCATTATTTTATGGGCAAGATATTTTACATGCATGTATCGGCATGTCCTGCATATTTATTCAGCTACATCCCGGTATGCGGCCCAATATTCTTTTCATCGATCTTATGACAGGTAAAACAATCACTGTTTGCAACCAGTGTCAAGTCCTTTCTTGTATAATCCGGGTTCTTCAGTAATATCTGTACAGCAGTTTCTTTCTGTCTTCTGCTTTGCTGCTGCCACCGCCACCACATGCAGCAAGTAATGTACAGCAACTACCATGATCATAAAAACTGATTTTTTCATCATATGTTATTTTTTTAAAAGTTAGTAAAGATATTTATTTATTCCAATCCTAAAACCTTCGGTTAAATTTTTCATCACTTGCCTGTCCGGCAAAATCATCAAATGCTTTTTCTGTAACCCTGATGATATGTCTTTTGAATAAATTCAGCTCCTTCCCTTGCTCCATCTTCCGGATGTTTGATGCAACACTCCCATTCCATCACGGCCCATCCTTTATAATCATATTGCGTCAGTTTGCTGAAAATGGTTTTAAAATCCACCTGTCCATCACCCAATGAACGGAAACGGCCTGCCCGGTTGATCCAGCTTTGATAACCACCATATACACCCTGCTTGCCGGTTGGATTAAATTCTGCATCTTTTACATGAAATGCTTTTATTCGTTCATGATAAAAATCGATGTATGAATGATAATCCAGACATTGTAAAACAAAATGCGAAGGATCATAAAGCAAACAGGCTCTTGGATGATTATTTACTTTTTCCAAAAACATTTCATAAGTAATTCCATCATGCAGATCTTCACCGGGATGAATTTCATAACAAAGATCTACACCACATTCATCAAAATAATTTAAGATCGGTATCCATCTTTTTGCCAATTCTTTAAATCCTGTTTCCACCAAACCGGCAGGACGTTGCGGCCAGGGATAAATCGTTGGCCATAATAATGCACCGCTGAAAGTAGCATGAGCATTCAATCCTAAATTCTGTGAAGCTTTTGCTGCATACTTTAATTGCTGCACAGCCCATTCAGTTCTTGCTTTTGGATTTTCCGTGACACTGTTCCGGAGCAAATCCATCAAATAATTCATCATAAGCAGGATGCACAGCTACCAACTGTCCCTGCAAATGTGTAGATAGTTCTGTATATTTCCAATCCACATTCATTTACTATTCCTTTTATTTCATCAGCATAGGTTTTACTTTCGGCTGCTTTTTGCAGATCAATGCAACGTGGATCCCATGTTGGAATCTGCACTCCTTTAAAACCCAAGCGACTTTGCCCATTGGCAAATTGATCTTCAGATTATTGAATGGCGGTTTATCACCCATGAACTGTGCAAGAAAAATTCCAGGGCCTTTAATCGTTGTCATACTATAAATTATATATTATTAATAATTGTTTCAGGTTACCAGTTACCGGCATACTCAGTAACTGGTAACTTTTACACTACAAACTCAGTCCATTTTTCATCTGCTCTTACCACGATGCAACCACATTTTCAATAAATGCCATTCCTCTTATTCCTTCTTCCACACCTGGAAAATCGAGCCATTCCTCTTTTGGTTTTTCTCCATTCATCTTTGCACGGACGCGTTAAAGCAAAATTTCTATAAATATTTCCAAATGCTTCAAGATAACCTTCCGGATGACCAGCCGGTGTTCGTGAATTATGTGTTGCATAATGAACTTACATAACCAGTACCAGCCCGATAGATCTCTGCAGGCTTATCCAGCCATTTCACCAATAAAGTATTTGCATCTTCCTGTTTCCATTCCAGTCCGCCTTTTTCTCCATATACTCTTATCTTGATACATTATTCTCTTCACCGGCTGCAACCTGTGTTGCCATTAATACACCCGTTGCGCCATTATCAAATTTCAATAAACATTGCCCCATCATCATCCAAGCATTCTTCCTTCTACCATAATATTCAGGTCAGCACATAAGCTTTGTCACTTTTAAACCGGTTATATATTCGGCCAGATTGAATGCATGTGTTCCGATATCTCCCATTGCACCCGCTCTACCGCTTTGCTTTGGATCGGTTCGCCATGCAGCCTGTGCATTACCTTCACTTTCTGTTAATGTACTCAGCCATCCCTGCGGATACTCAACATATACTTTTCTGATTTTACCAAACATGCCACTCTTCACCATTTGCTTTGCCTGCTTTCACCATTGGATAACCGGTATAAGTATGAGTAAGGAAAAGGGTCAAGCCCGTTTCTTCAACTTTTTCTTTTAATTGCTTTGCTTCGGTCAAGAGAAAATGTGATTGGCTTTTCAATCACTACATTAAATCCATTATCCAATGCCATCATGGCCGGAGCAAAATGAGCGAAGTTGGGAGTAACGATAGTGACAAAATCCATTCGCTTATCTGCTGGCAGTGCTGCTTCTTTTTCCAGCATCACTTTATAATCCGTATAAATGCTGTCTTCAGCAAGAAATAAACTTCTTTCCTGAATCTTTTGCTATCTCGGGATTAATACTTAATGCGCCGGCAACAATTTCAATTTGTCCATCCATATTGAATGCAAATGCGATGAATAGCGCCGATGAAAGCATCTTTACCACCACCGATCATTCCCATTCTTAATTTTCTGTTTTCCATATTTCAAACAGTTGTTTGTGGTTTGATATAAATTAAATTCGTGAACATTGAAGGTAAATGTGTTTTTAAAAATAGTACATTTAGTTTTTCCAAAATTTTTTCATAAAAAACCAACGATATGCAAGCCGTAAACAAAAACCAACTATTTCTGGCAAGTAGAATTGCACTTATTGTAACAGCAATAACTTTTGCTTACCGGGCAGCCCTCGAAGGAACCTGGGGAACTGAATTTAATCTTACAAAAGAACAGATCGGATGGATCTTTAGCCCGGCATTTTGGGGATTTACTCTCGCCATGATCTTTGGCGGTCCTCTTTGCGACATTCTTGGAATGAAAAAATTGGTTGGACTTGCATTTATTGGTCATGTTGCGGGTATCATAATTTATCTTGTTGCCAAAGATGCTACAATGCTTTTTATTGGAACAGTTTGTATCGGCATTGGCAATGGAATGGTAGAAGCGGCATGCAATCCACTTGTTGTCTCACTATATCCTGAAAACAAAACCACTATGCTGAATAAATTTCATGTCTGGTTTCCGGGAGGTATTGTGATTGGTGGACTTATTTCTTATTTATTTCTTGAACAACTGCATCTTGACTGGAGAATAATGGTTGCAATCCTTTTTTTACCGGCAGCTATTTATGGTTTGATGTTTCTGGAAACTAGAATTTCCTAAAACTGAAAGAGTGGAAAAAGGAATTAGCACAAAAGAAATGTTTACGAGCTGTCTGAATCCTTTATATATTGTTATGATCGTTTGTATGTTTATGACTGCTGCTACTGAGTTGGGAACCGGTACCTGGATCGGCGCTTTGTTAAGTGGCGCAGGTGTATCAGGAATACTGATCCTTGTATTTATTAATGGTATTATGGCAATTGGTCGTTCATTTGCAGGACCTATCGTTCATAGACTAAATCCAAATGGTATGCTGATCTTCTCAGCATTGTTTGCCGCCATCGGTTTATTTCTTTTAAGTAAAACAAGCGGTTATGCTGCATTTGGAGCTGCTGCAGTTTTTGCTGTCGGTATTTGTTTCTTCTGGCCAACAATGCTTGGTTTTGTATCAGAATATTTACCTAAGACAGGTGCATTAGGATTATCATTAATGGGTGGTGCAGGTATGTTTTCCGTATCATTAGTTTTACCAGTAATGGGTAAATGGTTTGATAAGGCAAAAAATGCAGCTGTTGCTGCAGGAACTGATGTATCAAAAGCTGAAGCAGTTGCCGGAACTGATACATTATTGAAAGTTGCTATAATGCCAGCCATACTATTAGTAATATTTACGATCATTTATTTTGTAAGAAAAAATAAGCAGGCTCAACTAGCACATTGATAAAAACATGAAACTTACTACCCGTTTCCAGCTTTCAACCATGATGTTCCTCCAGTTTTTTATTTGGGGAGCATGGTATGTAACGATGGGTACTTATCTCGATAAAGTTTTACATGCAACTGGTATCCAGGTTGGCGCTGCTTATAGTGCAATGGCAATTGCCACGATCTTCTCTCCCTTTTTTGTCGGCATGATTGCAGACAGATTTTTTTCGGCACAAAAGCTACTGGGTGTGCTGCATCTTATTGGCGCTGCTTTACTATATTATATCACGACGATTGATAATCCTTCATTCTTTTACTGGATTGTGCTATTGTATTCATTAATGTATGCACCAACTTTGGCCTTGGTCAATTCAGTAGCCTTTAGGCAAATGAATGATCCGGCAAAAGAATTTCCTTCAGTACGCTTTTTGGGTACTATCGGTTGGATCGCTGTCGGCTGGATGATCGATAAAGTTTTTAAGCTGTAAACTGAACAGTTAGCTCCAACATTTATTATTGCTGCTGTTGCATCCGGAGTTTTAGGATTGCTGAGTTTTACTTTACCGGATACACCACCAAAAGCAAAAGGCACCAAAACAACTTTTGCACAGGTGCTTGGCGCTGACGCATTGGTTCTATTTAAAGACAGATCATTTACGTTTTTTTTATTGCATCTATCCTTATTTGCATTCCTCTTTCTTTTTATTATAGTTTCACCAATCTCTTTCTGACTGAAACTGGAATGAAAAATGTAACAAGCAATATGACACTGGGGCAAGTGTCAGAAGCATTGTTTATATTGTTAATTCCCTTTTTCTTTCGTCGGTTGGGAGTAAAATGGATGATCGCAATTGGTATGATGGCATGGGCCATTCGCTTTCTGTTTTTTGGTTATGGTGATGCGGCCGAAATCTTTGGATGCTGTTTGCCGGCATAATTTTGCATGGTGTTTGCTTTGATTTCTTTTTTGTAACCGGTCAAATTTATACCGACAGCAAAGCAGATATAAAAATTCAAAGCTCTGCACAGGGACTAATCACAATGGCGACCTATGGTGTTGGTATGTGGATTGGCACTTTGTTATCAGGCTATGTAAAAGATTATTATACTGTTGACAAAATTGTGACATGGAAAAGTGTTTGGCTTGTTCCTGCCGGTATTGCAGTAGCCGTACTTGTTATTCTTTGTCGTATTATTCAATGAAAAAAGAAAAACATTGAAACCGGAATGAATAGGTAATGTTTGTAACTTTAGAATCCGCTTGTAAATATGAAAAAATCAAACCGTCGTGATGCCTTGAAAACAATTGCAGCTGGAACTGCGGCCGCCACATCGCTCCTTTTATAAGTTCCTTTGCCACCGAAGAAACAAATTCAAAAAAATTAAAACTGAAAGGCAATATCAATCACTCCGTTTGCCAATGGACCTACAATTTTTTGCCCCTGGAAGAACTTTGTGTTGAAGTAAAAAAAATAGGGTTTAGCGCTATTGACCTGATAGCTCCAAAAGATTGGCCGACGCTTCAGAAACATGGACTTTATTGTTCCATGTGCTATATAGCGGGTAAAGTAAGTCTTACAGAAGGTTGGAATAACAAGAACTTTCATGCAGAACTGATAAAAGATTTTAGTGAAACCATTCCGCTGGTAACAGAAGCCGGCTATAAAAACCTGATCTGCTTTAGCGGCAACCGGAAAGGAATGGATGATGAAACCGGTCTGAAGAATTGTGTGGAAGGATTGAAACAAATCATGGGCCTTGCGGAAAAGAATGGTGTGATCATCCAAATGGAATTGCTGAACAGCAAAGTGAATCATAAAGATTATATGTGTGATAAAACACCCTGGGGTGTGGAATTGGTGAAAAGGATCGGTTCACCCAACTTCAAATTACTTTATGATATTTATCACATGCAGATAGATGAAGGTGATGTGATAAGATCAATACAAAATTATAACCAGTACATCGGGCATTATCATACAGGCGGTGTTCCGGGCAGACATGTAATTGATGAAACCCAGGAATTGTATTACCCGGCGATCATGAAAGCAATTGTAGAAACAGGATTTAAAGATTATGTAGCGCAGGAATTATGCCGACAGGAAAAACAAATGATGAAAAGATAGCAGCACTGAAAGATGCGGTGAGAGATGTGATGTGTAGCCCGGCCCCCTTCCGACTTCCCCCGAAGGGGGAAGCCATCGAGGCACATGGTCAACTTATTTGAAACTAATGCAGGGAAGATCTCTTGTCGAATGTGGTAGAACAAAAAGGCGGAGTGACTTAGGTTGAAAAGCTACCAATGATTGAAACCATTTTTACTCCGAAGGAGTAAAATATTAGTAGCCCCGGGTTTTAACCCGGGGATTGAATGAAAGTCTTTTTAAAAGAACCCCATAGGGGTTCAACATTCAATTGTTGAATAGAATTGTTATAGTACAAGAGTCCGCCTGAAGCGGAACGATGAAGTTTAATAGTAGCACTTCAGAAGGGCTCATACTCCTACGCCATCCAACTATGCTTAAGCTTCGTTGGACAAGAGGCTTCGGAGTACAGATAAAAAAATTTGAAACAAAAATCAATATTCAATTTTAAATACAATAAAACATGGCAGACAATAACAGTTTTGATGCAATCGTGGTTGGCTCCGGCATTAGTGGCGGCTGGGCGGCTAAAGAACTTACTGAACGAGGTCTTGAAAGTGATCATGCTGGAAAGAGGTCACGATATTAAGCATGGTAAAGATTATGAAGCAAGTAATAAACCTGTCTGGGAATATCCGCACCGGGGCGGACGAACGCAACAAATGATCGAAGATTATCCAGTATTAAAAAGAGATTATCCGTTGAATGAAAGAAATCTTCATTGGTGGGTAAATGATAAGGATATGTCCTTATACGGAAACAAAACGGTTTGACTGGTTCCGTGGCTATCATGTGGGCGGCCGATCACTGATGTGGGGGCGTCAAAGCTATCGCTGGAGTGAAGTAGATTTTGAAGCAAATGCAAAAGATGGTATTGCTATTGACTGGCCCATCCGGTATAAAGACATTGAACCCTGGTACACTCATGTTGAAAAATTCGCAGGTATACAGGGATCAGTATGAAAAACTTCCGCAATTACCGGATAGTCATTTTTTACCTGCGATGGAATTGAACATTGTAGAAAAAGATGTAGCTGCAAGGATCAAAGCACATTATAATAATAAACGAACACTTATCATTGGACGTACTGCACATATTACTGGTCCATTAGGACATACCCGCAAAGAACAAATTGCCAGTACCGGGATATGTGTGCGAATGGTTGTCCATTCGGCGCTTATTTCAGTACACAATCATCTACATTGCCGGCTGCAATGGCAACCGGCAAACTTACATTGGGTCCTTAATTCTATTGTGACAGAGATCATTTACGATAAGGAAACAAAAAAAGCGAAAGGTGTAAGAGTACTGGATGCAGAAACAATGCAGATGAAAGAATATTTTTCAGCAAAATTGTTTTCCTCTGTGCTTCGGCTTTTAATTCAGCCTGGGTATTGATGAACTCAGCTACAGATATCTGGCCCGATGGATTGGGAAGCAGTAGCGGTGAATTAGGACATAATGTAATGGATCATCATTTCCGTGTCGGCGCCAGCGGAGATGTAGAAGGATATGATGATAAATATTATTTTGGTTTCCGGCCTACCGGTTTTTATATTCCACGGTTCCGAAATCTTGGTGGTGAAAAAAGAGATTATCTACGTGGATTTGGATACCAGGGTAGCGGCAGTCGCAAGGGCTGGTCAGTGAAGTAGCTGAGTTAAGTATTGGCGCTGATTTAAAAGATGCGTTGAGTGAACCAGGCGGATGGAGAATCGGCGCAACAGCATTTGGTGAAATACTTCCTTATCATGACAACAAAATCATCACTTGATAAGAACAAGAAGGATAAATGGGGATTGCCGGTACTGAATTGATGTCGAGTTTAAAGAAAATGAAAAAAAGATGCGGGTGGATATGAAGGATGACATGAAAGAAATGCTGGAAGTAGCAGGAGTAAAAAATGTACGGGACATATGATAACGATAATTCTCCGGGTATGGGTATTCATGAAATGGGAACGGCAAGGATGGGTAATGATCCTAAAACATCAGTATTGAATGCTAATAACCAGGTATGGGATTGCAAAAATGTATTTGTTACTGATGGCGCCTGCATGACATCTGCATCTTGTGTAAATCCATCACTAACTTATATGGCGCTGACTGCAAGAGCTGCTGCATTTGCAGTTGATGAATTGAAAAAGTTAAACGTTTAAACCCCTAAATCCCCTAAAGGGGACTTTAGATTCTTTTAAATTGTAATGTTGTCTAATAAAAGTCCATATAAAAAGGGAGGAATGTTTGAAGGTGCATCGCATTTGCTTTTTGAAAAAGCAAAACAACTTCGAAATAATATGACTGGAACAGAGGAAATCTTATGGATGCATTTGCGAAATGGTATAAACGGATTTAAGTTTCGTAGACAACATCCAATTGGAAATTATATTGTGGATTTATTTTGTTTCAAAGCCAAACTGGTTATTGAGATAGATGGTTCAGTACACAACAAAGATGAAATAAAAGAAAACGATATTAACAGACAAAAGGAGTTAGAGAGTTTGGGTTATACTGTTATCAGGTTTGCAAATATTGAAATTCATAAGGAAGTTGAAACAGTACTTAATAAAATTTCAGAATTACTAAACAATATTATTAAAACAAAAACTCCAAAATACGGAGTGTAAAAGCCCCCTTTAGGGGGTTTGGGGGTTTTATATTATGGACAGACGTGAATTATTAAAAATGATTGCCGCTGCTACTGGCGGAGTTGTTATTGGCGGAGAATTTTTTCTTGCCGGTTGCAAAAACCCTGATGCAGGAGTAGGTGTTTCAAACACTTTTACTGAATCAGACATTGCTTTTTTGGATGAAGTAGCTGAAACTATTTTTCCAAAAACTTCAACACCCGGCGCTAAAGATGCAAAGGTTGGTCAGTTTATGACAGTGATGGTAAATGATTGTTATGAGGAAAAAGATCAAAAAGCATTTCATGAAGGAATGAAGAAGCTTGATGAAGCGTGTAACAAAATGCATGGTCACAGTTTCATGAAAGCGCCACCTGAACATCGTAAAGAATTGCTTGTTGCTCTTGATAAAGAAAGAGGCGACTATCAAAAAACAAAAAAGAAAGAAGACCCCAATCATTATTTCCAGTATTTCAAACAACTGACGATCATGGGTTACTTTACTTCTAAAGAAGGAAGAGAAGGTGCAACAAGATATGAGCCTGTACCAGGAAAATATATTGGTGACCTGGATTATAAAAAGGGTGATAAAATTTTTACCAATCTTAATTAATGGAAAAACAATTTGATGCAATCGTAGTTGATACTGGTATATCCGGGAAGATTGCCTGCATCTGCAATGGAAGAATTTAAAAAGAAAATTTATAACCAATTAATAAATATTAATGGCAGATAATAATACATACGACGCAATAGTAGTTGGCTCTGGTATTTCCGGTGGCTGGGCGGCAAAAGAACTTTGTGAAAAGGGTTTGAAAGTGCTAATGCTTGAACGAGGCGGGCCATACGAACATATCAAAGATTATAAAACCGCCACTAAAGATCCGTGGGAATTTACACACCGCGGTGCGACTACTGCACAACAGAAAAAGGACTACCCCGTTATTCATCGTGGATGGGCTGCAAGTGACAGAGTAATGGATGCGTGGGTGAATGAAATTGATTCACCTTATACAGAAATAAAACCTTTTACGTGGTGGCGTGTGTATCGAATGGGAGGCCGTTCGATATTATGGGGCCGCCACAGTTATCGCTGGAGTGATTTGGATTTTGAAGCAAATGCAAAAGATGGTCATGGAATTGATTGGCCAATTCGTTATAAAGATCTTGCTCCCTGGTATGATCATGTTGAAAAATTTGCAGGCATTAGTGGTTCGTTGGAAGGGTTACCACATTTGCCAGATGGTCAATTTCTGCCTCCGGTACCATTAAATATGGTGGAAAAAGATGTAGCAGCAAAAATAAAGAATTTTTATAAAGGTCAGCGACATTTGATCAATAGCCGTGTTGCAAATATTACAGTACCGCTCAATGAAAGAACGAATTGCCAGTTTCGCAACCGTTGCTGGGAAGGTTGTCCATTTGGTGGATATTTCAGTACACAATCCTCTACCCTGCCTGCTGCCATGAAAACAAATAACCTTACAGTACGGCCTTTATCATTGTTACAAAAATCCTGTATGATAAAGACAAAAAAAAAGCAACCGGCGTTGGCGTTGCGCCTCTAAGTCTCACAAGCAATAGAACGCCAGCGCGTTCCTCCAGAAAAAATCATCCTGCTCGCGACGGGGAAAAGTGCGCGACCATCCGCCTGGTGGCGCGCACGAGATCGTCGTAGCCGATGCGCAGGCCTGCGACCGGAAAATTGGTCGCGAACATGCAGCGCTCGACGCCAAAGATTGCCAGCGCGTCGGCCACGATGCCACGATTGGATTCGTAGTCCCATGGCTGGTCCTTGAGGCCGAACTCGGATACCTTCAAATGGACGTTCGAACAGCGCGCAATCGCTTCCATCGCGTGCCGCCAGTCGCGCAGGCCGGCGGCGCTTCGATCCCACGGAAATCCGGTGTGATTCAGAACCACGCGTATCCCCGGAAAACTGCGCGCAACATCGGCAGCTTCGCGCAGATGCCAGGACGGTACCCGGAGATCCCACGAGAAGTCGAATTTCTCGAGCAGCGCCAGACCGCGAAGCCATGCCGGATCTTGCATCGTGCCCGGCATTCCGGGTGTCATTTCCGCCGGCGAGCGCGAAGTCACAGGTTTGGAGCGAATACCGCGAACCAGCGGAAAACTCGCGTGCTGCGCCAGCATCTCGTCAGTATCGCCGGTGTGGAACCAGACATGGCCGACGATCGCATTCGGCATGCCGTGCAGCCGATTCATCTCCGTAAGCCAGCGCGTCTCGGCGATCTGGCTGTCGCGAGCCATCTCCGCCTCGACATGCACTGTCGCAAGCACATTGTGGCCGCGCGCATCGCGCTTGTAGTCGTCCGGCAGATAGTTTCGCTTGAGCGCATCGTAGTTGCCCATGAAAAAGTGCTCTTCCGGTTCGTCCGCCAGCCACGGGTAACGATTCGCCTGGAGATCCCAGAGGTGATGATGCGCATCGATCAGCGTAACCGCCCCGGGGTCATCGTTCCAGCGGCCATGGATTGTCGTCATACTCATGAGTGTCACCCATTCGGGAGAAATACCAGCCGCTTCGCCGCGAGCAAAGCAGTCCTTATTTGGTCACCCCGACACGGAAGTTCTCGATGACTGCATCCGCCCAGCGTGCCAGGTCGTAGAGCACCTCGTGCCCCTGCGGGCCTTTCAGGTCGAGGACGATACCCGGCGTGCACCCATCGGAACCTGGCCTGTGCGTCGATAATCGGGAATCATCCATCGTCGACACTCAGCCGAAGAATTGCGCGTCCTGCTCGTCACGTAACGACCACAGTGCCGAGTCCCGGGCGGCACCAGATGTTCGCGCCGCAGCATTTCTCCGGGCCGGATATCGACCGTCAATACACATCCGGCCGCCATGTAATACGGAACAGGCGCGTCGAGACGCGCCGGTTGAGCGTCGAGCAGCAGCGGCTCGACCCCGGCAATCGCATGGCGCTTACCCAGAGTCAGTCGCGTTCCTTTGGTCAGCGGTGCGGCGACGCGGGCAACGAGGTCGCATCGCGGCGAGAGGCGTCCGGTGGGCTGACCGGAGGCGGCGGAACTCAGCAATGTTATGGGTGCTTCGATCCCGAGCAGGTGCACCGGATTGTGCAGTAGTGCACAAGCCCCATCCTCGCTCGTGGGAATACCTTGCCGCGCAAAACGCGCCAAGTGGACCGATCATCGCACCGTACAACGACGAACACGCCTCCGGCAAAGCTGATCTCGTCAGATCGCCGCAGGCAATTGAAGATGTCCACCACCCCCGATCTTTCGAGGATGCCACCTTCCGCGCGCGGGCGCAGCAGTTCCGGTAGCTCGAGCGTGCGGGCGATTGGGGCGTGCAGACTGGGCACATCGGGCTTGAGACCGGTAGCATTGGCGATCAGTGCCAGTTCGCACAGATCGGGGACCGTTCGATGCGGCCATGCGGTCAAGCGGTCCCGGCGTGCCACGATGCAGGCGGGAAGCTCAGCGGCCGGCACGCTCCATAATGCGCGCATGCCGGGGATCGGCATCGCAATCCAATGGCGGTCACGGCTTCACGCTCCGGTCATAGATGAAGTCGAACTCGCTGGCCTTGCCGCACAGACAATCTCCAGCCCCAGGGTGCGCGCCCAGGAAATGAGCCCGATCGCCAGGCTGGGTTGATCGCCATCTACCGCGGTTACACCAACCCCGCAGCCGCGGCCTTCGACTGCAGGATCGGACCCACAACCGAGTCGCATCCTTGCTTACCATGCCGACATTCTTGCCATTGGCGATAGCCAACGCCGCGATGCCAGCGGCGGCCTCCGGTACGCCCGTCGCTTCGACGACGAAGTCAAAAGGGAGATCCATCAACAGGGCAGCGTCGGTGACGGCGATGAAATCTCCTCTGTCACAAGCGGCTTGTGCTGCTCCGGCACTGGCGCACCGCGCGATGCGATCGGCACCGAACCCGGCCGCAATTCCCGCATTGACGACGCGTTCGAGATTGCTCGTCAGCGGCGGCGATGACACGGAAGTTGGCAGCCCGGCCGGAACGGAACAAAAAGGAAGCGCCAAATTCGCCGACGCCCACCAGCACCACCTTCAGTGGTCGTTCAACGGGCCGACTTAGCAAGCTCGAGTAGTCCATGGCAATCTCCGTGAATTCACGCCGCTCGTGGTGGACGGCGAAGAATACGAATCGGTCGCCGGTCATTCGCTTCGCAGAAACTGCTCTCCGGAATATGAGCACCCGGGAACAATTGCCCCTCGACGATCATGTCGCGCAAGCGCGCGACCACGTCCTCACGAACAGGACGACGAGGTGACGAGGACATAGGCGATATATTGTATGCAAATAGAGAATAATTTCGAACATTATTGCACTGATATCGTTGACGTGGCGATTATTTGCATGCAAAATTAATGAAGTACCCATCGTCATGGGGCAAAGGGGGAATTCATGCACCACAGCATTCGCGCGTTCGCGGGCGTACTCGGCATGGCCATTCGTCACTGCCGTCGGGGCCCAGACGACGCTCAAGCTGGCCCACACCCAATCTACGACGGACAGTCACCACCTGGCAGCGCTGTACTTCGCCGACGAAGTGAAGAAGCGTACCAACGGTGCCGTCATTGTCTCCGTGCACGCCTCGGGCGAGCTTGGCAACGATCCGACGACACTCGAAGGGGTCCGGCTGGGCACCATCGATATCGGACTGACCGGCAATCCGTTTTTCACGCGGTTCGACAAGAAGCTCAACGCGCTCGACCTGCCGTACCTTTTCGTCAATCACGCGCATGCCTATCGCGTCGTCGACGGGCCGATAGGCGCGCAACTGCTCACGGGTCTGGAGCAGAATCGGATCAAGGGCCTCGCGTTCTGGGAAATCGGCTTTCGGCATGTGACGAATTCGAAACGGCCGATCGTGGCGCCCAAGGACATGCAGGGCCTGAAAATACGCACGACCCCCAATCCTGCGCACGTGGAAGCGTTCAAGCTACTCGGCGCCGAATCCGACGCCAATGGCGTTCACGGAGGTGTATCTTGCGCTCGAGACCGGCACCGTCGATGGTCAGGAGAATCCCATTGGCATCATTTACTCGCAGCGCTTCAACGAAGTCCAGAAGTACCTGTCGCTGACCGGGCACGCCTACACGGTGTCGATTCTGGCGATGAATCTGGACCGATTCCAGAAACTCGATCCTGCGCAGCAGAAGGTGCTGGTCGAGGCGGCGCGCGATGCTGCGACCTTTCAGCGCAAGCTCAATCGGGACGTTGAAGGCAAGGCCCTCGCGGACATGAAGTCGAAAGGACTTGCCGTCGTCGAAAACGTCGATGTTCCCGCGTTCCAGGCGGTGGTCGCCAAGCCAACCGCGGATTCTTACGTGAAGGAGTTCGGGCCCGATCTCGTCAACGCCATTCGGGCGCAGCAGAAGTAGCGTGGCAGGTACCGGACGACGCGCGATCGATGCGGTCAGCGGTTTGCTGCTGGCCGCGGTCCTGGCCGTGACATTGTTGCAGGTCGCGGCTCGCTACGTATTCAGCTGGTCCGTACCGTGGAGCGAAGAACTTACCCGGCTGATCTTCGTCTGGATGATCATGATTGCCGCAGTGGGCGGTGCGCACATGCGCATCGATTTTTTCATCGAGCGAGTGCCTGCTGCAATTCGACGCTGGCTGCGACTGGTTCTGGCGGCGTTGTGCGTGGCGATGCTGGCGCTGATGGCGTGGAAATCGTTCGGTCTCATCGACCTGACGCGTAATGACCGGTATGTGGCGTTGAACGTCTCCGTCCAGATCCTGTACTGGTCCGTACCGGTCGGGTGCGGGCTGTGGCTGATAGCCATAGCGCGCATCTGCGGTGCGCGAGTTTCGCGGCCACACCTGAACTTTGGCGCTCGGCGCTGCTCATCGGAACGTTGCTGGTGCTGGCGGCGCTCGGCCTGCCGCTGGTATTCTCGATCCTTGCCGCCAGCTTGCTGACGCTGTTCGTCGTCCGGCCCGGCACGCCGCTCGAACTCGTCCCGCAATTGTTCGTCAGTGGGCTGGACAACTTCCCGCTGCTGGCCGTCGCGTTCTTCTTCCTCGCCGGCGAACTGATGAACGCAAGCGGCGTCACCGATCGCATTCTGCCGTTCCGCCAATGCCCTGGTTGGACACTTCCGCGGCGGTCTCTGCCAGGTCGGCATCGTGACCAGCATGATCTTTGCCGGGGTCTCCGGTTCTGCGGTGGCCGATGCCGCGGCCGTAGGTTCGGTTGTTGATTCCGACGATGAAAAGGGCGGGGTATCCCGCCGCGTTTTCCGCGGCACTGATCGAGACCGCCTCGGTGATGGGACCGATCATTCCGCCTTCCATTCCCATGATCATCTACGCGGTGCTGGCCGAAGTTTCGGTCGGCCGCATGTTCCTTGCCGGGATCATCCCCGGGCTTGTTGATTGCCGCGGGACTGGCCGCGCTGAGCTACGTCCTCAGTCGCCGGCGGCGGATTTCCCAGCGGCGAGCGCGTAGGGTTGCGAGAGTTGTTGCGAACGACCCGCGATGCCGCGCTGGCCATCGCTTCCCCGGTAATCATTCTGGGTGGGATTCTGTGGCGGCGTATTCACGGCGACCGAAGCCGGCGCCATTGCCGCGCTGTATGTGCTCGCGCTCGGGACGCTGATCTATCGCACGCTCGCTTCGGACAGCGGTGTGGAGGTCGCTGGTCACCGCTGCACGTGGAACCGCCACCGTCCTGGTGATTCTGGGCGCATCGTCAATCTTCGCCTGGCTTGTCGCGGACCAGAAGATCGGGCAGCAGACCGTCAAGCTTGTCTTCGAGATCTCGCGCGAACCGTGGGTCGTGCTGCTGCTGATCAATCTGGTACTTTTTCCTCGCCGGACTCTTCCTTGATCCCCTGGCCGTCGCTGATCATTCTGGTGCCGATCTTCCTCCCGCTGGCCGGTGCCATCGGCCTCGATCTCGTGCACTTCGGCCTGATCGTCGTTTTCAACCTGATGATCGGGTTGTGCACACCTCCCGTCGGCTATCTCATCTTCCTCACTGCCAACCTTGCGCAGGTGCCAGCCATGCGAGTGATTCGCGAGTCGGTGCCGTTTGTCGCAGTCCTCGTTGCCGTTCTGATCGTGGTGACCTACGTTCCTGCGGTGAGTCTATCGATTCCAAATCTGATGATGAGGAGTTTCGGCATTCGCGAGGCCACCTTCGATCCAGCCGCGAAGCGTCGCCGTGAATTCGTCGGCGGCGCGCCAGGCCGTCCTGCCGCCGGCGGGCCCGCGTGTGCACTATCGGACTGAACCAGTGCCGCGAGTCCGTCCCGATTTCCCTGCTACTCGATCACGCTCCCGAAGAGCACCCACTGCTTGCCGTCGAATTTCTGCAGGTGCAGCGACTCGAACGGATAGAAGTCGGTCGGGCTGGTATTGATCTTGATGCCCGGCAGCGCGAGCGGCAATTGCAGGTCCTTCAGGTTCGCCGCCTGCCGCATGATGTTCGCCCGCGTCAGGTCGTCGCCGCACGCTTCAGCACGTGGACCAGCGTCTGCGCGACGCTGTAGCCGTAGACATTGTTCGAATCCGTCGCGCCTTCCCGTCCGGCGCGTACTTCGCCATGAACGCAGTGAATCCTTCATCCCCGGATCGTTCGCCCATTGCGTATCGACCGCGTCCTTCAGGTACGCGACCGTGATCAGGCCGACCGATTTTGAGGCCGCCAGGCACCAGCACCGATCCGACCGAGGCGCCGACGTTGTTCAGGTAGTGGACCGGCTTCCAGCCCATGTCGTAGACCTTGCGGATCGCGAGCGCGGCGAACTTCGGCGTGGTGATGTTGACGAGCACATCGACGCCGGAGCCCTTCAGGCTCACCAGATCTGCGAGTCGACGGTCGGATCGGTGACCTCGTACGTGGCTTCCGCGACGATCATCTTGGCGGCCTTGTCGCCCAGGCCCTGCTTCAGGCCCTTCAGGAAGTCCTTGCCGTAGTCGTCGTTCTGGTAGAGCACCGCGATCTTCGCGTCGGGCTGGTCTTCAGCACGTACCTGGCGTAGCCGATCGCCTGGTCCTCGACCCAGGTAGCACGGCACGTCCAGGGATACTCCTTGGGTCGCTGAACTTGCTGCCGCCGGCCGCGACCAGGACCTGCGGCACCTTCTTGCCGTTGAGGTATTTCTGGATCGCCGAGTTCGTCGGCGTGCCGACGGTGCCGACCTCGGCCAGCACACCGTCCTCCTCGACCAGCTTGCGCGACATCTCGAGCGCCTTGGGCGGGCTGAACCGTTGTCGAGGATGATGAACCTGATCTTGCGGCCGTCGATGCCGCCCTTCTCGTTCATCATCTTGAAGTAGGCATCCTCGACGCGGCTGTAGATGCCGAACGCCGAGGCCGGCCCGCTGAGCGGCGTGCTCTCGCCGATCTTGATCTCGGTGTCGGTAGCCCCGGTATCGTATTTCTTTTGCGCGAGGCTGGTCGTGCCCAGGGCAACGCCCCTATCAACACGACAACCTGCAGCAGCAGACTTGGTTTCATCGTCTTCTCCTTTCCAGTTGTTGGTTTGGCAACCGCTAATTTATACGCCTTTTGAGCGCCTGCGTTGCGTCCGGTTCCACGCTCTGCCAACGACGTGCGCGATGCCGCCGGGCATCACGTACATGCAGACAATCAGGAATATGCCATAGATCGCCCACGGCGCCGCCTTGGAAATCTGGTCCGCGATGTTGGGCACGAACTGGATAAACAGCGCCCGTAAATCGCGCCGGAAACCGACGCCAGACCGCCGACCACGATTCCGACCAGGAAAGCGATCGACAGGAAAATGGTGAAGCTGTCGGGAGCGACGAACTGGACGGCGATCAGGCCCAGCGCGCCGCCGATGCCGGTGTACATCGCGCTGACGCCGAACGTCAGCGCCTTGTACAGCGAGAGGTTGATCCCCATCGCTTCGGCGGCGATCGGCTGGTCGCGTATCGCGATGATCGCGCGGCCGATGCGCCCGCGCAGCAGGTTGATCCCGAGCAGGAACATCAGCACGGTCACGGCCAGCGTGAACAGATAAAGCCACTGATCGGCGTTGATCGGCAAGCCGAACGGCGCGTCCGGCTTGATGATCACAATGCCCTGGACGCCTCCGGTCCAGTGTTCGAAGCTCTTGTACTTGAGCAACTGCGGGAGCGCCACGCCGAGGGCGAATGTCGCCAGCGCCAGGTTGA
>CAVVDD010000013.1:0-98718 GCA_963746915.1 uncultured Bacteroidota bacterium | reverse complement strand
GAGAGCAGACCCCGGGAGTTTAGTTGCAATAATTGTTGCCTGCCTGCCGGTAGGCAGGTTCTAATATCAGCATCTTCTTCCATGACTCTTCGTAACACCAAACAAAAATGAATTAACTTTCTGTACAAAAAATTTCGCAAAGCCGCGAGTTATCGGCAACCGCTTAGCGACAGTAATAGAATCAAGTAACAGTAACAATTAAACTCTTTTATGAAAAAAAGTTCAACAATATTTCTTCAAGTGGTCATTGTGCTTATTGGCATTGTGGCACTAGCCATCATGATTCGGTTTCCCCTGACCGAGGGGAGAGCCGCAAACTTAGATCTGTTCAGCATTTACTCTGATCCGTTCATCTTGTATGGCTATGCCGCGTCTATCCCATTTTTTATTGCACTGTATAAGGCGTTCAAATTACTTGGATATATCGGGCAAAATAAAGCATTCTCACTAAACTCGGTGAGGACTTTAAGGAGTATAAAATATTGCGCAATCGTACTGAGCATCTTAATTGTGATGGCAGGACTATACATAAGGATATTTCATAATAAAGATGACGACCCTGCGGGTTTTCTTGCCATGTGTATTGTAACTACTTTTGTTTCTATCGTAGTTGCTACTGCCGCGGCAGTGTTTGAAAAACTTGCAAAATGCCGTGGAATAAAATCAGAGAACGAACAACTATATGAGCAGTCAAAGAAATAATTTGACCTCAGTCTTGGTTCGTGGCCGTAACATTGTCTTGCAATTCTTATTTCTTTGCCGCCATTTTATCGAATGGCTTCAAAATTTTTTTTGCTTTGGGTCCCACCTGAAATTGCCGTGCAAGTGTTGCTCTTACAATTCCCACTCGTCCTATATACCCGTCAGCAGAAGATGGCCCCCGTACAGAGATCCGGTTACTTACCCATGATACATTTACATTCCATGACCGGCTGTTATATCCAGCGACAGCACGATAGTAAAAATTTGGTGTAAAGCTGAAGCAGTCTTCGCTGCGGGATTTACTTGTTTCCTTAACCCACCCGAGATTCATATTTGCCTGTAGCGAACCGGTTATAAAGAAGTGATGCCCCAAAACAAGTGTATAGGCATATCCTGCACCAGGTCCTATTTCAAAAAATTGGATCTTATGAATGCCCTGTTGTTTATATAACGTGGCCATAGTATCAGGTACTAAAGCGCTGTCGGCTTTCACAATGCCATAATAAATTTCAGCACCCAATAAAAATGATCCAGCTGATCTTTTTTGCCACTCATTTTGTACAAAGGCAGCTCTGTAAGAGAATTTCTTATCATTCAAAATGCGAAAAGGAGCAAGACCAAATAAGTTGAACTTTATATCCGGTCGGATATAATATAAATTGGGATCAGTTGATCCCACTCCCTTAGGATACAGATAGTAACCTTTATAAAATTGTGCATAGAGATCATAGCCCCACTTACGTCCATATACGTGTCCCTGGTTTTCCCAATATTTTGTTTTGCCTTTTTGTTCTTCACCGCGATTCAAAAATCCAAAACCATAGGCAAGGTTCAATGTAAAGGCACGATAGGTGGCGCCGATGCCCATATTTAAAGTTGTATTAGGCGTGTAGCGAAGACGAGGAGTTGTTTTGTTATTATTTTTTATTTCTAATGCCGTGTATTTCTGGCCAAAATAATATCTGCCGGTAATTTTTTTACCCATGAAAGATTCGTAATAAGTTGTATCATGGTCTGTTTCTGCAGTAGGTTGCTGGGCCGGTGCATGCATGACAAATAATAACAAAGTAATTATCCATAAGATCCCGCAACGATATCTGGTCACTTAGAAAAATATATTGAATGAATAAAACAGCCGGTAAATTGTAATTCAATTTAATGAATATTTTCATGCGACTGATTTTCATCTTTTTCTCCTCGTTATGCTTAGTGTGACAATTGAAAAGCAGAGTGCACATTGTCCCCCGCTAGCAGCGGACATTGATCAGTCTGAATTTCGTAATGCATAGTTCTTCGCAGCAACAATCGAAAAGGATTCAAATTCTTTTTTAAACCACGGAGACAGGAAGGCACAGAGAAACACAGTGAACCTCCGTGTATCACCGTGACTTTGTGCCACAGCCTGCCCTGACGAAGGAAGGGTGGTTCCTATATTTTCTTTCATGGTTCTTCGCAGCAAAAATGAAAATGAATTAACTTTCTACTCCATAATCATAAAATAAGCATCAACGTATTATGGAAGTTCATCACCATACCCACACCCCCGGAAAAAATTGGAGACATTATATCTGGGAATTTCTAATGTTATTCTTTGCGGTCTTCTGTGGTTTTTTAGCAGAAAACGAGAGAGAACATTTTGTTGAACACAATCGTGAAAAACAATTCATGCGATCATTAAAAGAAGACCTGGAAACTGATACTTTAGAACTACTTTCCGCAATAAACAAGGCAGAGATTGTTTCCCGAAACGCTGACTCAGTTTTGATCTTTCTTGCTTCTTATAAAATATCGAAAGAAATACCGATCCGACTCGCTACACTTGTAGGACTTGCAGGAATGCGCCAGGTTTTGATAAACACGGATCGTACTTCCTCACAGCTAAAAAATTCCGGAGCCATGAGGCTTATCAGGAGTAAAAAGGTAAGCGATCTTATACTTAAATACTGGAAGCAAATTGAGGAAACAAATATTTCTCTTGACAGATATATGCTTTACAGGAACGCAAGTCGTGAACTTGTTTTCAAATTATGGGTACTACCAGGAGTTTATGAATCGGGTTTGCTAATGAATCAGGATTCAATTCGTCAGCTAAGGGTGTTTGATCAGGATCCAAAGAAATGGGATGAATTTGCAAACCTGACATCGATATGCGGGGAAATAACCAGGCTTACTCATTTAAAGAATCTAAAACAGCAATTAGATCTTGCAAGAGAATTGATCATACTTATCAAAGAAGAATTCTATTTTAAATAGATTGTAATGGAAGTACATTATTATTCACATACTGCAAGAAAAAAATGGACTCATTCCGTCCCCTCGGTTGTGCTTAGTGTTCTATAAAATAAAAAGTGTTCGATCGTTATCCGGAAAATTTCCGCCTTTATTTATTTGTGTACAGCTTACAAACTGAGCCCATTTTTATTAGCTTCGTTTTGTAGGTTTGCATAATAGTATGTTCAATTTCAGAAACAACAATCATTACAAAAGAAATCTGCTATGAACAGAAAACACAAATCCTTGTTGCCAGCTATGGCTTTTGTCGTTTTATCAGGATTACAAATAGGTGCCATTACAGCTTTTGGACAGGCTCCGGGCCAGGGACAAAGACCATCCCTGCCTCCCATACCTATAAAAGGCGATACCACACATACCCTTTCCAAACACTTTACTCCGGCCTCTGCCGCAAAAAAGGCACCGAATGCCAAGGGATTTATTCAACGTTGGCTGGTGCTGGAACCTGTCAAGAAAGACATTGCCAGGAATAATATATTCACCGACAACTATCTCAGAACAACCTTTTCAACCGATAATTTTTCCAGCGATTACACCACAGTTCCCAAAAATGGCGAAACCGTAAAAGTGGGAAATCAGGAACTGAAATGGTATGCTTTGGACAGCAAGACATTCAACTTTAATTTATACCATTTTACATACGCTATAAACCAGCCGCGATACGGCATACTTGTTTGGCTTGTCACCGTCATCGATTGCCCGGAAGAAATGAAAAACGTCAGGATGACTGCCGGATGTAATTCCGGAAGCATGTGGTGGTTGAATGGCGAGGAAGCGCTTATGCTTTCCGGTGACAGGGATATGATTGTGGATAATGTTACCTCTTCACGTTTAACGCTTAAAAAAGGAAAGAACATCATCCGTGGGGCAGTAATAAATGGACCGGGTATGGCTAACTTCTGTGTTCGTTTTTTGGATGAAAAAGGATTGCCAGTAAAAAACCTCAGTATTAGTTACGAATAAAATTTGTTAGTCTGTTTAAGATATCAATTATTCTGAAATTGAAATTATTATGAAAGGAATGAAAATAACGATAACTGCCTTGTTAGCAGTATTGATAACACAAATAGTAATAGCACAGGTAGGAAGACCATTTATACATGACCCGTCAACCATCATTGAATGTGATGGAAAGTATTACACATTTGGCACAGGCGGTGGTGGATTAATATCCGAAGACGGCTGGACATGGAATGGCGGTGGGGTGAGACCTGGTGGTGGAGCAGCTCCCGATGCCATCAAAATTGGTGACCGCTATCTTGTAATATATGGAGCAACCGGTGGCGCAGGCAACCACAAAGGAGCTATTCTTACCATGTGGAACAAAACATTGGATCCAAAATCCCCTGACTTTAAATATTCTGAACCGGTTGTAGTGGCTACATCTGATGGCTATGAAGAGAATGACGCCATTGACCCCGGTGTTATGTTAGATCCTGTTACCGGACGCCTTTGGCTGGCATACGGCACCTATTTTGGATTCACTCGCATTATTGAATTGGACCCCAAAACAGGAAAACTCAAAGAGGGTAATAAACCCGTTGATGTAGCCATTGTGTGTGAAGCCGCAGATTTAGTATATCGTGACGGTTGGTACTACCTGCTTGCCACGCACGGTAGTTGTTGCGATGGTGCCAACTCTACCTACAATGTAGTGGTAGGCCGTTCAAAACAAATAACAGGTCCTTACCTCGATAACGTGGGAAGAAGCATGCTGGAAGGTGGCGGCAAAATGGTTGTTGCTACCCGCGGAGGATTAATAGGCCCCGGGCATTTTGGACATATGATTCTTGAGAAAGGAGTTGAAAAAATGTCCATCCATTATGAAGCAGATTTAGAACAGGGTGGTCGTAGCGTATTGGGCATCCTTCCACTGCTTTGGAAAGATGGATGGCCTGTTGCAGGAGATAAGTTTAAAGAGGGCACTTATGAAATTGAATCTGTGAGAAGAGGATATGCTTTAGAGTTGGCAGTTGATTTTACAAGAATGGCTGGTGGACCTCGTGGATTTGGCCAGGCCAACAATGAACCCATAAAACCTGTTCCTCCCCAGGAATTAGCAGATGTAAGTAAAAACTGGCCAACAGGAAATATTAATGTGCGAATTGGCGACTACATGTTCCGTCCCCATCAGAAATGGACGATTACAGATGCTCCTGATACAACAGGATATTTAGGTGGACCCTATTATAAAATTGTAATAGCAGGAACAGATCGGGCATTAGCAGCAACTGCCGATGCTGAAGTAATAACGGTTCCAGCATTTACCGGCGCACCCGAACAATTATGGCGAATCGATCAATTGACTGATGGCACCTACAGAATAATGCCTAAGTTAGTTCCCAATTCAGGAAAGAAGTTAGCACTGGTATCTTCCGGAGATAGCACACCGACATTGGCAGAATTTGATTTTAACAGTGACAATTCTAAATGGAATTTTAAAGCTCACTAAATATATTCTGTATGAAGAAAGATGCAGGTTTAGTTAACTGCGTCTTTCTTTTTACTTTATGCTTTTGCTGATGCTCTTTTTATCGATATGAAAGTTGTTATTTCAAAATAATAAACATGCTATGAGGAGTAACATGCTTTTAAAGAAAACATTTCTGCCCGCACAACCTCACACTCCCTCTTACCTTCTCATAACATTCCCTTTATACATGGGAGATGTTGTCATCATCAATTGCGCTTTGTTGCCATCTGCATCCATAACTAAGAACTGCGGACTTTGTGCCGTATAAGGTTTCCATACATCTCCGCTGTTACCATTTGGATTGCCAAATTTTGCAAAGTTCGTCCAGTAGTCTACCATCTGTTTACTTAGCTCTTCATCGCCGGCCGTAAAAGGCCGCCAGCTATGGCGTATGGAATGGAATATATACCATAGATCAGAAGAATGGAAAGCTCCACTGGAATCGCCGGGAAGTTGGCGCTGGAATAAATATGTATAAGCAGGTTTATTGCTTTGTGTTGCACGCAAGGCAGCAAAATCACTAATTGGTTTTGTCATATCACCAAGGTCATTGGCTGTAAATCCAAACATGTAAGGAATGTCAGCTATTTCTTTAGCCATTGCTGCATCAGAGAATGTTTTCTTCAAAAAATAATTATCGATAACCGGGCTCCAGCCAATTCGGGTTTTAGTGGCCTCTGTATATTTTTGAGACATCTGGATCAATTCATCAAAAGAAAGAGACCGCATATCATCTAACGTGGTTTTTCCAAAATAGTCCATCATTTTTTTGTTGGCCAGTTGCGCACTGTCCAAAGGAATACCAGGTCTTGCATTGCTCAATCCACCACCGCTCATACTTATGGCTTTGCTCACCAGGTTTTTTGAAATTGGTGAAGCACATAAAGATTGCACACTTCCTGCACCTGCACTCTGTCCGAAGATGGTTATGTTTTTTGGATCACCGCCAAACTGTTCGATATTATCGTAGATCCATTTAAGCGCTGCTGCCTGGTCCATCAATCCATAATTGCCGGATACACTATGAGGACTTTCAGCTGATAAAAGGGAATGAGAGAAAAAACCAATAACACCAAGACGGTAGGTTACTGATACGAAAATCACTCCGCGTGAAGCCCAGTCTTCACCACCATCCATTTCGGGTTCAAAAGCAAATCCTTCACGGTAGCCACCTCCATGTATCCACATAGCAACCGGAAGTTTTTTATTCTTATCACCTGCTGCAGGTGTCCAGATGTTCAGATAAAGACAATCTTCATTAAATGGAACACTGCCGCTGGCTCTCCATTCTCTGCCATAAAAACTTTTAGGATCCCAGGTTATCTGCATAGCAGCAGCGCCATATTTGTCTGCTGTTTTCACACCTTTCCAGGGCACCACTGGTTGTGGTTCTCTCCACCGTAGTTTGCCAACAGGGGGAGCTGCGAATGGAATTCCTTTATATGCGATAATTCCTTTTGTGGGAGTTTCAACACCTTTTACCGGGCCACCTTCAATAGTCAATACAGGGTTTGAAACTTTTTGACTCCATGATGTTAAAGACAAAACGATCGATAGCAATAGCAAAGACCGGGAAGATAATTTTTTCATATAGCAACCAGCGTTTGATTAGTTAGAATGAATTGATTTAATTTTTGAAATATATACTCAATGTAAAAACAAAATTGAGATTTGAGAAATGAATTAACTTTCTGAACAAAAAGTTTCGCAAAGCCGCGGGTTAACGATCAATCGATAGCTATCGGATGCAAAAAGACAGTAACAAACCATAGACAACAATAAAAAATAGAACTATATGAGAAAAATAATTTCATTTATGCACATATCGCTTGACGGTTTTGTAGCAGGACTGAACGGAGAAATGGACTGGATTAAAGTTGATGAAGAAATTTTTGATTATGTCGGTAAGCGGATAAGCGAAGGCGACACTGCATTATATGGACGAGTAACTTATCAGATGATGGAAAATTACTGGCCTACCGCAGGAGACAAGCCGACAGCGACCAAGCACGACATTGAACATTCAAAGTGGTATAGCAAAGTTCACAAAGTTGTTTTATCAAAAACAATGAAAGACGCGGGTTTGACTAACACAAAAATTATTAGCGACAACCTTTCGGACAGAATAAATGAAATAAAACAACAGGCAGGTAAAGACATCTTGCTTTTTGGTAGCCCGACAGCAACACATTCACTTATTCAACTGAACTTAATTGACGGCTACTGGCTATTTGTTAATCCAATTATTCTTGGACGAGGCATTCCATTGTTTGTAGACATCAAAGACAAAATAAAACTAAAACTATTGACTACCCGACAATTTACTTGCGGGGTAACTGAACTGAATTACACAGTGGACAGACAATAACAACGAACCGTACTCGCATTGGTTCGTGACTGTAACAAAATAAGACGCCCCGATGTTCGCATTGCATTCGCAATGCCTCCAGATTGCTTCGGCTTACTTTCCTAAATATGCACTTTGCCTGATTCAGACGCCTCGCAATGACGAAGACTCCGATAAAAGAAAGATGTTTCAAAGCTCCGGAGTCTTCGTCATTGCGAGGACTGCACATAAAGCTGACCATATACAATGAAAGTATTGTGCAGGCCGAAGCAAACTAATAATTAATTAGGCTGTTGTTGATGTTCAAGTATCATCATCTTTCTTCCATAGTTCTTCGCAGCAACAACAGAAAATAAATTAACTTCCTGCTTCATAAACACAAACAAGCACCAACAATTATGGAAGTACACCATCATGCTCACACTCCCGGAAAAAAATGGACACATTATTTCTGGGAATTCTTAATGTTATTCCTTGCTGTGTTTTGTGGTTTTTTGGCAGAAAACTATAGAGAGACTATTGTGAATAAAGAAAAAGCACACCATTATATACAAAATATGGTGGCCGATCTGAAGGCTGACACTGCTGATGTTAATTTTGCCATTTACTATAACCAGTTATGGAGCGATCACCTGGACAGTGCTCTTCAAATACCAATTGCCCGTTTAAAAAATATAAATACCCAGGATACGTTCTTTTATCATTTCCTGCCCTATTATAGCTGGTTGCAAGTTTTTATCCAAAACGATAATACGATCACACAATTGAAGGCAGGAGGATTTAATTTTATCAGGAATGAGAAAGTAGTTGATTCGATAAACCTGGTTTATAATTTTTACCGGAATGTAGGTTTTAACAATGAATATAATTATACCTGCTCTTGGGATATTATTCGCAAAGCACAAGAGTTAATGGATATGCCTGTGCCTCAAACAGCCATTGAAGACAACATCCCAAAACGTTTTCTTCAAAACAAGGAAGTCTTTATTAAATATGATATGCCGGCGATACATCAGCTTTACAGTATGATAAGAAATGCAAAAGGAGCTATGGCGACTTCTATACTTTATGAAAAACAATACAGGGAAAAAGCTGAAAGGCTTCTTAATTATCTTCAAAAGGAATATCACCTGGACTGAAAACCTGTTTGGTAATTAAAAAAGAAAAATAGAATAGTATATGAAAAAATATTCCACATGGCTTAAAGCAGCCGCTATCCTGCAGTTCATCGCAGCAATTATTCATGCGATCACACTTTTTGTTACGCTACCGCCAAACAACGAAACCGAAAAGCAACTCTATACCTTAATGGACACTTACAAATTTGATTTCGGTGCAGGTTTTCATCGGACAATGAATGAACTGGTATTGGCATTGAGTGCCTGCTTCTGCCTGGTTTGCTTATTGGGTAGTTTGCTGAACTGGTACCTGCTTCGGAAAAAAGTCGAACCTAAAATTATGCAGGGAGTGATAACCATTAACCTGCTTGTTTTCGGAATTTTGTTTGCACTAACGGCAACGTTTGCTTTTTTAATGCCTATTATCTTTTCAGGATTGATCTTTCTATTCTTAATTTTTTCAAGACTTACCATAAACAGAACAATTAAGAATTAGGTAAGAAGCATAAGATCTTTTTATTTCTCGCAGCGGTCGCAGCGATTAAGAGGCGCGGCAGTCGTTGCTCTCTTGCGTACGCTGCTTGAAATTCTTTGTTCCATAATTATTCGCAGCTCACTTAATTTTGTAAACAAGAAAAAGAATCAATATGTCAACCAACAGCGTAACACTTCACAGGGTTCTTACAACAACTCCCGAAAAAGTTTATCGTGCCTTTACTGATGCCAATGCAATGGCAGCCTGGCTTCCGCCTTATGGATTTCTATGTGTTGTTCATAACATGGAGGCGAAAGTTGGCGGGAGTTATAAAATGTCTTTTATCAATTTTACTACCGGCAATGGACATTCTTTTGGTGGAAAATATTTGGAATTGAAACCGAATGAATTCATAAAGTACACCGATAAATTTGATGATCCGAATTTACCAGGAGAAATGATCACTTCGGTTTGGATCAAAAAAGTTTCTGCAGGCACCGAACTTAAAGTAACACAGGAAGGTATTCCCGCTATGATCCCGCCAGATATGTGTTATTTGGGATGGCAGGAGTCATTGGAGAAATTAAAAAAATTAGTGGAGCCGGAGATCCCGGATATGTAAAGTTGAGTTTCTCTCAGATTACACACCTGCCTGCCGGCAGGCAGGGATCTTCACGGAAAACATACCAGTAATAAATATTCTGTGTTGATCCGTGAAATCTGTGAGAAATAATGGTTCTCATAGGCGACACTTATTTTTACGGAAACATACTTCTGCTATTGAACTTAGATCATGTATAACAAATCACTATTTACAGAAAAAGAACATGCATTCCTGATCTTATATCCGGAGGGTCTCGATATATCTGATGATCTGCTTGACAAACTAATTCCAATTGAGGGTAAAGAGTATATGAGATACTCAAAAGAAGAATGGTTGCACTATCAGCCAGCCGGAGATGAGGATGTCTATTCATTTCAATTACCGGGGATTAAATTAATATTCACCGGTGAACTGATCTATGATAAAATAAAAGACCTGGCGGATGAATTGGTAGCAAAACTTAAAGATCATTATAGCGGAATGAAGATAGAATTGGTGACAATTGATAAACACAGGTTAACCACCTGGCGTCCCGAAGGCGGATCTTCTTAGTGACTGTGACTCCACGTTACCGAAAAGGCAAATAGATCTGTATCTTTCTTCGGTAGTTCTTCGCAGCAACAACCGAATAATTATTAACTTCCTGTACAAGAATTTGCTGAGAGCAAAAAGTTGGAATAAACCAATAAAACAATTATGACCCTGGTAGCAGATAATTATAAGGAAACTTTATCCAGTTGCTATTTCCTGGATCTTAGAAACTCAACATATATCACCCGGGAAATTAGCTTAAGCGGAGATCGGAAAAGCAGAAGTAATACAGAAAGATTGAAGAAACACGCCAAATTTTTGATGGAAATAAATGAACATGTTAAAAAAGAATTGGATCGCCTGTGCAACAAAAAATTATTCTATTACAATGATACGGGTGATGGCCACTTATGCTTATTCTGGGATAAAACACATGCATGGACAGCCTTGAATTTAGCATGCTCTCTTGCTGTATTCTTAGAAACTGAGTTGGAAAAATATAATTTGAATACGCTAAAAACCTGGTCTAAGGAAATTGGTCATGAATTAAACTTAGGCTTTGGAATTGGACTACATACAGGAGGAAGTCTTGTTTATAATAATGAGAAAGTAGGCAGGAATTTTGTTTTTGGAATAGTTCTCAATACAGCTTCCCGTGTGGAATCATATACAAAACAATTCACTGAGCTTTCCTTACTTTTTACGCATAATTTTTATATCTATCTTAAAAAGCAAATTGATCATAAACCTATAAAAGAGAGAAAGCACTATAACAGCCTGCTCAAAAACATTAGTTCTGTAACCAATTATAAGGTCGATATCAAAGACAGTAAATCAAGGGGCCATTTGTTATATACAATTGACAGGGAAAAATGGAAATTATTTGGAAAGTATTAATGGCCTTGCCCACCATCGTGTAATTAAAATTTGACAAAAGCATGAATGACCCCTGGACCGAGAGATGGAATGATAGATTTAGTAAAGACGAGTTTGCATATGGAGAGCAACCTAACAACTACCTAAAAGAACAATTAGAGAAATTAGATCCGGGAGCAATACTTTTTCCTGCGGAAGGTGAGGGACGCAATGCAGTTTTTGCAGCTAAACTTGGTTGGAAAGTTTCGGCGTTCGACATCAGTATTGAAGGTAAAAAGAAAGCGATGCGGCTTGCAGAAACTAATAAAGTGACAATTGACTACCAGGTTGGAGATTTGCAGACAATAAATTATAACACCGAACAATTTGATGTAATTGCACTAATATATGCACACTTTCCGGCAGAGATCAAATCGCTTTACCATAAAACACTTGACAAATATTTGCGAAAAAAGGGAGTCGTTATTTTTGAAGCTTTCAGTAAAAAACATATTGACTACATTTCCAGGAATGAGAAAATGGGTGGGCCAAGGGACATCACAATGTTATTCTCCATTGAAGAAGTAAAGTCGGATTTTATGAATTATGAAATTATAGAATTAGTTGAAAAGGAAATTGAATTAAATGAAGGTTCATTTCATAATGGGAAAGGTTCAGTAATAAGATTTGTCGGGCAAAAAAAATAAACTACTACAAGCATCGGTTTACGCAGTTACCCGTTATGATTAGTGTTCTATAAAAAATATTCAAACGTTATCCGAAGTCTGTGAATTCGGATCAGCTTTGCAACAGTTGTCAAGTCTGTTATCAGCAACTTTCTTCCATAGTTCTTTGCAGCAACAAACTAAAATTTATCATTTTCATCATTGACAGAAGTCATTGATTTCACCGGGGTTCATAGTTTACTTTGTATGGTCACCAAAGAATAAAACTATGGGGCGGAAGTATTTGCTTTATTGTGGCGTAGCAGCTTCACTGCTTTATATCGCCATGAATATTTTTATTCCCTTTTTTAGATAAAGGATATAATTGGGTTACACAAACAGTCAGTGAATTATCTGCTGTTGATGCACCGACAAGATCTTTATGGTTTCCGTTGGGCATTATTTATACATTGCTTATTGCTGCATTTGGCTGGGGTATCTTAAGATCAGCCTCTCAGAAAAGATCGCTGCGTATCGTTGGAATATTGATGATCATTCACGGACTCGCAGGTTTAACATGGTCACCCATGCATCAGCGTGAAGTGCTGGCAGCAGGTGGCGGAACTTTTACAGATACATGGCACATCGTGATGAGCATAATAACAGTACTACTCATGTTTCTCTCGATCGGTTTTGGTGCTACAATGTTTGGAAAAGGATTTCGTTTTTATTCTATAGCAACTATCGTTGTCTTCATCGTGTTTGGAACTTTGACCTGGTTGGAAGCTCCTCATATTGATAAAAACGGACCTACTCCACATATCGGGTTATGGGAACGTATCAACATCGCAGCATTTATGGTATGGTTGCTCGTATTTTCCTTTAAGCTTTTACGGGTTGAAAAGAGATCTTCATTAAGAGCAGTAAAATAAAGATATGCAGCACATAAGTATTTTTCTTCAATTGTTTCCCGATCGACAATTGAAGAAAAGAAAACTATCTTAGAGAAAAATACAGATGGCCGAACCAAACCCCAACTCACGATTAGAAACTTTTTGCGATGGCGTATTCGCAATAGCTTTAACATTACTGATCATTGATATCAAACTCCCTTCAACAAAAGAAATAAATAACACTGCTGAGTTCTGGCTTGCCCTGAAACATATTACTTCCATCTATTTCCGCTTTTATTTTAAGTTTTATCGTTATCCTGATAACATGGGTCAATCATCACAACAGTTTTAAACTTATAAACAGGTCATCCAACTTGTTTATTTATGCGAATGGCTTTATGTTGCTTACGGTTGTTTTTATTCCATTTCCATCTTCTTTAATGGGTGAATATATTTTAACTGACCATGCCGCTCCGGCTGTCATTCTTTACGATGCTACCCTGGCAGCGCAGGCTATCAGCTGGATCCTCTTAACCAGCGCAGCTATAAAAGATCAATTAGGAAAAAGTGAGAGATCAAATTTGACCATTCGGCAAAACCGGAGATTCGGATATTTTGCATTTGCACTTTATTCTCTTTGTGCAATAATGGCGATTTGGTTTCCCCTTCCAATTGCTATCATTACTACCCTAACGTGGATCTTTTGGTTGATATGGGGCATTAGGGTCAAGCATGAATAAATGAATTCACTTTCTATAGAGTTTTATTGAGAAACCTACGCAGGATAATTTGAAATAAACCATAGATATTTACTGTTCCCGCAGATCTTATTGTCTTTAACTTTGCTTTTTCGATAACGATAAACCATCTTAGCTATCCGCTATGAAAAAAATTCTGCGAAAAACCCTGAAAATAACCGGCATTACACTCATTGCCCTTATTGCAGTTGCATTTCTTATCCCTGTTCTTTTCAAAAAGCAAATAACCAATCTCGTTAAAAAGGAGATCAATAAAAGCCTTGTAGCTAAAGTTGATTTTAAGGATGCAAGTCTTTCGCTGTTCCGTCATTTCCCTAAAATATCTATTTCACTTGATGAGCTTTCTGTTGTAGGTACAAATGAATTTGCCAAAGACACATTGATCTCTGCAAAAACGCTGGATGCGTCTGTCAATCTTATCAGCGCTATTAAAGGAAAAGATATTAAAGTGTACGGTGTGTTCCTCGAATCACCCCGTATACATGCACTGATGAATAAAGACGGAAAAGCAAACTGGGATATTGCCCGTCCTGATGATGATACAACTGGTTCGCCTGATAAGTCTCCTTCTGAATTTAAAATGAACTTGCAGAAATATGCGATCAAAAACGGTTATCTATATTATAAAGATGAAACGGCAGATATGATCACAGAGATCTCCAGTTTCGATCATGAAGGCAGCGGCGATTTTACTGCAGATGTATTTACGCTGAAAACAAAAACAAAAGCTGATAATGCTGGGTTTATTTATACTTCTATTCCTTATCTCAGCAATGCGAAAGCAGAGATCGATGCTGATGTTCAAATAGACAATACTAACAGTAAATACACTTTTAAAACTGAATCGATCAAACTGAATAATCTTAACCTGAATGCAGAAGGATTTTTCCAGTTAGTGAATGACAGCACTTATAATATGGATATTAAATTCAAAACTCCTTCTAATGATTTTAAAGATATCCTTTCACTGATACCCGGTATTTACAAAAAGGATTTTGATAAAATAAAAACAAGTGGACAAGCTGCTTTTAATGGTTTTGTAAAAGGAACATATACTCCGCAGCAAATGCCTGCTTATGATGTGAATCTTGATATAACAAATGGTTTTTTCCAATACCCTGATCTTCCAAAGCCGGTAAAGAATATACAATTGGCGATACATGCAAGTAATCCTGATGGCAAGCCGGATAATGCAGTTATAGATATTTCAAAAGGACATGTGGAAATGGACAATGAACCTTTTGATTTCAAATTATTGTTTAAAAACCCCGAGACCATAAAATACATCGATGCTGTTGCAAAAGGAAAACTGGATCTTGCGAATGTTTCCAAGTTTGCAAAATTGTCCGGTGATACTAAACTTTCCGGTTTGGTTTGGGCTGATGTATTTGCAAAAGGAGCGATGGCTGCTTTACAAGATCAGAAGGGAGATTTTACTGCCGGTGGGTTTCTTGATATCAAAGATCTTTTCTATTCGTCCAATGCTTTTCCGCAACCAATTCAGAATGGAAATATGAAAGTAAATATTGAGAACAGCGGTGGTATTGCTGATAATACTTCTATCAATATTTCTTCTGCACATATTGAAGTTGGTAAAGACCCGGTTGATTTTTCTTTACAACTTAGACACCCGATGACATCAACTGATTTTTCAGGAACAGCAAAAGGAAGATTTACATTGGATCATATCAAACAATTTACAAAGCTCGAAGCAGGCACGGTCATTTCAGGAATATTAAATGGTGATCTCAGTTTCAGTGGAAATAAAACTGCCATCGACAAAAAAGAATATGATAAGATCGCTGTTAATGGTACTGCTGGTCTAAGCAATTTAAAATATACCTCAAAAGATTACCCGACTGGTGTTACTGTTTCCAAAACCGAATTAGCCTTCAATCAAAAAACAGTTACACTAAAAGAGCTGAATGGAAATTACCTGAATACAAATTTTACTGGCAATGGGACATTGAACAATCTCGTTGGCTACGCTATGCAGGATCAACCATTGACAGGAACATTGAATATAGCAGCCGATAATATGGATCTGAATGACTGGATGGGTACAGATACTACAACAAGTACTGCAACAGCAACAACAGCGGAACCATTTATTGTTCCCTCTAATATTGATCTTATCATCAATACAAAAGCGCAGAAAGTAAAATATGATAAAGTAGATTATAACAATATTAATGGAACAGTTGTATTGAAAGATGAAACAGTAAAATTACAGAATGTAAAAACAGAAGCATTGGATGGAACAATTGCATTGAACGGTTCTTATTCTACAAAAACAAATAAGAAAGAACCAGCCATCAGCATGAGCTATGATGTAAAGAATGTAAATGTGCAAAAAGCATTCTTTGCATTTAATACTATACAGGCCATTATGCCGATCGGTAAATTCCTTGCCGGCAAATTGAATTCTGAACTTAGCAATGACGGGCAACCTGAATGGAAATATGATGCCTGATCTGAAAACATTAACTGGAAAAGGGAACTTGTTATTGATCGAAGGATTGTTGAAGAATTTTGCACCGATAGAAAAATTAGCTGCTGCACTGCAGATAGACCGATTGAAATCGATCACCATACGAGATTTTAAGAATTATATTGAATTTGCCAATGGCAAAGTATTGGTAAAGCCATTCAACCTGAAAGTAGAGGATATTGAAATGCAAATAGGAGGGATGCATGGTTTTGATCAGTCGCTTGATTATATAATTGAAATGAAAGTGCCGCGAAAATATCTCGGCAATCAGGCAAATAATTTGGTGAATGATCTTATAACGCAGGCAACAAGCAAGGGCATTCCTGTAAAACTTAGCGAGATGGTTGATCTCAGTGTAAAGATGGGTGGAACAGTTGCCAGTCCTTCTATAAAAATTGATCTGCAAAAAGTAGTTGGTGATGCCGCAGACGAATTGAAAGAACAAGCAAAAGATTTTGCACAACAAAAAATTGACAGCGCCAAAGCAAGAGCAAAGGATTCATTGAACGTGGTAAAAGAAAAAGCGAAAGATGAAGTGAAAGAGAAATTACTGGAGCAGGTATTTGGTAAGGATACAACAAAAACAAATCCTGCAGATAGCTCTAAAAAGAAAAATGATCCTGGTATTAAGGATAAGATCAAAAATATTTTTATCAAGCCTAAAAAACCAGCAACTGATACTACAAAGAAAAGTGATAGAAGAAGTTTATAGTTTCTGGGTTTTAGTTTTTGGTTGCCGCTTATTGTAATTCTATTCATCACCTTTGTGTCACTCACTTGTACTACAACAATTCTATTCAGCTTTTATTCCTTGAAGCGTTACAGCAATAAGACATTGGCGACGTAATGCCTACTTTGCATTCTTCGCTGCCTTTTGCGTGAAATCCTACGCATATCTCATTAAAAAACTTTTACTTTGAATCATGTTCAGACAAATGACTTCATTTCTAGTTTCATTACTAATCACTTTATCTGTTGCATCACAACAAAAGATAAGGATCGAAATAAATTCTTTGCCATGCAAATAATCCCGCCAATAGTTCGCTATTTATCGCCGGCAGTTTCAATAGCTGGAATCCACAGAATAAAAATTTTCAATTTCAGAAAAATGAAAAAGGTTATTTTCTTGAACTGTCATTGAATGCAGGTTCGTACGAGTATAAAATAACAAGAGGCGGTTGGGATAAAGTAGAATGTAGCAAAGAAGGGAAAGATATTGGTAACAGAACACTGAAGATAGTTGCCAATGAAAATATTGAAATAAGCATAGAAGGATGGAAAGATCTGTTTGCATCTTCCTCCCAGCCGAAAAAAAGTACGGCGAATAAAAATGTTCGCATTATTGATACAGCTTTTTTTATTCCTCAGCTAAACAGAACAAGAAGAGTATGGGTCTATCTGCCGCCGACATATAATAGCTCAGCTAAAAAGTATCCTGTATTATATATGCACGACGGGCAAAATGTTTTTGATGATGCCACTTCTTTTTCGGGTGAGTGGGGAGTTGATGAGGCATTAGATACGCTTGGTTTGAAATACAGAGAATGCATTGTAGTAGGAATTGACAATGGAGGGGATAAAAGATTAAATGAATATTGTCCCTTATGATTTTTCATTGCAAGGTGGGCAAAAAGGAAAGGGAGAAGGGATATGTATCTGCAGTTTCTTGCAAAGACATTAAAACCTTTTATTGATAAAAAATACAGAACACTCAAAGATTCAAAAAATACTTTTACTGCCGGAAGTTCAATGGGCGGACTCATCTCAATGTATGCTGTATTGAAATATCCGAAAATATTTGGCGGCGCCGGAGTTTTTTCTCCTGCATTTTGGGTTGGGCCAAAGATCTTTGATGATATAAAAGCAAAAGGCAAGAAAGTAAATGCAAAAATTTATTTCTATGCTGGTGATGAAGAAGGAGAGAGCATGGTGCCGAATGACGATAAGAGCATTTAATGAAATGCACAGAGTATCAAAATCAAAAATGTGTGAAGTGATAAGGGATCGATGGGAAGCATAATGAACCGAGATGGAGAAGTGAGTTTCCGTTGTTTTATGAATGGATTTTTGCAAGAACTAGTAATTAGGAATTTGTAATTAGGAATTTGGAAACTTAACAGATCGGAAAGGTAATTTCTACACCGTAATTACGAATTCCTAATTCCAAATTCCGAATTCCAACTCGTGCTTAAGACTTCATAACCCACACCTTCCAATGCCAATCTCAGTATTAGCAAACACTTCTCTTGCTTCTTTTTCAAATTCATCAAGCTCAGCATATTTACTGCTGAAATGACCGATCAGTAATTTTTTTACTCTTCCTTTCTTAGCGATCATTGCTGCCTGGCTTGATGGTGGAATGAAAACGTTCTATCCGCTTTTTCTTTTAAATTATCGAGATAAGTCGTTTCATGATAGATCATATCGGCGTCGTAAAGATGCGGCAGCAGGCTTTCATCATATTTAGTATCGGCACAAAACACATAAGATTTTCCTTTGGGAGCTTCTATTGTTACTGTTTCATTTTTTATCAACACATCATTTTTGGTGGTGTAATCCATTCCTTCTTCGAGCTTTTTGTAAAATGAAGCCGGTATCTCAGCTGCTTTTACTTTATCAAGATCTATCTTTCTTGGCTGTTTCTTTTCACGAAATGAAAAACCATAACATTCTATCCTATGATTCGTTTTAAAACAACGAACTTCTAATTTTACTGTCTTCAACAAGTAGTCCTTCTTTGTTGATCGTATGGAAATAAAGATTAAATGGTAAAACTGTTTTTGCTACTTTCAATTGCAGCTCGACAATTTCCTGCAGGGGCGATGGGCCGAAAACATGAAGATCCTGCTGATGACTTAAAAGTCCGAAGCTATTGATAAGTCCAACCAGACCAAAATAATGGTCGCCATGAAGATGTGAAATGAAAATATGAGAGATCTTACCACGACGGATCTTGTATTTTATCATCTGTATTTGAGTACCCTCGCCACAATCGACCAAATAATTATTACCATCTAAAGTTACCACCTGGCTGGTAGGGTGACGGTCAAATGCCGGTACGGCTGAGTTATTTCCTAGAATTGTTACTGAGAGCATTTCTGGTTACTAGTTTCTTGTTTTTAGGATGCTGGTTAGGTTTACGAAAGTATAAGATTTTCCCGCAACGAACGCTGCGGAAAGGTTAACGATAAGTTGCGGCCGCCAACTCGTTGCGATCGCTGCGAGAAAAAAAAGCTGAATAAAATTGATCCTGCACAAGAGTCCACCTTCGCTAAAGCTTCGGTGGATAAATGCGACCCTTCCACTTCGCTTTGCTCAGTGTCTGGGTAAACTGCGACGCATTTGTTCAATGTTGAATAGAACTTTGAACGGAGCGTCGCAAGAAAAGCCAAATAGAATTTCCTAAGTTGGGAAAATAATTCTATTCTTCGTTTAATAAATCTCTTTCTATTTCTTCCATTTGCACAATGTCCATAGCTTCGCTTTCGGTTGGCGTCGTATTCATCACTTCAAGGAGATTTACGCTATCTAGAAAATCTTCAACCGGCTTTTTGATCTCGCAGATGACAAAAGAGAAATTTTTTTCGTAAAATTTTTGCTGTAGCTTAACTAACTTTTCTGCGGCAATTTCATCTAATGATTGTAGTTCTTTCAAGTTCAGGATCACGTTTTTTACGTCATTTTGGAGGTAAGCGAGCAGCAAATCAGAGAGTTCCGCTGCCATATCAGCAGTAAGAGCAGGATCGGCAACAGTGATGACATGAAATTTTTCTTTGGTATCTGTTTTGACTTGCATACAACTAAGATTATCAACATTCCGTTTATAACTAGTGACAAACCGTATCCAAAAATATTCGTTATTATTGTATCACAAGCAATTAATCTAAAATATGGATAACAATTTTTCAGCACAGGTAAAAGAAATAATTTCGTTCAGCAGGGAAGAAGCACTTGAGGTTGGGAAATGATTTTATCGGCACAGAACATCTACTGCTTGGACTGATCCGGGAAGGTGAAAATACCGCTGTCAAAATACTGAAAAGCTTTAATGTTGATCTGTATGAACTCGCGAAAGAAATAGAACTTGCAGTAAAAGATAAAACAGGAAAAAATATTGCCAATATTAATAGCCTTCCACTTACCAAGCAGGCCGAAAAAGTAATCCGGGTAACAGTGCTGGAAGCAAAGGCACTGAAAAGTCCGACGGTGGAAACTGAACACCTGATGCTTTCAATTTTAAAGAACAAAGAAAATATTGCTACACAAATCTTAAACCAGTTTGATGTGGACTATGATCTTTTCAGAAATGAACTGGGCGTTGTAAAAAGCAATGACGCCCGCAGCTGAATATACTGATGAAAATGATGATGATTTTGATGAAGAAAAAAAATATTCCAGCAAAAAGGCAGTCGCCAGGTGCGGCAAGTACAGCAAAAAGCAAAACACCTGTACTTGATAATTTCGGAAGAGATATCACCACGACTTGCAGAAACTGGTGCGCTTGATCCGATTGTTGGTCGTGAAAAAGAAATTGAAAGAGTTTCACAAATTCTTATCACGCCGCAAAAAGAATAATCCCATTCTAATTGGTGAACCTGGTGTTGGTAAAACAGCCATCGTGGAAGGTCTTGCATTGCGCATTGTACAACGAAAAGTTTCCCGGGTATTGTTTGATAAAAGAGTTATTTCACTTGATCTTGCTGCACTGGTTGCCGGTACAAAATACCGCGGACAGTTTGAAGAAAGAATGAAAGCGATCATGAATGAACTGGAAAAAAACCGTGATGTGATTCTTTTTATTGATGAAATACATACCATTGTTGGTGCAGGTGGTGCCAGTGGTTCACTGGATGCTTCCAATATTTTCAAACCTGCCTTGGCAAGAGGTGAACTGCAATGTATTGGTGCTTCTACATTGGATGAATACCGAATGTATATTGAAAAAGATGGTGCACTTGGACCGTCGTTTTCAAAAAGTAATGGTTGATCCACCTTCTGTGGATGAAACCATCCAGATACTTAACAATATTCAAAGCAAATACGAAGATTATCACAATGTTACTTATTCAGAAGAAGCAATTGATGCCTGTGTAAAACTGAGTGACCGTTATATGACCGATCGTTTGCTTCCTGATAAAGCCATTGATGTAATGGATGAAGTGGGAGCAAGAGTACATCTGAAAAATATCAATGTTCCGCAAGACATTCTTGAACTGGAAAAGAAGATAGAAGATGTAAAGAATGAAAAGAATAAAGTGGTAAAGAGCCAGAAGTTTGAAGAAGCTGCTTCTCTGCGTGATACTGAAAAGACGATTGCAGGAAGAATTGGAAAAAGCAAAAAATGAATGGGAAGAAGAAAGCAAACATAAACGTTATCCGATTGATGAAGAAGATATTGCTGAAGTAGTAAGCATGATGACAGGTATTCCTGTAAAAAGAATGGTGCAGGCAGAAACAGAGAAACTGCGTCAGCATGGCTGATGATATGAAAGATATGGTGGTTGGACAGGAAGAAGCGATCGCGAAAGTAGTGAAAGCTATTCAACGGAACCGTGTAGGATTAAAAGATCCCAAAGAAACCGATCGGTACATTTATTTTCCTTGGACCTACCGGTGTTGGTAAAACAGAATTGGCAAGAGCACTTGCAAGATATATGTTCGATTCAGTGAAGATTCGCTGATACGAATAGATATGAGTGAATACATGGAGAAATTCACTGTAAGCCGATTGATTGGTGCACCTCCGGGATATGTGGGTTATGAAGAAGGTGGTCAGTTAACAGAAAAAGTACGCCGCAAACCTTACTAGTGTGATCTTGCTGGATGAAATTGAAAAAGCTCATCCGGATATTTACAATATTTTGTTGCAGGTGCTGGATGATGGACAGCTAACTGATGGTCTGGGAAGAAAAGTTGATTTCAAGAATACGCATGATCATCATGACATCAAATATTGGTGTTCGCCAGTTAAAAGATTTTGGTGAAGGTGTTGGTTTTGCCACTGCAGCAAGAACACAGAACCTTGATGAAAATAACAAGGCAGTTATTGAAAAAGCATTGAAACGTACTTTCTCTCCTGAATTTCTGAACAGGATCGATGATGTAGTGATATTTAATTCACTGAGCAAAGATCATATTTTCGAAATCATTGATATCCTGATGAAGGGTGTAATGAAACGCCTGACCAATCTTGGTTTCAGCATGGAACTGACAGAAGAGGCGAAAGATTTTCTTGCAGATAAAGGTTATGATCAGCAATTTGGTGCAAGACCTTTACACAGGGCGATTCAGAAATATCTGGAAGATCCGCTGGCAGAAGAAATACTGAATATGCAGATAAAACAGGGCGATATTTTGATCGCCGACCTTGACAAAGAAAATCAAAAGATCAGGTTTACTTTAAAGCAAGGGAAGGAAGGAAAAGAAGAGAAATCAAAAGCGTAGATAAATAACTATAGAATTTAACCCCGACGATGTCGGGGTTTTTTATTTCAACTAAATCACAGTTATTTGCAGCATGAAGAAATATGCGATAATAGTGGCAGCGGGATCTGGAATAAGAATGGGAGGAACTACACCAAAACAATTTATATTGGTAAATAATAAACCAGTCCTTTATTATTCTCTTCAAACCTTTTTAAATGCATTTGCTGATATACAAATAATACTCGTACTTCCGCTTGATTACACTGACATGGGCCAGGAGATCATTGATGCATATTTTGATAAGGAAAAGATCAGGATCACGGCCGGAGGTGATACAAGATTTCAGTCCGTAAAAAATGGATTGCAATTAGTGGAAGATAATTCAATAATTTTTGTGCATGATGGAGTAAGATGTCTTTTGACGGAAAATCTTATTCATCGTTGCTATGCAAGTGCAGTTGAAACGGGAACTGCAATTCCTGTTATTACCAGCAGGGACAGTGTAAGAATTGTTCAGGAGGAAGGTAACGATGCTATTGACAGAAATAAAGTGATGCTGGTACAAACGCCACAAACATTTCACAGTAAGATATTATTGCCTGCTTTCAAAATTGATTACAAAGAAAAGTTTACGGATGAAGCTACAGTGGTGGAGGCTTATGGTTTAAAAGTAACACTGGTTGAAGGCGAAGAAAATAATATCAAAATAACAAAGCCAATGGATCTGTTGATAGCGGAAAAAATAATTAATGAAAGAGATTGATCAGCTGAATCGGTATCCTCTAAGAAAATCTTCGATCAGCATTCTTTTCTTGCCTTCGAGTTGAACATCTTTTAAAAGAATATATCCATCTTTCGCAGCAAATTTCAAATAAGTTTTTCCGTCTGATTCCCAACGTCCGGGTTTTGAAGTAGGCAATGAAAGTTCCTTTTCGCTTTTGAATATCTTAATTGTTTTATCACCCAATTCAGTAAATGCGCCGGGAAAAGGAGAGATGCCACGAATAAGGTTTTGGATCTCATCAATAGATCTTCGCCAATCTATATTGCAGGTTTCAGTGAATATTTTGGGAGCATGCTTCTGTGGACTGTCGACTGTTGACTGTGGTCTTTCTTCCAATGTTCCATCAGCAATCCCTTTCACCGTATCCACCAAAACCCTTGCACCTAACTCTTTCATTTTATCATGTACGTCGCCGGCAGTTTCATTTTCTTCGATCGGAAAACTTTCCTGCATTAAAATGTTCCCGGTATCTATTTCGTGTTTGAGTTTAAAAGTTGTTACACCGGTTTCTTTTTCTCCGTTTATAACAGCCCAGTTGATCGGTGCTGCACCACGGTATTGTGGCAATAAACTTCCATGAAGATTAATAGTGCCAAGGGGTGGCATGTTCCAAACCGATTCGGGCAACATTCGAAAAGCAACAACAATTTGCAGATCTGCATTTAAAGATCTGAGTTCTTCCAGAAATTCAAGGTTCTTTAATTTCTCTGGTTGTAAAACTTTTAGATGATGTCGAACAGCATATTTCTTTACGGCACTTTCTGTCACTTTCATTCCGCGGCCGGCGGGTTTATCAGGAGCGGTAATAACGCCGACAATATTACATTTTGCTTTTACCAATGCTTCGAGAGAGGCAACGGCAAATTCAGGAGTACCCATAAAAACTATTCGCAGCGATTGAAAGTTACTCATCGTAGCGAAGATATTATAAAGTAGTAAAAATGATAAGTGAATCTTATTTGATACCAGCTAACATTTGCTGTGCTGTTTTGCCCAATAATGGGATTGGTTTTTCTTCACCGTTTATTGCTGCTATAAGTCCTATTAACCACAGCACAAATAAGCCAATAAAAAGAAGCCAGGTAGCCCACCAGAGAGCCCAACCAATGAATGGGATGTACAACAATATAAATCGTAATATCCAGATTATAATTGTTAGAATATGCAGAAATAATGATTGCCTGATGTGATAGATCGCTAATTGCGATTTATTATTTCCGTACATGACAAAAGCAATTATCCATCCGATCCAGGTAAAATAGCTAATAATGCCAATGGTTTTACCATCCATTCCAGATGTGGCGGGGGTTGGGGTAGTTTCGTTTGACATATAAATTGAGTTGGTTTGTTGCCCTTAAATTAAGAAAAAAATCTTCATACAACAGATATTTCTTCCTGGGTTTTATTACTGGATGATCTTAGAGTTCTTAAATATTTCTCCATTCAATGATAATCCGTTTGATAAATGATGGCTGATATTATAGCCCATAAACCCAGCCCAGTATGGTGTAAGCAACTTGAATTGATTTTTTTCTACCCCGGCATTGGAAGCATAGTTGGTTAAAATGGTGGATAATACAATTGCAGCCTTTGCATGTTCATCGGGTAAATTATCTGCAAATACAAATTTCTTCGGCTGTCTACCGTCGAATTTAAATGCGATAATGGAACTGGATGTTAAGAAAGAAGCATCCTGCGTTACCAGGAATTTTTTCATTACTATATCGCTTTGAATAGTATAAATCTTTAGTCCGCCCCAGTTCACTTCCGGTACTTCTATCATTAATCTTTTTATCCAGTCAATGGAAGCTCTTTCTGCTGTTTCAACGGCCTCTTTATTATATGATCTTGCACTGTTGTCTTTGTGTAATGAGTCGTGAGATACATGTCCATTAAACGGTTTTGCATAGATACCGGTAAAGATCTTCATTTTTCCCCTTTCACTTTCTGCTACATCATACCAAATAGGAATGGGAGAAATTCCTTTTGCCATATAAGTGTTTACCCAGTTTGAATGAGAATAAAAATCCTGGATGATATGCAAGCTTGCTCCTAAAATATTAAAGATCACAATTTGCCTGAATTCCGATTTTACCGATGATGAAGCAGCAAATTGTTTTAAAGTGGCTTTAGTATTTTCAAAGATCAGTTGCCAGTTTTTCTCAATGTCAGCGGTAGTATAAATGGCATCAAAATGCAAAAAATCATATGAATGGTCACTTCTGAAAAGGGCTTTGTTTATTTTTATTTCTCCCACCCATTCATTTGGCATATTTAATACAGCCATAAAATCGGTAATATAATTTGACACTTGTGTTGCCAACCTTGCATCGCCTGAAAATCCATTTGCCACCATTGCCTTCCGGGTACACTCGGCATGCCACCATGTATCAAACGCAGTAGCTTGTATTGAATACATGCAGAGAAAGAAAAGAATAATTTTTTTCATGCTTTATGTTTTTGGGTTATAGTATTTAGATCTTATTTCAGGTATTAATGCCGATAATTTTTTTATTCTTGTTTCATCACTTGGATGCGTAGATAAAAATTCGGGCATCTTTGTTCCACTATTTCTTGCAGCCATGCGCTGCCAGAATGGAATAGCTTCTTCGGGATCATAGCCTGCCATACTCATAAATATCAAACCTAATTTATCAGCTTCACTTTCCTGCATGCGGCTGTTTGGCAGTTCCAGGGCAACTGTAGTACCCACAACATATAAACCCAAAAACAATAATTGCGTTTGTTCTTTCTCTTCTTTCAACGCTTCTTCTAAAACTAAACCGCCCATTCCTACTAATAATGCTTCGCTCATTCTTTCATTGCCGTGCCGGGCAATTGCATGAGCGATTTCATGCCCCATTACAACAGCTAATGCAGTTTCGTTTTGAGTAACCGGTAATAAGCCGGTATAAACAACCACTTTACCACCTGGCATACACCAGGCATTGATCACATCTTCCTGTATAGTATTAAACTCCCATTTAAAATTCTTTATATCCTTGCTCATGTTATTCTGGAGCATATACGATTCCACTGCTGCTTGGATCCTGTTTCCAATCCTTGTCACCATTTGCGCCCTGCTGTCATTTTGTGAAAGAGTAGCACTCGTTTTTATCACAGAATCATATTGTGTAAACGCCATTTCCTTGATCATAAAATCAGGAACAAGGTTGAGCTGCTTGCGGCCAGTAACAGGAACCGTTTTGCAGGCGGTAAAAAAATTTGCCAGGACAACGTAGTAAATGCAGAAAAGAATTATTTTTTTCATGTTGAATGTTTATGATGTAACTAGATCTGCATCATTCAGCCCTGGCAAAAGGTCTGTTGTCAAGCCATAAAATCCGTAAACCCTTTATACAGGAAAAAAAAACATTGTAAGTTCTTGGCTTGCCCTCAATGTCAGAAAATTTTACCTGCCAGTTGCCGATCAAGGAAAATTTTCCACCAGATTTTTTGCTTTGAAATTTAATATTTCCCACTGCTCCACTGGCAACTCCGAGATCCCATTTGTATGAGTTATCCTGGGCCATTTGGAAATTTTCGACAGATGCATGCGTATCCATGCCTGCATCGAAACCCGTATAAGCATTTACATATTGAATAGCACCGGAAAAATCGCTTGTCCATTTTCCCTGCAGGTCTGAAGCTGCTACAGCAAATTTGTTGTAGTTCGCCATGCTCTCCATTTTTTCCCATCCGGATGTTGATCTGATGGTATGCGCCAAATTCCTGTTCAAAAGAACTTTTATCGGGAGTAATAAATTCTAAATATTTACCGCTGCCATTTGAATAATTCATTTTAAACAATACAACATGAACTGTTTTACCGGTTGCTTTTTCTACCATGTCAGCTTCTGCAAATTCAATAGTCTGCCACCCGGTGATAGGCTTAAATTCAAAATTGGATGCTGAGCTATATTTTGGAGCTACCAGGATGTTCCAGGCATTTTTTAATCCATCAAGTACAACTGAATTGTAAGCGTCTGCATTTTTATTTGGGTAATGAATTAATACTTTGATATTACTCCTGGTAACCTGTACCCAATCTTCCTGTGCGGTACTTGTCCAGCCGTCATCAAAATTTGTGGTGATGAATGCAAAACCGCCGGCAGGTTTTGTATGCGTGTTTGTGCTCTGCTGTACAGCAGGGACGTTGGATAATTGATTTTTTGGTTTGCTTACCGCTTTAGGTTTTTTTAGATCAACGCTTCCTACAAAACTTTCTATTGTTTCAAGATATGATTGGCTGTTTGTTGTTGCTACGATGCTTACACAACGATCATATCCGCTGAAGATAGTTAGCAATACTACGGCGGCTTGATTGTTGAATGTAAATTTTCCAGAAGCCGCTTTTATTTTCCAACCTTCAGCTTCCTGAGTTTCGGTTGCCTGCATAGTATCAGTAATGCTAAATTGTTTTACTGCCAGTTCATTCCATTCATTTTGCAGATCGTCTTCAATAGTTCCTTTGCTGGCTGTGCTTTTGTAAACCGCTATCTGGCACCAGGTTTTGTCTTTATTATCCACTTTGCTATAAACTATCACATTCTGTTTTTCTTCTTTTGTCCATGCTTTCGGTGTCGTGTAAGTTATAAGGTCAAAAGTTTGTTTTTGTGCAAATATTTTTCCCGCAAACACACAAAGAACACAGAGTAAAATTCTTTTTTTCATGATTTTATTTTTCAACACTAAAACTATTCCTATTTAAGGGTGGGTGGTATCCTGTAAAAAAGGGATTTAACTTTCATCCAGCCGATCATACTGTTTTCGATAGATTGGTGGGGGATAGCTTGTCCTGTTACCATGATGTAATATGCGTACTCTCCATATTAATTTCTATCCCTGAAAAGCAGGATATTTTCAACTAACCAAAAAATGACGGAAAAAGGGGAGGAGCCATCGACAATGGTTAGGATCATTTGTGCAATAGGAGTAAAAATCTATTTTACAACGACCATTACATGATAATCGGGGGTATCTGGCCTGCTCAATTGTAATTCACCAGGTCATTAAAAGTCTTCATACAACAGATATTTCTTGCGTATCGCTTTAAATTCACTCAATTTCGGTTCCCAGCTTTTTCTTATTTCTTCTTCACTAACTCCATCTTTCAGTTGTTGTCTTAATTGATCGGTACCTACACGCAGCTCAAACGAATTTCCTTTAAGAAAGAAACTGTCTTTGTTTGGAAAAAGTCTGTATGCTTCTATCAACCATTTTAATTGAATTTTGCCATCCACTTGTTTCAATATTTCTTCCGGTGTGCCTTGTATATACCAGCCATAGCAAAGTTTTCCAAAATTCTTTGAACTTTTAGATGCTGCATTCGGATTTGGAGTAAACGAGTACAAATTTTTTGGGAGATCAGGGTGACCAAAAACCTGGAACTGTTTATCAGTTCCTCTGCCTTCACTTAATGACGTACCCTCAAATAAGCAAGTGGATGGATAGAGATAAACAGATTGCATGTTTGGTAAATTTGGTGACGGAGCCACAGGCAATGTGTATTTACCTTTATGTGTATAGCCTTCATTCTTTATAAACTGTACATGAAATGGCGTATCTGCTGTTGGATTTGTAGTAATGTTGTATGCATTGATCTCATTTGCTTTTGCTGACAACATTTTTTCTCCCAATAACATGTTTGCATATTCGGCCATTGTCATTCCATAATTGATAGGTATAGGTTGCATGCCGATAAAGCTTTTATATTTCATATCGAGTACGGGGCCATCAACATAAGATCCATTTGGATTAGGGCGATCAAGGATCATCAATGGCTTATGATTTTCTAAACAGAACTCAAGAAACTCCTGCATAGAAGATATGTAAGTATAGAACCGTGTGCCAACATCCTGTATATCGAATATGAGTACATCAACATTTTTTACATCATCCAATGTCGGTCTTCGTTTATTTCCATAGAGTGAGATCACCTGTACTCCCGTTTTTTCATCTTTATAATCCATGATTTTAACGCCATCGGGTGTATCGCCACGGAACCCATGCTCTGGTCCGAATGCAACTACGATATTCACCCCTAGTTTTAATAATGTATCAACCAAATGACTATTGCCAACTGTAGAAGTATGATTGGCAAAAACCCCAACTCGTTTTCCTTTTAGCAAAGGCAGATAAACATTTATGCGTTCGGCAGCGGGCTTGATAGCTTGAGGTTTGGTCCCGATAGCTATCGGTATCGAGGTTTGTGATCTTTGGGATGAACAGCTAATTGCAGCACTAAAACAAACAATGAAAATAAAAAGGGTTGATCTCATAGTTTTATTTATATAGCCAAATTTCAGGAAAATTATTAGTTAGACCTTAATTAATATGGGAATGGTTGCATTTGATATTTCAGTAACTTGCGAGCTCATTTTTTCTTTTTGTCTTCTTAATGCTCCGCAGAATTACAAAAGTACAAGTGTCCACTTTCGTTAAAACTTCGGTGGATAAATGCGACGCAACAGAAGATGATAAGAAATCCTAAAGCTCATTTCATAAAATTTAAAAACAACCTTTGGGGTTTTCATAACACCCCTTTAGGGGATGGGGGTAACTATTATGCAACAAGTAAAAAACGGTGACAAAGTAAAAGTACATTACCATGGTCGCCTTACCAGTGGAGAAACATTTGATTCATCAGAAGGTCGTGAACCGCTCGAGTTTGAAGTGGGAAGCGGAATGGTGATTAAAGGATTTGATGATGGCGTGACGGGTATGAAAGTAGGAGAGAAGAAGACGGTAAATATTCCTGCAGAAAATGCCTACGGTGAAAAAAATCCTGAAATGATCATTGATTACCCCAAAACACAATTTCCTGAACATATAGAATTGCAGGTAGGAACTCCGCTTGTTATGAGCAATGCATCCGGTCAGCAATTCCAGGTAAAAATTGCAGAGGTAAAAGATGATGTTGTTATCCTCGATGCAAATCACCCGCTGGCAGGTGAAGAATTGATCTTTGATCTTGAACTGGTGGAGATAGTTGGTGCAAAGCCACTGATCATAATGCCATAGTTGAATTTGAAGTTTGAGGTTTGATGTTCGAAGTTATCAACCTCAAACTTCAAACCTCAAACACGAAACTATTATTTCCTATTCAACCACCATCCCAGCCAAATCCCGCAAAGTCCCCAGGCTACTAATGTATCAACAAGATTTGTCATAGCCCCCGGTACCTGGAACCATATATTCATTGAATAGGGGATAAACAAATAGCCAACTACTCCAATTAAAAGAGTACTGAAAAATGTAGAGGCAAATGATGAGTTAATTTGTTTCATTAATATCCAGCAAACAAAAAAAACAGAAATGAGAGCAACCAGTAAGCCCCTAATGATATTGGTCATCATATTCTCGTCATAGGCTTTGTGATAACTAACAACTGCCCATGGTTTGCCCTGCATATTTTTTTGCATTTCCTGCATTTCTTTAGCAGTAGCTCCTTCTTTTCCATGCGGAATATAGTATTGACCAGTTTCGCTGAACAGGCTGTTAAGAGAATTCATTGTAACACTATCTTGTCCGGGAGCCTGTTGATATTCTTTTGCATGAAGATTGAGTACTGTCCACGAAAGTGTTTGCCATGCAAACACAAGAATGCCACCAACGATGGCGCCAAGTAAGAGTTTTTTCATGATAGCAAGTTTTGGTTTTAAGAATAAAAGGTAGAAACTTATTTCATCTTTTGCAAGTGAATTTGTTAACCGGCTTTCGGGCCTTGGTTAAGCTTTCGTTGCGTCGCACTCTTGTACGTTCTGCTCTCTATTCATCTTACTATTCAATTGTCACCCTGAGCTTGGCGAAGGGCTACTCAACTTTCGTGAATTGTGAGTTGTCAATGGTAAGTATAAGAACTAAATAAATTGACCATTCACCACTCACCATTCACCATTGACTACTTTAGTCGTATATTCGCTGTCCATTTTTATAAAGTATGTTTGAAAACTATAAGTTCACTGCAGCAGAAAGATTTTTGCGATATGTTCAGATAGATACCCAAAGCGATCCTCTTTCAAAGTCAAATCCCTCAACAGAAAAGCAAAAAGATCTGAGTAAGATCTTAGCAGAAGAATTAAAACAAATCGGTGTAGCTGATGCACATATGGACGAATGGGGTTATGTATATGCTACTATCCCGTCCAATACAGAAAAGAAAGTTCCGGTCATTTGTTTTTGTGCCCATGTGGATACGGCGCCTGATTGCAGCGGTACCGATGTAAAACCTATCGTTCATAATAATTACCAGGGGAAGGATATTGTTTTACCCGATGATACCACTCAGGTACTGAAAACAAGTGAATATCCTTATTTGCAAACACAAATTGGAAATGATATCATTACTGCATCTGGAAAAACTTTGCTGGGCAGTGATGATAAAGCCGGTGTGGCGGAGATCATGGACCTGGCAAATTTTTTAATGACGAATAAAGACGTAAAACATGGCGAAATAAAGATCTTGTTTACACCTGATGAAGAAGTGGGAAGAGGAACGGAAAAAGTTGATCTGAAAAAATTGGGTGCTGATTTTGGTTATACATTAGATGGAGGTGATGCAGGTAGTCTTGAAGATGAAACATTCAGTGCGGATGGTGTGCAGGTCATCATTCATGGTGTAATTGCACATCCCGGTTATGCAAAAGAAAAAATGATGAATGCAATGAAAATCGCAGGAGAGATACTGGCAGCACTTCCCAAAGACCGATTGTCGCCTGAATCAACTGAAGGTAAAAGAGGATTTATTCACCCGGTAAGAGTGGAAGGTATTGCAGAAAAATGTACCATTGATTTTATCATCCGTGATTTTGAAACAGAGGGCCTTGCAAAAGAAAGAAGATTATTTGCGGACACAGATCGAAGAACTGATGCGAACTATATCCCAAAGCATCTTTTGAATTTAAAGTGACAGAGCAATACCGTAATATGAAAGAAATACTTGATTGCTTCATCCACAAGTGGTGGATTATGCAAAAGAAGCAATTAGCAAGAGCCGGCCTGAAATTAAAAATGGAAAGCATTCGCGGCGGTACTGATGGCAGCCGTTTATCATTTATGGGTCTGCCTTGTCCGAATTTATTTGCCGGTGAACAGGCTATTCATTCAAAACTGGAATTTATCAGTGTGCAGGACATGAATAAAGCGGTAGAAACAATGGTGCATCTTGTTAGCATCTGGAATGAGAAGTCATGATGACTAAATATCATCCTTCCAGATTCTCATATACCAATAGATCGGATACCCAACGATCCCTGCAAATAAGAATACAAGTATCCAGATAATTCTTTCAGTTGAATCCAATGCTTTGTGTCTTAACAGGTGCATGATAAAGAAAATAAGCAGGCCAATTGAAAGTATGCTCATCGCAAATCCAAGGAAAAAGAGCGGAGCAAATGCGCTGAATACTTCCTGCGGCGCCGGGTCATATTTATCCCATTTAAAAAATGCAGGAAACATACCGAAGATCATAAATAGAAAAACCAGGAGCAGGATTATAGGTAAAAAACTAAGAATACCTACAAATAGTTTTGAGCTGCGTGACATAAAAAAGATTTTTGTAAAGTTAGTTCTATTCCTTTCTGCTTGTCGCCGGTTGTAAAATATTTCCACTACCATTAAAATTCTTGGTACTTTAGCTCCCTCAAAAAATTTATATATGCAACAATTTTGGTCTCAATATTGGTGGATACTAGTAATACTAATTATTTTCTTCGGATCTTTTTTTACCATCAACCAGGGTTATATCGGTGTTATTACCATGTTTGGCAAATATCGCCGAATAGCACGTCCCGGTTTGAGTATGAAATTTCCGATCCTGGAATCTGTACACAAAAAGGTTTCTATTCAAAACCGTTCGGTGGAACTGGAATTCCAGGCAGTAACGCAGGACCAGGCCAATGTTTATTTTAAAAGCATGCTGCTTTATTCTGTACAAAATGCAGATGAAGAAACCATAAAAAAAGTAGCTTTTAAATTTATTGCTGACAGAGACCTGATGCAGGCATTGATAAGAACGATCGAAGGAAATATCCGTTCTTTTGTTGCTACAAAAAAACAGGCAGAAGTATTGGGTCTTCGCAAAGAGATTGTTGAATATGTAAAAGAACAGATTGATCATTCACTGGAAAACTGGGGTTATCATTTGCAGGATCTGCAGATCAATGATATCACGTTTGATAAAGTGATCCTTGATTCAATGAGTAAAGTGGTGGCATGTAATAACCTGAAAGCTGCTGCAGAAAATGAAGGACAGGCTTTATTGATCACCAAAACAAAAGCTGCAGAAGCAGAAGGTAATGCAATAAAGATTGCTGCAGAAGCAGAAAAAGAAGCAGCACGACTTCGTGGACAGGGTGTGGCTCTTATTCCGCCAGGAAGTGGCGAAGGGTATGACAGAAGCAGCAGAACAAATGAAACAGGCCAACCTTGATACCAATGTGATTCTATTCAGTATGTGGACAGAAGCCATTAAGAATTTTGCTGAGTATGGAAAAGGCAATGTGATCTTCCTTGATGGAAGTGCAGATGGAATGGAAAATACCATGAAGCAGATACAGGCATTGATGGTGAAACAAGCTGGAACGAGTAAATAAGGCGATAGGAATTGAGTCAGGAAGTCGGTTAATATCGAATGCTACGTACAGAATTTACGTGTTATTATTAAGAATTATCAACTCAGTAGACCTAATTCCCAATTCCTGAACTTACATAGCTTGTTAAAGAACTCCAAAACTTACATGCCTCACACAACGTGGCATTATTTTTCTCGTTCATCACACAGTTGTTGAAAAGTTATCTAATAATCATTAGAACGATTACAGTCAGCATTACTTTTACGAACCTAAAGAAAAATAATTATGATTGATCTTTTACAGATTTCCGACTCGTTAACCACAGGTTGCAGGTCATATGAATGGTGATCGCAATAACGATGGCAGTATAAGTTTTTTTGAACTTCTCTAATTATGGGTGGCTGGATCATGATCCCGCTTGCCATTATGTTGCTGTTGGCCGTTTATGTTTTTGCAGAACGCTATATTGCCATTCGCAATGCTTCCAGGATTGATGATAACTTCATGAATATTATCCGTGATCATATTGTAAGTGGTAATGTTACTGCGGCAAGAAGTTTTGCAAAAAATACAAACAATCCGGTTGCACGGATCATTGATAAAGGTATTCAGCGTATCGGCAAACCAATTGACAGTATTGAAAAGAGTATGGATAATGTAGGTCAGCTGGAAATGTATAAACTGGAAAAAAATCTTGGAATACTTTCTGTTGTTTCCAAAGCCGCACCCATATTTGGTTTTGTGGGAACACTGGTCGGATTGATGCAATTGTTTTCCAATATTCAACAAAGCAAATGAAGTAGAGATCAATGTTGTTTCGCAGGGTATTTATACAAAACTGATTACTTCTATCTACCGGTCTGGTCATTGGATTGGGCGCCTACCTTGCATACAGTTATCTGAATACACAAATTGATAAAACATCAAACAAAATGGAAGCAGCTTCTGCTGATTTCCTTGATGTATTACAAGAACCAACCCGTTAAATCCATTTGAAGAATGAAATTCAGAAAAAAACATAAAGACGAGTCGGAAGTTTTTACAGATTCACTGAATGATATTCTTTTCATTCTGCTGATGTTCTTTTTGATCATCGCTACACTGGCAAACCCGAATGTAAAAACGGTAAACACCCCCCGCGGATCGAAAGATAGAAAAGTGAAGCAAAGTGTAATGGTATCTATTGATGCGGCGCAAAAGGTTTATATCGGTCAGAGAGAAGTACCCCCGGCATTGCTTGATTCATTTTTGAAAATTGAATTGGATAAACATCGCAAATTCCCGGGTGATACATTGACAGTAGTGGTAAATGCAGATTCGATCTCTTATCATGCAGGCTTTATAAAAGTGTTGGAGGCAGCTAAAAAGAATAATGCAAAGGTTGCAGTGAACGTGAAGAACTAATTATAGTGTTGCTTTGATCATCCTCTCTTTTCCCTGCATATCTTTTCTCAATTCAATATTTGCAAATCCTCGAAACAGGTTTACAACTTGTTCACCCAATGACTCATTTATTTCGACAAATAAACTTCCGCCAGCTTTTAAATGTTTTAATGCGAAGTCGGCAAGTTTTTTATAAAACAACAAAGCATCATCATCAGGAACAAACAAAGCAAGATGAGGCTCAAATTCTTTGACACGTTCATGCATTGTTGTTATCTCGCTTTGCTTTACATAAGGTGGATTGCTGACGATGATATCATATTGTCCTAACTCTTTCCATTTTTCTTCGTCGAGAAAATCGAGTAAAATAAAATCTACATCGGCATTTAGTTCAATCGCATTTTCTGTTGCAGTAAATAGAGCTTCACTACAAACTTCAATTGCTGACACAGCAGCTTCTGGCAATTTTTTCTTTAAAGTGATTGGAATACATCCCGAACCAGTGCCAATATCCATAATTGAACATTGAGCATTGAGCATTGAATATTGAGTATTTGCTTCTTTAACGACCCAATCAACTAGCTCCTCCGTCTCCGGTCTTGGTATCAATACATTCTTATTCACTTTGAATTTCATTCCGGCAAACCATGCTTCACCTAATACATACTGAACAGGCTCATTTTTCTTTAATCTCTCTGTTATTGAATCCAGGTCTTCCAACTGTGTGCAGGTAAGATAGGGGACTTTATTTTTTACCTGTTCTGCTCTTTGACATATTTGTTATATGTTCTATTACAAGCTCAATAATGTTTCTTAACTCGTCAGTTTCATAAACATTCTTAAGCTCTTTTGTCAAAACTGTCCTGGCTTCATTCAAGGTCATTGGCAAACTTAATTAATTTACTTTTGTTGGTTATGACTCCTGACTCCCGACTCCTGACTCCTGACTTTTTTATGCATCGCTGTCTTGAACTGGCAAAACTTGGAGCAGGTTATGTTGCACCCAATCCAATGGTCGGTGCTGTTCTTGTTCACAATGGAAAAATAATTGGTGAAGGTTTTCATCAACAATATGGCGGAGCTCATGCAGAAGTAAATTGCATAAATTCAGTTAGTGAGCAAGACAAGGATAAAATTTCAAGCTCAGTTTTATATGTTTCGCTTGAGCCATGCAGCCATTTTGGTAAAACGCCACCCTGTACAGATCTGATAATAGCGAATAAAATTCCCGAGGTTGTTATTGGTTGTCGTGATCCTTTTAAAGAAGTTGATGGAAAAGGAATTGAAAAACTTAAAGCTGCAGGAGTAAAAGTTATCGTACGGAATTCTGGAAAAGGAATGTCGACAACTCAATAAACGTTTCTTTACATTTTACACGAAGCACCGGCCATATATAATTTTAAAATGGGCGGAAACAGCAGATGGAAAAATTGCAGCTAATGGAACTGAACGTTTATTAATTTCCAATGAACAAACAAACCGTCTTGTTCATAAATGGAGAAGTGAAGAAGCTTCAATATTGGTGGGTACAAATACTGCTTTGCTTGACGACCCGGAACTTACTACAAGGAACTGGCCAGGATCTTCGCCAATAAGATTAGTAGTTGATATGGATCTGAAATTACCCCCGAGTTTAAAGATCTTTAATGACAAACAGAGAACAGTTATATTTAATAAGATAAAACATGAAGAGAAAGCCCATCTTATTTATTACCAGGTAACCGGGGATGTTAACCTTGTTCATCAAATTGTGAATGCATTATATCAAATGAAAATTCAAAGTGTGATCGTTGAAGGCGGTGCAAGATTATTGCAATCTTTTATTGACGAAGAAATGTGGGATGATGTCCGTATAATTAAGAATGAAAAATTAATAATTAATAATGGACTTAGTGCACCGGCATTTATAGATCGGAATGCAGATGAAGAAATAAAGATATTGGGTGATTCAATTAAAATTTATAATCATGAACTGGGTTGAATGGTTGGGTTATCTTTCAGCGGCGCTTGTTGTACTTAGTTTTTTGGTTGGCCAAAAAGTAAGAAGGATCCGTTTTATAAATATGCTGGGCGCTGTTGGCTTTTTGATCTATGGTATTTTATTAGATGTTAATTTCCCGATCATTATTCCCAATGCATTTATCATCTGCATACAGTTCTATTATCTCTTTATTAAAAAAAGACAAGCACCTGGCAAACAGTAACAGCGATAATGATTTTTATAAAACAATAGAAAAGGAATCCGTCGCTGAATTTAAAGACCGGGGCAGTCGCTTTCTTGCTTATGCTTTTCCCATTTCATCAGCTGATGATTTTAAAAAGCGGTTAAAAGAATTAAAAGAAGAACATCCGAAAGCTGTACACCATTGTTTTGCTTATCGTGTCGGAACTGACGGAAATAATTTTCGCAGCAGTGATGATGGAGAACCTTCTGGCAGTGCAGGTAAGCCCATTCTTGGACAAATAGACAGTAAGGAGTTAACTAATACGGCTATTGTTGTTGTTCGATATTTCGGAGGCACGTTGTTAGGTGTCCCGGGTTTGATCAATGCTTATAAAACGTCTGCCTCTTTTGCTTTGCAGTTGAACCCGGTCATAAAGAAATCTGTTTTGATAAATTACAGGCTGCAATTTGATTATACCATTCTGAATGATGTAATGCGGATCATTAAAAAGAATGAATGTGTGATTTTAAAGCAAGAGCTGCAACTGTTTTGTATGATAGAAGCGTCTATTCCCAAGTCACAACTTGAGCTGTGCATTCTCCAGCTAAAAAGTCTTAAGAGCATGGAATTGTCAGCTATTTGAAAATTTATTTTTCATCAGCATTTTCGCCCTTAAATTAATTTAACTTCATCGCTCAATCTAATACTTACGTTATGCTTGCAAGAATTTTTGTTGTAATTACATTTTTGGTATCAACTGTTCTTCCCTCTTTTTCCCAGGTTTCAATTATTCCCGAGCCGGTTTCTCTTCAGCAAAAAGAGGGAGTTTATGATCTTAAGACTCAAATTGTGATCGAAGAAGGATCCACAAATTTAGCGGTCAAAAAAATTGCAGATTGGTTAAAGGAAAAGTTATCAGTTACAGGTTTGCCGGTTTCAATTGCATCTTCTGCTGAAAAGGCCGATATTCATTTTTCCCTGAATAAAACACGCAAATAATACAATAGGCAAAGAGGGTTATCAACTTAGCGTATCTGCAAATAATGGCGTAACGATTACTGCCAACGAACCTGCCGGTTTATTTTATGGTGTACAAACTTTATTGCAACTTCTTCCCCCTGCTATCGAAAGTAAGTCAGCAGTAAAAAATACTTCATGGTCAATACCTGTAGTTGAGATCACTGATTATCCTCGTTTCGGCTGGAGAGGTTTAATGTTTGATATATCACGACATTTTTTTAATAAAGAGCAGATAAAACAATATATGGATGCAATGGTGAAGTATAAATACAATCTACTTCATCTCACTTTATCAAATGATGAAGGATGGCGGATTGAAATAAAAGCATTGCCTAAACTTAATTCTGTTGGTTCATGGAATGTAAAACGCACTGGTACTTTTGGAAATTTTATTCCGCCAACTGATGATGAGCCGAGAGATTATGGTGGTTATTTAACTCATGAAGATGTAAAAGAACTTGTGCAATATGCAAAAGACCGGTTCATAAATATTTTACCTGAAATAGATGTGCCCGGTCATAGTCTTGCCGCTATTGCTTCTTATCCAGAACTGACTTGCACTCCGGGAAAATACAGGGTTCGTTCCGGTGAAAAAATAATAGAATGGCCGGCCAATGCACATTTTTATGGTTTGATCGATAACTCACTTTGTCCTGCAAATGAAAAAGTTTATGAATTTTTAGATAAAGTATTTACTGAAGTGGCTCAGTTATTCCCATTTGAATACATACACATGGGTGGTGATGAAACTGCAAGAAACTTTTGGGAGAAAAGTGATGCGATAAAAGCATTGATGAAAAGAGAGAACTTAAAAAACCTTGATGAAGTACAAAGTTATTTTGTAAAAAGAGTGGAGAAGATCATTAATTCAAAAGGAAAGAAAATGATCGGGTGGGATGAGATACTTGATGGCGGTTTGGCGCCTAATGCAGCAGTGATGAGTTGGCGTGGAATGAAAGGTGGTATTGCAGCCGCTAAAATGGGACATGAAGTTGTAATGAGCCCCACCACTTATGCATATATAGATTATATGCAGGGCGATGCTATTATTGAACCGCCAGTGTATGCCTCATTGCGTTTAAGTAAAACTTATGAGTTTGAACCTGTGCCCGATGGAGTAGATGCAAAATATATAAAAGGCGGACAGGCTAATTTATGGACAGAGCAAGTTTATAATATGCGTCATGCTGAGTATATGACATGGCCAAGAGCTTTTTCAATTGCTGAAACAATGTGGTCGCCAAAAGAGAAAAAGAACTGGAACAAATTTGTTTTAAAAGTGGAAGATCATTTTAAGCGATTCGATTTTTCGCAAACGAAGTATGCACCAAGTATGTATGAACCTGATTTTAAATTTACCAAAAATGATAAGAATGAGATCACAGTTGAAATGAAATCAGAGATCTCAGGTGTTTCTGTTCATTATACATTTGATAATTCTTTTCCTGATAATTTTTATCCTGCGTATTCAAAACCTGTTGCAATACCCAAAGATGCTTCAACAATGAAAGTGGTGACGTACCGGGGAGATAAGCAGGTCAGCAGGTTAATTGTATTTCCGATTGCTGAAATGAAGAAGAGGGCAGGAGTGAAAGATAAAATATAGAAAGTTCACTGCTTCTTTACGATCAGTAAAACAAATGACCCGGCGAATATTTTCGTGGCTATACCAGATATTCGTTGACGGGTCATAGATCAGGGTATACTGTCCTGGGTTAACTGGCTTTTCAAATTCAATTATAAAAGATCATCTTCTTTAAACTGGTATTGACTTTTTATTTTCCGCATCACTTCATCCATGCTTGCACGATGATCTTCCGGTTCCCATTCACCACGTTCCCATTTATCCAGTTCTCTGTCAATATTTTTTTGCTGTAGCTGCACCACTTTTTCTGCCAGCGTATCACTCATTTCTTTTTGCTTTTCATGATAGATCTTTCTCCGTTCAAATCTTTCCACTTTATCTTTTCTTATCTCACCTTCTTCATTTGCCATGTGCAGCAGTTCTTCTTTTGCCAATGCAATATCATAAGGTCCAAGCGGCATCATCAATTTTGATAACACCGGCCCGATCTCAATTAAAATGATCAGCAAGGAGATCAACCAGCTTGCCCAGAACACACTTGCTTCTTCCGCAGACAGATCTGCCAATGCTTTATTACGTTCTAAAAAACCCATATTCGCCATGGCAGTTTGTTCAAACTGTTTTCTTTTATCTTCCATGGATGCTTTTGCAACAGCAGTTATGCTATCCTGGCTTTTCATATTTTGTTCAAGTAATAAAAGTTCAGGAGCAAATTGAATTCTTGCCAGGTTAAATGCATCCTGTTTCAATCTTGTGATATTATCAATACCTCTTTGGCGACTGCCACCGGTACCATCAGCTTCCTGCAAGTAAGCAGCTTGCAAATTGTGCAGCGTATCCTCGATCGCCAGCTTGCGACCGAGGAGCCGCTGTCTTTCAGTTTCTGCATTTACAAGTTGATTTTTATATTCCATGGCCAAAAGACTATCATTAAGCCGGATCTTGTCATGGAGGTTTTTCGTCATTTTAACGTTGATCTCTTTTTCAAAAATTTTCATCTCAAGTGGCCGTGCAATCACCACACCGATAAGCAATGCAAGAGCAAGCCGCGGCACTGCCATCATAATTTGTTTGCGGCGTGATACGCCATATTTCCGCATGGTGGAAACGAGAAAGCGGTCGAAATTAAAAATGATCAATCCCCAGATGATCGCAAACCCGATCGTCCACAACCAGTTTCCAAATACGGTGTATATAGCATAACCGGCAGAGATAGTTGCCAGCACAAATGTGGCGAGCAACACTGCGCCGAGCCCTGAGTACTTACTATGTTCCGATGGAAATTGTTTCAGTAATTTTTGATGTGCCCCGGCGCACCACCATAGAAATTTGTTATCAGCCGGTTTTTTCTTTTCGCCGAATGAGTCATACGAATACAATAAGTCATCCTGGCCATTGTTGGTGTCTGCCATTGTAGGTGTTTTTCAGTAAATAAAATAATAGTGAATCGTCCGGTTGAAGTTGAATGATTTTAAAACGATGAGAATTTCTGCTAATTATAAATGGCCTGTTAAGAAAAGGATAAAGAGTTATGTAGCCGTACGATGTCCCCTGATTAGCTTTTGTTGGAGGAAGCTCTTGTACTTTAAAAGCGTCAGCTGGGTACTCTTTAATTTTGATTTTCGATTTGTTAAGTACACTAAGCAGCGGTTGAAGTATTTAAATAGAAGATTAACAGAGTTAATGTCGTTGGGTTGTTGTCGCCGACGCAGTTATCTTGTGCTGTTGCTGCAGATTTATTTGCGTGCTAATTTTCTCTGTCATTTCCGCAAAATTCCGACCAAACCTTCTTTGAAAGCATTTCCAAGTGTATTAATTTCTAACATCGCGACGTTGGATTCTTCAGAATAGTAAACGTGTTTAATTATGTTCTTTTGCAAAAGTCATGTGCATGCCTACTCTAAAATGTTCCATTGTAACACCATCTTGTTCACCGTTTTGTGAATTCGATTCGATCAGATTTCCTGACTGTCGACAAAAGTCATCTTGATCATTTTCATCACATTTATGCTCTCAAGATGCATTTCTGTTTACCAGTCGCTGATTATACTGAAACTGTATGCCGTCGCAGAAGATGCGTTCCACCGGCACTTATAATGTTCAGTCAATGCTTTCAACTTGCCTTTCTGAGTCTGATAACCAAATTGTCTTTGCAGTCTTTAAATACCGTTTGCATAATGTCGTCGAAGATTCAAGTGTCCTTTTCAATTTGTTGTCTTAAGCACAGTTAATAATCTGTATTTCTAACACGTCGTTCATTGCTATCCGTTTTCCCAGAATGTCGTAATAGGCGAAAATTCGCTACCTAGCAGTTACAAGGACTTGCTATTGGAAGTCATTCTTGATTCGCCAACATTAGTTGTCAGCTAACGTAAAGGTATTTGCGAAGGCTGCGAATACCATTGTCCAATTCCTTCTGCCTGCTTCGCTGAAACTTGATGTTATGCATAAGAGCTTGTACGAAGACTTTGCAATAGAGCTTGAATTTGCTAACGTCATGCTCGATATGCTCGCCTAGTTCGATTAACGAATAGATGAACCATGCTTCACGTCCAGAACTACAGCTTTTGCATAATTTACTCGATGATATGAGCTGCCTTTCTTGTCAAAATCGCTGTCTGTCTTCGATTATTTCTGATCATATTCGTGAGTCTGTTACAAAGCATTGGTTGTCGCTTATTCCAATTCTTTCGATTGAGGTCGAGTCTTGTAAGTTTCTCGAAATGGGTCTCTTGAAGTCTTTATATTACTTGTAGCTCACATACTTGTAATTTATGAATATTTGTCCGTTTAACAAATCAGTCATTCTCAGTGCAACTGTTGTTCAAGTGCTTTTCTAAGTATGCCTGTCACAACCTGTTTTTGCTCAGAATCATCTGCTGTCGAGTCATAGAAGTCTGATGACTCATCTCCGCAATTCTGTCAAACTGTATTCTGTCAAAGGAGAATCGTGTCTAATATCCAACCGATGATCCATTTAAGACCATCATTTCACAATATTAGGCGCGTTTGATAACTTTTCCTGGCCGAATCGAGTTTTTATAGACCCTTGTTCTTGCGTCAAGACATCTCATTGTCGACTGTGTCCTCGTTTGAATATGTTTCGCTTTAAAATTCAGTGGTGTCAATGTCCGGTAAAGTCGTCCAACCTGTGATTTGCTGATTGTCTTTATTGAAATACCGTGTCCTTTCTGTTGGGCTGAGTTGCAGCTTCACAAATAAAAGTTGCAGTACATTTAGTCAGAACGTATATTTGTTTGCCAATTCAAAATTGTCATAGTCGCAGATGTCTGTATTTTAAGCGTTGCGCCATAACACGTAAATATATGTACTTCCTTGTTCAGAAAATCTTAATTTCCAATGATAAACTGAACAAATGATTCGCATAAATTACTTTAATCCAATTTTAAATATTGGTTTATCAAGTTGGCGGGAAGCCTGGCTGCTTTCAGAGAAAATATCCTGAAAAACTTTACACTAGAGCTCTACCGCAACAGATTGGTTTTTCGTTTGCGTGGAAGTAACAGGCGGATCAGCTATCTGCAATTGAAAAAGGATTTGATCAAAAAAGTTATGTTTCTTCCGGAAGAACCGTTGCCTTTTTAACTGCTTCTCAAGCTACTCAACTCCAAAACTCTTCTTAACTTTAAGAAGAGTTTTGAAATGAAATTCTTTTTAGCCATATTATTTTTTCTGCCACTCAGGTTTTATTCCCAGGTTGGGCAAACCAATTTTTATGCAATTGATAGTAAGGTTGAGTCGATCCCTGTTACAAAAGCAGATTCATTAGCAAAACAACTTGGCTTCGCTTGGTAAAACAGATCGTGAAAAAGTAAGAGCTATCTTTCGCTGGATAACAGAGCATATCGATTACAATGTGATGCGGTTTAGCCGTGGTAAGAAAAAGCCTCATTCATTTTATAATGAACCCGATGATAGCAGCGTTGCATTACCATCATTAAATGAAAGGGTCGCCGCAAAAGTTTTGAATACCGGCGTTGCTTTTTGCGAAGGATATTCCCGGCTATTTAAAACTTTATGTGATCATGCAGGAATAAAAGCAGAGGTCATTTATGGTTATGCAAGAACAAATAATAACCGAAGATTTGCTGTCAATCATACATGGAACTCAGTTTATATTGACAGCACATGGTATTTGCTTGATGTAACATGGGCCAGCGGTTTTGTTAGTTATGGAAATGAATACATCCGCCAGTATAATGATTTTTATTTTCTAACGCCGCCTTCCGATTTCATTCGTGAACATTACCCGGAAGATCTGCAATGGACATTGCTGAAGGATCCTCCTGTTTACAGGGAGTATGTTCAAAGTCCATTTCGGTATTCGGGATTCGTTAAAGCAGGTCTTAGCAGTTATTTCCCCGCCAAAGGTGTAATTGATGTGTCAGTTGGCGATACAATTCTTATTGAATTAAAAGCGAGGAGTGAGGTCAGAGATCTCTTCGTTTCAGAATCGCCGGTGCTTGACACGGCTCAGCTTACAAAATTCTCCCCGGTAAATACAAGTGGCGAAAAGCTTGTGCTTAGATATAACATAACAACCGCCACGGGAGAATGGCTCTATGTTTTTTGCAATGAAGAGTTAGCGTTGCGTTATAAACTGAACGTAAAAAAGGAGATCGTAAAAGCAAATGATTGAGTGAAGCGAAAATTAACTTCCTCTTTGTGATCCTGTATTAGACTGTTTGCTTACAAAAGCATTTGGCTGCGTTTTTTGAATGAATTTTGAACCCGGTGCAGGATTATTCTGATTTTTCTTCTTATCGTTTTTCTTTTTACCTTTTTGCTGATTTAATAATGACATACTGTAGTATTTTTTGTAAATATACGAGTTTATTTTTTTTGAATTTGGGGCGAATTTGATCGGTATTGTCTTAGTTTGAAATTAAATTTAAACACCCTTCCTTCGTCTGGGCAGGCTGTGACACAGGGACACTAAGTTACACAGAGATAGTCTCCGTGTTTCTCTGTGACTTAGTGCCTCTGTGGTTTAAAAAACAAATTGAAGCATTCCCACTTGATACGTTAGGATTTATTTAACCAGGTATATTATACCCGAAAACAGGATCTAATGAATTCATCTTTTTTGCAGGTCATCGTTTCCCTTTTAGCAGGGATCATTTTTATTATTCTGCTTACTGTAAAATTCAAAGTTCATCCTTTTTTTGCATTGATCATTGCCTGCTTTATTACAGGTCTGGGTGTACAATTACCATTTGCTGAAATCTTAACTCTTATCAAAAACGGGTTTGGAGATGTAATGTCCAAGCTGGCCATCATTATTGTACTGGGGACAACGATCGGCGTATTGCTGGAAAAAAATGGGAGCACCAATGTAATGGCAGCTTCGATATTAAAATTAGTAAGCCAAAAAAGATCTTCGCTTGCTTTGTCTGTTACAGGTTTTATAGTCGGGTTGCCTATCTTTTGCGATTCAGGTTATATTGTTTTAAGCGGCATCAACCGATCGCTGATAAAAAGAACGGGTATGGCAGTAGCCACAATGAGTATTTCATTAGCATCAGGTTTGTATGCCGTTCATTGCTTATTGCCACCACATCCGGGTGCAACTGCTGCGGCTGCCACTCTTGAAGTTGATCTTGGAAAACTGATCTTGTATGGAATTTTAATTGCTATCCCTGCCATGCTGATCGGTCATTGGTGGGCAGTATATGCTGGTAAAAAAACAAAAACAACTATTGAAACTACAAATGAAGCCAACGAAGAGATCGTTGCAGGACCAAAACCTATCCTTGCATTTCTGCCGGTAGTAATTCCCATTTTGTTGATGGCTTTAAAGATCAATTCTTGTGTTTGAAAAAAATAAAACCGGTTTGCTGACTGATGTTTTTAATATCGTTGGTGATCCGGCCATTGCTCTTGCTATTGGTGTATTGTTAGCAATTCTAACAGGAACACACACAAAACATTCTTTATCATCTCAATTATCATCTGCTGTAGAAAAAGCCGGAGGCATATTAGTGATCATTGGAGCAGGCGGCGCTTTTGGTGCCGTATTAGCTGCTACTAATATAGGTAAGCATTTTGAAGAAAATCTTGATCTGAAAATGCTGGGTATCTGGTTTCCTTTTTTATTAACCTGTCTCATTAAAACAGCACAGGGTTCTTCGACAGTTGCAATTATTACTGCATCTTCAATTGTGTTGCCATTATTGCCTGTGTTAGGTCTTGACTCTGAAAATGCAAAGTTGCTAACAGTTCTTGCTATGGGTGCCGGCTCAATGATGATATCACATTCCAATGATGCTTATTTCTGGGTTATCTCAAAATTTTCAGATATTGATGTGAGAACCATGTTGCGTGTACATTCAATAGCTTCTGTTCTGATGGGATTGATAACGATGATAGTGGTTTATATTTTATCTCTTATTATTTTATAGCAGGATATGCATATACTGATAGCTCCCAATGCTTTTAAAAACAGTCTTGATGCGGCAAAAGTTGCTGAAGCGATCAGCAATGGTTTGCAAAAAAGTAAATTGCTCTGTACCACAACATGCTTTCCTGTAGCTGATGGTGGTGATGGCACGGCTGGTTTATTAATTGATCACTTACGAGGTCAATTGATCCATGCGATCGTGAATGATCCTTTAAAAAGAAAGATAACATCTTCATTTGGGTGGGTCGAAAAAAATAAAACAGCTATCATTGAATTGGCAGCTGCATCAGGTTTGCGATTATTGAAAACTGATGAATATGATCCTTTAATTACAACAACACAAGGAACCGGCGAATTAATTATTGAAGCTTTAAACAAAAATGCTGCTAAAGTTATTCTGTGTATCGGTGGCAGCGCAACAGTTGATGGAGGAACAGGAATTTTGAAAGCAGTAGGGATAAAATTCTTTGATGCAGAAAGAAATGAACTTAACAATTTGCCTGCTTCTTTATCATCGCTTGCCGAAATTGATATAACAGGTTTGGATAAAAGAATTGCAAACACAGAAATAATTATTTTATGCGATGTAGAAAATCCTTTGCTTGGACCGAATGGAGCTGCTGCAGTTTTTGGGCCGCAAAAAGGAGCATCAGCTAAAGATGTTCAGTTACTTGAAGCAGGCCTTACAAAATTTCGTGATGTTGTTTTGAATAAAACAGGAAAAGATATGGCCGTTATAAAACATGGAGGTGCAGCCGGGGGAGTAGCAGCGTCTTTGCATACTTTTTTAAATGCCCGGCTTGTAAATGGGATAGATTATTTTTTAGAAGTTACTGGTTTTGAAAAAGAATTAAAAAAAGCAGATATGGTTATTACAGGCGAAGGATCCATTGATGAACAAACGCTACAGGGCAAGGGTCCGTTTGGAGTGGCAAAAAGAGCTAAAGAATTTTCACTACCCGTTATCGCATTTGCAGGTCGTGTGTCAATTGTTCCTAACCAATCATCTCAACAATATTTCGATCGGCTTATTTCTATAAATGAAAATATGGATGATATGGAAGCCGCAATGAAAAATACTTACATCAATCTTGAAAAAGCTGCAGAGCGACTTGGCGATTCGCTATGAACGATCACTTGAGCAACTTATAAAATTTTTCCAGGTCTGCGATTTCTGTTGAAGAGAAAATTTCATTGTTCTCATACTTCGCTTTGAGGAATAACACTCTTTTATGTTGGGGATATTTTTCCAAAATGGCCGTAATCTTTTTTCCCAGTTCCTCATCTTTTTTATAAAGCGGGGTAACGGCTGGCTTTTCAGATCTATAACGGGTAGGCTTTTTTAATATGATCGCTTCCAATGTCGATAGTTTACCAACAGGGATCGTAGTTACTTTTTGTGCTATCTGGTACAAGCCCTCTAATTGTTTTTTACTAAGACCCCCACGATTCAAATACTGTTGGTGTAAACTTTTAATAAACGCAGATGCCGGAAATGCGATCTCCGTTTGCTCAAGAACATCTCTTATAACATCTACATCGGAATTCATCTTTGAATATAATTTAAGCTTTAAAAATAAGAAAAGCTTTCCACCCCCATTTGAAGTTTTCCATTAGGGGTAGATCCGGCCCCCGCCAGCGGGGGATAATATGCAGTCTTCTATTCGAACATAGATGAAAACAGTATTCGATGAAATCTTTTACGTTAGACAATTAAAGGAATGGTCATTGTCCCTCCCGCCTAAGGCGGGACGGGGGATGTTGTTCAATCAAAAAGAAATTTCAATTGGGGGTGGATAAAAGTTGAATAGCCCTTCGCTTCGCTCAGGGTGACAATTGAATAGTAAGATGAATAGAGAATAGAACGTACAAGAGTGCGACGCAACAGAAGCTCAATAGTAGCATTTCGCTTGGCTCATAATCTTTATCTTTGCCGACTTATGACAGAAGAAGTAACCCTTCGCTTCGCTCAGGGTGACAAAACAATCATAAAAAAATATTGAAGATGTCTGAAGAACGTAGTTTAAATTTCCTGGAAGAAATTATTGAAGAAGACCTAAAACGGCAAGTATAAACAGATCGTTACCCGTTTTCCGCCGGAGCCGAATGGTTATCTGCATATCGGTCATGCAACCAGCATTTGTCTCAACTTTGGTTTGACAAAAAAATATCCGGGCTATACCAATCTTCGTTTTGATGATACCAATCCTGTGACCGAAGAAACAGAATATGTGGACAGCATTAAAGATGATATTCGCTGGCTGGGTTTTGAATGGAAGAATGAATTTTATGCTTCCTGATTATTTTGATACAGCTGTATGAATTTGCAGTAACGCTGATTAAAAAAGGATCTGGCTTATGTGGATGATAGTACAGCGAAGAAATGGCGGCAATGAAAGGAACACCAACAGAACCGGGTAAGAATAGTAAATACCGCGACAGAAGTGTTGAAGAAAATCTTGATCTGTTTGCAAGAATGAAAGCGGTGAATTTGCAGATGGCAGAAAAGTACTGCGGGCAAAAATTGATATGGCGCATATCAATATGCTGATGCGTGACCCGATCATGTATCGCATCAAACATGCACATCATCATCGCACGGGAGATAAATGGTGCATCTACCCGATGTATGATTTTGCACATGGCCAAAGTGATTCAATTGAAAATATCACTCATTCCATCTGTACACTGGAATTTGTTCCGCATCGTGAATTGTATGACTGGCTGATTGAAAAGCTGGAGATATATCCATCGCATCAATATGAATTTGCAAGACGTAATATGAATTATACCGTAATGAGCAAACGAAAACTGTTGCAACTGGTGAATGAAAAATATGTATACGGTTGGGATGATCCGCGAATGCCAACGATCAGTGGTCTGCGTCGACGAGGATATACACCTGAAAGCATCCGTGAATTTTGTGATCAGGATTGGAATTGCAAAAAGAGAAAATATTGTTGATGTGGGCTTGCTTGAATTTTGTGTTCGAGAAGATCTGAATAAAATAGCATTGAGAAGAATGGTGGTGTTTGATCCGGTAAAAGTGGTTATCACTAATTGGAATTAGGAATTGCGGAAGCAGAAGAGTTACTGCAGATCGTGAAAATAATCCCGAAGATCCAGAATAGTGGTGCATAGAGAAATTCCTTTCAGCAAAGAGATCTATATAGAGCGGGAAGATTTTATGGAGAACCCGCCGAAAAAATATTTTCGCTTGGCGCCGGGACAAATGGTGCGATTGAAAAGTGCTTATATCATTAAATGTGATGAAGTGATAAAAGATGCCGCAGGAAATGTTACAGAACTTCATTGCACTTATATTCCTGAAAGCAAAAGCGGCAATGATACTCAGGTATTAATGTAAAAGGAACTTTGCATTGGGTAAGTGCTGCAGCATGCAGTGGTAGTTGAAGTGAGATTGTATGATCGTTTATTCAAAGTGGAAGATCCATCAAGCGAAGAAGGAGATTTTAAAGATTATATAAATCCTGATTCATTAAAAGTGGTAAAAGGATATGCGGAACCTGCAATTAAGAATGCAAAGTTCAGCGACCGTTACCAGTTTTTACGCAAAGGATATTTTTGTCTTGATAAGGATTCTTCGGAAGAAGGAATGATCTTCAACAGGACGGTGACGCTGAAAGACGGCTGGAAAAAATAAATCTTGAGATGTTTTAGTTCCTTTTTTTCAATATTGATTATCATATGATCGTTTGACTTTTATCAGGAATATTTTTTTATACAAAGGATAAATTTGGTTAAAAGTTTATATGAGCTACGTCAATATACTAAGAGCCGGTACAGATCATACCATTTGGGCAAAAGGCCTTGAATTTTACAGGGATGAACTGGACTTGATGACTAGGCGACTGCTGGATATTTCTGCAAAAAACACTTCGGAAGAAGCAAGCAAAGGAGTTGAGCATTTTCAAAACCAGTTCATCATTCAGCAAAAAAATATAAGCGATCTGAGGCATGCGGTAAAAAACTATGTAACGGGGCTAAGCAATGATGCAAAGGAGCATGGTGGACATGTGGATGCGATTTTTATAACACAGGGTGAGGGGTTAAAGGAACGCTATGAACAATTGGAGCAGATCATGAATAGCCTGCGGCATGAGTTCAATGATTATTTGAGTAAGTGGATGTGAGGATATTTATCCGTTGATTTGATCTTAGTACTTATAATGAATTTATCAAATAGAGGATTGTCATTCCGACGAAGGAGGAATCAATACGCCTTTCCTCTGTGAATAGGATTTATCGGAGGCCATTCACCCAAGAGTTCATGGTTAAGAAATTTCAATGAAGGATTGAATGTCTTTATTAACCCCTCTTTTTTCTTTCTATTCCATCCTTTGATTTCTTTCTCTCTTGCTATTGCATTGTTTATGTATTGTGTACATTCATAATAAACAAGAAAAAAACAATTGTATTTTCCTGTAAAGGTTTTTGTATTTCCTTTATCAAGATAATGCTCGGTTATTCTTTGTTCAAGATTATTGGTGACACCGGTGTAAAGAACAGTCTTTTGGTAGTTAGTGAGAATGTAAACGTAGTATTGTCTGTTATTGTAGAACATCGCTATTATCGTATAGATGCCTCGTTCCTCGGCATGACAATCTTCAAGGGGGAAGATGTACTAGTAAAAAGACTATTTATACTCCCCAAACACACTTCTTAATTCATCTGCAATTTCACCGAGTGTAATTTTATTTTCTACCGCCTCTATTACAGTAGGCATTAGATTTTCACCACTCATGGCCTTATCATTGAGTTGCTGCAGGATCTGATCAACCTTCGCCCTGTCCCGGTTATCTCTTAATCTTTTTAATTTTTCAACTTGCAGAGTCCGAATACTATCATCAATTCTAAGAAACAGGAATTGGAGCTCCTTCTTCCGACTGGAATTTATTTACGCCGACAATGATTTTTTCATCTAGTTTCCACTTTACGCTGATGTTCGTAAGCACTTCGGGCAATTTCATTTTGTATAAATCCTTCTTCAATGGCATTAACACTGCCACCCATTGCATCAATTTTTTCAATCAACTTCCATGCTGCTTATTCCACTTCATCAGTCAGTGATTCGATAAAATAACTGCCACCAAGCGGATCAACAGTATCCGGTGCACCACTTTCAAAGGCAACGATCTGTTGTGTACGCAATGCAATTCTTGCTGCTTCTTCTGTTGGCAAGCTCAATGCTTCATCATAACCATTTGTATGTAATGATTGTGTTCCGCCAAGTACAGCCGCCAGTGTTTGAATAGTAACTCTTGAAATATTATTCAATGGTTGCTGCGCTGTTAATGTACTGCCTCCTGTTTGTGCATGAAAACGAAGCATCATTGCTTTTGGATCGGTAGCGCCAAGTTCTTTCATCATCTTTGCCCACATTCTTCTTGCTGCACGGAATTTTGCTACTTCTTCAAATAAATTATTATGTGCATTGAAAAAGAAAGAAAGTCTTTTACCAAAAACATTTATATCTAGCCCTTTTTCCAATGCTGCTTTTACATAAGCTTTTCCATTGCTTAGTGTAAATGCAATTTCCTGTACGGCAGTACTTCCTGCTTCACGAATATGATAACCACTGATCGAAATCGTATTCCATTTTGGTAATTCGTGACTGCACCATTCAAAAATATCAGTAATGATGCGCATAGAAGGTTTTGGCGGATAGATATAAGTTCCCCTTGCAGCATACTCTTTCAGAATATCATTTTGTATGGTGCCGGTAATTTTTTTCAGATCAGCGCCTTGCTGTTTTGCCAATGCCACATAAAGCGAAAGAAGTATAAAACCTGTAGCATTAATTGTCATTGAAGTAGAAACATCTTCCAGCTTTATCCTGTCAAACAAAGCCTTCATGTCTTCTATTGAATCAATAGCAACACCAACTTTACCAACTTCACCTTCGGCAAGGGCATGATCGCTGTCATAACCGATTTGTGTTGGAAGATCAAAAGCGACGCTTAACCCGTTTACACCCTGAGATAATAAATAATGATATCGTTTATTACTTTCTTCTGCAGTGCTGAATCCGGCATATTGGCGCATTGTCCATAATTTGCCACGGTACATATCGGCTTGTATGCCTCGTGTGAATGGGAATTCACCAGGCAATTCAATTTCAGGTTTATCATTTATCGTTCTTAGTTGAGAATAAACGGAATTTATCTCTATACCCGAGTCCGTATATATTTTTTTATCGGCCATTTTCTGATATTTAATTAACCAAAAACTATAAACTTGAAACGATAAACTATTTCATCAACTTTCTCGCTTCATAATTCAATGCTTCCAATACAATATTGTGCAATACTTTTTTGTCCTGTGCAATGATCACCTCCATTATTCTTTTCCCAAGATCCAAGCCTCTAGCATCAGCAGGTAATGTTTGCGCAATTTGATTTATGATAAGCATGTTTTGTTCTTTTAAATTATTTACAGCCTGCCATGCTACAGGACTCACATATATCTGTTGTGAGCTATTATATTCAAATTCCTGTTTGATACTTTCAAGCATTAGCAGTTGCATTTCTCTTGCGGTGATCCCAGGCTGATTGGCACGACTTACAATATTGGGTAGAGCAACTCTTTCAGTGAGGATCACTAATCTTTCATAAGCTTGTAATTGCAATTGTCTTGTATTAAAACCGGGGTCAGCATTTTTTTTTGTATCCTGTTTTGAGTACAACAAGTAAAAAGTAAGCATGGAAAGCAGAATAGCGAAAGTGGAAAGGATCAGGGTTAGTGTTTGGGTATCCATAATATTTGTTTAAACTTAGCAAAAATACAGGCAAAAGGCTTTCTTTTCGGAATTAGAAAATGACACTCGGTTTTGTTTTTTATTTTTGCATATAAAATAAGATTCAAAAATGGTAGTAACAGAGAGTAAACCAGTGACGATAACAGAAGGGGCTATCAGGCAAATAAAAAAACTGATGGAACAGGAAAACTTTGATGCAACTCAAAAGCTAAGAGTAGGAGTAAAGGGTGGCGGCTGTTCAGGCATGTCTTATATCCTCGGGTTCGATCATCCTACAGAAAAAGATAAGTCATTTGAAATTGAAGGCATCAGTTGCATTATGAATGCAGCACATGAAATGTATGTATATGGCATGGAGATCGATTGGCAGGATGGATTGAACAATCGTGGCTTTACTTTTAAAAATCCTAATGCAAGTACTACTTGCGGTTGCGGAACTAGTTTTGGCGTATAAAAATTAATATCAATCCTTCAGGATATAAAAAAATAAAACCCCCGGATCCCGGGGGTTTGTTTATTTCTAAAAAGAAATTAGGAGAGTTTAGGTTGCGGCTTTACAGTTTTTTTGTCTGCTATTTGCACTTTTGTTTCTTCTGCTTTTTTCTTCTTTGTACCAAGATTGAGCAACATTGGAGCCGCTACAAACATTGAAGAATAAACACCGGTAATAACACCTACAAGCATTGCGAACGCAAAACCTCTTGTTACTTCACCACCTGCAATGAACAGGATAAGGATAGTAAGGAATACCGTTAATGAGGTCATGATCGTACGGCTCAGCGTTTCATTAATTGATCTGTTGATCGTATCAGGCAAAGTCAAATCCGGATGTAACCGACGGTTTTCACGAATACGGTCAAAGATGATCACCGCTTCATTCATTGAGAAACCGATCACCGTTAATATGGCTGCAATAAAATGCTGATCTATTTCAAGCGGGAACGGTACAATTTTTCTTGCAAATGAAAACACGATCAGCGTTACCAATACATCGTGCAACAATGCAATGATAGTACCAACAGAATATCTCCAATCGCGGAAACGAATAAAGATGTACAGGAAGATAGCGAGTATAGCAAAAATGGTTGCTTTTACAGCGCCTTTCTTCAAGTCATCAGAAATGGTTGGTAATACTTTTTTAGAACCGATCTTTCCAATGCCATTTTGTGCATTATCAAATTGGCTGTATGAATAATTAGCCGGTAAATAAGGAATTAATCCTTCCATTAACTTAACCTCAACTGCAGAATCAACTACTTCCTGGTGACGAGGATCATCAATTAAATATGCCGTTGTAATATCTAATGTTCTTGAATCGCCAACTGTTTTGATAACAGGGGCTTCACCCAAAGCTTTTTCTAAACTTTTTGTTACTTGTTCCTGTGATACTCCTTTTTCAAATCTTACCTGGTAGCTGCGGCCTCCGCTAAACTCAACACCTTGATCAAAACCATTAAAGAAAGATACAATACCCAATGTCAATATTAACAATGAGATCATTATCGCTTTCTTTCTGAAAGCTATAAAATTGAAATGCGCTTTCTGGAAAATACGGCGTGATAAAGTAGTGAAGTATTCAAGATGCACTTTTCTCTTGTAAAAAATATCACTGATCCAGCGGCTCACCAATATACCTGAGAACAATGACAAAAGAATACCAAGTATCTGCGTGGTAGCAAAACCTTTTACTGGACCTAATCCAAAATAAAACAATATGATCGCAGTAAGAAGAACGGTTACGTGACCATCCAAAATAGGTGGTAAAGATCTTCTGAACCCTTCATTCACGGCAGTGAGATAACTTTTACCTTTGGTCAATTCTTCTTTGATCCGTTCTTTAGCAATTACGTTGGTATCTACAGCAAGACCGATCGTTAAAATCAAACCCGCAATACCCGGTGCTGTCAAAGTAGCACCAAGCCCCGTTAATATTCCTATGGTAAAAAGAAGATTTAATATTAAAGCTATGTTAGTTATCCAGGCACTGCTATTATAATAAATAAGCATCAGCAGGAAGATGACAATAAATGCAATAATAAATGCCAACGTACCACCCCTGATCGCTTCAGCTCCTAATGTAGGACCTACTACTTGTTCCTGAACGATCTTAGCTGGTGCAGGAAGTTTACCAACTTTTAAAATATTGGCAAGGTCCTGCGCTTCCTGTACTGTAAAGTTTCCGGTTATACGTGAATCTCCACCCTCAATTTTTTGTTCGGCTACCGGTGCTGAATAAACTGTATTATCAAGAACGATAGCGATCGGAATTCTATTTTTTGCGCTTTTCTCTGTAAGTGTTGCCCAATCACTGCTTCCTTTCTGATTCATGCTCATCAGAACTATTGGGTTGCCACTAAGCGGTTCATAATCCTGTCTTGCATCTGTTACTACATCACCTTCGATAGGTGCTTTATCCAGTCCATAAGTTTTAATAACATATAACCCTACATAATCATTTTTCTTTTCTGTTTTCTGATCTGTTTCTACTATTCCATAATGAATTCTTGCATCGGCAGGAAAATTCGCCACTATGTTTAAATATCTTCTAACTGTTCCGGTATCTTTTATTTTAACTTGTCCAATAGCCGCTGAGTAAGAAACTTTCCCGGTTGTTTGATCCTGGAAAGGGGATATGAACTGTATATATTCCCCAAGTGTTTTTCTTTTATCACCTGATGTTGCTGCAGCATTTGCTGTGCCGGTCGGTGTTGTTTGTGTTTGACCAGTCAGGATATCAGAAAGATTTTGATCTTTCTTTCCAGCGGTATCAACTTTTTTACCAGTTGTATCTTTCTTTCCAGTTGTATCTTTTGCTTTCAAAGCATTTAATGCAGTATCGGTTGTTCCACCCATCAAATCACTAAACGACTTTTCAGCTGCCGTTAACTCATTTTGTAACTCTCCGATATTATAAACTTCCCAAAATTGTAAGTTAGCAGATGCCTGTAAATATTTTCTTACTCTTTCTTTATCATCTACGCCTGGAAGATCTACGGTAATAATTGCCTTTGATTCATCAAGGTTGATATTTGGTTGAGCAACACCGAACTGGTCGATCCTGCTGCGAAGTACCTGGTAAGTTCTGTTGATCGCCTGGCCAGCTTCTTTACGAATCACTTCAAGCACTTTGGTATCGCTTGCATTGCTTGGTATCTGATCAGAACTAGCTGCAGAAAAAATGCCCGCCATTTTACCAGTGCCTGCTATAGATTGAAATTGGTTATAAAATATCGAAATGAAATCTGCATCACTGTTTGCTTTTTGTTTGTTGGCTTCGTCAAGAGCTTTTAAAAACTGCGGGTCTCTTGAATTATTACTCATTGAGCGAAGCAAGCCTGTAAGTTCCACTTCCATTGTTACACTCATACCACCTTGCAGATCGAGGCCAAGATTCAATTCTTTTTCCCTGGAATACTCGTAGGTATTTCCGAACCAGGTGATCTTGTCTTCTTTTGTACTGTCAAGAATTTCGTTAAGGCGTTTTCTGTAAAGTGTTTTAAGTGTGTCAGTGTAATCGGCGGTCTTTGAAAACTTTTTTGCTTCCGGATAAGTTGCATCCATGTAAGCCTGAGCACGGTCGGCCATTTTACTTTCATGTTTGTTGACAAACCAGGTAAAAGAAAGAAGCCAAACTGAATAAATAACAAGCAGGATTGCAAACACCGCTACTAAACCTCTTAATTGCATACGGGATAGATTTACTTTTATTGCCTCATTGCCAATTCCCACAGTGGTTTGGGCAAGCGGCTGGGATTTTTTTTAGGAGGGCAAAGATAGGGGTTTCGGCCAGAAAAAAGGGATAAAAAAATGACTTGATGTCAGTGGTTTTCAGGAGCTAATCAGCGGTTCAAATATTAATTTGGATTAAGTTTAAGCCATGAATATTTTTCCACGGGCGGGCTTAATGTTTTTACTATTAATGATGGCTTGCAAAACCCCTGTAAAAATCAGTAAATCGCAGGTAATTGAATTAAAAACTGACTCCACAATAAATGCCAGCAGCGTCACCCATACTTTCCTTGTTGACATTCTAAAACAATACCCTGATCTTTTTCAATCAGTGCTCTCAAACCCTGACAATAAAGTTCAGATCATTTATTCTCAAATTGACCGGCGGAAAAACGGAAAACCCGAATTCATAGATCATTATTTTAATATCAATGATTCTTCTTATTTCTATCCCGCATCAACTGTGAAATTGCCGATCGCAATTTTGGCTTTGCAAAAATTAAACGAGCTGAAAATTGCAGGCCTCGATAAGAATACCACGATGATTTCTGAGGCTGGTTATAGCGGCCAAACTGAAATTTATAACGATCCTTCATCACCTGATGGCCGCCCAACTATTGAGCATTATATAAAAAAAATTTTATTGGTTAGCGATAATGATGCCTTTAACCGGCTGTTTGAATTTCTTGGACAAGAATATATCAATAATACGTTGCACAAAATGGGTTATAAGGATGTGCAAATCGTTCATCGCCTCGAATATTAGCTTATCGGAAGACGAGAACAGGCATACAAATCCTGTAAGATTTTTTGACAACAATGGTAAACTCATTTATGAAAAGCCATGGAAGCAAGCCAGCTGATTTATGCAGAACGAAACACTAAAATGGGAAATGGTTTTTATCGAAGCAGCCAGTTGATCAATGAGCCTTTTGATTTCTCAAAAAAGAACAGGATGTCATTGAAGACTTACACAATATTGTTCGGAGTGTAATGTTTCCCGGAAACGGTTTCGAAAGCAGCAACGATTCAATCTTACAAAAGATGATTATGAGTTTTTAAGAAAATACATGTCAATGATCCCGCTTGAATCTAAATTTCCTTTTTATGACCGGGAAAACTATTGGGATACTTATGTAAAATTTTTAATATACGGTGCTGAAAAAACACCAATGCAAAGACGGACATCCGCATTTTTAATAAAGTAGGGGATGCTTACGGATTTTTGATAGATGCTGCTTATATCGCCGACTTTAATAACAATGTTGAATTCATGTTGAGTGCCGTTATTCATTGCAACAGCGATGGCATTTTCAATGATGATAAATATGATTATGATGAAGTTGGTTTCCCATTTATGAAACATCTTGGGCAGGTGATCTATGATCTTGAATTGAAACGAGAAAAAAGAATCGGATTCCTGATCTTTCTAAATTTCGATTTAATTATACACAGTAAACAGGTGTTAGTCCTTCTAAATAAGTATTTTTGTCTATTCATAAATAAATTTATTAATGCAAGCAATTGTAGAACCCGTGCAGTTATCTTCTTTATTAGATCGTTTTGCCGAACCTGAAACATTAAAGATGGCCAAACTGGGCCGTGAACTCAGAGCAAAAGGTATTGATGTGATCGACCTGAGTCTGGGTGAACCCGACTTTGATACACCACAGCATATTAAAGATGCTGCGATAAAAGCAATTCATGATAACTGGAGTCACTATACGCCGGTTGCCGGTTATCCTGATCTGCGGGAAGCAATTTGTCACAAATTTAAAAGAGATAATAACCTTGATTATAAGCCAGAAAATATTGTTGTTTCAACCGGTGCCAAGCAAAGTCTTGCCAATGCAATTCTTGCATTGGTGGATGAAGGTGATGAAGTGATCATTCCAACTCCTTTCTGGGTTACTTATTCTGAACTGGTAAAAATTGCAAGAGGAATAGTCCTGGAAATCTAAGACCACCATTGAAAAGGGATTTAAAATCACTGCGCAGCAATTGGAAGACAGCGATTACACCGAAAGATCAAAAGTGTTTTTGTTTTCTTCTCCCTGCAATCCCAGTGGCTCTGTTTATAGCAAAGAAGAATTGAAAGCATTGGCAGATGTATTTAGAAAACATCCCGGCATTTTATTATTTCTGATGAAATATATGAATACATCAATTTTGTTGGCAAGCATGAAAGCATTGCACAATTTGAAGATATAAAAGACAGGGTGATCATTGTAAATGGTTTGAGCAAAGGATTTGCGATGACGGGCTGGCGTCTGGGTTATATTGCTGCGAATCCGATCGTTGCAAAAGCCTGTGAAAAAATACAGGGACAATTTACCAGTGGCGCAAATTCTATTACACAAAGGCAGCTGTTACTGCGTTAACCACTGATCTGCGTCCGTCCATGGAAATGGTAAAAGAGTTTACACGAAGCAGCAAAAGTATTCTTGAATTATTAAAAGATATTCCCGGTGCATACTGTGCTGAACCTGATGGTGCATTTTATATTTTCCCGGATGTGAAGTATTATTTCGGAAGATCTAACGGAGAAAATATTGATCAAGGATGCTGATGATCTTTGTATGTACTTACTCAATACGGCACATGTTTCTTCTGTAACGGGTGATGCATTTGGTGAACCGAATTGTATTCGCATTTCTTTTGCAAATAGCATGGAAAAAATTGAAGACAGCATGGAGAGGATAAAAGAAGCGTTGGGGAAATTGAAATAATTATTAAACGATATTATTTTAAAGGCTCATTCTTCATGAGCCTTTTTTATTTTCCTGAATAAAAGTTTTGATGATCAGGTTTTCTTCTCCTTTTATTCTGCGTAATATTCCCGCTTCATGATTGATGATGGTAGTGTCTTTATCAAAGGGCATCCTTTCATACATTTTACCTCCGGTGAAATGACAAGGAGAACAATTCTTTACAAGAATTGGCTGAATTTGACTGGTGAAATAAATAGTGTCGTTTAATGTTATTGTCTTTTGCGTAGATTTTCCAGATGGTTTTTTGGGATTGCTTCCTAACCATCCAAAGAGAAAAATAGTACCAAAAAGCACCAGGAGTTTCATTTGAACTATACTTACCTCTTAAAGTTACGATGTCTAAAACCCAATCTGATTGCCATTCAACACAATTATTATTACTTAAATTAGACAATCAAAACTTTTTAACATGAAATGGCTTTTAATTTTCCTGCTTGTTTTTTGTATTTCCTGTAAAGAAAAGGATGAATCAATTGCTGAAGAACTTTCCGAAGGGAAATGGATCGATCTTTCTTATGATTTTTCTGATAAAACCCTTTATTGGCCTACTGCAAACGGGTTTAAATTGGACACTGCATTTAACGGAGTTACTTCAGCAGGATTTTATTATGAAGCATACAATTATTGTGCAGCAGAACATGGAGGAACTCATCTTGATGCACCATCTCATTTTGCAAAAGGAAAATGGAGCACAGATCAAATTCCATTGGATCGATTGACTGGCGACGCTGTAGTTATTGATGTTTCAAAAAATGCATTGAGGAATGCTGATTACCTGGTCACCATCGCTGATATCGAAGCATGGGAAAAAACTAATGGGAAACTGCCGGACGATATTATTATTTTATTTCGTACAGGATATGGTTCCTTTTATCCAGATGCAAAAAAATATTTGGGTACCGACGAAAGAGGAGCGGATGCAGTTGCAAAACTTCATTTTCCCGGTATTGATCCATCTGCTGCTGAATGGCTGATAAAAAATAGAAAAATAAAAGCAATAGGATTAGATGTTGCAAGTGTTGATTATGGCCAGTCAAAAGATTTTAAGACGCATCAAGTTTTATATGAACAAAATATTCCCGGTTTTGAAAATGTCGCCAATCTTGATAAGCTCCCGGTAAAAGGCGCATTCATAATAGCATTGCCCATGAAAATAAAAGGTGGAAGCGGCGGACCTTTACGCATTGTAGCGGTTGTAGCCGGTGAATAATAATCCTGTTGTTACAAAAAATTATTTTCATCGTCAGGTTGTCGAACGTTCTCCTTCATGTATTTTATTGTTAGCAATCCGCCAACAGCATCAACAAGAAAATGCAGGATCATAACGATCAATAACGAACCTGAATAGATAAAGAGGTATCCAAAGAATACTGCTAAAAAAAATATTTTTAAAACAGCTTTTGCTCCCTGGTAAAAATGTGCAATGCTGAATGCCAGTGCTGGCAGTACAACGGCGATCATTTGCTGGTAATTGGATCCATTAAATAAATACCAGCAATAATTGATAAGATAACCGCGATAAACAATTTCTTCAAAGATCCCGGCGCTGAAGCACAATAGAAAATACTCCGGCAGCTCACTATTTTTTGTTGGTAAAAATGGAGTTCTTTTTTTCCAATTATCAACCGTTTCATCAATGCTCTTTTTTGATGAAAGCGTTATAACTGTATCCATTAAATAAACAAGTATAAAAATAATTGCAAGCCACCACCATGATCGAAAGTTTCCCGGTTGCGTTAATCCTAACTCGGCTAATGGTCTGCTGAAGATCAGCCATACAGATACAACAACGGCACCCATTACAAAAAGCGAGAAACTGCCTGAGATATAAATTTGTTTTTTTTGATCACTGCTGAAATGAATCAGTGCTGTTCCTTTTGTTCTTTGCCGGGCGGCATAAAACGGAAGGGCAATACAAAAAACAAAAGCAATGATATGATCAACCCAATGCGGGAATTTATCCATCATTTTTTTGTTTTTGATAAGCCTATCAGTTTTTCATGTAGTTCAAGTACCTGCGGAATCAACAGTTGATGCTCATCATTTATTAGCACGAAGTCACATTTGCTCATTTTTAATTCTTCATCAAGTTGGTGCTCCATTCGTTTTAAAACTTCTTCGCGACTTACTTTATCTCTTTCCATTGCTCTTTTTATTCTTAATTCTATTGGGGATGAAACCCCGATCACATAATCAAGCCGGTCAGAAACTTTTGCTTCAAATATTAATGCTGCTTCATGAATTGCATAAGGACTTGTTTGTCGTTGCATCCATGCTTCTCCATCTTTTTTTGTGGCAGGATGAACCAATGCATTTAACTGCTGAAGTTTAGCAGGATCGGAAAATACTATTGAAGAAATATACTTGCGATCAAGATTATTATTTGCGTATGCTTGCTTACCAAAAATATTTGTGATAGCCGATCTTAACCCTTCATCCTCATTCATTATTTTTTTGGCAGCTATATCTGCATAGTAAACGGGAATACCAAGCACTTCAAAGATTTGTGCAACTGTACTCTTGCCACTGCCGATACCACCTGTAAGACCAACACGTAGAATCATGATTAATAGGATTGAGAAAGATTATGAGGAAAGTTATGAAGATGTTCGATAATGAGATAAATAAAAAAAGGAAACCAGTTTCCTGATTTCCTTTTAATCAATTCAAATCCTATAAATCGTGGTTCTATTTTTTATCGGTTGTAGCTGCCGCTTTGTTAATAGCAGCTGTCATCTCCATACTGATCGAAGCCTTTTCCATTTTTATATAGCTGCCCGGGCTTACTTCCAGGTTAATGGTGCCGTCTTCATTTACTTTATTTACGGTGCCATGAATTCCGGCTATCGTTACCACTTTAGTTCCTCTTTGAAGATCTTCAATGAATTTTTTCTGATCTTTTTGTTTTTTAGTTTGTGGTCGTATAAAAAACAACCAAAAAACAAGAATGATCATTCCCATAAAAACTAGTGTGGTTGTGCCACCACCAAACATACCACCTCCGGAAGAACCAGAGCTTGCTTGTAATAGATAGATATACATTTTTTTATTTTTTAATGAATCAGCTTTTTGCTTTTACGTCAACATGAAACTTTAAAGTAGTCATTTCCGGATCTAATATTTGCAAGTCAGGTAAACGTCTTTGTATTACTACCTACTTTTCCTGCACTGTTAAAAGATGCTTTGATAACACCTGTTTCTCCTGGTGCATAAGGTTTTTTAGGAGTTTCCGGAATGGTGCATCCACATTGGCCCAGTCACATTTGAAATAACAAGTGGTTTGGTACCTGTATTTTTAAAACGAAAACTTACTTCAAGATTTTCGCCTTCCTTCATTTTACCAAAATCTTTATCCTGCCATCAAGCCATTCCACCTTTGTTAAGCTAGCAGTGTCAACAGTAGTTTGTTCAGGGGCGGTGGCGGTGCTGGTTGCAATCGCAGTGCTTGTTGCTTCACTGGTAGTTGGAGCAGTGGCAGTAGTTGTTGCTTCGGCTTTTTTGTCTGCCTCTTTACATGATGCTATTGTAATAGCGGCAGCGAGTACAATAAGGATCTTTTTCATTTTTAATTTAATTTGAAGATTGCAAATGTAAGAGAAAGCTTTGAGTATAAAAGTTTCGGTTGTTAACTATTGGTGAAACGCCATTGTCTATACTTTTTTGTAATCTACTTTTTGCATCTTACCCTCTGCTACAAGTTCTTTATGAATGTTATCAAGGATACCATTTACAAACTGTCCACTTTGCGGAGTGCTGTATTCTTTGGCCAGGTCTATATATTCATTAATGGTAACTTTCGGAGGTATCGTTTCAAAATAAAGAAACTCGGCAACTCCCATTTTCATCAATATCATATCAAGCAATGCAATTCGTTCAGGGTCCCAGTTTTTTAGTTTTGGAATAATAAGTGTTTGCAGGTGTTCGCTTTTTTCATGTACTGTTTTTAAAAGATTGATCGCAAAATCTTTTTTCTCTCCACTGATCATTTCTTTAAAATCGGCACTGCCGGGTTTTTGTAAAAGGTTTACCAGCAATTGGATCACCATTTCGCCATCGTCATCCCAATTAGAAAAATTCTCTTCTATATATGAAGTAAAGTTTTCATCAGCCAGCATCAATTTATCCAATACGAATTCAAGTATTTCTTTTTCTTCTTTGTTATCCCTGCCTTGCTTGCTGATATAGGTTTTGTATTCTGGAGTTTCAGCCAGACGTAAATAAGTTCTCCGAAGCTGGTCTTTATTGATGGTGAGTTGAGGTTTCGTTTTTGCCAATGCTTCTTTAAATGATGGGTCCTCCAATATCCGCCACAATATTTTATTGCCGGATAATTTTGTATTAACATGAAGGTCTTCAAAAGATGGAAGATGTTTGCCTGCCCGCTGATGAGAATCTGTTTCAGCGTAGCGACATACTTCAGTTAAAAAATAGGTGAGGTGAACAAGTAGTTGGCGGGTCTGGTCAAAATGATTTTGGAGGATCTTTTGTGGTTCTCCTGGTTTTATATCTGAATCAAGGGTAGACAGGTTATACAGCGTCTGCATCACTTTTACCCGGATATTTCTTCTGCTGATCATCTTTTAAGAACTATTTGGGCAGCGAAGATAAGTCAATCAGCAAGCGATTTGTATTAATATACTTTTTTCATCGCCATTATTTTTATTCACAAGTCATTTTAAGATTTAAAAATTGAACTCAAAATTTTGAATAATGGGGCTCAAAATATTTTTTATAAAAGCTTTAAAAAATTCCCTCATTGACCCTATCTTTGCCGCCCAAATAAGTTCTTAGATATTCGCAATTGCGAGTTGACGAATTTGGAAGACCAAGTAATTCACGAAATGAACGGTCGCTATTACCAATAAATCAAAAAAAGAAATGGCAAAAGAAGTCTCTGGCTTTGTTAAGCTTCAGTGCAAGGGTGGCCAGGCCAATCCTGCACCTCCGATCGGTCCTGCTTTAGGTTCCAAGGGTATCAATATCATGGAATTCTGCAAGCAATTCAATGCCCGCACACAGGACAAAATGGGCAAAGTGCTTCCCGTATTAATTACAGTTTATACAGACAAAAGTTTTGATTTTATCATCAAAACACCTCCTGCATCTATTCAACTGCTCGAGGCTGCAAAATTGCAAAGTGGTTCAAAAGAATCTAACCGTGTAAAAGTTGGTAAGGTGAATTGGAATCAGGTAGAGGCAATCGCAAAAGATAAAATGCCTGACCTGAACTGCTTTACAGTTGAAAGCGCCATGAAAATGGTAGCTGGTACGGCACGCAGCATGGGAATTACAGTAGAAGGTAAAGCTCCCTGGGAAAATTAATCGGTGAAAAATTAAAACGAATCACAATGGCATTTATCAGTAAAAAAAGAAAAACAGTTCAGTCAAAAGTTGACGGAGCTAAACAATATAGCCTGAAAGAAGCATCTTCATTGGTGAAGCAAGTAACCACTTGCAAATTTGATGCATCTGTGGACCTGCATATCCGTTTAGGAGTTGATCCTAAAAAAGCAGACCAGGCGATCCGAGGTACAGTAACATTACCACATGGTACAGGTAAAACAAAAAAGGTATTGGTGCTTTGCACACCCGATAAAGAAGAAGCAGCAAGAGCAGCCGGTGCAGATTATGTAGGTCTTGATGAATTTGTAACCAAGATCGAAGGTGGTTGGGTTGATGTAGACGTTATCATTGCAACACCACAAGTGATGCCGAAGATCGGTAAACTTGGTAAAGTGTTAGGTCCAAGAAACCTGATGCCAAATCCTAAAACCGGTACGGTTAGCAATGATGTTGCTGCTGCAGTGAATGAAGTAAAAGGTGGTAAGATCGCTTTCAAGATCGACAAAGCTGGAATTATTCATGCTTCAATTGGTCGTGTAAGTTTTACGCCGGAAAAAATTGCAGAAAATAGCCAGGAGTTATTGAATGCAATTATTAAAGCAAAACCATCTTCATCTAAAGGAACATACCTGAGAGGTGTAAGCATGGCAAGCAGCATGAGCCCGGGTATTTCTATTGACACAAAAGGATTTGTTCATTAAACCCATAACTTCCTTAAAGGAATTTTTGAAGAAACATAATTTTCGAGAAGTCAAAATTTATAAAAATGACTAAAGATCAAAAAAACGAAGTAATTGAACTGCTGAAAGGCAAGTTCTCTCAATACAATAACTTTTATGTTACCGATACTGAATCGTTAACAGTAGCACAGATCGTAAAGCTTCGCCGTGCTTGTTTCAACAAACAAGTTGAAATGAAAGTGGCAAAGAATACATTGATCAAAAAAGCAATGGAATCCTTGGATGCAGAACGTTATGCTGGCGTTTATGATTCACTTCATAAAGTAACTGCATTGATGTTTTCTGAAAATCCAAAAGACCCTGCTTTGATCATTAGCTCTTTCCGTAAAGAGAGTAAAGGTGAGATGCCTGTATTAAAAGCAGCTTTCATCAATGGTGATGTATACATGGGTAATGATCAATTAGCATCTTTAGTTAAGATCAAAACGAAGAATGAATTGATCGGTGAAGTAATTGGTTTGTTGCAATCACCAGCGAAGAGAGTTATTGCGGCGTTGCTGCATAATGCGGAGAAGAAAGGTGAAGTAGCAGTAGCATCAGCAGAGTAATTAGGTAATTAGTCAGTTTAATACTGGCATATTATAAAAAACAATTTTTTTAAACTCCGCCGGAGTTAATACTATGAAGGCGGTAAAAATTTAAATCAAATGGCAGACGTAAAAGCATTAGCAGAAGGCCTTGTAGCCTTAACAGTAAAAGAGGTACAGGAATTAGCTGACTTCTTAAAATCAGAATACGGAATCGAACCCGCAGCTGCAGCAGTAGTTGTTAGCGCTGGTGATGGTGGCGGCGCAGCAGCTGTTGAAGAAAAAACTGCATTCAATGTAGTGTTGAAGAGCGGTGGTGCATCTAAACTTAACGTAGTTAAGATCGTTAAAGAACTTACTGGTTTAGGTTTGAAAGAAGCAAAAGACCTGGTTGATGGAGCTCCTAAGAACATCAAAGAAGGAATTTCTAAAGTAGAAGCTGAAGAAATTGCAAACAGGCTGAAAGAAGCTGGTGCAGATGTTGAGATTGCGTAAGCAATCGAAATCCCGATTCATCGGGATAGAGATCGCTTAATTCTTTACTGAATAAATTTATAAAGCTCTTCAATATGAAGAGCTTTTTTATTGTAATGAAAGGTATGGCTCAATTTTTTTATAGATCTCATCCGTCACAACCATCACTTTTTTGATGTCTTCTATTCTGGAAAATGATCCATGTTCATTTCTGTAAACAACAATTGGATTAGCTAAGCTGTATTTGATATAAGGATGAGTTTTCATTTCATCAACTGTTGCAGTATTGATATTTATCTTTTTCACCGAAGGGTTATCTAGTTTCAAATATTGTTTTATGTTTTGAAAAGTTGAATCAGGCAAACCATAAGTTTCTCCAACTTGTTCTATTGAGTAAAAACCTCCAAGCTTTTCTCTAAATGTTATAATTCGTACTGCGAGTTTACTGCCAATGCCAGGTAAAGAAATAAAAGCAGTTGTATCAGCATTGTTTATATCAATGATCGAATAGTAGGTAGCATAGGTTTTTGATGGTTGTATTTCCTCTTTTGGTCTTGGTGAAACAAAATCCTCATTTGTTTTTGGAGTATTCGATCCAATTTTGATATAAGGCTTCAGTCTTTCATAGTCATCATCATGTAGACCATAAATTCTTTTCAGATCATCTGGTTTATAAAAGCGTCCGCCTTTACTCCGATAGTTTTCAATTGTTTTGATTGTTTTATCTTTTAATCCTAATCTCTTCCATTCAGATACTGTAATTGTATTGGGATCAAAATAAAAAAGCTCACCTTTTATGATATCGTTTTCGTTTGAGCTACTTTTTCTTTTGTCATATTGAAAGGCGTAGACATTTTCGTTATCATTTTTTTGATAATTATCATCTGAAGAGTCCTGAACTTTTATTTCTGACCTTTTAACTGCCGACATCCATGCAGTATCCATCTTAACCGGTCGATCGGTGGCAGTTTTTGCAAGTATATCTGGCAAAAAAAGAGTAAATAAGATCACACCAAGAACTGCCAGGATTCCTATTCTTTCTTTTCGGGAAAAAGTCAGGTAATCTTTTATAAATTCACTCCATTTCACCTGAGGTAATTTGATTTAAGGTAACCGAACTTTCGAGGTCAGGAAATTCCCATTTAGTGGTACTCCGGCCGGGTTTTTGTTAGCAAACTTTTCTTGGTTGAAAAGTTTAAATCCTTACCTTTGCCATCCTTTTTATTTAGCGCTAATATTTTGACGGCCCAAATCATGATTAAATAGCTGATTGTCACGGGATTTTCTTTTAAGTTAGAAAATGCCCGAATGTGATTTGTGTCCCCGTCAGAAAAACTAAAAAACCGGTTTTACAGATATGTCTTCAACAAAAATGAATCACAGGGTAGATTTCGGTAAAATCAAACATCTCGCAGATGCCCCTGACTTGCTCGACATCCAGATCGCAATCCTTCAAAGAATTTTTCCAGTTGGAAACAACTCCGGACAAAAGAAACAATGAAGGTTTGTTCAGGGTGTTCAAGGAAAATTTTCCGATCACTGATACACGCAACATTTTCGTGCTGGAATTCCTTGATTATTTTATTGATCCTCCACGTTACACCATTGAAGAGTGTATGGAAAGAGGATTGACTTACGCTGTTCCTCTAAAAGCCAAACTGCGTTTGAGCTGTAATGATGAGGAACACGTAGATTTCGAAACCATCGTTCAGGATGTGTTCCTGGGTAACATTCCTTACATGACACCAAGAGGTACTTTTGTTATCAATGGTGCTGAACGTGTTGTTGTTTCCCAGTTACACCGTTCACCTGGTGTATTCTTTGGTCAGTCTGTTCATCCAAATGGAACAAAAATCTATTCTGCAAGAGTAATTCCTTTCAAAGGAGCATGGATGGAATTTGCAACTGACATCAACAACGTGATGTATGCATACATCGACCGTAAGAAAAAATTCCCGGTAACTACACTTCTTCGTGCTATCGGTTTTGAAACTGATAAAGACATTCTGGAATTATTCGGAATGGCTGATGAAGTGAAAGCTGATAAAAAAACCTTATCAAAATATGTAGGCACGACGCTTAGCTGCACGTGTATTGAGAACCTGGGTTGAAGATTTCGTTGATGAAGATACCGGTGAAGTTGTTTCTATTGAAAGAAATGAAATCATTCTTGAACGTGATACAGTTCTTGATGAAGAAGCGATCGACATGATCACTGAAATGGACGTGAAGAGTGTGTTCATTCAGAAAGAAGATGTGGGTGGCGATTATGCGATCATTTATAATACGCTGAATAAAGATACTTCGAACACTGAAATAGAAGCTGTTCAGCATATCTACCGTCAGTTGCGTGGTGCTGATCCGCCTGATGATGAAACTGCCCGTGGTATCATTGATAAATTATTCTTCTGCGATAAGCGTTATGATCTTGGTGAAGTTGGTCGTTATAAAATCAACCGCAAACTTGGATCTTGACATCCAGCTTGAAACAAAAGACATTGACAAAAGAAGATATCATCGAGATCATCAAATATCTTGTTCGACTTAACCAATGGTAAAGCAGAGATTGATGATATTGATCACCTGAGCAACCGTCGTGTACGTACAGTAGGTGAGCAATTGTATGCTCAGTTTGGTGTTGGTCTTGCACGTATGGCCCGTACCATTCGTGAAAGAATGAACGTTAGAGATAACGAGGTGTTTACACCAGTTGATCTGATCAATGCAAGAACACTTTCATCTGTTATCAATTCATTCTTTGGAACATCACAGTTGTCACAGTTCCTGGATCAGACAAATCCATTGGCTGAGATCACGCACAAGCGTCGTATCTCAGCACTTGGGCCAGGTGGTTTAAGCCGGGAAAGAGCAGGTTTCGAGGTTCGTGACGTTCACTATTCTCACTATGGTCGTTTGTGTACGATTGAAACTCCAGAAGGACCAAACATTGGTCTTGATTTCTTCGCTTTGTGTTTATGCTAAGATCAATGAGATGGGCTTTATTGAAACACCTTACCGTAAAGTTGAAGACGGTAAAGTGAGATATGAAGAAACTTACTTTCTTAAGTGCTGAAGAAGAAGATAGTGCAAAGATTGCTCAGGCAAATTCACCACTTGATGAAAAAGGAAATTTCATAGAGGAAAAAGTTGTAAGCCGTCAGACAGGTGATTTCCCGATTCTTGATAAGAACGATGTAGAATATATGGACGTTGCTCCAAACCAGATTGTTGGTTTGAGTGCTTCATTGATTCCGTTCCTTGAACATGATGATGCCAACCGTGCACTGATGGGATCGAACATGCAACGTCAGGCTGTTCCGCTTATTACGTCCTGAAGCTCCGATTGTAGGAACAGGTCTTGAAGGTAAAGCTGCTCGTGATGCACGATATTCAGATTCAATGCTGAAGGTGATGGTGTGGTTGAATATGTTGATGCAAATGAAATTCATGTTCGTTATGAACAGAGATGAAGATGAACAGCTTGTAAGTTTTGAAGATGATCTTAAAATTTATAAACTTACCAAGTTCAGCAAAACAAACCAGAATACTTGTATCAACCTTAAGCCTGTTGTTAAGAAAGGACAGAAAGTTAAAAAAGGACGAGTTCTTATCTGAAGGATATGCAACCAAAGATGGTGAATTAGCATTGGGTAGAAACCTGAAAGTGGCATTCATGCCATGGAAAGGTTACAACTTTGAGGATGCGATTGTTATCAGTGAAAAAGTGGTTCGTGAAGATATGTTTACTTCTGTTCATATTGATGAATATGAACTGGAAGTACGTGATACAAAATTGGGTGAAGAAGAATTAACAGCGGATATTCCAAACGTTAGTGAAGAAGCAACAAAAGATCTTGATGAAAATGGTATCATCCGCATTGGTGCAGAGGTAAAAGAAGGTGATATCCTGATTGGTAAGATCACACCAAAAGGAGAAACTGATCCTACTCCTGAAGAAAAACTTCTTACGTGCAATCTTTGGTGATAAAGCCGGTGATGTAAAAGATGCTTCATTGAAAGCTCCGAGTGGTGTGGAAGGTGTTGTGATTGATAAGAAACTTTTCCAGCGAGCTAAGAAAGATAAGAATGCAAAAGTCAGTGAGAAAGCAGCTACTTGATAAAATTGAGAAAGATACATGAGAAGAATGAAACTGATCTTAAAGAAGTGTTGATTGACAAACTGTCAGTACTTGTTGAAAGATAAAACTTCTACAGGTGTTACCAATAATTTTGGTGAAGTGCTGATTGCTAAAGGGTGCAAAGTTCACTCAAAAGAATCTTGCAGCGATGTCGATTATCAGAACGTAAATCCTATCGGATGGACTGGTGATAAAGAAAACGAATGAACTGATCAATACACTTCTTCACAACTATAATATTAAGTTCAATGAAGAATTGGGTCGTTATAAACGAGAGAAATTCAATATCACCATTGGTGATGAATTACCTGCAGGTGTATTGAAACTTGCAAAAGTTTATATTGCTAAAAAACGTAAGTTGAAAGTGGGAGATAAGATGGCTGGTCGTCACGGTAACAAAGGTATTGTTGCGAAGATCGTTCGTGCATGAAGATATGCCTTTCCTTGAAGACGGAACACCGGTTGATATCGTATTGAATCCGCTTGGGTGTACCTTCCCGTATGAACCTTGGTCAGATTTATGAAACTGTTCTTGGATGGGCTGGTGAAAAACTTGGGATGAAATTTGCAACACCAATTTTTGATGGTGCAACTGTTGACGAGATCGATGAATATATTGCAAGAAAGCAGGTCTTCCAGAGTTTGGACATACTTATCTGTATGATGGTGGAACCGGAGATCGTTTCGATCAGCAAGCAACAGTTGGTGTTATCTATATGCTGAAACTTGGCCACATGGTTGATGATAAGATGCATGCCCGTTCAATCGGACCATACTGTCTTATTACACAGCAGCCGCTTGGGTGGTAAAGCACAGTTTGGTGGTCAGCGTTTTGGTGAAATGGAAGTTTGGGCACTTGAAGCATTATGGTGCTTCAAACATCTTACAGGAATTGCTTACAGTGAAATCGGATGATGTCATTGGCCGTGCAAAAACATACGAAGCAATTGTAAAAGGTGAAACATTCCAAGAGCCGGGTATTCCTGAATCATTCAATGTATTGGTGCATGAACTGAGAGGCTTGGTCTTGATCTCAAATTCGAATAATGATTGAGTTGTGAATGGTGATAGGTATAGAACGTAAAAGATTGCGATGCAACTGCAGATAACTATTGAACCTTAACTAAAATCATTAAAACTAACAAGAAATATGGCATGTCAAGAAAAGAGATAAAAGTCCAAAAGCAACTTTCTCAAAAATTACAATCAGGCTTGCTTCTCCTGAAGATATTCTTGAACGAAGTCAAGTGGTGAAGTGTTAAAACCTGAAACCATCAACTACCGTACTTACAAACCTGAACGTGATGGTTTGTTTTGCGAAAGAATTTTTGGTCCGGTAAAAGATTACGAATGTGCATTGCGGTAAATACAAACGTATCCGTTACAAAGGAATTGTTTGTGACCGTTGTGGTGTTGAAGTAACAGAGAAAAAAGTACGTCGTGAACGTATGGGACACATCAAACTGGTTGTGCCTGTTGTTCATATCTGGTATTTCCGTTCATTGCCAAATAAAATCGGTTACTTGCTTGGTCTTACCTACTAAGAAACTAGATATGATTATTTACTACGAAAGATATGTAGTGATTCAAGCCAGGTATTCAGTGCTGATAAAGGTCTTAATTATCGGTGATCTTCTCACAGAAGAAGAATACCTTGATATTCTTGAGACACTTCCAAAAGAAAACCAATATCTGGCTGATGATGATCCGAATAAATTTATTGCGAAGATGGGTGCTGAAGCAGTTGCATGATCTGTTGCAACGTATTGATCTTGATGAATTATCATTTGATCTTCGTCACGCAGCAGCAACTGAAACTTCACAGCAACGTAAAACTGAAGCATTAAAACGTTTGAGTGTTGTTGAAGCTTTCCGTGATGCTAATACAAGAATTGAAAATCGTCCTGAATGGATGATTATGCAATATATTCCGGTTATTCCACCAGAACTGCGTCCGCTTGTTCCACTGGATGGTGGTCGTTTTGCAACTTCTGATCTGAATGATCTTTACCGCCGTGTAATCATCCGTAACAACCGTTTGAAAAGATTATTGGAGATCAAAGCTCCTGAAGTTATTCTTCGTAATGAAAAACGGATGTTGCAGGAAGCTGTTGATTCATTGTTTGATAACTCAAGAAAATCAAATGCTGTAAAAGCAGAAGGTGGCCGTGCATTGAAATCATTCAGTGATGTATTGAAAGGAAAGCAAGGACGTTTCCGTCAGAACTTGCTTGGGTAAACGTGTTGACTATTCTGCTCGTTCTGTAATTGTTGTTGGTCCTGAATTGAAATTGCATGAATGCGGTTTGCCAAAAGATATGGCTGCTGAATTATTCAAACCATTTATCATCCGTAAACTGATTGAAAGAGGTATTGTAAAAACAGTAAAGATCTGCCAAGAAAATTAGTTGACAGAAAAGAAGCCAGTTGTTTGGGATATCCTTGAAAATGTTTTGAAAGGACATCCGGTATTGCTTAACCGTGCTCCAACACTTCACCGTCTATCGTATCCAGGCTTTCCAGCCAAAATTGATTGAAGGAAAAGCGATTCAGCTGCACCCGTTGGTTTGTACAGCGTTCAACGCCGACTTTGACGGTGACCAGATGGCTGTTCACGTTCCATTGAGCAATGCTGCAATTCTTGAAGCACAGTTGTTGATGCTTGCATCACATAATATCCTGAACCCTGCAAATGGTGCGCCGATCACCGTTCCTTCACAGGACATGGTACTTGGGTCTGTATTATCATTACCAAAGGAAAGAAGACTACTGACAACTGAAAAAGTAAGAGGTGAAGGAATGAACATTTTATTGTCCTGAAGAAGTAATCATTGCTTATAATGAAGAAGATCGTTGACTTGCATGCATGGATTAAAGTAAAAGTTCACGTGTAAGAGAGAATGGTGAAATTGTAACTAAAATGATTGAAACTACTGTTGGTCGTGTATTGTTTAACCAGGTATGTTCCAGAAGAAGTTGGTTATATCAATGAACTTGTTGACAAAAAAGAATCTTCGTGAGATCATTGGTGATATTATTGAAGATCACAGATGTTCCAAAGACAGCTAAGTTCCTTGATGATATTAAAGAGCTTGGATTCCGTATGGCATTCCAGGGTGGATTGTCATTTAATCTTGATGATCTTATCATTCCTGATATCAAAAGAAGAATTGGTTGACAAGGCTAAAGGTGAAGTAGATGAAGTGTGGGATAACTACAACATGGGTTTCATCACCAACAACGAACGTTACAACCAGATCATTGATATCTGGACACGTGTCGATACCACGTATCACTGAAACATTGATCCGTGAAATGAGCTGCCGATAAGCAGGGATTCAACTCTGTTTACATGATGCTTGATTCAGGTGCCCGTGGTTGCAAGAACAGATCAAACAGCTTGCTGGTATGAGAGGTTTGATGGCTAAACCAAGAAAATCAGGTTCATACAGGTAGTGAGATTATTGAGAACCCAATTCTTTCCAACTTCAAAGAAGGTTTGAATGTATTGGAATACTTTATCTCTACACACGGTGCCCGTAAAGGTCTTGCCGATACAGCGTTGAAAACAGCTGATGCAGGTTACCTGACACGTCGTCTGGTTGACGTTGCACAGGATGTTGTAATAACTGAAGAAGATTGCGGAACACTTGCGTGGTATTGCAATCAGTGCATTAAAAGATAATGAAGATGTTGTTGAATCATTGATACGATCAGTATTCTTGGACGTACATCATTGCATGATGTTTATCATCCGTTAACTGATGAACTGATTGTTGCATGCAGGTGAAGAGATTACATGAAGAAATTGCAAAACGTATTGAAGAATGTCGGTATTGAAACAGTTGAGATCCGTTCAGTACTTACCTGTGAAAGCAAACGAGGATGTTTGTGCAAAATGTTATGGAAGAAACCTTGCTACCGGTAGTCTGGCTCAGAAAGGTGATGCTGTTGGTATTATTGCTGCACAGTCAATTGGTGAGCCGGGTACACAGCTTACACTTCGTACATTCCACGTGGGTGGTGTTGCCGGTTCTGCAGCTGTTGAATCTACATTGACTTGCGAAATTCGATGGTACTGTTCAGTTTGATGGTTTGCGAACTGTTATGATCGAAAACAACGATGGAGGAAAGAGATCAGGTAGTTATCGGACGTTCAGGTGAGATTGAGAATTATGGATGTGAAGAATGATCGTTTATTGATCACTAATAACATTCCTTATGGTGCTACATTGAATGTAAAAGATGGTCAGAAAGTAAGCAAAGGAGATATAATCTGTGCATGGGATCCGTTCAATAACGTAATCATTGCTGAGATCGCAGGTACTATTAAATTTGATAACGTTATCGAAGGTATTACTTACCGTGAAGAATCTGATGAGCAAACGGTCACCGCGAGAAAGTAGTTATTGAAACAAGAGATAAAACAAAGATCCCTTCAATTAATTGTTGAAGGAAAGAGAACATAAATCATACAACTTTCCTGTTGGTATCACATATTGTGATAGAAGAAGGTGATGAAGTAAAAGCCGGACAGGTAATTGGTGAAGATTCCAAGGATCCTTGGTAAGCTGCGTGATATCACCGGTGGTCTTCCAAGAGTAACCGAATTGTTTGAAGCAAGTAATCCGAGTAACCCTGCTATTGTTTCTGAAATTGATGGTGTGGTTTCTTTGGGAGCTATCAAACGTGGTAACCGTGAGATCATCGTTGAAGCAAAAGATGGTGTACATGAAAAAATATCTTGTTCCACTTGACAAGACAGATCCTTGTTCAGGATGGTGACTTCGTAAAAGCTGGTTCATCATTATCTGATGGTCAGACTTCGCCACAGCGATATTCTTTCAATCAAAGGACCATTTGCAGTACAGGAATATGTTGTAAATGAAATCCAGGAAGTTTATCGTTTACAGGGTGTAAAGATCAATGACAAACATATTGAAGTAATTGTTCGCCAGATGATGCGTAAAGTAAGCATTGTTGATCCGGGTGATACTAAATTCCTTGAAGAAGATCTGGTTGACAAATTTGAATTTCATCGAAGAGAATGATTGGATATTTGATAAGAAAGATCGTGACTGAAACAGGTGAGTCAGGCAAACTTCGATGCGGGTCAGATCGTAAGTTTACGTGAAGTAAGAGAAGAAAATTCAATTCTTCGCAGAAATGATAAAAAGCTTGTTGAATTCCGTGATGCAAATCCTGCTACATCGGCTCCAATATTGCTTGGTATCACCAAAGCATCTCTTGGCGTACAAAGCTGGATATCTGCAGCATCGTTCCAGGAAACAACTAAAGTTCTTTCTTCAGCGGCTATACATGGTAAAACTGATGAAATGCTCGGATTGAAAGAGAACGTTATCACTGGTCACCCGATCCCTGCTGGTACAGGTTTGCGTGAATTTGAGAACATGATCGTTGGTAGCAAAGAAGAATATGAATTGCTGCAAACAACCAGGGAGGCGATGACTTTTGATGAAGAAGAATAATAATCACGGATTACACAGATTCAAATGGATTTCACGGAAAATAATCAAGGAGCAGCTAGCTGCTCCTTTTTAATTGAGATTGATGCGAAATTAATCCGCGAAATCCTATATTAATCCTGAAATCCGTGATAAGTTAACTGTTTCCTAAAGTGACCCGAATGAGTATATTTGCCCTGAAGGCTTTGATTAACTTGCCAAAAAACTTGCATGAATAAAGGTTTACTAGCTCTCAACATTATCTTATTGATCGGTGTAGCAATTTTATTTTTTCTCTTTTTTAATAAGAAGGATAATGCAACTTCTGTTGTATCCACTCGAACAAAACCTGACACTGCCTCTCAATGGCAACATACACCTGTGGCCTATTTTGATATGGATTCTATAGAAGCAAATTTCGTTTTGTGGAAACAAGTGCAGGCTGAAGTGGTGAAAAGAGAAGCTGGTATTAATGATACTATCACCCAGATGAGAAATGGTTTTCAATCTTATTATCAAAAATTACAGGCACAGAGTGCTAATTTATCTCCCCGGCAAAAAGATTCACTTGGCAATGAATTAGCCCAAATGGATGCGGAGATCAAGAACAGAACATCTGAACTTAATCAGAAATACCAGACCTTTTTTATGAGTAAGCAGCAGGAAATAGTTACGCTAATAAAAAATTATTGCAAAGAATTCAATAAGGACAAAAAATACTCTTACATAATTGCCCGCGAACCCGGATTGTTTTATTATACTGATACAGCCTACAATGTGACATTAGAGTTATTGAAAGGGCTGAACGCATTTTATGGTAAAAAGAAATAATTTTGCTTGAGTTATTAACTAATTATTGTGCTCCTTTCATGAATGAAAGGAGTTTTTCTTTCTATAAACTGAAATACTTATCTTGAAAACCAAACCAACACTATGGCAGAACAACAACCCGACTTCAAAAAATCATTCGGTCTTTTAGATGCAACAATGATCGTTGCAGGTTCAATGATCGGTTCCGGTATTTTTATTGTAGGCGCTGATATTACACGCAATGTGGGTTCTGCAGGGTGGCTGATAGTAGTGTGGCTTATAACAGGATTTATGACCATTTCAGCTGCGGTAAGCTATGGTGAGTTAAGTGGCATGTATCCCAAAGCAGGAGGTCAGTATGTTTATTTAAAAGAAGCGTATAATCCATTAGCCGGGTTTCTATATGGCTGGAGTTTTTTTGCAGTGATACAAACCGCCACCATTGCAGCGGTCGGTGTGGCCTTTTCGAAATTCCTTGCATACCTCTTACCACAAGTAAGCGAAGACCTTGTTGCCTTTACGATTGGCAGTCTTAAAATTTCGCCTGCACAGCTGGTATCAATTGCATTGATCATATTTCTCACTTTTATAAACACGTTGGGAGTAAAAGGAGGTAAGTTTATTCAAACAACGTTTACTGTAACCAAACTACTAAGCTTATTCGGGCTTATTATTTTTGGATTGATCATGATGAAAGGAGATGTGTGGGATGCTAACTGGACAGACGCATGGCAAATAAGAAATCTTTCTGTAAGCGCCGATGGACAGTCAACTTTTACGCCATTGATCGGAACTGCAATTCTGGGTGCTATAGCTGCGGCTATGGTTGGTTCTATTTTTAGTAGTGACGCATGGAATAACGTAACCTTTATTGCAGGTGAAATAAAAAACCCAAAACGAAATATTGGCCTGGCACTTTTCTTCGGCACATTGATCGTTACAATAATTTATGTAACGACAAATGTTATGTACACGGCAGTATTACCGCTAAATGAAATTGCATCAGCTGAAAAAGACAGGGTAGCGGTAGAAGCATCAAAAGTTATTTTCGGTCCATTGGGAACAGTTGTGATCGCTTTAATGATCATGATCTCAACATTTGGGTGTAATAACGGATTGATATTGGCGGGAGCAAGAGTGTACTATACAATGGCAAAAGATGGATTATTTTTTAAGCCTGCAAGTACGCTTAACAAATTTGCCGTACCACAATGGGCATTATGGTTCCAATGCTTAATTGCCTGTGCATGGAGTGTGAGTGGAAAGTATGGCCAATTACTGGATATGATCTCTTTTGTGGTAGTGATCTTTTATGTGATGACGATCATTGGAATTTTTATTCTTAGAAAAAAACGACCTGATGCAGAAAGACCATACAAGTCATTTGGCTACCCGGTATTACCGGCACTCTATGTTATAATGGGGATTGCATTTTGCGTTTTATTAATAGTTTATAAACCTCAGTTCACCTGGCCGGGGTTGATAATTGCACTGGCTGGAATTCCTCTTTATTATATTGCAGTAGCGACCAGGAAAAAAAGAAACGAAGGAGAAGAGCTTATTGAGAAATTGCCTTGATGATCGCAGTAGTTGAAAATCCATCAAGGATGGGATTGATGACTACTTTTCCACCATTGGCAATTACTTCTTTTGCGCCGGCAATTTCATCAATTGTATAATCGCCGCCTTTTACTAAAACACCGGGTAAGATAGAAGTAATGAGTTTGAGAGGTGTGTCTTCTTCAAAGATCACAACTGCATCAACCATGGATAAAGCGGCAAGAAGTAATGCCCGTGAATCCTGGTCATTGATCGGTCGGCTATCTCCCTTTAATCTTCTTACCGAACCATCGGAATTTAATCCAATAACTAAAATATCTCCTTCTTTAGCAGCTTGTGTAAGTGAAAAAATATGTCCTTTGTGCAGAAGGTCAAAAACGCCATTGGTAAAAACAATTTTCTTTCCTTCTTTTTTCCATTGATTTGTTTTTTCAATGATGCCGGTTAGAGAATAGATCTTTTCTAAAATAGATGCAGGAGCCATAATTTCTTTATGCTTTGTAAACAAATGTATAAATAATTATTTGCTGGCTCAGGCAGGAAAATAATGTTGGTTTAACCCGTAATTTTATGCTGGTAGAAAATAAAGCCGGATATTTAATAAATAACTAAATGAAATGTCAGAGTGTGAAGAATTATTCAATGATTTTAATTCCCTGAAAATTGGAGTGATCGGTGACGTGATGCTCGATACCTACATATGGGGAAAGGTGGACAGGATCTCACCGGAGGCTCCTGTGCCGATCGTTTCATTGCATCATAAAGAACAGCGTATAGGAGGAGCAGGTAATGTTGCAATTAACTGCAGCAGTCTTGGCGCAAAAGTTTTTATGCTTGGTGTTACCGGTGATGATGATGAAGCTGCCCAGTTAGAGCAGTTGCTGAAAGAAAGCCTGATCGATACAACTGGCTTAATAAAAAGTGTTAAACGAAAAACTACAAATAAAACAAGGATCATCAGCCGAAATCAGCAAATGCTGAGATTTGATGCCGAGATAACTGATGATCTCAACAAGGAAGAGGAAACAGCGTTGCTAAAACAGATCTCCAGCTTTATTGAACATGAGGATCCTGATATTTTGATATTCGAAGATTATAATAAAGGTGTGTTGACAGAAAATGTAATTGAACAAGCTATTGCTTTATGCAGAGCGTCGGGTGTAATTACTGCTGTTGATCCAAAAAGAAAGAATTTTTTCAATTATAAGAATGTTGATATTTTCAAACCGAATATGAAAGAGGTACAGGAAGGGTTGAACCTGGTGCTTGAAACTATTGATATTTATCAGCTAAGAAATATTCATGAACAACTTTATAAACAATTGCAGCATAAAGTTTCATTGATCACCTTATCTGAGAAAGGGATCTTTTACCAGCAATTACAAAATGCAGCGATCATTCCAAGTCATTTGCGAAATGTAGCTGATGTATCAGGCGCCGGCGATACTGTGATAGCTGTTGCTGCAATGGTATATGCTGCAACAAAAAATGCACACCTGATGGCAGAGATCGCCAATATTGCCGGTGGTTTGGTTTGTGAAGAAGTGGGGACAGCTATAGTTGACAAGGAAAAACTTTTAAGAGAATGTGAGTTACTCCTCTCCTGAGCCCCAAACCCCAAACCCCTAAAGGGGCTTGCCAACGCACAAATCAACTTATTCAACCAATCTTTTCTTCATCTGAAGATTTTAATTCTCCTTTTGCAGCTTTTTTAATTAGAAGGTCAAAGTCAATAAAGACCTCGAAGAAAATTTTTATTAATGCAAACACGAGGATGAATATTTTGCCGGCACCAAAAGAGAGGAACATGCTGCCGATAATAACAGTTACCTGTTGAACAAAAATTCTTCCATAAGGTTGAAACATAAGATAACCCAATGATGAGGTCTTATAATCTCCGGTTAAAATAAAATCTGATGTAAGTCTGAAGCCGTAACTCACAATAAAAACCCCGAGCATGATATAGGCTTCATTTGTGAGCATAGAAGGCCATTTGGAAAAGAAATTATAAAAAGTAATTCCGTATTGATCGCCAAGACCAGAGACTGCAAAGAAGATTCCCATTTGAATAGCGACGAAAAATCCATAATGGATCAAAAAGAAGAACATAAAAAACCAGAAGGGTTGCTTTATTGTAGAACCCCCGGTAGTTTGCCACTCGTCGTTCTTTTTTATGAGACCGGTGATCAGCATTTTCACAAGAGCAAAAAAGCCAATGATAATGGTCTCGAAGCAATAAACAAGGAAAACTTCCTGTGCACTCCAGTTTAAAAACCAAACACCGACTACAGGCAACAGGTTAGCTACAAGCAGCGACCAATCGCTTTGTGTGAGTTTCTTTTTGGTGATGTCTTTCCAGGTGGTGGCCATATCAAAAGGTAAAATAGCTAATTTCGACGCCTCACCTCTCTTTCTCATCTCTGCCTCATCCGTCCGCCTTTGGCGGACACCTTCTCCAAAAGGAGAAGGAAAGCGGAATAGGGGTTTATTTGAGGGGAGGCCAGGCGGCAGAATAAAAATAAGCATTTGAATGAACCCTTCAACTATTTATATATTTCAACTAATAACATAAGATGGCAAAATTCACAATAGCAATTCATGGCGGCGCTGGAACTATCTCAAAAAGAAGTATGACCCCAGAGAAAGAAGCTGCTTACTTCAAAGCATTAAATGAAGCTCTGGATGCCGGATACAGGATACTGGAAAAAAAGGGGAATGCATTGGATGCTGTTAAAGCGGCAGTAATGGAATTGGAGAATAACATTTTATTCAATGCAGGAAAAGGATCTGTGTTTACAAATACAGAGACACATGAAATGGATGCATCAATAATGGATGGAAAAGATCTGTCGGCCGGAGCTGTTGCAGCGATCTGCAATGTCAAAAACCCGATCGAACTTGCTTACACAGTGATGAAGAAAAGCGAACATGTTTTTTTGATCGGAAAAGGTGCCGAAGAATTTGCAAAGCAAAACGGAATAGCATTTGAACCGGATGAATATTTTTATTCTGAATTCCGGTATAAGCAATTGCTTAAAACAAAAAAAGACAATAAGACAGCATTGGATCATAGTGTTGATCCGGACTCCTCCTCCGCTGATTCATCCACCGGAGTTTTAACGAAGGGGGAAGCTTCGGAGGACAGGGATAAAAAATTTGGAACGGTAGGAGCGGTTGCTTGTGATGTAAATGGAAACCTTGCTGCTGCTACAAGTACCGGCGGTATGACGAATAAACAATTTGGACGTGTTGGCGATAGCCCGATCATTGGTATTGGTACGTATGCAAATAATAAAACCTGTGCGATCAGTTGCACCGGTCATGGCGAACCATTTATAAAAGCAGTGGCAGCTTACGATGTAAGTTGTTTAATGGAGTATAAAGGATTTTCACTGGAGAAAGCAATGAATAAAGTGGTGATGAAAAAATTAGTAAAGATCGATGGGGAAGGAGGAATGATCGGTGTGGATGCAGAAGGAAATGCTTCGCTTATTTTTAATTCTAAAGGGATGTATCGGGGTTATTGTTCGAGTGATGGAAAGAGAGAGGTTTCGATTTATAAGTAAGAAGATTTTTATTGAAATTTTTTTCCACCCCCAATTGTAATTTTCTTCTTATTGACTATTCGGCCCCCGCCAGCGGGGGATATTATGCAGGCTTCTATTTGAACAAAGATGAATCACTATGCGGTTAAATCTTTTACGATAGACAATTAAAAGAATGTTCATTATCCCCCGCTGGCGGGGGAAGTATTTCAACTAATGGAGTATAACAAATTAGGGGTGGAAAAAGCTGAATAGAATTACAGAAACCTTCGCTTCGCTCTGGGCAGGCTACTGCAACAATTTATGTCGAATAGAATTGTTGCAGTACAAGAGTGCGACGCAACGGAAGCTAAATAGAATTACTTCAGCTGTAACATAAAATCCTCGAAATCTGTAAATCTGAACTACGCTGCAATCTCAATAATGCCATCTCACAAATGCTTCCATAGCGGCATAATGAGTAAGACCAAGATCAGCGTAGAGATTTGCAGTGGCTTCATTTCTTGCTTCGGCACGTTGCCAGAATTCCCTTGAATCACTTCCCTGGAAGGGCACCATATCTTTTTGCGATTGATGTATAAAGATGCCGAAGCGTTTTTTCATAACCTGGTCGGGGCTCATTGGTATGGCCATTTCAATTTCTTCAATGTTCCATTCCTGCCATGCACCTTTGTATAACCAGAGCCAGCAATCATTGAGCCATGCATCGCCGGCAGCTTTTATTCTTTTGAGTGATTCCAATACCACATTGAAACAAACGATATGTGTACCATGCGGATCAGCAAAATCACCGGCGCAATAAATTTGTTGTGGTTTTAGTTCACGAAGAAGTTCTATTGTGATCTTTACATCTTTTTCACTCATCGGTTTTTTTTCAATGGAACCTGTTTCATAAAAAGGAAGATTTTGAAAATGAATGTTCTCATCTTTGATGCCAACATAACGACAGGTTGCTTTTGCTTCGCATCTTCTTATCAAACCTTTGATGGCACGAATGGCTGGTGTATCAGTCTGATTGGCTTTTTTCCGTGCAATAAATCTTCTTGCATCTTCTAATATCTTTCCTGATGTCTTTGTATCAATACCAGCGATCTCTTCAAAGCCAACTGCGAAGTCCAAGAAATCTTGTAACAAACTCATCCGTGACGGCAATGTTGCCGGAAGTTTGATAGGCCACATGCACATCATGGCCCTGGTCGTGCAATCGCTGAAACGTGCCACCCATGCTGATGATATCATCATCAGGGTGAGGAGAGAAGATGACAATACGTTTTGGATAAGGTTCACTGCGTTCAGGGTGTGTCGGCAAATTCACATCTGGTTTGCCACCGGGCCAGCCAGTGATCGAATCACGCAGCATATAATAAACCTTTAGATTTATTTCATATGCATCACCTTCTTCAACCAACAGATCACTTAACCCATATTCGTTGTAATCAGTATTCGTTAAACTTAAAACTGGTTTTTTCAATTTCAGGGCCATGTTCACCACTGCTTTCTTGATCATCTTTGGCGTCCAATCGCAATCGCCGGTAAGCCATGGTGATTTGAATCTTGTAAGTTCAGAGGCGGCCGCTTCATCAACAACAAAAGTTACATCATCATGATTTTGCAATAACGAGGCAGGCACATGGTCTGTATGATCTTCTTCCACTGCTTCTTTTATTACAGGAGCTTTTGAAGGTCCCCATGCCATCAGGATGATCTTTTTTGCTTTCAGTATTTCGCCGATGCCCATAGTGATAGCGAGACGGGGCACTTCCGAAATATTGGCAAACTCATATGCATTTGCAATTCGTGTTGAGTTATCAAGACTGATCAATCTTGTTTTAGAATGAATACTGGAGCCGGGTTCATTAAAACCAATATGACCATTATTTCCAATTCCAAGAATTTGTAACTCTATACCGCCGGCATCTTCTATCATTTTTTCATATTGACGGCAATGTTCCTTTATGTCTTCTTTTTTTATTTCTCCGTTAGGTATATGTGTATTCTTCGGATCAATATCAATGTGGTTGAAAAGATTCACCTTCATAAAGCGTTGATAGCTTTGCAGCGCATCATTGCTGATAGGATAGTATTGGTCAAGATTAAAAGCGATGACGTTTTTAAAGCTCAGCTTTTCTTCTTTGTGCATTCTTACTAACTCCGCATATAAAGTTTTAGGAGTAGATCCTGTGGAAAGACCCAGAACACATTTTTCTTTTTTCTTTTGTTTCTCGCGAATAAAATCGGCGATCTGTTTTGCAACTGCTTTAGATCCGGCCTTAAGATCTGGATAAATTTTTACAGGGATCTTTTCAAATGAATCAACCATTGTCATGTTGGAGAGGGGTTTAAGCGAAAATAATCAAAAACTCTCTGTCCCCCTAAAGATGAATTTAGAATAGAGAATATCGATTGTTGAGCATTCTAATTGAATATTGAGTGTTGAATATTTATCGATGTAATAAATATTCAAGCACTCAGTAAATAATGTTCAATTCTCAGGGGTAAAAGGGTTTAATTCACTTCAATCTCATCAACAAATAGCCATGCTTTATTTCCTTCGCCAGGATTGCCGGATGGAATATTCACCCCAATTCTTTACAACAACTTTTACATAGCGACTATTCTTTTCAGCGAATGCAACTTTCATGGTTCCTGTTTCAAGACCCTTTGTTTTAATTTTGAAATCATCAGTGAGCCCTGCAGAAGTAAAATCAGTTCCATTTGAAGAAGTAAAAACTTCTACAGTTAATGGACGATATATCCAGCTTCCGGTTTCTCTTAAGCAATGAACAATGACATTGGATATTTTTTCTTCTTTGCCAAGATCAATGATTGCTTCGCAATCTGCGCCGGAGAAGCCGAGAAATTGTTTGCTCTTTGAAAGCCCGTTCTCATTTTGTATACCATTCACCAATGTAAATGCACCGTCGCCTTTATAAGTAGGCGATGGCGAAGTAGTAAGTGTAATTTTTTTGCCCGTCGCTTTATTAAATAAGATGTTTTGAGAGATCGGGTTACTCATTGCTTTCCCATTCACCATGGCAATGGCTGCAACTAATTGTGTTGCTTTAACAGGGATCGGTGCAGTATAATTTACTCCTTCGTTAAATCTTAATTCATAAGGTCTGCCGGCAAAATGTGAAACGGTTTTGATTTGTGCTGATGGATTTTTTGTTTCTAATTTCCATAATACACCATCAAAATTTTCAGTTGGAATTACTGTTGCTTTCAGATCATAATAAGCCCTGCTGTAATTTGCTTTCCAAAGATCATAACGTTTGAATTGCACCTGCATTCTTTTCTCAAAATCATTCCAGTTCTTTTTTTCTTTTGGACTCCAAAGGACCTCACTCACTGCACTAAGGCGGGGAAAGATCATATATTCTACTTTGCGTGGATTGTTCATGTATTCACTCCACACATTTGCCTGGCCTCCTATTATATATTTTGCCTGTTCTGCATTTAATTCTGCCGGAACAGGATCATAACTGTAAACTTTTTCAACCGGAAGATTGCCACCAATAACCACACTGTCTTCATTTTCACTTTGCGAATAATCAAAATAAACATAAGTATTTGGTGTCATGATCACCTGGTGTTTTTGTTTAGCAGCTTCAATACCGCCTTCTTCGCCGCGCCAGCTCATTACAACTGCATTTGGTGCAAGCCCGCCTTCGAGTATTTCATCCCAACCTATCAATGTTTTTCCTTTGCTGTTAATATATTTTTCCATGCGTTGTACAAAATAGCTTTGTAACTCATGCTCATCTTTCAGATTATTATCCTTAATTATTTTTTGACAATTGGGACAGCGTTTCCAATTTGATTTTGGACATTCATCTGCACCTACATGAATATATTTTGCAGGAAATAACTGAACCACTTCATCGATCACATCCTGTAAAAATTTAAATGTTTCTTCCTTGCCTGCGCAAAAGACATCACTATAAACTCCCCATGTCTGCTGCACCTGTTTACCGGTTGAATCGCCTGCCCATTTTCCATTTTTAGGAAAATAATTTTTGGTAGGCTCATCAGGAAAACAACTTAAAGAAGGATAAGCAGCAATAGCAGCGCTGCCATGTCCCGGCATTTCTATTTCAGGAATAACGGTGACATAACGATCAGACGCATATTTTACGATCTCTTTTATTTGATCCTGCGTATAAAAGCCACCGTGCTTTTTTATTATCATTTCCCATGCCCGGATGACGACCAATGATGGTTCCGTTTCTCCATGCTCCAACTGATGTAAGCCTTGGATATTTTTTTATTTCAATACGCCAGCCCTGGTCTTCTGTTAAATGCCAGTGGAAATAATTCATTTTATGAAAAGCGAGATAGTCAATATATTTTTTGATAAAATCTACCGGACATAAAATTGCGACCACAATCGAGATGCATTCCACGATAACCAAAACGAGGATAATCCTTGATCGTTACATACGGAAATTCGATCTGGTTATTTGAAACATGAGGAGGCAACATTTGAATAAGGGTTTGCACTCCATAAAAAACACCTTCTTCATCTCCTGAGATAGATAAACGTTTATCTATTTTAAGTTCATATTCGCCTTTTCTGTCAGTAACGCCAATCTTGAGCATGATATAATATGCATCCCGACCTGAACCGGAAGATGGGGTCAATTTGCTGGTTACTTTATAAAACCGTTTTAAATAGTCAGCTAAAAACTCTGCAGACTTTTTTGCAGGTTCATCATACACTATTTGTAAAGGAGTTTTAAAACTATGAGTCCCTTTTCCCAAATTCATTTCAGCAGGCTGTGGGATAATATTTAACTGTGAATAAAGAGCCGAACTAAATAGGACACAAAAGGTTAAGGCAATCGTTCTCATATAAAAGAATTTTTGCAAGAGTACGAAAAAGCCCGTTTTTTTAGGGGAAACAGGCAATGGATTATACAATGTTTATTTTGTTTTATTTTACTATAGGCAGTAGGATATTGCTGCTGTTGGCTGCGTCATGGTAGATCCTTATAGTTGCCTTCTGGTAATCAGTTTCCTTTGCTTCCGGGATCCGTAGAAATTTTTGCGGGTTACGGTCTACCAATGGGAACCAACTGCTTTGAACCTGGATCATGACCCGGTGCCCTTTTTTAAATGTATGTAATGCATCATTCAATGTAAATTTTACTTCTGCAACTTTACCGGGTACAAATGGAACCGGTTTTGAAAGATCATTCCTGAATTTTCCCCGCATTACTTCTGCTCTCACCAATCTCTGCATACCTGCCATAGTGGTACTTGCTTGTTTGTTGGTGTTTTTTTCATATGCTGGTAATACATCGATCAGTTTAACAATAAAATCTGCATCAGTACCTGTAATGCTCACAAAAAGATCTGCTATGATAGTTCCTGCAATTGTCATATCTTCTGTAAGCGTATCACTCTGGAATACGAGAACATCCGGTCGTGTTGCTGCGAAACGCTGATCCTCTACCATGTATTCATTATTTCGATCGCTATAGATACCATTTGTATAAGGTACGGGTTTGGCAGGATCACTAATGTATTCAGAAAAACTTTTTGCTGCTGTAGGTTTATTATGTGAAAGTGTATTATTTGGTCCCAAATAAAAATTCGTTGCTTTTATGTTAGCAGGAGGCCATTGATCAAAATGCCTCCATTGATTGGCGCCTGTTTCAAACATTGTAGCTTCTGATGCATTAAAATTTCCTTTGTCCTTGAGATAATATTTAAAAAATACAGCTTCGATCGAATCCTGGAAATATTGATTGACATTAGCTCCGAATTGATGGGTTCCGAATTCTTTCCATTCTGCTTCACCCCATGCACCGTGTGTCCATGGACCCATTACCAAACGGTTTTTGTTAGATCGGACTTTGCTTTTCGATAGCTTCATAAGTTTTCAAGGCGCCAAAAAGATCTTCTGCATCAAACCATCCGCCAACGACTAATGTAGGAATAGTTATATTTTTTAAGTGCTGACGTATGTTGCGTGAACGCCAATAATCATCGTATGTATCATGAGCAAGATATTCCTGCCAATACTTTCCTTTTCCATTAAAATATTTTGGACCATTACTTTCTTTGATCGTCTTCATGTCAAGAAAAAACTTATATGCATCCGAATAACTAGTGGGAGTAAACAAAGGGATTTTATAAAAATAGACCAGGCCTTGTCTTGGCCGATCATATCCTCCCATAAAACTAAAATTATCCAATAAGAAAAATGCCCCGTTATGGTTTACATCATCACCAGCGAACTCGTCTGTTACCGGTGCTTGCGGGCTAACTGCTTTGATAGCAGGATGTGCACCCGGTAAACTTGCCGTAGCGTAAAAACCCGGATAAGAAATTCCCCAAAGACCTACTCTGCCATTATGATTTTTCAGGATTTTAAGTAACCATTCGATCGTGTCATACGTGTCGCTGCTTTCATCCACATCTTTATTCGATTTTTTATTGGGAATGTAAGGAGTCACTTCCTCATTAATGCCTTCGCTCATATGCCGTCCCCGTACATCCTGTTTGACATAGATATATTTTTCTTCTTGCATTTTACCGGGCATAATGCCGGGAGGATAGTTGGAAGATCCGTATGGCCATACGCTATATGGAGTACGTTGCATCAGGATTGGATATCGTTGGATGAATCTTTCGGCACATAGATGATAGTATATAGTTTTATTCCATCCCGCATAGTGATGGTTGTGTCGATCTTTGTATAATTCTCTTTTACATAGTTTGCATCTTGTGCAAATGAAACTGTAGTATAAAAAATAAAAAGGCAAAACAAATAACGCTTCATGCTTATTTTATTACAGGTAAAATTATATTGCTACTGTTCGCTGCATCATGATAAATCCTGATCGTTGCTTTTTGAAAATCACTTTCATCAGCTTCATAAATGTTCACAAACTTTTGCGGATTACGGTCTGCCAATGGAAACCAACTGCTTTGTATCTGTATCATCAAGCGATGCCCTTTCTTAAATGTATGCGCCACATCAGGCAAATCAAATTTTACTGTTTCAATCTTATTCGGGTTTGAATGGCTTCAGGGTTTTCAAAACTGTTTCTGAATTTACCTCTCATGATCTCTCCACGCACCAGCATTTGATAACCACCCATTGGATAGGACCCTCCTAACCTGCACGACGGGGTTGACTGGACAGCACCCGGATATTTGAAATCATCCGGAAATACATCAATCAGTTTTACAACAAAATCTGCATCGGTTCCTGTGATGCTTACTTTCAGATCTGCAATAACAGGACCGGCAAGAGTCAGATCTTCATTTAAGACATCCGTTTGAAAAGTCAATACATCTGTTCTTCTGGAAGCAAAACGCTGATCATCGGTCATATATTCACTGTGCGGTTGAAATGAACATCTTCAGTATAAGGAACAGGATGTGCAGGATCGCTGATATATTCACTGATGCACTTTTCGATGCAGTTGGTTTATTCCATGATAAGTTTCCATTTGGTTGCAAATAAATTGGCCTTGATTGCGATATTTGCCGGTGGCCATTGATCTAATTTTTTCCATTCATTCTCGCCGCTAAAGAAAATAGTTGCTTCAGATAATTTTGGATCAGTTCCTTTTCCTTTCAGGTAATAATTGAAGAATGGGATCTCAATATTATTCTGATACCAGAATGAAGTGTTGGAGCCAAATTGTACATTTCCCATACTGTGTTCCATCACGGCTGCCCATTGACCATGATACCAGGGACCCATCACTAATTTATTATTGGATGACCGGGATTTTGTTTTTCAATGGCCTTATATAAGTTCCATGCGCCAAAACAATCTTCCGCATCAAACAAACCGCCAACAATAAGCATAGCAGGTTTAATATTATACATGGCATTTCTTGCATTTCTTGCTTTCCACCAATCATCATAGTTGGGATGTGCATACAGATCTTTCCAGAATTGTATACTGTCACCCATCATCTTCACCAAGATTTTTTAAGGTACCGGCTTCCAAATAAAATTCATAATTATCCCTGATCGTAAAATCAAATCCGGATGGGCCAATTGTTGTTGGTTTTGGTCTTGGTTTGCCAAAACCTGAATAAAAACTAAATCCATCCATTTGGAAAAAAGCACCGTTGTGATGAAAGTCATCTCCCAGAAACCAATCGGTAACCGGCGCCTGCGGACTTACTGCTTTTAATGCAGGATGATTACTGAAGCAGCAGCCATTGTTGCATAAAAGCCCGGGATAAGAAATTCCAAATACTCCAACATTGCCATTATTGTTTGGAATATTTTTTATCAGCCAGTCAATAGCATCATAGGTATCGCTGGCTTCATCAATATCATTGTTACCTTTTTTGTCTTTGATAAATGGACGAATATCCACAAACTCACCTTCACTCATCCATCTGCCTCGTACATCCTGGATCACGATGATATAATTTTCCCTGGCATAATATTTCCAATGACCTACTCCAAAGCCGGGCAGAAAATTCTGTGCCATAAGGAGCACAGGAATAAGGAGTTCGGTTCATCAAGTATCGGATGTTTTTCACTCTTATCTTTGGGCAGTATAAACTGGCAGTAAAAAGTTTAATACCATCCCGCATAGGGATATAGATGTTCCATTTTGGTATAGTTGTCACGATCCATAAGACTATCCTGGTCAGTTTGTGCCGTCGGAAATACGAAAAGAAAATAAAAGCAGAAAGAAGAAATAGTTTTCTACATGATGATTTAGATTTGTCCGAAGGACTTGAATAAATTTACTGATTCTCTATTTACATCTAATCAATATTTTATGCAGTGATAATGAAGCAAGTCATTGAAACGGTTTTATTCTGCTTTTCAAAAGCTGGATTATAAAACCATGAATGATTGCTACAGTGAAGATATTGTTTTCAGCGATCCTGTTTTTGGCTTACATTGAAGGGGGATGAAGTGAAAAGCTATGTGGGAAATGCTTTGTAAGAATGCAAAAGACTTTTCGCTGACTTTTTCCGATATTGAATTGCTGGATGAAGAATATGCCACCTGTAACTGGGTGGCTACCTATACTTTTTCAAAAACAGGGAAGAAGGTGGTGAATAAGATCAAAGCCTTTATGAGGATTAAAGATGGAAAGATCATTGAGCACAGTGATGCATTTCAGGCTGAGTACATGGATCGGCCAGGCACTTGGGTTGGAAAGGAGTATTGTTTGGCTGGACAGGATTTATGAAAAGAGCAGTACAGAAAAATGCGAGAAAGAATCTTATTGCATTTATGGAAAGAAAAAGATCTGCAAGTATATAAAGTTTGTAGGTATATAAGGTAAGAAGGTATATAAAGCAATAGGTATATTAAGAACACGGAGACTTTATATACCTTATATACTTATTACTTCTTTACTTAATCCGCCAGCACCCCAAACTTCCCCGCATTCACATCATCAATTGCCTGTTCTAATTCTTCCCATGTATTCATCAGAAATGGTCCATATGGCGCAATCGGTTCATTGATCGGTTCGCCGGATAAAATTAATATGACCGTATCTTCTGTTGCTTCAATATTAAGATCTTCACCATCATTTTTAAATAAAACAAAATGATCTGCATGCTGCAGTTGATGCCATTCATTTCAGCATTGCCTTCAATTACCAATAAGCCTGTATTATAATCTGTGGGAAAACTTAAATTCAAGCTTTGCTCCTTTTTTCAATCTTGCATTATACACTTGCATGGGAGTGAAAGTAGAAGCAGGACCTTTTATTCCATTGTATTCACCAGCGATTACTTCAATAAATCCTTTATCACCAGGCAAATTGATATTTGCCCATCATTGCTATTGGTGATCTCCTGGTATTTTGGTGTTGTCTTTTTATATTTTGCAGGAAGATTTACCCACAACTGCACCATTTGAAATAAACCACCTTTTTTGCTGAATTCTTTTTCATGATATTCTTTATGCAAAAGACCTGAAGCGGCTGTCATCCATTGTACATCACCTTCACCAATTATTCCGCTATTGCCAGCACTATCATGATGCGCCACTTTGCCATGATAAGCAATAGTCACTGTTTCAAAACCGGCATGCGGATGAACACCAACACCTCGTGGTTCATCTTTTGGACTGAAATTCAATTTTTGAATCATAGTCCATCATAAAGAAAGGACTCATTCTTTTTTTGTCGATCTGTTTCGTACCGGGAAAAAAACCATGCACCCGGAAACCATCACCCACCATATGAGGTGGCGGTGGTGCTATTACTGCTTCAATTGATCTTTTATTGCTCATAATTTTTTTATTTTGAAATTTGGAATTGGAAATTTCGAAATTGCAATTTCCCAATTCCCAATTGTACTAATTCCTATACCGGAACTTCCATTAATAATATTTCTGCATTACTGTCAGCATTAATTTTCAATGCATCTGTTTCAGAAATTGCCAATCCATCTCTGCGGTCTCAGTTTTTCACCATTGATCGTAACATCGACCTTCGATCACAAATGCATAAACACCGTTCTTTTTATTCTTTAATTGATAAGCTGTACTGAAATCTTTATCCAATTTTCCCAAACTAAACCATGCATCCTGGTGGATCTGTACACCACCGTCATTTGTTCCGATTGGTGAAACAACAGTCAATAATTTATTGTGTTTATCTGCATCAGAAAAATTTTTCTGATCATATCTTGGTTCTACATTTTTTTTATTGGGGAAAACCCATATCTGGAAAAATTTTACTTGCTTATCAGCTATTCTTATTTTTTTCGGAATGCTGAATACCTGTTCCTGCACTCATTACCTGTACATCACCCTGCCGGATCACCTGTTTATTACCCATATTATCCTTATGTTCCAGTTCACCGCTAGTAGGAATAGAAATGATCTCCATATTATCATGCGGATGAGCACCAAAACCCATACCGCCGGCCACTGTATCATCATTCAATACTCTTAATGCACCGAAATGAACTCTTTCAGGATCATGATAACCTGCAAAACTAAATGTGTGATAAGAATCCAGCCAGCCATGATTAGCATGGCCTCTTGTGTTTGCTTTGTGAAGAATTGTTTTCATAATAAACTCCTTTTATTTTATTAATAATATGTTGATTAAGCCAATTGAGTTCCGTAATCTTCCATACTTGGCGATTTAGACAGTCTTTTCTTTCACCACTTTTCCGCCAGCCACAAGATATTCAGTTATAAAATTATGTACACTGTTTTGAAAATTTTCATCGAGCAATCCCCTTGGGCATTAAATTTTTTATCAACTGCCGGCACGATCAGCATATAAGGTGATGCAATTCCAAATAAAGCAGGTACCAACAATAAGCAATTGTTGTGCTGCACTGATGCCACCCAAAGCCCCCGGTGATGCGGTTACAATTCCAAAAGGTTTGTGATGTTGCTTTGGAAAATGATCCAGCAGGTTTTTCATGGCAGGGGAGTAGCTGCCATTATATTCCGGTGTTACAAGAATAAAAGCATCTGCTTCAAAAATTCTTTTGCTAAATGGTTTGAATTCATCCGGTGTATCTGTCAACAGATGTAAAAACCGATTGCACGGTGGAAGATTCCAGTCCTTCATATCTATGATGCCTGATTTCATGATCGTGTATTCTTTCCAGCCAGTTCTTTAGATGTAAGGCCACTCTTTTGGTTACACTGTTCGTTCTTGGACTTCCTGATATTATTTCTATTTTCATTTTGTGTGTCGTTTTAGAATGCAAAGATACTAAATTCAATGTTTAAACATCAAATTTAATCCTTTGGCAATTAGTTCAGGCTTTTATGGCAGGGCTTGTGGCAGGCATTGATGTATGGTAATTACAGACATCGTTTTTGTCAGCTTTCATTAGTGAATCCTTTAATTTCGATTACTAAATCATTTAAACAATGATCAACAGAAGAAAGTTTATTCATGCTTCCGCTTTTACTTCTTTCGCGGCTTTGATGGCGAAGAAGGTACAAGCTATGCCATCACAGGAAATAATTACAGGAAAACCAGTTGTTATTTCCACCTGGGATGCGGGCTTGCAGCTAATAAAGCTGCCTGGGAAGTATTGAGTAAAGGTGGAAGGGCATTGGATGCAGTGGAAAAAGGTGTAATGGTCACAGAGGATTCACAAAATTGTTGTGTTGGTCTTGGCGCTAATCCTGACCGTGATGGTTTTGTTACACTTGATGCCTGCATCATGGATGAGATTTTTCAATTGCGGCAGTGTTGCTTTTTTAGAAAGAATAAAACATCCGATCTCTGTTGCAAGAAGAGTGATGGAAAAAACACCGCATGTAATGCTTGTTGGTAGCGGTGCACAACAATTTGCAGTTGCTGAAGGATTTCCTTTGGAAGAACAAAAACTTTCACCCGATGCACAAAAAGGCATATGATAACTGGTTAAAAAAATCAGAATACAAACCACCTGCTATTAATATTGAAAATAAACAAGGATCATGGACCATTTGCACCAGCAAAATTAGAGATCTGGTGAATGGAATCATGATACGATCGGTATGGTAGCAATGGATGCAAATGGAAATTTAAGTGGAAGTTGTACAACCAGTGGCGCGGGTTTTAAAATGCGTGGACGGGTAGGAGATTCACCAATTATTGGTGCAGGTTTATTTGTAGATAATGAAGTGGGAGCATGCACCGCAACCGGACAGGGTGAAGATGTGATCCGTGTAGCAGGTTCGCATTCGGTTGTTGAATTGATGCGACAGGGATTATCACCGGAAGCAGCTTGTAAAAAAATTGTTGAAAGAATTGTAAAGATCAAAGGAGAAAAAGCAAAAGATATACAGGTTGCGTTTCTTGCAGTAAATAAAAAAGGACAGGTTGGTGCTTTTGCAATTCATAAAGGATTTAATTATGCAATAAGAAATTCCACAGAAGAAAAAATGGTTAAAAGCTAAAAGCTGGTTTAATCCCACTAAAAATATTCAACTGATCAATGCTCAATGTTCAACTCCATTTAATTGAACATTGAAAATTGACAAATTGGGCATTGAACATTTATGAAATATCATTATTGAAATAGCTACTTCAGATTTTTCAACAACAAAATCCGCAGTCGAAGGCGGCGCTGACAGAATTGAACTTTGCGCCAATCTTGCCGAAGGCGGTACAACTCCTTCTTATGGCACATATAAAAAAATGCAGAGAAGCTTTTGATATTGCTTTATTCCCGATCATTCGTCCAAGAGGTGGTGATTTTTTATATACAAAGGATGAATTTGAAATAATGATGACATGATATTAAGCTGTGTAAAGAATTGGGTTGCGATGGAATTGTAATTGGTTTATTGAATATGGATGGAACAATTGATATGACAAGAACATCTGAATTGATTGAGCTGCTTATCCATTAGGAGTTACTTTTCACCGTGCATTTGATCGTTGTAAAGATCCGTTTGAAGCACTGGAAGAATTGATTGAGATCGGTTGTCGAGAGAATTCTTACTTCGGGGCAGACAGCCAGTCTGTAGTCGGATGGGTTGAACTTGATTGCTGAATTAAATAAAAAAGCTGATGAACGAATTATCATTATGCCGGGCAGTGGTGTAAGAAAAGAAAATATTAAAATGCTGGCAGAGAAAACCGGTTGCATAGAATTTCATTCTTCACTTCGGGGAAAAGCAAAAAGCCCGATGCAGTTTATTCATCCGGCTTTTGCAGATTCTGAAGAGAGTTATTCTAATAATGAAATAAGCCCCGACGAGGTCAGGGCTTTGAGAAATGCATTATTGTAATTTTGTTAGATAGAAAGTGCTTTCATGTAAATAGCATCAGCCTGCGCAGCTTGCATTGGTGTTGTTCCTTCCCACTTTTCCTGTTCAATGATATAATATTCCATTCCTTGTTTTTTTGCCGTCTTTAAAATTCTCGGATAATCTATACTGCCGGTACCTACTACAACACTTTCATCTTTTTCAGTTAATGGTGCATCCTTTCTTACGATCTTTTACATGGCATAAACGGAAACGCTTTGGATATTTTTTTAACCATGTTTCAATATCCTGTCCTGCAGCAACTACCCAATACATATCCATTTCAAAATCGACAAGACTTGCGTCTGTATTCTTCATCATCACATCTTGTCGCATTTCACCATTCATTGTAGTAAATGAATAATCGTGATTGTGATAGGCAAAACGAATTCCGTTCTTTTTACATATCTCACCTTTCTGGTTAAACTCATCTGCAAATTTTTTAAATGCATCAAGGTCTTTTTGCGGTCCTTTATACGGACAGATCAGGTATTTCATCCCGATAGCAGCTGCATCAGCCGCTTTCTTTTCAAAATCTTTATTGATGTCGCAATGGCTGGCAATTATTTTCATTCCCAGCTTATCCATATAAGCTTTAAATTCTGTATTGCTCATTCCCCAAAAAATTCCTTTGGCTCCTTCAAAGCTTTCTATTTGTTTATAACCATAAGAAGCCAGCTGTTTCAAAACTCCTTTTGGATCTTTAGCAAGATCATCACGAACACTCCAGAGTTGGATCCCAAAGTTTTTCAGTTTTCCTGCGTCTTCCGGCAATGCGTAGCAAAACCTGACTTCGATGCAAGCCCGGCTAATGCAAGCCCCCCACTTAGTTTCAAAAACTCGTTTCTTTTCATATGTATATTGATAACTATTAAACAAATAATTTATCTCCTTTTTTATAAGGCACAGCTCCATCATATTTTCCCGGTACTTGCTGATAGTTGAAGTTTTGCTCCAATCCTGGTTTAGATGTAAAGTAACCCATTAGAGTAAGTTGCTTCATCATTAAAATAATAATGATTAGGATCTTCTTTCTTCTTTAGTTTTCATGTATTCTTTTGCTTCCTTATCAAGCGAGGTTAATAATTCTTTACGATGTGCTGGTTCAGCTTTCATAAAATTATGACCGTGCATTTTATTACAAGCCTCGTCTAATTTCTTCATTCCTTCATGAAATATTTTCTGATCAGCTTCTTCATAGCAATCATTTACCATAACAGTCATGAACTTTCCTACTTCTGCTTCTTTAGCACCGGGTGTCGTGGTTTTGGGTATAATTGTTTCTGCTACCTCATCAAGAAAAGCAATATCACTAGTTGAAAAAACAGTTCCTGCTACTTCCGCATCCTTGCTTTTGCACCCTGCAAGAAAAAATTCTCCGCCAATTACAACGCCACCTGTAGCCAGTGCGACCATTTTTAAAAGTTCTCTTCTTTCCATTTGGTTGTATTTAATCTATTAAAGATTTTGTTTTTTTAATTCATTAACTGCATAATCAGCCGCTCTTGCTGTAAATGCCATATAAGTCAGTGAAGGATTCTACGCAGAAGCACTGGTCATACAAGCACCATCCGTTACAAATACATTCATTGCATCCCACACCTGGTTGTGTTTATTCAAGACGCTTGTTTTTGGATCTTTTCCCATTCTTGCCGTTCCCATTTCATGAATGCCATGGCCGATAGCATGTCCGCTATCATATGTGCTTAGATTTTTAACTCCCGCTGCTTCAAACATTGCTTTGAGCTCTTCTTTAATATCCTTCCTCATCTTCATTTCATTCTCTTTTAATTCAGCATCCATGGCAAGCACAGGCAAACCCCATTTATCTTTTCTATTTTTATCTAAATGAAATTTTGTTTTCATGATAGGGAAGAATTTCCCCAAAACCTGTAGCACCAATTCTCCAGGCACCCGGTTCACATAGAGCATCTTTAAAATCGCTGCCAACATTCAATTCAGCAATTTCACGACCCCAACCAGTCCGGCTTGCACTGCCCTGGTAACCAAATCCTCTTAGAAAATCTCTTTTTTTATCGCCGGTAAAATTTGCAAATCTTGGAATATAAAATCCACTTGGACGACGACCATATTCCTGTATATCAGGATAGCCTTCTATTTGTCCCTGACGCACCAAGATTATAATGATGATCCATAACATTATGTCCTAATTCACCACTGCTACTTCCCAACCCTTCGGGCCAAATATCAGTAGCAGAATTAAATAATAGCCATGTAGAGTTCAATGCAGATGCACAAAGAAAAACGATCTTTGATTTGAACTCATAGGTTTTGTTGTCACTTGCATCCAGCACTTCAACACCGGTCGCTTTCTTTTTATCCTTATCGTATAAAATTTTTGTAACAATAGATAAAGGTCTTACGGTAAGATTATTTGTTTTCATTGCAGCTGGAAGGGTAGAAGATTGTGTACTGAAATATCCACCAAAAGGACAACCTTCCCAGCAGCGATTGCGAAACTGGCAATTCGTTCTTTCGTTAAGCGGCTCTGTAATATTTGCAACACGGCTATTGATCATGTGTCGCTGGCCT
>CAVVDD010000012.1:0-147752 GCA_963746915.1 uncultured Bacteroidota bacterium | reverse complement strand
CCTAACGTGGACACCCCGCCGTCCAGTGTGGGGAGGGAGCAGCCATGGAGATTCAACTTGCTGAACAACGAATCTTTGCTTTGACCGAAAAAATCCCGGTGGAGCAGGCCCGGCTGCGCGCCATGGATAAGCGCACCACCTTGTTTACCAGCGGCATGAATGTGCTGCTGCAGCGGATCAAGCCGGAAGAGGTGGAACTGCTGGCGATGCAGAAACGCTGGGAGCCTTTTTGGAACGTCATCTGCACTACGCGTCTGGTCTACGATCGCACCCGTAAGTTCAACGTGCCGGCGACCGGGCCGGAAGTGCAGAGCATTACGTTGCAGGAAGTGGATTACCCGGCGGTCAATCGCGCGATCACCTTCGCCGCGGTGGAACATTGCCGGGAGGAATACCGGCAGCAGGTGTTCTTCGATGGCGTCTCTGGTACGGTGCAGGAGTGAGCAACTTGCTGAGCGATAGCCGCGTGGAGTGAACTGACCTGACTGAGTTTGCCGCCCGGGATAACACGATCGTGGTGCCGCCCGAAATCCGCGCCTCCTTTGTGATGCGGCAGGCGCTGCAAACCATGCTCAAGCCCGTGCAAGCCGATGTGATCTTTGAGGAAGCCGTCACGGTCGAAGCGATTGACCTCTATTATCGTCCGATCTTTGCCTATGAGTTCCGCTGGAAGACAAAGGATAAGACGGCGGTGGCCGAGATCGACGGTTTGACCGGAGAGATGCGCAACGCCAAATCGCTGCGCCAGCAGATGAACATTCCCATTTCGCGGGATGCGCTCTTCGACATCGGCGCGGATACGGTAGGAATGCTGGTGCCGGGCGCAAATATCGCCGTGAAGTTGGTGAAGGTGGCCATCGACTACAATGCGAAGAAGTAGACGCCGGCCCAGCCTGACGAGAGAGTCCTATTTATGGTTAGTTTTCGGTCAGAATATGCCCTGCCCTATTGCAATACCAGATTTCCTCGCATAGAATGTAACGGACATTGGGCCTGAGGCGCATGCTGTGCAGGGGGCACAGGACGCGGCCATTGTTCGGTGCCCAATCGCTTCCCGGCCGGGCTAGAATGTCAAGGAACGCATCTGTGCTGCGCTGATCGAATTCGACTTTTTGATTTTGTAAAGATCAGTGTTATACTCGGTAACACAAACCAAATTACCCTGCTTAATTCACAACCATCAAGGTGCCCTTATGTTGGACCAAACTGATCTGCAGCGATTGACTATCGCAAGCATCAGTGATCGTTGTGCTCAGGAAACAGCCCTCTTCTTTCAGCATAGCAGTTATGATCCGCGTTACTGCTATGAACTCTTCCGCCGCGCCATCGTAGAACATAACCAGCACGCCTGGGCCGCCATCTACGCTCAATATCGATTGTTGGTGACCAGCTGGATCGAACGTCACCCTGCTTTTGAAGCCAGCGGCGAAGAAGTTGATTATTTTACCAACCGCACCTTTGAAAAGATGTGGGTCTCGGCAGCCCCCGATCGGTTCGGCAGCTCTCGGATCTCAAATCTCTCCTGCGTTATCTTCAGATGTGCGCTCACAGTGTGCTCGTCGATCACAGCCGTGCCCGCGAGCAGGAAACCACCGATCTCGACGACGAGGTTCTGGGTGACGAGCTCAAGTTCAGGGACCCACCACTGAAGATGAAGCAATTGATCGCGTGAATCGCAAGGAATTGTGGCTCTGGCTCAGGCAGCGGCTGCACGATGAGAAAGAACGGCAGGTGATTTACGGTTCCTTTATGCTGGCCTTGAAGCCCCGCGAGTTATACGAGCAATTCCCCAACTCCTTTGCCGATGTCGGTGAGGTTTATGTCATTAAACAGAACGTTATCGCCCGCTTGCGCCGGGATCGCGGAATTGAACCAATTCCTGGACTTCGGCGCTTGAAAAAGCGCTGTTTGTGCGTTTATTTACTTGAAAGGCGACATCGACTATGGAATGTACATTCCCGCCGGAATTAGACACCAGACAGCTTATCCGCTACCGTGGACGGGAATGCCGATCAGCAGGTGCTGGCACATCTGGCCCGTTGTCCGTATTGTCGCGATCGAGCACAGCAGCTGGCTGGCTGGCAGGACCGGCTGACGGCCCGCTTATATCGGTTGACGTGCCCCGCATCCGAAGAACTGGGCGAGTACCATCTGGGCCTGCTCAGTCCCGATCAAGCGTCAGCGATTCGGCAGCATTTAAAGGAGTGTCCACACTGCACTCGTGAAGTCTTCCAGTTGGAGAGTTATTTGCGTGTTCTGGCGCCAACCATCGAATTTACTCCGCTGGAGCGCGTCAAGGTGTTGATCGCCAAATTGATCAGCGGTGGAGCGGGGGACGACAGGCAGTTAGGGAGGCCGGCTTTTACGCCGGTGTTGGCAGGCGTTCGCGGCGGGGAAGAAGGACCATCCGTTTTTCAGGTGGACGATGTACAGATTGCGATCGAAATCCAGGAGGATGCGGAGCAGGCGGGGGCCAAAATCGTGCTGGGCCTAGTCACCGGCCTGGACTCCAGCGGATTGAATGTCATCCTGCGGCAGGCCGATCAGATTGTGGCGACAACCTCAGTGGATCGCAGCGGCAACTTCCTCATTCCTCGGCTTCAACCCGGCAATTATCATTTAAGCCTCATCCGACCTGAAGTAGAAATTCATGTTCAGTCTCTGGAACTCTGATTCATGACTTAACCGGCAGAACGGTTTCAATCTGCTGCACTGCGCCAGGCGTCTCGGGGAGGAGACGGTATGGACGCCAAAAGTTTCGTCGGACGAGCGCCTCGAGCTGCCCGACCCGGCGGCACAAAGACAATTCCTCGAAGAACAGGCCATCGTGCTTGACGATCAGGTCGCCCGCGCGCTGAAGGCGCAGGCCGATCAGTTTTTGCGTGCCGACATTCAGCGCTCCTTTCAAATCGCGCGGCTCCTGCGCCACATGGCCGAAGTCACCGGGAATCCCTCTTATCGCGCGTTGAGTCTGTTGGCGGACGCCAATGCCGCTTCAATTGGGCTGGGCCAATACCAGCGTGGAATCGAGCCTGTACGATGAGGCCGCTGAGATTTATCGCGCGCATGGCTGCGAGGTTGACTACGCCAAATCACAGGTCGGCAAAATTGCCGCGCTGGGGAATCTGGGCCGCTATCAAGAAGCGCTGGAAATTGGCCGCTGGGTCAACCCCATTTTGGCCTCACACGCCGAGCTGCGCGCGCAGGCAACTTTGATCATGAATATGGGGATTACGTACGAACGCCTTGGAGATCTGAGTCAGGCGCTGGAAATGCACGAGCAGGCGGGAGAGTGCTATCGCCAGTTGGGGGCCCAGGGTCGATCGGGCCTGGGCTGGGTACAAGTCAATCGCTCGATCGTACTGCGCAAGCTCGGGGACTTCGAAGCCTCAATCCAGGCAAGCCATGAGGCCCGGGCGATACTGCTCGAGCAGAATGAACGTGTGGAGGCGGCACGCGCGCAGCAGAACCTGGCTTTGACCTACTTTGTCCTCGGCCAATATAACGAGGCCTTAAAGCACCTTGATCAAGTCCGCGATATCTTTGCCAGCGACGGGCGCCAGCGCGATGCGATGCTCGTGGAGTCGTTTATCAGTGACTGCCTGCTGCAACTACGGCGCTTCACGGATGTGCTGGATAAGTGCCGACAGGTGCGCAGCCTGTTCAATGAGTTAGGCGCGCGTTACGTGGTGGCTCAGGCGATTGTCAACGAAGCGGCGGCTCACGCCGAACTGGGCCGTTATGACGAAGCGTTGGCGTCGCTGGCCGAAGCACGCCATATTTTTGAAGCAGGTGGCAACGCCGTCTGGGTGGCGTCAGCCGATCTGGAAACGGCGGCGGTGCAATTGCGGCAGAACCGCTTTGAAGACAGCCTGGCTTCTGCGTCAGCCTGTGCCGAGGTGTTCAGACTCCATGATTCGCCGGTCGAAGAGGCCCAGGCCCATATCGTTGCCGCGCGTGCCGCGCTGGCGTTGGGACAACACACGCAGGCCGAACGCCTGACCGGCGAAGCCCTGGCGATCGGGGAAACGCGCCACCTGCCGACGCTGGCTTATCACGGTCATCGCTTACTGGGTGCTTTGGCGGTTGCGCGCGGAAACTCTGCGGAAGCGTTGGCCGAGTACGATCAAACGATCGAAGCTTTGGAGCGTCTCCGCGGGAAGTTAATGGTTGAATTCCGTGTGGGTTTCCTGGAAGACAAGGAAACGATTTACCAGGATGCCGTCGGGTTGTGCGTCGATCTCGATCTGCCGGCGCGCGCGTTGGAGTATGCGGAGCGAGCAAAATCGCGCGCCTTGCTTGATCTGCTGGCCCAGCGAATTAATCTAAACATTCAGGCCCGCGATGATGCGGATCGCGTGCTGGTCGACGAGCTCCTGCGTTTGCGCATGAAACGAGATCAGTCTCTATCGAACCTGGGAAGGCGACGCAAAGTTCCTCGAGCGGGGCTGGATCTCATCCAGCAGCGATCGCCAGCAGGCCCAGCGCGAGGTCCTGGAGTTGGAGAACCAAATTACAGAGCGGTGGCACAAGCTGCTGATTCATAACGCCGACTACGCCCGCGATGCAGCTCCTGTGGCAGGTTCGCACCGAACCCATCCAGTCGTACCTGCCGCCCGGCACGGTGCTGCTGGAATACTTTATTGTTCATCGTCAGCTCCTTGCCTTTGTGGTTACGGCTGAATCCGTGATCACAATCCGGCTGCCCGGTGAAATCGCGCCGATTCAGCAGGCCCTGCAGCGGCTGTGGCTTAACCTTGGCACGGTGCCGCGCAGTGCTCCAACCCAGGCCGCTAGCCTGGAGAACAATGCCCGGGCCCTATTGGCGGATCTTTACGGACGGTTGATTGCGCCACTGGCCGACAAGTTATCCGGCTATTCCCGCGTGATCATCGTGCCACACGGGCCGCTGCACTATCTGCCCTTCCACGCGCTGTATGACGGGAAATCCTATCTTCTGCAGCGGCACGAAATCAGTTATCTGCCGGCGGCAGGCCGCTGCCATCGTCAGGAGACGCCGCGAACCGGAAGGGGCCTGATCGCGTTTGGCCATTCCATCGGCGGCCGGCTGCCTCATGCCACACAGGAAGCCCGCTCGATCGCCGCACTGATGCGGGGCCGGGTCTTTGTGGAAGATGAGGCGACACTGGCACAGGTGCAGGAAGCGGCCGCAGAATGCCACATCCTGCACCTGGCCGCCCATGGTGACTTCCGGCCTGACAATCCTCTGTTTTCTTGGCCTGGCCTTGGCCGACGGCTGGCTCACGACGCTCGATATTTTCAATCTGCATCTAAGTGCTTCGCTCGTTACACTCAGCGCCTGCCAGACCGGGCGGAGCGTGGTGAGTGGCGGCGACGAGCTGCTGGGGTTGATGCGTGCCTTCCTGTCTGCCGGAGCCGCCTCCCTGGCTTTGAGCCTGTGGGCCGTCGAAGATCGTTCGACCGCTCGCCTGATGGAAACCTTCTATGAAAAAATGGCTGAAGGCTATACCAAGGCTGCGGCCCTGCGCTGCGCTCAGTGCAATTCATTGAAGGACGCTGTGGGGACGGAGAGACAGCGACGTCATGTACGCATCCCTACTTTTGGGCGCCTTTTTTCCTGGTGGGTGACGCAGGTGTACTTTGACGTGCATCGAATTCGGCTCACGCCTGCTCTTTTTCCTGCCGCTTGAAAAATGTTCCGTTCTACGTTCATTTGTCTGACGCAATCAGGTCAGACCGCTGCCGTGTCTTGACGCCTTTACGCAGGAGGGGCTCAGATGACCAATGATAAACTTCCGGATAATATCAAACGCGATCGGCTGATTGCCGTGATCGTGACCGCTCTATCGTTCTTGATCTTCTGCTTCCTGGCCATTCTTCTGCAAGAGCGCGCGCCACTTCGCGTGGTGAATTGCCCGCGGACGTCAAGCATCGGGGCTCAATCACTCGATGGGCACTCCGTCGAGAATCAGATCGTCATGATTGGATCTGCCCAGGCCATGGCAGGCGTTGTCAGCAAGGTGCCGACCCTCACGCTGGCAGAACTGCTGGAAAATTGCGCGCTTGACTACGCAGGTCAAGTGCCTGAGCTCGCGGCGCCTAATGCCGCGAGTAATTTGTTCCAACGCGAGGATCTGAATGCGCTGAGTATCCGCTTATATCAGGTCGCGCAAGGGAGAACCGTCACCGAGGCCGTAGACGCCCTCAACCAAAATGGTGCGGGACAGGTATATGCCGACCCGAATTATTTGACGGCGGGCATGCTGGATGCGGAAGCCTGTGGCAATCCCAACTCGACGGGCGGCAGCCCAAATTCGACGGGCGGCAGCCCTAACTCAACGGGGGGCAGTCTGGGGGGCCTTCAGGCGAGCCGGCCTCCGCGAAAACGTACGCGGATCAATGGGCCTTTGAACATATTGGCCTGGGTCCGGTACTTCAAGATTCATACAAGACTGCCCATGTAAATTATCAAGGCAATCAAATCCGAGTGGGTGTGTTCGACACTTCGCCCTTTACGCGAACCGGCGAGTTAACTGGCACGCCCACCAGCGCACCAATTACGCCAACTGGTGCGCCAACTGGCATCAGCGCAATAACGGCTACAGAGCCCATCACCTGGGTGACGCCCGAGTTTACCCTGACCGTGAATCTGCTACCGGAGCAGGTGCAGGCGGCTTCGGGACTTACTCCCAGTTCAAGCAGTCCGGGCCTATCAGCCGTCCATGTGTTCACTGACATAAGCGATCACGGCTTGTTTGTAGCCGGGATGATTCATGCCGTGGCTCCCAAGAGCGACATCCATTTGTATCAGGTACTGGACCAATACGGTTGCGGTGACTTGTACACCCTGATCACTCAGCTGCATACCTTCATCAGCCAGGTCGAGGCCGACAGGCAGGCAGGCTTGTTGAAAGGCGCGGTTATCAATCTAAGCCTGGGAGTCTTGAGACCCAGAGCATCCGATGCCTTCACCGGCACCATTGAAGTCACGCAAACGGACGACGTCACTCAGTATATGCTCGCCCTGACGCCGACCGAGCAACTGGCGCAGGCGTACGCCCTCCTGGCTGATGATCCAGTCAGATCACTGCTCTTTACGATGTACGCTGCAGACCAGATGCATATTACGGTTGTGGCCGCCGCGGGCAATGACTCTTGGCGTGACCAGTATCAGACGCAGGCCCGTTTCGGCCCGCAGACCCGCCCGGCTGCCTATCCATTCGTTATCGGTGTGGCGGGCAGCAATGCCAACCGTCAGCGCTCGTGCTTCTCAAACTGGGGGGACGTATCCGCGCCAGCCGGCGAGGGAGGGCTGGGTCTGGTTCCGGTTGTCTCCGACACAGAAGTTATTAGCGTAACCAGTACCTGCGCGGCCAGTTTCGAAACACCTCTGGTCGGCCCCGTGCGCTTTAGTCAGCGCTATGGGCAAGGATATGCCACATGGAATGGCACCTCCTTCGCCACACCACTGGTCAGCGGGCTGGCCGCTCTCGTGCTTGAAGCAGGTGCTCAGCCGAAAGGAAGTTGCGCTGCAGCCAGGCACTGTTGCCCGGGCCATTAAGTGCGGGGCCTCAGCCGCCGATGGCGTCATCAACGTGCCCTTAGACTTTATGCGTTGTATGAGTCCATAGCAACTCATCCAGCGTTTTCATCGCCTGATGGCTAACCAGCCCCTGGCCGTCTGCGCCAGGGGCTTTGTTTTTATAGGGTCAGAAAGAGGTTAGTTTTGTGTCAGCCGCACCGGAAAAGCCGCCGCTCACGCGTTCATAGAGCTGAATCATGTAACACGTCGATGATTGACTGCAAAGAATCAACCAGCGCGAAGGAGAGCGATTGTCTCTGTTGAGGCGGCTCTCACTTCATGCCAGGGAGGGTAGCATGAGTACGCAAACGCAATCGGTAAAGGCGCGTGCAACGCGTGCCGTGAAAGACAATATGGCGAGTGCCATCAAGAGCATACCGGTGCCGCTGGAAAGTGACGTTTGGATCTATCGCATGATCGTCGCCGCAGTGAGCGTGGTCCTTTTGATTAGTGTCGCCGGCATCATCACGCTATCGCTGCAGGAGAAGTCTCCTCCCGATGTCCTGGTGGCGCTGGTTTCTGCCGCACTGGGCGGGCTGACGGGATTATTGGCTCCTGCGCCAAAGCGCAAATAAGCGCCAATCTGCCACACAGCCTCTGATCGCATGATTGGAGGCTGCCGGCATTTCTATGACCGGTTTCAAGCGATGAATGTGAATGATACGGAAGTTCATTTCAGGATGATCGGTGAGTTCAACGCCTATAATCTTTTGGCGGTTTATGGAACTGCAATGTGCATGGGAGAAGATAAACAGGAAGTGTTGAGATGTTTAAGTGTGTTGACTGGCGCAGAAGGAAGATTTGATTATATGATCTCATCAAAAGACCGGCTGATAGCAATTATTGATTATGCACATACACCGGATGCTTTGTTGAATGTGCTGGCAACAATTAAAAAATTGAGGAAAGGAAATGAGCAAGTAATAACAGTGGTTGGTTGTGGTGGTGACAGGGATAAAACGAAGAGACCGATAATGGCTGAAGCAGCATGTGAGCATAGTGACAAAGTGATATTGACAAGTGATAATCCGAGAAGCGAGGACCCGGCACAGATCATTAAAGACATGGAACAAGGAGTAAGTGTAGTGTCAAAAAGAAAATGTTTATCGATAGCAGATAGAAAAGAAGCAATAAAGACAGCAATAAGTTTAGCAAAAGCAGAAGATATAATACTGGTAGCAGGCAAAGGACATGAGAAATACCAGGAGATAAAAGGAGTAAGAAATCATTTTGACGATAAAGAAGTAGTGAGGGAGATGTTTGAGTTATTGGAAAGATGAATTGGGAAAAGTTGAATTGGAAATTTTGAAATTCAATTTCCCAATCTCTCAATTTCAAAATTCCAAAATGAAATTGAATTACTTGGACGGTAATCATATAAAATAGATCATTTCAAAAGAATGATCTGAAAGAAAAACCAAAGTCCTTCTTATACCTCTCTGCGAAAGCAGGGAGGTTTAGGAGGCCAAAACTCAGGACCAACAATGCTATACCATTTGTTTGAATGGTTCAAAGAACAGAACATAAAATTCCCCGGAAGTGGAATACTTGATTTCATTTCTTTCCGGTTGTTGCTGGCAATGTTGTTATCGTTGGTTATAACGCTGGTGTTTGGAAAAAGATTGATAAACGTGTTGAGAAAAAGATTAGGAGTTGAGACTGTTCGTGACCTGGGGCTTGCTGGCGAGCAACAAAAGAAAGGAACACCAACAATGGGTGGGATCATTATCATTCTCGGCATAGTCGTTCCCACATTGCTCTTTGCAAGACTGGATACAATATATACAATACTGATGCTGATCGCTACAGTTTGGCTTGGCATCATTGGATTTATTGATGATTACCTGAAGCTGAGAGCTAAGCGACTTGCACATGAGCAAGGTATCGCTTATAAAAAAGGAGATAAAGATGGATTGGCAGGATGGTTTAAAATTCTCGGGCAGGTAGGTCTTGGAATTTTTGTTGGGTCTACACTTTATTTTAATGATGATGTAAGAATATGGAGAGAATACCAGGGTGTGCCGACTGCAAATGATTCAACAGTATTTCAGAAAGACAGTAAATAATAAGCCAAAATATTTTGTGGAAACCAAAGTACCAGTAACAACTATTCCATTTGTAAAAAGTCATGAATTTAATTATTCAAAACTTTTACCAACAAGCTGGAGAGATTATACATGGATACTTTATATACTGATCGTAATATTTATTATCACTGCTGTTTCTAATGGAGCCAATATTACTGATGGACTGGATGGATTAGCAACCGGAGCATCTGCATTGATCGGAGTATGTCTTGGAATATTTGCTTATTCAAGTGGTAATCTCTTTTTCGCTGATTATCTCAACATCATGTACATCCCCGATCTCGGCGAGTTATCCATTTTTATTGCGGCAATGATCGGTGCATGTATTGGATTTCTCTGGTATAATTCTTACCCGGCACAGGTATTCATGGGAGATACTGGAAGCTTAACGCTGGGAGGAATTATCGCATCAATTGCAATTATTGTTCATAAAGAATTATTGATACCGATTTTTTGCGGAGTGTTTTTCGTGGAGTTGTTAAGTGTGATGTTACAGGTTACGCTATTTCAAATACACAAAGAGAAAGACAGGAGTTGGAAAAAGAATTTTTCTCATGAGCCCTTTGCATCATCATTATCAGAAGCAGGGTTATCATGAAGCAAAAATTGCGACGAGATTTTGGATCGTGACAGTGCTTGGTGTGTTATTAAGTATTGCAACGTTGAAAATGAGATAGTGAGTGGTGAATTGTGAATGGTGAGAGACACAGCTGAAGTCGACTCACAACTGACCACTGACAACTCACAATATAATTATTGAAAAACCGCCCAGTTTGAAAACCCTAAGAAACTAAATCGAAGTCCAAATGAGATTGTGGTGCAGAACAGAAAGAACTAATGCTTTTGAAAAACCAATAGCTTCGCTTGAATGCAAACGCACAGGGCCGATAGTTGAGCATAACAGTTGAAATGCTTAATTACTGAAGATGAAAGATCTAATGCCCGCTCTCTCTTTCGAGAGGGATAAGAGGGAGAGGCAGAAGAAAGACTTGTCATACTCGGCGGAGGTGAGAGTGGTGTCGGCGCTGCGTTGCTGGCAAAACAAAAAGGGTATGACGTGTTTCTTACAGACGGAAGTTCTTTGAAAGAGATCTATCGCAACGAGTTGCTGAATGCCGGAATTGAATTTGAAGAAGGCAGGCACACAGATGAAAAAATTCTGAATGCTGATGAAGTGATGAAAAGTCCGGGCATACCGGAAAAAAATGAAATGGTGAAAAAGATAAGAGCAAAAGGAATTGAGATCATCAGTGAAATAGAATTGGCTTACCGCTACAAAGGCAATAGTAAAATTATCGGCATTACCGGCAGCAATGGAAAAACGACAACGACTGCACTGACATATCATATCTGCAAAACAGCAGGACTTGATTGTGCATTGGTTGGCAACATCGGTTTTTCATTTGCAAGACAAGTTGCAACAGATCCCAAACCGCTGTATGTAGCAGAGATCAGCAGTTTTCAGTTGGATGATATCAAAACATTCAGACCGGATGTGGCGATACTCACCAACATTACCGAAGATCATCTTGACCGCTATGAATACAAGTTTGAGAATTATATACGGAGCAAATTCCGTATCGCTATGAACCAGGATAAAAATGATCATTTCATTTATTGCCTGGATGATGAAGTAACTATGAAATATTTAGACAAATTCAATATTCAATCAAATCAACTGCCAATCAGCATGAAAAAAGAATTACCGAACGGAGCATTTATCAAAGACGGGGATATGTATGTAAGAACAGGAAACGATTACGTAAGTATGAGTGTCTATGATTTTGCATTAAAAGGAATACATAACCAATATAACACGATGGCCGCCTGTGTAGCAGCGTCAACGCTGGAGTTAAGAAAGGAAAAGATAAGAGAAGCTGTTACAACTTTTCAAAGTCTTGAACATAGAATGGAACCGGTTGCTACCATTCGTGGTGTTGAGTTCATTAATGATAGCAAAGCAACAAATGTAAATAGTACATGGTATGCATTGGAAAGTATGAACAAGCCCACTATCCTCATCCTTGGAGGAGTTGATAAAGGAAATGATTATTCATTGATCACCGAACTGGTAAAAGAAAAAGTGAAAGCCATCATTTGTCTTGGGTACTGATAACAGGAAGATACACGAGGCATTTGGAAATATAACAAGCACAATTGTAAATACAGGCAGCGCTTCAGAAGCGGTACATGCGGCCTTTCATTTTGCAGAAAAAGGCGATGTGGTTTTATTGAGCCCGGCTTGTGCAAGTTTTGATTTGTTTAAAAATTATGAGGACAGAGGGAATCAGTTTAAGAAAGCGGTGAAGGAATTATAGATAGATGATAGTTAAAAGATGATAGATGATAATGATGAGAGAAATTATGTACCCAGCTTGATTGCTACTATAAAGCATCCGTTGCGTCGCACTCTTGTACACTTAGTTCTTTATTCAGCATGAATTGCCACAGGCTTTAGCCTGTGGATGAATAACGAAAATGTTCATCTCGCTCCGTAGGAGCGACATGTTAGTAGCCCCGGGTTTTAACCCGGGGAAAATAAAATGAGAATTTCAAACAAACCCCTTTAGGGGTTTAATATAGAATCAGAAGAATGACCGAAGCATTAAACATACAACAGCAGATCAGAAATTTTGGGCAAAGAACCAAAGGGGATAAAGTGATCTGGGCATTAGTTATCCTGTTGGTGCTTGCATCATTGCTTGTAGTGTACAGCGCAACCGGGTCGCTTGCTTATAAATTGTATCGTGGCAATACTGAAGTTTATTTGTTCAAACAGATAACATTCATCATACTGGGAATGGCAGTTATTTATTTTGCTCACCGTGTCAATTATACCATCTGGTCAAAAGTCGCCTATTTCTTATTTATAATTTCAATTCCGCTTTTGATCTATACATTATTCTTCGGTGTAAAAATGAATGAAGGAAGTCGCTGGATCCGTTTGCCAATAATCAACATGACAATGCAAACTTCCGATCTGGCAAAGCTTGCTTTGTTCATGTATGTATCAAGACAGATAAGCAAAAGGCAAAATACTATTAAAGATTTCAAACAAGGTTTTTTGCCATTGATCATTCCTGTTGCACTTGTTTGTGCATTGATCGCACCTGCAAATCTTTCAACGGCATTATTGCTTGGCGCAAGTTGTTTGTTATTGTTCTTTATTGGAAGGGCCAGTACAAAACATTTATTGATAACAGTTGGTATTGCATGTATCCCGATCGTGATATTGATCATTGCTGCTGTTTTTCGTCATAACTCAGGAGGTGATGAGTTAACAGGTTCTAAAAAAACTTCTTCAGGATTATTTGCAAGAGCAGATACATGGATAAACCGTGTGGAAGGATTTATGTATGGAAGCAAACAATCAATTGATGATGATGCTTACCAGGTAACACAAGCAAAGATCGCAATTGCTAAAGGCGGCTTGGTTGGTGTTGGTCCCGGCAATAGTACACAAAGAGATTTTTTACCACAGGCTTATAATGATTTTATTTATCCAATAATCATGGAAGAGTATGGATTGATAGGCGGCGCATTTATTCTATTTATTTATCTCGTGTTCTTATGGCGAAGCATCAGAATTTTTAAAAGATGTCCTTATGCATTTGGTGCATTCCTTGCATTAGGGCTCAGTTTTACATTGGTGATACAGGCAGTCGCAAACATGGCGGTAAGTGTAAACTTATTTCCTGTAACTGGAGTTACACTTCCATTAGTAAGTATGGGAGGAAGTAGTTTTCTGTTTACATGTTTTGCAATTGGGATCATTTTGAGTGTGGCGAGAAATGTTGAGCAGTTGGAAGGCAAGCCACGAAGAGGCAATGAGAATATCAATACAGATGAATGAAGTAAAAACTGAGAATGAATACTGAATTTGCATGAGCAGGAGCGATAATTATAGCAGGAGGAGGAACAGGTGGACATATTTTCCCGGCAATAGCAATTGCTAATGCATTGAAAAAAAAAGATAGTTCGATCGAAATATTGTTTGTAGGTGCGAAAGGGAAAATGGAAATGGAAAAAGTGCCGCAGGCAGGATATAAGATAATAGGATTGGATATAGCAGGATTCAACAGAAGCTCTTTGATAAAAAATATTGGTTTGCCTTATAAGATCATTAAAAGTTATTTCCAGGCAAGAAAAATAATGAGTGATTTCAAACCTGATGCAGTTGTTGGTGTTGGTGGTTATGCAAGTTTTCCGATGTTGCAGTTAGCACAACAGAGAAATATTCCAACAGTGATACAGGAGCAAAACTCATTTGCAGGAAAAACAAATATGATCCTTGGAAAAAGAGCGAAAAAGATCTGTGTGGCTTATGAAGGCATGGAAAAATTTTTTCCAAAAGAGAAGATCATATTGACCGGCAACCCTGTAAGGTCTGCGATCTCAGCATCATCAATAACACGAACAGAAGGTGACAATTTTTTCCAGTTGCATTTGAACATAAAAACTGTTTTTGTAGTGGGTGGAAGTCTTGGTGCAAAATCGATCAATGAAGCAATTGATGAACGTCTTGATGATATACTGAATGCAGGACTTACAATTGATCTGGCAAACAGGAAAACCATATTTGGCAAAAGCAAGAGATAGAGTTGCAGGAAAACCAGGAGTTTGGGTAAATGATTTTATTACACAAGATGGAATATGCTTATGCAGCCAGTGATATAGTGATCTCAAGAGCAGGTGCCATTGCAATTGCAGAATTATGTGTGATGAAAAAGCCAACATTGTTTGTGCCTTTTCCTTACGCAGCAGAAGATCATCAAACGGTAAATGCAATGAGCCTGGTTAATAAACAGGCGGCATTGATAGTAAAAGATAGTGAGGCAAAAGAAAAATTGATACCGATGATCATTGGGCTGGCAAAAGATGATGCAAAACAAAGTGAATTGAGAAGACATATTAGTGAATTAGCTATAAAGGATGCTGATGAAAGAATAGCTGAAGAGATTTTAAAAATATTATGATGAGTTTTTGACGGGTTCCAAAGAGTTCAAATACTGTCCTTATGAATCCCCCTTCGGGGGGCCGGTAGAGACAAGGCATGCCTTGTCTGAATAGAATCGTTGAACATTGAATATTGAGCATTGAACATTTTTTAGAATGAATGAAAAGAACAAGTCAAATGAAAAAGTGAATTCAATTTATTTCATTGGCATTGGCGGAATCGGGATGAGTGCATTGGCGAGATACTTTCATTCAAGAGGTACAATGGTAAGTGGGTATGATAAAACAGCAAGTTCTTTAACAAGGGAATTAGAAGCAGGAAGGAATGAAGATCCATTATGAAGAAAATGTTGACCTGATCCCGAAAGACGCAGAGTTGGTTGTTTATACACCAGCAGTTCCTAAAGAACACAAAGAGTTAGTGTATTATCAACAGAATGGATATAAAGTAGTAAAGAGAAGTGATGTTTTGCAGATAGCAACAGAAAGTTCTTTTAATATATGTATCGCAGGCACACATGGCAAAACAACTATTACAACGCATGGTGGCACATCTGCTTGCGACACACTGGTTATGGTTGTAATGCATTTCTCGGTGGTATCTCGGTGAACTATGGAACTAATTTCTGGAGCAAGCGAAAGAAATGTATGTGTTGTGGAAGCTGATGAGTATGACAGAAGTTTTTTGAAATTAAGTCCGGATATAGCCATCATCACAGCAATGGATCCTGATCACCTGGATATTTATGGAACTGCTGAAGAAATGGAACAAGCATTTATTGATTTCAGCGGTAAAGATAAAACCAGGTGGTTTACTGATCAGCAAGTTTGGATTAAAAAGAGCGAAAGAATCTGAAAGCGAACCAGGCATCTGTACTTACAGTGTTGCAAAACAATAAGCAGATGCATATGCTGAAAATATTAAGATGATAAATGGAAGCTATGAGTTTGATGTGGTGATAAAAGAAAAGAAAATTGAGAGAGTGAAACTGAATATGGGGGGAATGCATAATGTGGAGAATGCAATAGCAGCAATAACAGTAGCAAGTTCTTTGGATATAGATGAAGAAAAGATCAAAGCGGCGGTAGCAGACTTTAGAGGTGTGAAGAGAAGATTTGAGTATATCATTCCTCCCAAGGAGAAGGACAGGAGTGACCTGTTTTTATTGATGATTATGCTCATCACCCTGAAGAGTTAAGAGCCTTGATCAGCGGTGCCAAGTCGTTGTTCAGCGATAAAAAATGTACAGTGATATTTCAACCGCATCTGTACACAAGAACAAGGGACCTGGCTGACGGATTTGCAGAAGTGTTGGATATGGCTGATGAAGTAATATTGTTACCGATCTATCCTGCAAGAGAATTGCCGATAGCAGGAGTGAGCAGTGAAATGATACTTGATAAAATGAAAAGCAAGAATAAAATAGTGTTAGATAAAGAAGAATTAAAGAATTGGATTAGAAATGATTTTAATAAACAAGGCAAGGTTTTAATAACGGCAGGAGCAGGAGATATTGATCTGCTGGTAGAACCAATAAAAGAAATTTTGAAATAATTTTTGTGAATACAAAAGCAACAATACGGAAAATTTTATTTGTGATGCTCTGGGTTTGCATCGGCGGTGGCATGTTAAGTTTATTAATTGCAGCAATTGGTAAAAAGAACAGGGAAGACTGTACTGATTATACGATCGCAATTAAAGGATCAGCGGAGAAATTTTTTATTAACGCAGATGATATTAGAAAATTACTCATTTCAGGTATGGGTTCCGAACTGAAAGGCAAAAAAATGTCAGAGATCAATTTGAAAAAACTTGAGCAACTTTTAAGAAATAATATTTGGATACGAAAAGCTGAAATGTGGTTTGACAATAAAAATGTTCTGCATGTTGAAGTTTACGAAAGAGAACCGATCGCCAGGATCTTTACAAATGCAGGCAATTCATTTTATATCGACAGCACAGAAAGAAAAATACCGCTGTCTGACAGAATGAGTGCAAGAGTACCGGTGTTTACAGGGTTTCCTGATAAAAAAGTTTATTCAGCTAAAGACAGTTTATTATTTGCTGATGTAAAGAATGTGGCTATATATATAAAGAATGATCCTTTCTGGATGAGCCAGGTCGCCCAGGTAAATATAACAGCTGATAGAAATTTTGAACTAAGTCCTGTTGTGGGGAATCATTTGATAAAACTTGGCAATGGAAAAGACATTGAAAAGAAATTTAATCGATTGATGATATTTTATAAGCAGGTGTTGGCACAAAAAGGATTTGATGCTTATAGCACAATTGATGTTCAATACTCCGGACAAGTAGTAGGAACAAAGAGAGGTAGCGAAAAAAATAAAGTGGATACTGTTATGCTTAAAAGAAGAGTTGATGAGATGTTGAAACAAATGCAAAAACAGTATGACAGCGTTGCAGCCTTAAAACCGATTACTGAAAAACCAACCATAAGTGGATCACAAGTAAGTACTAACGATTTGAGGGCCACCAGCACTCAATCTACTAACCCAAATGCTTTGAAAGCTGAATCCTTACCCCTTAAAAACGAAAACAAACCAAATGAGAACAAACCGAGAGCCGTGATGCCGAAGAAGAATTAACCCCCAAACCCCCTAAAGGGGGCTTGCAGTGGCACAAGGCCAGCTTATTTGAAAGGTTTGATTGAGATCGGAGTGGATGATAATTGCAGAGTAAAGATTTAAAGCTGATGTGGAAGAACGAAAGTGGATTAAAGATGTGCAGTACCGCTCCCTCTCTATTGGAGAGGGAGGTGGAGGGTGAGGCCGGATGAATAGAATTACGGAAGTACAAGAGTGCGACGCAACAGACGATGATAAGAATTACTGAAGCTTGTATCAAAATGAAAAAACTAAAAATCATAATCTAAAATTCGTAAACAACTAAAAACTACAATATCATGAACAACGAACAACCCATTATCGTAGGGCTCGATATCGGCACCACCAAGATTGCAGCGATTGCCGGTCGCAAAAATGAATTTGGCAAACTGGAGATCCTTGGCTTTGGCCGTGCCAACAGCAATGGTGTACAACATGGACAGGTGCTGAACATTGATCAAACCATTAAAGCCATTCAAATGGCGCTTGGAAAATTGTTATGCTTCTAATCCTAATCTGGAAATTAAAGAAGTGTATGTCGGCATTGCAGGACATCATATTAAAAGTTTGCAAACCCGTGGTGATATTGTTCGCCAGGATACTGAAGAAGAAATTACCCAGCAGAGAAATTGATCAGTTGGTTGCTGATCAATACAAAACTTATATTCCTGCAGGTGACCAGATCATTGATGTGATACCACAGGAATTTACCGTTGATAATTTTCAAAATATTCCTAACCCGATCGGTTATAGTGGTGTAAAAGTTGGTGCAAATTTCCACATCATCACCGGTGATAAAAATGCGATACGCAATATCAACCGCAGTGTTGAAAAAGCAGGATCTTATAACAAAAGATCTTGTATTGCAACCATTGGCATCTGCCGCTGCAGTAATGGGACAGGAAGATCTGGAAGCAGGTGTTGCCATTGTTGATATTGGTGGTGGTACAACTGACCTTGCTGTTTTTTATGAAGGCATTTTAAAACATACTGCAGTTATTCCTTTCGGTGGTGAAAATATTACCAATGATATTAAAACCGGGTTGGGTGTTTTAAAAACACAGGCTGAGCAAATGAAAGTTCAGTTTGGCAGTGCTTTATCTAATGAAGCAAAAGCAAATGCTTTTATCACTATTCCTGGTTTGCGTGGCATGCCGGCAAAAGAGATCAGTGTAAAAAATCTTGCAAACATCATTCAGGCACGTATGAGTGAGATCACTGGATTTTGTTACCTATCATTTAAAACAGGTTGGTCTTGATAACCGAATGCATTGAATGGTGGTATTATTCTTACCGGTGGTGGTTCACAATTGAAACACCTGATCCAGTTAACAGAATATGTAACAGGTTTGAATGCAAGGATCGGTTTTCCGAATGAACATCTTGCAGCAGGTCATATTGAAGAATTGGCTAAACCAATGTATTCTACCTGTATCGGTTTAATATTAAAAGGGTACAATGATTATGAAAATAACCGCAAACAATTTGAAAGAGATTTCAAAAGGTGTTGAAGTGCCGGATAGTCTTAAACAAAGCAGCAGAAGAAGTAGCGGTACCTGTAGAAGAAGTTCCTGTTAGAAGTGGAAGAACGTAAAAACCTAACAGGCTTCTGGGACAAATTCAAAGACAGGCTTGTTGATCTGTTTAAAGAAGAAGAAGACCATCGTTTTAATTAAAAATTAATAATTAACAATTAAAAATACTAATCCATAATCAGAGTCTTTAAAAGTCTTCCGCCTTGGGCGGAGAGATTTAGAGGGGCTTTTAAAATTCAACAGTATGATACATTTTGATTTGCCTAAAGAAAAATCATCCATCATCAAAGTGATTGGTGTTGGTGGTGGAGGAAGCAATGCAGTAAATCACATGTTTAGCCAGATGATTGAAGGTGTAAACTTCATCATCTGTAATACAGATGCGCAGGCAATTGCTCAGAGCATGGTGCCAAATAAAATTCAGTTGGGCCCACATCTTACGCAAGGACTTGGTGCCGGCGCTAATCCAGAGATAGGAAGACAGGCAACTGAAGAAAGCCTTGGAAGAAATCCGTCGCATACTGGAAGTGAATACCAAAATGGCATTCATTACTGCTGGCATGGGTGGTGGTACCGGTACAGGTGGTGCGCCGATCATTTCAAAAATCTGTAAGGACCTCGGTATTCTTACAGTTGGTATTGTTACCACTCCATTTGCTTATGAAGGAAAGAAAAGGATTGCAGCAGGCAGAAGAAGGAATAAAAACACTTAAAGCAATATGTAGATACATTGCTGGTGATCAGCAATGATAAACTGCGTCACCAGTTTGGCAATTTAAAAATGAGTGATGCATTTGCAAAAGCAGATAATGTATTGGCAACTGCAGCAAAATGTATCACAGATGTTATTAACAGCACCGGACAGATCAATGTTGACTTTGCGGATGTATGCACCGTAATGAAGAATGGTGGTGTTGCAATTCTTGGGAAGTGCAGCTGCAGAAGGAGAGAACCGTGCACAAAAAGCAATTGAAGAAGCATTGAATTCTCCATTGCTTAATGATAATGATATCCGCGGCGCTAAATGGATACTTATCAATATCAATTCCTGCTGAAGGTGAACATGAATTCACCATGGATGAAGTGGAGATCATTCAGAATTATTTATTGAGCCAGGCCGGAGAGAATACAGATGTGATCCTTGGTCTTGGTTATGATAATACGCTTGGACAATAATCTCGGCATTACACTTATCGCTACGGGTTTTGAGCATAAAGATCCTTTCTTAAAGAAAGAAGTAAAAAAGCAAGAGCCAAAAGAAGAAAAGATCGTAATGGTATTGGGCGAAGAAGAGAAAAAGAAAGTGATAGAAGAAGTAAAACCTGAAACAAAAGTTGTTGACTTGCTTGCTCCAACACTTGTAGATAATATTCCTGCAGCAGATGAACCAGTATCCGCAATGATGATAGTTGAAGATGAAGAATTGGAAGAACAGGAGAATGAATCATACATATTACAACCAACAGACGAAGCAAAAACTGTGGTGTGGGATATCCAGGTTACCGAAAAACTACCTGGTGAAACTACGAACAGGATCACAGGTGATTCTACTGGGGACAAAATGATGTTAGCGGAAAAAACCGAAGCACTATTTTCGGATGCCAGTTCGGAAAAATCCACAAAAAAGAAAGAAGAACAAGTTTCAACTAAAGATAATGCCTCACCGGCGTCTGCAGCATCGGGGGGGTATCTGGCCAGACCGTCCAATATTTACGCAGAACCAAAAGTAGGGGTCTCTACTCCAATGCTTTCTGCCGAAGAACCACGTATTCCGCAAAATGATCCAAAGCAGATCAACGAGGAATCTCCTTGCGATATGCAATTGGTCATGCGGAATGACATTCCAGCGGCGGATAGGCCGTTGGCCCATCATTCTCAACAACCTTTGACTGCTTCAAATGAGGAACCTGCACTGCAGGACGAAAATGAAGATCAACAACGTAGGGCAACCGAGAGGTTGAAGAAGCTGCGTAATTTGTCATTCAACATTAACGCGGCCGACCCGAATAATGAGTTTGAGACTGTGCCGGCTTATATCCGCCGCAATATGGAATTGTATGGCAATTCTGCTAACGCAGTTGAAAATTTCTACAGCAACTACGAAGTCAAGACTGACGAAAACAATCAAACAAAGATCAGCACTATCAATACTTTTTTAGACGGAAAAAAACCGGATTAAAATAGCCGTTGGATAAACAGATCCAATCCTTTTGAATTACTTCCACTAGCCTATTAATGGCTTGTGTTTTTAGTTGTTCCCCCCGATTTCTATCGGGGGGATTTTGTCTTGCGAAGCCGACATAGTTCTTTATCATCTATAACACTTCTGAGTCGGCTGAAGCAATCTCCACTATGAATGTGATGATAATTATGTTTCCAGCTTTAGTAATTATTATCATCTTCTGTTGCGTCGCACACTTGTACACTATGTAACTCTATTCAGCTTATACTACTTTTTTGAAAGGGATATTAAAAATTTCAAGATAACACAATAAATGAGTAAGTTTAATTCAAAATGATTCTCTATATAACATATGCATTCGCAGCGTTATTTGGTCTAACAAACCTGTTGATAACAGTTTTATTCTTTTTTTGTGTAAGAGTTTTGAGGGTCAAGAATATCCAAACATTAGTAACTTTTACGATTCCATTTTTTCTCTGGGTTGCGTTGGTATATTTATGGAAGTTGATTAACGGCTTACAAATGCCCCAATTAGCAATTATTATTTGTATTGCTTGTTTGTTTATTTCTTTTGTAATGCAACTAAAAACAGATGACAAACGGATGAGATATCCTTTATCACCAAATGCTTTTGACGATGATCATTCTCGTTTTCGACAACAAATCATAGTAAGTCAAATGTTCTCTCTACTAATAATTTTTATAGCACATTTTTTATTTATTCTCCCGTTAGATGGATTTGACTTCTTATTAAATCATTTTAGAAACTATGAGTGAAGGACCAATTTTAGTGATGAAAAAGGAATGGGAAGATTTACCAGTGCTAGAACAAGCAAAGAAAATAAAAGAGGCAATAACTAAGATGCTCGAGCACTGGTATAATAAAAGCTTTGCACCAGATAGTGAATGGATAATAATAGCAACAAGAAAGATTCGTCAGGAACCAGAGCCAGAGAAGTATGAAGAGCCAATATTAATGCTAGCACAATATGGTACCCCTCTCTGTGTTCCCGTTTTGAAATCAGTTTTGTACAAACATTATTTAATTGTATTACAAGAAATGCAGATTCCAGAGAACTTTGCTTCTACATATCCTCCAAATGTGCTAGCGAGAAATTTCTGTATAGACGCTTTTCCTATAGATTGGGAAGCGATTAAAAAGCAACCAAAAATTTATCCTGAGATTATTGATGAATGATTGGCAAAGCACTTACACAAGCATTGATCGAAGGCGGATTTAGGGTAATTATTGGCAAACCACGATTAAATTAATAAATTTGACTATGGATAAGAAGCTGCGAATATTTAAATCCTTCGAAGAGCAAGAACAATATCATAAGGAGTTAATGAGTCAATCTACAATTGCTCAGCGGTTCAGAAAACTTTTTCAAATGCAGCAGATGAATCGTTTACTTCATCCTGTTAAAGACAGATCCCGTAAAATACAAATCCGGAAATGGACATTCTGAATCATGAATTCTTATCGTTCCTAAAATGTGCACGGGAAAACAATCTTCGCTATTTATTGATCGGTGGATATGCTGTAAATTATTATGGCTATAATCGCCATACGGCGGATATGGATATTTGGCTTGCTCCTGACAACACGAACAAAGAAGCGTTTATAAATACCCTGATCTGCATGAAGTATTCTGAGAATGAAGTTGCTCCTTTACAGAAAGAGGATTTTACATTACCATTTGTAGGTTCAATTGGATCTGCTGACGCAATCATTGACGTGTTGACCTTTGTTCACAGGTCAATATCATTTGATGAAGCAGAGAAAGAAAAAAAGATTTTTGAAATTAAGCCTGGAATTTTTTTAAACATTGTTCCTTATGAGGTGTTAAAAGAGATGAAGTTGCTTTCACATCGTGAAAAAGATATGTTTGATATTGCAAGATTGGAGGAACTGAAGAATAACCTGGTAAAAAAGAGCAATGATGGAAACAGTTCTCATCACCGGCGGCACAGGAATGATCGGCAAAGCATTGACACAAGCATTGATCGAAAGAGGATTTAATGTAATTATTCTTACACGGCATATCAGTAATGAACAAAAAACTGAAAGCGATAAGCTTAGTTACGCAATTTGGGATGTAGAAAAACAAACAATAGATAAAGACGCATTTGCAAAAGCAGATTACATTATTCACCTCGCCGGCGCATCAGTTGCAGAAAAAAGATGGACGAAAAAAAGAAAACAGGAAATAGTTAGTAGCAGGGTTGATAGTGGAAAACTGATAACAGATAGTTTAAAAATATCTTCCAAATAAGATCAAAACTGTAATCTCAGCAACAGCGATCGGCTGGTACGGACCTGATAAGAATGACGGTAAAAAATTCACTGAAAGTGATCCGTCATCAAATGATTTTTTGGGACAAACATGCAAACAATGGGAAGCAGCAATTGAACCAGTTTCATTTCTTGGAAAAAGATTAGTGAAGTTGAGAATAGGAATTGTTTTAAGTAATGAAGGTGGCGCTTATGTTGAGTTTAAAAAACCATTGAAGTTTAGATTTGCCACAATACTTGGAAACGGAAAACAAATTGTTAGTTGGATACATATCGATGATATAGTCAGAGCAATTTTATTTGCAATGGAAAATGAAAAGATGGAAGGAGTTTACAATGCAGTAGCACCTCGCCCGGTTTCAAATAAAGAACTGGTGCTGGAAATTGCAAGAAAGGAGAGAGGCAGATCTTACATTCCTGTTCATGTTCCCACTTTTGCTTTAAAGATCAGGTTGGGTGAAATGAGTGTAGAAGTTTTAAAAAGTGCAGCAGTTAGTTCAGAAAAAATTCAGGAAGCAGGTTTTATTTTTCAATACCCTGATATTGGGGCGGCGATTCTTCAATTATCAAACAAAAAGTGATTCGGATATTATTATTCAAAAATTACTGAGAACAATTTTTCTTTTTCTACTCTTCCTTTTAATTCCATATCACCGATCTCGGTTACTTTATAAGAAAATGGTGTGGAAAATTCATGAAGAAAGCCTTCTGATACAACAAATGTTTCTTCCAATTCATGACATTTACTTCTTATGCGAGCCGTAGTATTTAATGTATCGCCACTATATACAAGATCTTTTTTTACAATTCCAATAACTCCAGCAGTTACTTCACCTGAGTGTATCCCAGCTTTAAATGTTGGACAGATGCCATATCGCTTTATGAATTTAGCCTCACGTCTTTTTAATAAGAAAAATGCCTGGCGTAAGAATTTAAAACATTTTTGTTTGTTGAGTGGAGTGTTTTTCCAGGAGAGCACTACTTCATCTCCTACGTATTGATAAATTTCTCCACCGTTAGCAAGAATGGGGATAGTTATCTCTGCAAAAAAATCTCTTAGTAAGCGAAAGTATTTGGTATGACCAAGTTTCTCCGCAATTGTTGTTGCGTTGTTTATATCTACAAAAATGAAGATCCTGTTCTCGATCCTTGGTTTATTGTATTTACCCCTCATCATACTCCAGAATCCACCCGGTCCATATTTATCTGTTACTTCAATAATAAGAATAGTGAGTAAGGTCATAACAGCAAGATCGAACATGAAGATCATAAAGCCTCTTGTTAGAAAAACTTCTTTATAGAAGCTATCGGCAAATTGATCCAGCGTTCTATGCTCACTAAATACATAATAACTTGAGAGCATAACGAAAGCTATCAATATAAATAACCCAAAAGTAACAGCCATCTTTATTAATACAGATGCCCATAAAGGATAATGCCGGAATGCACCCTTTAAATAAAAAACCAATGATGCTGATACCACAAAGCCAATTACTGCAAATGCAACGGAAAATAAAAGCAATGAACGACCGGTTACCAGTTCTTTTTCAATAAGAATAATATTATAAAGAAAGAGAAATGCAAATACCACCCAGATAATGGAGATATTAACAAGAACAGCGAGTTTATAATAAACGATCTTTCGGGAGGCCATAATAAGCAGTAATGGTCGACGCTTATAAAAGTATCAATTAAATTCTAAAGAAAACACTTTTGATTTTTCTTTTCTTCCTTTGAACTCCATTTCACCGATCTCATTGATTTGATATTTAACAGGGACTTCAAAGTCGTGCAGAAAATCTATTGATACGATAAATGAATGTTTCAGTTCATGACATTTACTCCTGATCCTTGCAGTAGTATTGAGTGTATCACCGCTGAATATAAGATCCTTTTTTATGATGCCGATATAACCGGCTGTAACATCACCGGCATGAATACCTGTTTTAAAAGTCGGGACGACACCATATTCTTTCAGGTAATATTTTTCTTTTCTTTTAAATGTAAGAACAGCCTGTCTAACGAATCTTAAGCAACGTAATTTATTTTTGGGATTATTTTTCCAGCAGATAACTATTTCATCACCTACATACTGGTATATATGCCCCCAATTTGCAAGAATTGGGTCGGTAATATCAGCAAAAAAATCGTGCAGCATATTGAAATACTTTTCATGACCTATTTGTTCCGCAATAGTTGTAGAATCATTTATGTCAAGAAAAAGAAATATCCTGTTTTCTTTCCTGGGTTTATGGTAACGACCCCGAATTAAATTCCTTAACCCACCGGGCCCGTATTTGTCAGATATCTCAAGTACAAGGATCGAAATAAATGACAGTACGCCAAGATCGATCATGGCCATCATGAAACTGGGTGTGAGGATCACCTTTTGAACAAAGTTTCTTTCAAAATCCATAAAACTTAGTTCACCCTTATAACGGAAAAGGTAATACGCAAGTAATACAATGATCGATACAACAAGAAAAAGCAAAAATGTTAATGTCATTCTCAATATCGTGGAAAGCCATATTGGTAATTTTCGAAAAGCATCTTTCAAAAAGAATGCTTCTGCGCCTACCACGATAGTACCAATGATGGCAAATGCAAGAGAAAAGAAACTAAGCCTTCTGCTTTCCAATACTGCTTTATCTACCTCCACTATATTATAAAGAAGAATTACACTAAATAATACCCAGATGATGACGACGGTAAAGACAATGTAAAGCCTATAAAGAAAGACTCTTTTTGAGATCATAAAAAAAGCATTGTTTTGGCGATGCTTAAAATTATTGATTAATTATTTAAAAACTAATTTCTGATCGGCTTTCCACCTTTCAACACACTTTGAATTCTTTCCAATGTTTTCTTTTCACCACATAGAGATAAGAAATGCTTCTCTTTCAAGATCGAGTAAATATTGTTCAGTTACCAAATGTAGGTTCACTCAGATCGCCGCCACACATTACATAAGCTAATTTTTTTGCAACTACTGACATCATGATCGGTTGCATAATTTGCCCGTCCACATTCCATTGATGCCGGCATACAAAGCGCCCAAGTGCAGAATGACCCAAGTACTTTTATATCTTTTCGTTGAACAGGCATTATATAACCACTATCATAAATTTCAATCACAGATTTTTTTGCTTCTGCAATTCTTCTGCCCTGGTTCATTACTACTTCATCCAATCCTTTTCTGTAAATACCCAGATCAAATGCTTCATATGCAGATGTAGCAACTTTTGCAGTAGCAATAGATAAGAAAACGATTTTTTAAAGTAATGGTTTCCGGTTCGTCTTCATGCATTTCATCAGAAGCTCTTAATACAAATTCTTTTGTGCCACCACCGCCGGGAATTAAACCAACACCCACTTCAACCAGACCGGTATAAGTTTCTGCAGCAGGACAACATTTATCAGCATGTAAACTCATTTCACAGGCGCCACCCAATGCCAAACCATGTGGTGCCATTACAACCGGTATAGATGAATATCGGGCCCGCATCATCGTATTCTGAAACATTCGTATGGCCATATCCAGTTCATCATATTCCTGGTCAATGGCCAGCATAAATATCATTCCTACATTGGCGCCGGCACTAAAAGTTGGCGCCTTCATTGGCAATCACCAATCCTTTATAATTTTTTTCTGCTTTATCAATTGCATGTTTGAATACCTTCTAAGTACATCACCACCAATACTTCCCATTTTGGTGTACCATTGCAGTCCGAGTACATCATCACCCAGATCATACAAGCGGCAACTTCCGTTTTTCCAGATCTGTTTATCCTGGTAATTCCTCATTACAATAAATGCATCACCACCGGGTAATGGTTTGTATGTTTTGCTGAAGCAGGATCATAACAAAATCTTTTCCCATTCTCAACTTTATAAAATGATTTATTCCCTGCTGCGAATCATTTCATCTACCCATGCAGCTACCTTATAACCGGCAGCTTTCATTGCTTCTGCTGTTTTTGCAACACCCAATACATCCCAGCTTTCAAAAGCGCCGATCTCCCAGCCAAAGCCGGCCATCATTGCATCATCAACACGATAGAGTTCATCACTGATTTCAGGAATGCGATGAGAGATATAAGAAAACAAACCATAATGAAAATGACGATAGAATTCACCGGCTTTATCCTGTCCGGCACACAAGCATTTTTAATCTTGTTTTATAGATCATCAATTGGTTTGGCTGTTTCCAGGTTGCAAATTTTGGTTTTACTCTTGGTCCATATTCCAGCGTTTTCAGATCAAGTGTAAGAATTTCTTTTTCACCACCGCTGCCTTTTGTTTTTTTGAAAAAGCCCTGTCCGGTTTTATCACCCAGCCAGTTATTCTCCACCATTTTATTTCAACCATGCAGGAATTTTAAATGTATCTCTTGCTTCATCATTCGGACAATTATCATGCAACACCTTTTGCAACTTTTACCAATGTATCAATACCCACCACATCTGCAGTTCGGAATGTTGCAGATTTTGGACGGCCAATGATTGGGCCGGTTAATGCATCAATTTCATCAATAGTTAATTCCAATTTATCAACCAATTCAAATAATGGCCATCATACCAAATACACCAATACGGTTGGCAATAAATGCAGGAGTGTCTTTACACAGCACAGTTGTTTTACCCAAGATACAGATCGCCATAATTCATTAGAAAATCAACAATTTCAGGATCGGTATGTGGTGTTGGAATAATTTCCAGTAATCGTAAATAACGTGGAGGATTAAAAAAATGTGTACCGCAAAAATGTTTTTTAAAATCATCACTTCTTCCTTCCGTCATCATGTGAATGGGAATGCCCGAAGTATTGGAAGTGATCAATGTTCCGGGTTTACGGAATTTTTCTACCTTTTCAAAAACTTGTTTGTTTGATATCCAATCTTTCCACCACTACTTCAATCACCCAATCGCAATCGGCAATATCTTTCATGTTATCATCAAAATTGCCGGTCGTAATTTTTTTGACAACATCTTTATGATAAACAGGAGAGGGATTTGATTTTAATAGCAGCAGTCAATGCATCATTTACAATTTTATTTCTTTCAGCTGGCTTTTTGCTTTCAGCAGCTTCTTTTGGTACAATATCCAGTAACAATACCTGCACACCAATTCCTGCAAAATGACAGGCAATACGGGAACCCATTACACCGCTTCCTAAAACAGCTACTTTTTTAATGATTCTTTTTGACATACGACAAAATTAGTTAGTTAAACAACTATTCAAGACCGAAGTTAAGTGATTTTGGGAAACGGGTGATTTCTACTTGGGAGAAATACGATTTTATAAAAATTTGCTGGTCACTTAACTTAACCAGGGTCATTAAATTTAATTAATTCAGTAAAAGATTAAGCGTTGAAACAAGAATAGGAGTTGATATGCGTTCTAATTATTCGAATCAATTTCAATGAAAACCAACTCCTCTGCTAAAAAGAGCGGCAAGCAAATCCTCTCGGTCAGTCATAAGACTGAAGGAGAATTGTCCGACCTGCTACATCATCTTCCCGATGCAGTAATCATTACAGATCTTTCATTCAATATTACAGGTTGGAATGATGCTGCTGAAAAATTACATGGTTTACCCGGTGCAAGAGGAAAAAATCTTTTTCAACTCATCAAGATCGATCTGCTGGACTCCACATTTGAAACTATTAATGCCGAATTATTAAATAGAGGAACCTGGGAAGGCGAGGTTATTTACCACAGGCATGATGGCATGAAATATATTTTTAAAACATCGGCTACTTCTATAGTGGATGATAATAACAAACCCGTAAGCATAATTTTTATCAATCATAATATCACCAAAGTAAAAAGCACAGAAAAAAAACTTGCGGAAGCGGAAGCCACCTATGAGAAACTTGTTAATACATTGGTGGATGGTGTGATCATGCTGGACAAAGACGGTAAAGTAACAACATGTAACAAAAGAGCATCTGCTATTTTAGGCATAAATGAAGTAGAGTTATTAGGAAAGGAGCTAGGTGATTCATCATGGAATGCAATAAAAGCAGACGGAACTCCTTTTCCATGGTATGAGTTTCCAACAGTAGTGAGTTTACAAACAGGGTTCCCTCAACGGAATGTGAAAATGGGAGTTAATCTTCCTAATGGTTTATTTGTTTGGTTACTCATCAATTCGGAAGCATTGATCCGCAAGGGTGAGTTTGATCCGTATGCAGTTGTGATCTCATTTTCTGATATAACAGACAGTGTAAATCGCGAAGAAGAGCTTAGAAAAAGCAATGAAAGATTTTTCTATGTTTCAAAAATAACTTCTGATGCTATTTGGGATATTGATCTTGCAACAAAACAGATATATAGAAGTGAAACATTTTACGAACTATCCGGTTATACTCGTGAAGAAATTAAACCCGATCTCGATTGGTGGTTCAATAAAGTTCATCCGAAGGATAGGGAGAGAGTGAAGAATAAAGTTCAGGAGCATATTCAAAATGGACATGAAAGATGGGAAGACGAATACCTTTTTCTTTGCGCTGACGGCAGCTATAAATTTTTACTCGATTCAGGAACTATTTTATCCCGCCATGGTAAGCCGGTAAGAATATTAGGCGCCATTCGTGATCTTACTGAAAAGAAAAAACTGGAGCAACAACTATTACAGGAGCAGGAACAAAAGCACAAAGCAGTAAGCCAGGCAGGTATTGCGGCTCAGGAAGCAGAACGCAGTAGCATCAGTCGGGAACTTCATGATAATGTTAACCAGTTATTGATGAGTGCGAAGTTGTTCATGAATTCTGCACAGGCCGATCCTCAAAAGGCAAATGAACATATTGAAAAAGCGATCACATATCAGCTGATGGCAGTGGAAGAGATCAGGAAGCTTTCAAAAACTTTGAATACATCACTTGTAAAAGTTATCGGTCTTAGCCGAAGCATTGACGACATTATCATCAACATGAAAGCTTTTCAGCAGATCGAGACAAGGTTTCAATATGACCAAAACCTTGATAAGCTCCTTTCCGATGATCAAAAGCTTATGATCTTCCGGATACTGCAGGAACAAACCAATAATATTATCAAGTATGCCAATGCAAAAAATGTATTAATTACTTTAAAAGAACAAAATAGCAAGATCTATCTTTCAATTACTGATGATGGAAAAGGATTTGATGCTTCCGTTCAATCAAAAGGCATTGGGTTTATTAATATTTATAACCGTGTAGATGCTTTCGGTGGAGATATGGAGCTTATTTCTTCGGTGGGTAATGGGTGTACTCTTCGAATTAATTTCCCTCTTATATTAAATTAATCAAAGTCTATCGGCGGTAGTTGACGGACCTTTAATTGCTTATTGTATCGTTTCATCAACCGTTTATTCTTTTTTGCTCCTACACTCGATGCCACGCCGCTCATTGCAATTTTTATATAGTAATTTATGAACGATCTGTCACGCAATCGTGGGAAATAAACTACGCCTACTCTCTTTTTATTCTCATTTTTAATAACAAAGCTGTTTGCAATAAAAGTGATCAATCCCTGTAAAAACCTTTTCTTTTCCTCGTTTCCATTTTTTAAGAATTGCACTTTCAAGTCGTGATAATACATCCTCATTTCACCCAATGAAAGGTAGTCTTGTCCTACGGCACGCATTGTAAGGGTATCGAGATAACCAGATTGCAGTTTAACGGAAGATAAAGCCGGCAAGATCTTATTTAGATATAGCATAGAGTGGGGCTGCATTCTTAAAGTGATCAGGAACCCGGAAAGTGTATCAAGATATGACTCCCTTGTTCTTAATCTTATCCATCCTGAATCAAGCAGGTAAAAATTTAACCTGATCCTGAAGCTATCGGTTGGAGTTAATCCAAAGTTTTTTATTGGAAAAATATCGCCACTCATTCTTGTTACCGGTACATCAGCAGTTTCTTTTGTTTTATCATTAAGTTCCGTATAAACCGCAGTACCGTTTGAAATTAGTATTGTATCAATAGAAATTTTAAACGGTATTTTCTGGATCAATTTTGTTACCAATGGTTTTATGATACCAGCATGAAATGGGGGAGTTTTATCCCTGTATGATGTAAAGTAGGGCTCATCAATTGTAATATTACCTGTTCGAAACACACTGTCTCCAAGGTATTGGTCAAGGTCGAATTTTGAAACTAAGATCTTCCCGGTTTTTAGAGTAATATAGTCAGTTTGCCATTTGCTTGCCGACACAAACTCATCCCGGCTCTTCACCGGGTGAAAAGAAAGCGAATCAACAGATAAGCTTTGGCCGGATTTACTGAATGAAAGATCAGACCATTTCCAATAATTTTTTTCATCAACGATCTCTCCTGAAATATTAGTAATTGTGAACGACGGATTTTTTTTGATGATCGCTTTTAGATCACCGTTGCTCTCAGAACTTAATTGAAGATTTTTTAATATTCCTTCATACACTTTAACGGTAGCTGGTTTTTTACCAAGACTATCCGCTGTAAAATTTTTGGCAACCACTTCATTCACATTTGCCGACCAAAATAATTTATTGCCCGGGCTTACTACAAGTTCGCTAAGTTGTATTTTCAACGAACCTTCATTTGACGTTGTCGTTTTATTATTTGCGTTTGTAAATGAAAAACTTGAAAGTGTCGTATTCAATGAACCAATGCTGATCCTGTTATCGATTCCTTTGCTTGTAAAGTCTTTAAGCAGAAAATTACTTTTACTTCCATCCCAATAAAGCTTTTGTAAACCTTTTGAAGCAGAATTTTCCAAAGAAAAAATAGGGTGTTCCATCTCCAACTGATCAATGGAAATTTCGGGCAATGATGCCTGCCCGCTACTGTCTTTCTTTTCAGCAAACCGAAGTTTGACTACCGGTTCATTGATCTTTGCATTTTTAATTTGTGATGATCCTTTTATTATGCTATTAATATCCGGTGTAAAAACTATACCAGAAGCTTTTACATCAACACTATCATTGTTTTTTGCTTGTTTGAATTGAAAATTGGTCAAGGAAGAGACGGAATGGTCGGCCAATGAAAATTTATCTGCAGTGATCGATGTAAATTGACCAAACCAATAAAGATCTTTTCCATCAGTTTTAAGCGCATTGACCCTTAGCTTTTCCTTTTTATCAACTGAAGCTATAGAGAGTGTATTCAAAAAAACTGATAGCGAACTTTTTGTATTGTTAATATATAACTGAGTATTGGTTCCTTGTATTTTATTAAATGAAACTGTCAATGGATCATTGGTTTTTTTTCCTGGTTGTAAAAGGTTTATTTCGATATCAGCTTTTGTCCAGCTTATTCCCTGGCCTGTTAGTATTTTTAAAGAATCAGTGAATACCAGGCTATCCAATTTTACATTTGTCGCATTTACATTAAAATCCTGCTGGCGATCATAAATATTGACCTTTTCAAATAGAAATTGCTTACTGGTTCCATCAAATGAGGCATTATCCATATTTACCACCAGCCCTTTTGTTTTCATTATGCCTTTCTTAAAATTTAGCAGCTCCACAGATCCTTGTACATTTTCTACTGACAATGAATCGGCAACATTATTGGTGTTTAATATAAGATTGGCATCATCTAACAACAGGTCAATTGAATGTCTTGTTTTTATTTTTATTTTTCCATTTTCTATTACTAATTTCTCAAGACTCATGAAATTGTTGATGCCTGCCATCGAATTCACAATTGGGTTCTTGCTTTTTGGTTTTACAGTTGCAGAAGGATAATAGTCAATCACCGGTCGTATCAATAGTGCTTGCTTCGCAATGACTTTCTGATCAAACAAAAGATCGGCCCATGACAATTCGCTGAGAATAAATTGACGCACCTGTATGTTACGTTTGTCTTTATATGGTTCGGTATTAATAGAAAAGTTGCTTAATAAGATCCTGTTCTCTCTTAACCGGATACTGTCAAACCGTAAAAAATAACTGCTATCCTTTACAAAATTTTCGTAATTGCGAATGGCCATATCAAAACTTTGCAATGAAATGGGCTGTGGCAGGCTATGATCAATTCGTAAGCCTGTCATCTCGAAATTATTTTTTTCTGAAGTGAATGATGTGCTTTTATCATTTCGATTGGTGGTTATATTCACTTCAGCATTTTTTACCCCTACATAATTTAATTGCAGGTCGCCTGTAAGCTGGTTGATCAACGTATCCAGGTTCGGGATCTTTTTTGGCCCTGCAGTTTTATTTTTTAATACTAATTCTATTTTAAACTTTGGATCAAGGCAATTTACCGAATCAGCCTTTATCAAACCTTTTTCATATAATGAAGTAAAATCAACATTGGTTAATTTCAGCGTATCGATATAAAGAGAAAATCCAGAGCCATTGCTATCGGCCCTTTTACCGATCAACGTACAACTATCAATTTCTATTAATCTTTTTTTTATCTTAATTCTGAAACGACTGAAGGCAAGACGGTGATTTCCGTCCGGAAAAGTAATATCCTGGCCCTTCGTCCAGAATACCAATTTATCTGACTCAAGAAAATCTTCTGCAGTTGTATTTGGATCCGTTTCAATATGAAAATGCATTCTTGTAATGACCAGCGGTTGCTGATTAGGCAAAACCTTATTTATTAATTTGAATTCTCCATCATCAAATTGAAATCGCCTTACTTCAAGATATTTCAACGCATCCATGATCGAGTTATATACTTTTCCCATTTCATGAGGAATGGAAATATCTTTTTCCCCAGTGGTATCCAAAGGCAAAGGCTTTAATCGTGTTACTTCTATTTTTGGAGCAACAAGAAATAATGAGTCGATCTTTAGTTCTTTTCTTGTAAAAATGGGGACTAAAGCTTTTACTTTTATTTTTATTTTATCTACATGGAAATGATAGTAGGTGGGCAGGTCAAGTGAATCATTTGAAAAAAAAGTTACATCCTGCAGCTCCACTTTCTTACTGAAATAATTGAACTTGATATTTTTTACTTTCAGTTTTAATTTTCCGTGTGATTCACTTGCGACAATATCTTCCACTAAAGTCTCGGCATTGTTTACAACATAAATATGAAGGGCAGTGATAAGAATGATAATGATCCCCAGGATGATTCCGAGTGTTTTAAGAATTTTTTTCTCAAGCCAAACGATCCACATTCAATAGCTGGGGTTAATAAGTTATCAAATTACTCAAATTTACGCTAATGAAAAAGCCATCTGCGGCTGGCGATGGCTTCATTAGTTTTAGCTTACTGAAGAACCGGGACTAACTGCCTCTTCCGGTTTTAATAAACGAAGCTTTCCGTCCTTATCTTCTGCCGTCAGGATCATTCCCTGGCTCTCTATTCCTTTCATTTTTCTTGGTGCAAGATTCACAACTACTACAACTTGCTTGCCAACCATTTCTTCAGCCTTATAATGAAGGGCAATACCGCTAACAATTGTTCTTGTTTCCGTGCCCAGGTCAATTGTTAATTTTAAAAGCTTATCTGCCTTTTCTACTTTTTCACAAGCAGTGACAGTGCCAACACGAAGATCAATTTGGCAAAGTCATCATAAACAATTTCAGACTTGCCTGCCGAAGATTTATCGGAGGCAGGTTTCAGATTTACGATTTCAGATTTATTTGAATTCATTTTGGAATTTGAATTTTGTGAGTCAGGTTTTTTTTCTTGCGCCTTGTCACTTGTGTCTTGTGCCTTGACTAAACCACTTTTCAATTTTTCTATTTGTGCTTTTATCTCTTCATCTTCTATTTTCCTGAATAATATTTCCGGAGGTCTTAATGAATATCCAACACTCAACAATTTTAGTTTGCCTGCATTCTCCCAATCCAGCATCTTATCAACCACTTTCATCATGTACAGCATTTTCTTTGCTGTGTTTGGTAAAAATGGATTAACAAGTATTGCGAGATTTGCTGTTAACTGCAAACAAAGATTTAAGCAATTATCAATTTCCTTTTGAGCTGCTGTGGACTGTGGTCCGTCGTCCGTTGTCTTCTTGGCTTTTATCCACGGCTCCTTCTTCTGCATGTATTGATTTCCCTTTCTTGACAGATCGATCACTTCAAATAATGCATCACGAAACTTATATTCCTCAATTAGGCTTTCAACTTTCGATTTTGAACTTTCAATTTCTTTCATGATCCATCGATCTTCATCATCTAATATCTCTTCATGCAGCTTCGGTACTTTGCTATTGCAAAGCTTATGCATCAACACCCATGTACGATTCACAAAATTTCCGAAGATAGAAGCCAGTTCGTTGTTATTCCTGTCCTGGAAATCTTTCCATGTAAAATCATTGTCTTTTGTTTCCGGTGCATTGGCACATAAAACATAACGAAGTACATCTTCACAACCCGGAAAATCTTTTATATAATCAGGCACCCACACCGCCCAGTTGCGGCTGGTGCTTACTTTATCACCTTCAATATTTAAAAATTCATTTGCAGGAACATTATCAGGCAAAACAAAATTTCCATGCGCCTTTAACATAGCAGGGAAAATGATGCAATGAAAAACGATATTATCCTTCCCAATAAAATGAACAAGCTTGGTATCTTCTTTGCACCAGTAGTCAGCCCATTTATCAGTCAATTCTTTTGTAGCAGATATATAACCGATCGGCGCATCAAACCATACATACAATACTTTTCCGCCACCCCCTTCGGGGGCCGGGGGACTTGGAACTTTTATTCCCCAACTACTGTCCCTGGTCATTGCTCTTGACTGCAAACCTTTATCCAACCAGCTTTTGCATTGACCGTACACATTATTCTTCCATTCTTTATGTCCTTCAATGATCCATTCTGTTAACCATGCCTCATAATCCTGCAATGGGAAATACCAATGCTTTGTTTTCTTTTTTACCGGCACGGCATCACTCAATGCACTGCGTGGATTAATTAATTGTTCAGGGCTTAGAGACGAACCACATTTCTCACATTGATCACCGTATGCATTTGGATTTGCACAAACAGGGCAAGTACCAATAATATAACGATCCGCTAAAAATGTTTTTGTTTTTTCATCATAATACTGCTCAGTTTCTTTTTCCTCAAACAAACCATCATCATATAGCTTCTTAAAAAATGCTGAAGCAGTTTCGTGATGTACTTTATTGGACGTACGTGAATAGATGTCGAATGAAATTCCCATTTGCTCAAAACTTTCTTTGATCTGGGCATGGTATTTATCAACTATCTGTTGCGGGGTCACACCTTCTTTCATTGCACGGATGGTGATGGGCACACCATGCTCATCACTGCCGCAAACAAATTTTATATCCCGTTTTCTGTGCCCGTTGATAACGAACATAAATATCTGCAGGCACATACACACCGGCCATGTGCCCGATATGTACAGGCCCGTTTGCATATGGTAATGCTGCGGTAACTAATATTCTTTTATAATCATTCATACTTCTTGCGAGGAGCGTAGCGACGAAGCAATCTCCACAATCTGATTTTTATATTTTTTGTTCCAAGCCTGGTAATTACTATTAAACTTCCGTTGCGTCGCACTCTTGTACTTTCATCAATTCTATTGAGCTAAGAGAGGAAACAACCAAGGTCTGCAAAAATACCGGATTAAAGACCATTGCCCAAACTGATAGACCACAGACTTGCACAGAGATCCTGTATTTGTGCTCCGTGGTTCAAGATCAAATTGAAATATTTCGATTAACAGATTTTATTTACATTGAGAAAAATTAAAGACTGTTATGCCAAATAAATCAATAGAAGAAAAACTGAAGGAACTTGGTTACGAATTACCAACACTTCCTGCTTCCAAAGGGATCTATAAACGTTGCCTTATTGATGGGAAGAATCTCTATGTTTCCGGTCATATTTCTGTAAATACTGATGGAAGTTCAATAACAGGGAAATTGGGAAAGGACCTCAACGAAGAACAAGGTAAAGCTGCCGCAAGGCAATGTGGTCTTGCCATACTTTCTTCTCTGAAAGCTGAATTAGGAGATCTGCAAAAAATTAAAAGAGTAATGAAAGTACTCGGGATGGTAAACGCAACACCAGAATATGAAAAACATCCGATCGTTATCAACGGCTGCAGCGAATTGTTTGTAGAATTGTGGGGAGAAGACAATGGAAAGGGAGTTCGCAGCGCAGTAGGCATGGGCTCATTACCGGGAAATGTTGCAGTTGAAATTGAAGCAATGTTTGAAATTTATTAAGCATGTCAGAAAATTGGTTTGAAATAAAAAATATCAAGGAGCTGGATTCTCCTGCATTGGTTGTTTTTCCTGAAAGAGTGAAATACAACATTCAACTTGCTATTGATATGATCGGCGATGTAGATCGTTTACGACCGCATATCAAAACAAACAAATCACCAGATGTTGCCAAACTGATGTTGGATGCAGGTATTACAAAATTCAAATGTGCCACTATTGCCGAAGCAGAAATGCTTGCTCAATGCAATGCACCTGATGTTTTGCTGGCTTATCAACCACTTGGGCCGAAATTGAATCGGTTCATTTCACTTATTAAAAAATATCCTTCAACTAAATTTTCCTGTCTTACAGATAATATTAATGCAGCTACTGAACAAGCTTTAGCATTTAGTGCCGGGAATATTACAGCTCCTGTTTATTTTGACCTGAATGTAGGTATGAATCGTACAGGAATTTCTCCAGATGAAAATGCGATTGCTTTATACAACCATTGCAAAAAGCTAAAAGGGATTTCAGTTGTCGGTCTTCATGCTTATGACGGTCATATCCGTGATGTTGATTTTGAAGCAAAAAAGAAAAGGTGTGATGAAGCTTTTGCATTAGTTGAGAAGTTGAATGAAAAACTAAAACTTCCAACCATCATTATGGGTGGTTCGCCGGCCTTTTCGGTTCATTGCAAAAGGAAAGATATAGAATGCAGTCCCGGCACATTTGTTTACTGGGATAAGGGCTATACTGATCTTTGTCCTGAACAAAAATTTTTACCTGCTATTGTTTTAGTAACAAGAATTATTTCTTTGCCTTCATCCAATAAAATTTGTACAGATCTCGGTCATAAATCCGTGGCTGCGGAAAATGAGATCACAAGAAGAGTTTTCTTCTTAAATGCTGAAGGATTAAAACCTGTTGGACAAAGTGAAGAACACCTTGTATTGGAAACCAACGAACATCATTCTTATAAAGTTGGAGATATATTTTACGGGCTACCCTATCATGTTTGCCCAACCGTCGCTTTATATGAAAGAGTATTTACCGTTGAAGAATAATAAAGTAACTGGTGAATGGAAGAATGTTGCAAGAGACAGAATAATTGGTTTATAAGAATCAATATTGAACTATTGTAATCATTAAATACTCCCATTAGAGTTTATCAAATTCAATATGTTCATAATTGATGCCCATCTTGATCTTGCCTGGAATGCCATCGAATGGAACCGTGATCTGCAACAACCAATCCAGGATATTAATGCAAGAGAAAAAGGATTGAATGATAAACCCGGTCGCGGTAATGCTACAGTTTCCTTACCTGAATTAAAAAAAGGAAATATTGGTTTGGTTGTAGCAACACAAATTGCCAGGTATGTTTCACCGGATAATCCTTTGCCCGGTTGGCATTCACCCGAACAAGCATGGGCATCAACACAGGCACAGCTTGCATGGTACAAAGCAATGGAAGAACAGGGAGAGATGGTACAAATAAAAGATCTGCGTTCTTTAAATATTCATCTCGATGTTTGGAAGGATGATGGGCCAGATGAACAAAAACCGGTTGGTTATATTTTAAGTCTGGAAGGCGCCGATTCTTTAATAACTGTTCAGCATTTGGAAAGAGCTTATGAATATGGATTAAGAGCTGTTGGGCCCGGACATTATGGACCAGGTCGGTATGCAAATGGTACTGATGCTACGGGTGAAATGAATGCAGATGGTTTAGCGTTACTCAAAAAAATGGAAGAGCTCAATATCATTTTAGATGCGACACATCTTTGTGATGATGCATTCTGGCAGGCGATGGATAATTTTCATGGTCATGTTTGGGCCAGTCATAATAACTGCCGGGCATTGGTAGATCATAACCGTCAGTTCAGTGATGATATGATAAAAGTATTGATTGAGAGGGGAGCAGTGATCGGTGCAGCTTTCGATGCATGGATGATCGTTCCGGGATGGGTGAGAAAAAAGTCAATGCCAAAAGAAATGAATTGCAACATTGAAAAAATAATTGATCATATTGATCATATCTGCCAGATTGCAGGTAATACATTGCATGTTGGTATCGGTTCCGATCTTGATGGTGGATATGGCAGAGAACAATGTCCTTATGATCTGGAAACAATTGCTGATCTGCAAACAATTCCTTCATTACTTCTTAAACGAGGATATTCAACCACTGATGTTGAAAACATCATGCATAAGAACTGGATAAATTTTTTAAGAAAAGCCTGGAGTAAATAACATGCAATACCCAAGGGCTAAAGCCCGTTCAATATTATTACAATTGGCTAACCCCAGCCTTAAGGCTGGGGCTAAGAGTGAAAATCTTTCAAAGAGGGCTTTAGCCCATAAAAAATTTTCAATAAGGCGAAGGGCTCACTGATGTCCAGCCTCCATCAATTATCAAACTCTGTCCAGTAATATGTCTTGAATTGGGTGAAACAAGAAATAATGCTGCATTGGCAATATCATTTGTAGTAGCAGGTTTTCCCAATGGAGTAATGCGGCTCCAGGTTTTTGTATATTCTTTATCTTCTAATGTTCTTTCAGTAAGAGTTGCGCCGGGAGCAATTGCATTTACATTAATATTATAAGGAGATAATTCAATTACTAAGTTTTTAGCCAGCATTTCCAGGCCGGCTTTTGTTATTGCATAAGCTGCTAAGTTTTTATGAGCCTGGTGTCCGACAACAGATGACATAAATAAAATACTTCCTCCACTTTCTTGTTGTTTCATTTGTTTTGCTGCTGCTTGTGCAAGAAAAAAACTTCCACTAAGATTTAATTGCATCACTTTATTAAATGAGTCAGAAGTGTAGTCAAAGAAATCAGCATACAAGGTAATGCCGGCATTGGCAATAGCAATTGTAAGCTTACCAAAATTGCTTATAGCAAGGGTCACCATCCTATTTATGAAATCAATATCGGAAGCATCTCCTGCCAGGCCGATACAATTTCCACCTTCATTGGTTATTTTATTTACTGCTGAGGAAGTGAGCTTTTCATCAATATCATTCAATAAAACTGAAGCGCCTTGCAAAGCAAGTTGCCTGCAAATTTCAAAGCCAATGCCCTGGCCAGCTCCGGTTACAATAGCTACCTGGTTATGAAATTTTGATTGATTCATGAATAGTATGAAAGATACTATTTTGTTTTATGATGCAAATAATTGCTGAATAGAATTGTTGCTGTACAAGAGTCCACCTTCGTTAAAACTTCGGTGGATAAATGCGACCCTTCCACTTCGCTTTGCTCAGTGTCTGGGTAAACTGCGACGCAATAGCTTCAATAGCAAATAGAAAGATGAACGGAGCGTCGCAACAGAAGCTTAATTATGAGTAAAAGTTAGGAACATAAAAAATAGCTCAAAGGGGTTTACTCTCCAATGCATTTATTGAAAGTAAAATAATTAATAGTTCTTCTTAGCGAGATAATCTCTGCTGATCGTTAAACTTTCAAACATATCTCTCTTGCTTGTATCCTGTTCAACAAACCAATATTTCAGCCCGGCTTTTTTTCTTGCTTTAAAAATTCTATCAAAATCTATGGTGCCATTGCCTACTTCTGTGATGGCTTTTGTTCCGGCTTCCATGTCTTTTACATGCCATAAGTGAAAGCGACCCGGATATTTTTCAAAATACGCTACGGGATCATGTCCGGCTTTGGAGATCCAATACAGATCCATTTCCATCTTTACCAGGTCAGCCGGAGTATTTTTCAAAAGAAAATCATAAACTAATGTGTCATCGAGTTTTTCAAATTCAAAATCATGATTATGATAGGCAAATTGCATTCCCGCCGCTTTTGTTGCAGTGGCTGCTTTTTCAAACATCGCCGGCAATGATTTATATATTTCAGGAGTCCGTTCATTTGGCATTAGATAGGCACAGACCATGTATTCAGCACCGAGAGCATGAACATCTTCAATTGCTTTATCCCAACCTTCAGTTAGTGTTCCTTTATTTTTCGTGGCAATGCCGGTAGTGTGGTGTGAGCTGAGCACTTTTATACCTGTATTTCCCAGAATTGTTTTGAATTCACTTGCTGTTTTTCCGAAGAAAGTTCCGTTATATCCATAGAGTTCTATATTCTTATAGCCCAAACCAGCAAGACGTTCCAATGTACCTTCAAGATTCTTTGAAACAGCATCGCGGACGGTATAAAGCTGAACATTCAAAGACTTTTTTTTGAATTGATCAGCGAGTAGTGGACTCATGTATAAGCCTGCTGCGCCAAATGACAGGTTCTGTATAAAATGTCTTCTTTTCATAATATTAATTTTTATTTCTTTTTATGTAATAACATCCAGCTTAGATAATCAGGTTCAGCAAATGCATTTTTCCAACTATCATGATTGACACCGGGATATTCAGAATATTTTACTTCTGCTTTTAATGATTTTAATTTTTCAACCATATCCCTTGAAAGCTGGGGATTTACTACAGCATCTACTGCGCCATGAAAAACCCAGAAGGGAACTTTTGCAACTCTTTTATCATAATGATTCACATCACCGCCGCCACAAATAGGTAATGCAGCTGCATACAGATCGGGATAGCGATATACTGACTCAAATGTTCCCATACCACCCATTGATAACCCTGAGATATAAACTCTTGCTTTATCAACTCCTTCTTCCTTCGATATTTTCTTTACTAATTCATTGGCTGCAGCCAAGGGCCAATTGGGTTCAACAGTATAGTCAAAAGTTCTTACAGCAGGCTGTTTGGTTTGATCAGTTTTCATTACAGCCCAGAAAGATTCTTCAGGACATTGGGGAAAGACGACGATCGCCGGAAAATTTTTCCTGTTCTCTGCTGTTATAAAAAGTTTTGAACCCCATGTCAGTTGTTTCTCATTATCCTTTCCTCTTTCACCGGCGCCATGAAGCAATAACAATAAAGGATACTTTTTATTCTTATCATAATTTTCAGGATAAAGAATGCGATAGGGCAACACTTTTCCTTCAGCAAAAACAAATTCTTTTTTCTCATAGATATCCAATGCATGATCAACCGCTTTTTTGTTCAATAGACCTTGAACACCCATCCAATCATAAAAACGCTCTATCCAATTGTCAGTGGGAAGATTTTGCTTGCGCATACCAAAGCCATGATCACCCCTTGCATACATGTGTAACTCTGCATCGTGTTTTGTTGAGAGCCATTTGTTGTATAAATCGATGCTATGCGGTGCAAGACCAAGCCCATCATCGCTTGCTGTTACAATAAAGATCGGAGGTGCATCATTCGCAACTGTTCCATGCATTTCCGTCGGGAAGATAAGGATAAATGGGTGCAGCAAAATCAGGTCTGTTTTCTTTTGTATAATTAAATAATGTTGATGAAGTAACTGTGCCGCCGGCAGAAAATCCCATGATACCGATCCTGTTTGCATCAAGATTATATTCAGCAACATGTTTACGAACATAAGCGATGGCTGCTCTGCCATCAGCAATTTCTAAAGGAATGACAGCTTTATTATCATCTTCAAATTCTTTCTTACCCCATTTAGCCATTACTTCTGCAACCGGATCTGTTGTTACACTATGTGCTAAACGATATTTAAGTACAAAACATGTTATTCCTTTTTCTACCAACCATTTTGCTACATCATAACCTTCGCTATTTATAGATAAAGCATGAAATGCTCCACCTGGTGCAATTATAACAGCTGTTCCGTTTGCTTTACCAGCAGCAGGTTGAAAAACAGTAAGCGTTGGTTTTGAAACATTGTATACAACTTTTGTTTGCCAACCATTATTATCATTTTCCGCTTCATTCCATGTCCAGCTTTCAGAACCCGGTGCAGGACCATCGTATAACGGAATTACTTTTTGTTGCGCATTTACAGTTATGAATGTTATTACTAAGAAACTTAAAAAGAGAAAATACTTTTTCATTTGGCAATAATTTGTGCATTTAAATTTATTAAACTTTCCAAACAAAACCCTCTGAGTTTGCAGAGGGTTTATGTATTGGGCTACTAAAATGCTTTTTTTAATTCACTTATTGGAACCTGGGGTACCAATGCCTTGATACATTTTTGTGTCACTACATCTTTAGCTAAGCTAAATGAAGCAGTTTGTTTGATGTTGGCAGAAGAGGAACCAACTTTTACAGTATAAGTTCCTGCATCAGCGATCCATGAAGTTGCATCAGTATTAAATGAAGCAAGGTCATTTGCCGAAATGGTGAAAGTCAGTTGCTGCGACTGGCCTGGTTGCAACAAATTGGTTTTACCAAAAGCTTTTAATTCCATTGAAGGTTTGTCTAATTTGCCAGATGGTGCACTAATGTATAACTGTGCAACTTCTTTACCTGCAACTTTACCTGTATTAGTAATAGTTACAGTAGCAGTAATTGTTTTGTCAAGTGATTTTGAACTCAGGCTGAAATTGCCGTATTTAAAATCAGTGTAAGAAAGACCATAGCCAAATTCATAAGCAGGTTTTACATTGAACGAGTTATAATATCTATAGCCAACATAGATGCCTTCATCATAAGTTACTTCACCGGGAATCATTTTCATTCCGAAATTTCCTGTTGTAGCTTTCTCAGGAAATTCTTTGCCCGGAAAAGTTTTTGCAGATGGGACATCTTCATATTTCATCGGGAAAGTAGTTGCGAGTTTTCCGGATGGGTCCACTTTTCCACTTAAAATATCTGTTATTGCATTACCAGCTTCCAATCCGGGTTGCCATGCAAGAAGAATGGCATCTACCTGGTCTCTCCAGCTTGCAGTTTCAATAACACCACCGATGTTCAATACCACTACCACTTTTTTATTTTTTGCATGAAAGGCATCAGCCACATTTTTTATCAATGATCTTTCAACTTCAGATAAATCAAAGTCATTTTCAACCTTCCTGTCTTTTCCTTCTCCTGCATTTCTGCCGATTGTAATTAATGCGATGTCTGATTCACCTGCTTTTTTTGTAACAAGATCATTGCTTAAAGTAAACTCCGGCGCAGGTGGAGTAGGATTCATGAACTCCTGGAACATTCCTTTTTTCGGATGCTTGATCTTATAATCATTAATATAAGCTGCATAAGCATTTTTTATTTCATCATCCAGCATATACCCCGCATTTGTTAATCCTTGCGTCAACGAAATTGTATAGGCTTCATTTACATCCCCACTGCCTGTACCACCGGAAATAATATCATAAGAAGTGTTTCCGAAGATGGCAATACTTTTTAAGTTTTGTGTAAAAGGCAATGCAGCATTTTGGTTTTTCAATAATACCATTCCATCAGCAGCTGCAGTTCGTGCAATTGTTGCATGAGCTTTCAGATCCGGTGCATTGCTGAATTTATAATTTTTATACGCTTGTGATCCGAGAATATAATTTACGATCCTTGCGGCATTTTCATCCAGCACTTTTTCATCCAATGATCCGCCTTTCACTGCATCGAGTATAGCTTTATTTTGTGCAGCTGTGCCCGGCATCAGCAGATCATTACCCGCTTTCATTTGAGCAACAGGATCTTTACCGCCAAACCAATCTGTCATTACGATACCTTCAAAACCCCATTCTTTTCTTAAGATGGTTGTAAGCAGATCATAACTTTCAGAAGCATATTGTCCATTGATATAATTATAAGAACTCATCACGGTCCAGGGATGCGATTCTTTGACACCGATCTCAAATCCTTTCAGGTAAATTTCTCTGAATGTTCTTTCGCTTACGAGTGTATTAACAGTATTACGATTCGTTTCCTGTTCATTACCTGCAAAATGTTTGATAGATGTGCCCACACCATTTGATTGAATGCCATTTACCATTGCAGCAGTCATTTTTCCTGTCACAAGCGGGTCTTCAGAATAGTATTCAAAATTTCTTCCGCCAAGTGGATTACGATGAAGATTCAAACCCGGACCAAGGATAACATCAACTCCGTATTCTTTTACTTCATTCCCCATTGCATTACCAACTTGCTGTAGAAGTTTAGTATCCCATGTGGATGCAAGCAATGTTGCTACAGGCCAGGCAGTGGCATAATAAGCTCTTGAACTGTCTTTGTTACGAAAAGGTTCAATTCTTAATCCAGCTGGTCCATCTGCAACAACAGTATTTGGAAGACCGAGACGACTGACAGCATAGGTAGTTCCGGCAGCACCGGGAACCTTATCCATTGTTTGGCCAATAACGGGACCACCGGTTTGTTCAAGACCGGAAATATTCATTCCCATACCAACCACGAGATTTACTTTTTCTTCGAGTGTCATTTTACTGACCAACTCTTTTGCCTTATTGCTTTGTGCAAATGTGAAAGAGGTAAAAAGGATAGAGAGGATAGATAAAAAAATTGATTTCATATTGCAAGCTTTTTTTGAGACACTAAAGTTCCGTAAGCCTGCTTTATCCGGGATTGATTTTTATCAAATAGTGAATTCGGTTGATAAATAAATTTACCGTTGTGACCTGATCCTGCTCAATGTTTCCAGTGTAATTCCTAAAAACGAAGCGATATAAGTCAGCGGCACACGTTGTACGATCTGAGGAGTTATTTGCAATAATCTTTCATAGCGTTGTTGGGCAGATTCAAACTGGATAGAATCCATTCTTATTTGTGAAAGAATTAAGGAACTGGTAACCATTTTCCGCAATAGCCTTTCTATGTCATGATACTTATCAGCAAGTTTCATGAGATCGTCATGATGGATACCAAATACTTCTGATAGCTCGATAGTTTGAATGATGAGGTGACTGGGAATACGCTGAAAGAAACTGGTGATCGAAAGAAAAAACTGGCCATCTAATGCGATCCATTCCGTTATTTCTTTTCCGTTTTTATAGTAATAAATTCTTGCGACCCCTTTTTCAATAAAATATATATAATCGGAAACGGTATTTTCTTTTAAAAGGAAATGATCTTTTTTCACTGACCAATGCTTCCATGATTGGTGGAATGCATCCATACTTTCCGCAGAAAGAGGGGAGATTGTAGTAATAGCATTTTGCAATAGGTCCACTGGCAAGATTTCTTAAGAAATTTAGGCAATTATCTTCTAAATAAAACAAGGCACCCGTAAGTGCCTTGTTTTTATTTTTTATTGTTGCATTCCTTCTGTAGCTCCGGACATGTCAGATTTCATATTCTTTCTCTTGAATAGCGACATATCCATTTTACCAAACCTGTATGTAAAGTTCAGGCGGAACATTTGCGGGTCTCTTTGCCTGCTATAATCCTGGATGAAATATTGGCTGAATGAATGTTGCTCTGATTTTCTTGTTTTGAAAATATCATTAATGCTAAATGAAACTGAAGCGGCATCATTTTTCAGGAAGCTCTTTTTGAAAGCCACATCAAAGCCATAGGTAGACTTGATATAACCCTGAGCTGCACTTTGCGCTGCACCCATTGGAGGTCCCATAAAACCACCGCCCTGGCTCACTGGTAAATTTGTTTTTGATTGATAAGTAGCAGAAAGCTGTGCCGTGAATTTTAAAGGCAGTTTAAAATTACTGTTGAATTTTCCAAACCAACTCCACATAGCATCCTGCGAAAAAGTTGAAACATTATCCGTATTGATCTCTGAATTGTACACGTTAATGTTTGTGCTGATATCCCACCATTTTTTCAATGTATTTACTGATGTAAACTCAGTACCATAAGCACGGCTTGAGTTAGCATTGATATATGTATTGATCAGCACTTCCTGGCCCGTGATAGGGTGTGCACCTTTAGTCTGGTAACGGGTGATCAGGTCAGTCGATGCCTTATAATAAGCGGATGCAAGGAATGTATTATTGCCTTTAAATGTTTTTGCATAAGAGAATTCAAAAGATGAAGTGAATTCCGGTTTCAGATCAGGATTACCTTGTGTGATATTCAAATTGTCTGTATAATCAACGTATGGGATCAATTGGAAGAAATTCGGACGATTGATCCTTCTCGTTACACTTACCTGCAACTCTTGCTTATTCTTTAGTTTTTGACTTAAGAATAAAGAAGGGAAAAGACTTATAGGATAACTGTTGCTGAACTTACTGTTATCATTTAAAAGTACTCCTGTGTATTCAGAACTTTCTGCTCTTAAACCAACCTTATAACCAAAATCTTTTTTGCTTCCTGTTAAAGAAACATAAGCCGCATATACATTGTCATTGTTTTTATAATTGCTGGTAGCAGAAGGTATCAATACAAATTCACCTGTAGCCGGATCAAGGATATAATTTTGATTGTCATTGCTCAGCTTGCGAAGCTGTGCTCTTACACCGGTTTCTAATTTTATATTCTTGAACGGCTTTACGTAATCAGACTGTATAGTTAGAAATTTGTTTGTACCATCACTGATAACCTGCTGCTGCTGTTCGCCGGTTTTGCCTCCTGTATTATCAAAATAATTTGTAACATATATATTATTACCGCCATTCTTTCCAGAGAAATAATTTACGTCTGCCGTTAATTCTTCACCCTCTTTAGGGAAAAGATGTTTCATGCCAAATGTCAATCCATTTGCATTGAATTCCCGTGTGCCGCTTGAGGTACGTTCACTGTTAATGCTTATTTTCCCTGTATTGTAAAGACTATCTGTAAGAATATCTATTGTTTCATTTGGATTGAATTCACCATGCACTTTAATAGCTCCTGCAGATAAAGTTGTACGATTAGTTACAAAATAGTCCATACCAATGCGGCCAAAAACAAACTGGCCTGATGTTTTATTAAAATTCTCCTGGCGAACTGTAGTTACCGGGAGGTCATATAAATTGATCCTGTCAGTAGTGCCTGTCATTTGTGATTTGTTTTGATTGACCATTGCACTCGCCGAAAAGTTTATTTTATTCTGACGAAGATTGAAATCACCACCGCCATTCATTGCACCACGTTTATCAATACCGGCACGTAGGTTACCATTAAAACCATTCTTTTTATTTTTCTTTAAAACGATATTAAGAATACCGGCCGTACCACCTGATGCATCATATTTAGCAGAAGGATTCGTGATCACTTCCACACTTTCAATTGCATCAGCAGGGATCTGGTCAAGTGTAAGGGTGGTTGGACGGCCATCAATATATAATTGAGGTGCTGCATTTCTTAAAGTTACATTTCCATCAATATCCACTTGTACAGATGGTACATTACGCATTACATCCACCGCTGTTCCACCTGCACTCACAATATTTTTTTCTACATTAAAAACTTTCTTATCTATATCGAGTTTCATTGTAGGCTTATTTGCTACCACTGTAACACCTTCCAATTGCTTTGCATCTATACTCAATTTTATATTTCCAAGATCTTTATCAAATGCATTTAGCATGCTGCTCATGGCAGCCATAGCCTGCGCAGGATCTGAGCTATTTGGTTTAGGAGCGTTTGCATCCATCTTCATTTGAAATGCAACAGTCTGCTCAACCGGTTTAAAACCAGTAGCAGAAATTTTCAACTTCATCTGGCCAAACATTGGAAGATCTGTGAAACTGAATTCACCATTGCTTTTAGTAGTTATTCCTTTCAGCAATACATCTTTTCTTTTTTTAGTAACACTGTCATAACGGCTTTGAAGTAATAAAACGGATGCGCCATTTATCGCAGCGCCAGTACTATCTGTAACTTTTCCATAAACATGACCCATATCCGGGGGTTTCTGACCTTTAGCATTTCCGCCAGGAAATTGGGCTTGTATTCCTGCCGCAGTTATTATCATTAAAGCTGTTAGTAAAGCGATCTTTTTCATGTGTTGATTTTATTTAGTAAATCAGATGCAAAGCTACCATGGGACCGCCTCCCTACAGGTTCAAATGAGACAAGCAGGTAAAATGTAGCGACGAATATTTTGGTGCTGGATTGGTGGAAAAAAAACGGGTACCAATGGTACCCGTAACAAGAATTTACACTAACAATTGTTTATTTTTCGAAGATCTTTAGATCAATTGCTTTGTTCACTTCTACCTTTTCTGTTTTTTGAGACATTTGGAACATACCCATATCTATGTTTTTAGCGTATGCTAAAACAATTCCAAAATCAGTTTTCTTGTGATCAGAATAAGTAGTAGTTACATCTACTGCCTGGCCCATTACTTCACTTTTAATAATGCTTTTGGTCAAATAATAACTTGTGGGGTCAATAAAATAATATGATTCATTGCCATCACCGGTTACTTTTATTTTAAAACTTTCACCATCTTTTCCCATCAACTCAGCTTTATAACCTTTTGCTGCATAGTCGATCAATGCGCCGCCAAGATATATTTGCGGTTTACCAGACTTATAAACAGCATCAGGTATTGCCTGAGCGTCAGCGCCACCTGCCATTGGATTTATCATCCATCCGCCTTTATCAGTATAGCATTGTACAATGCTTGTTCCATTAAAATCTAATTCACTTTTATATCCTTTTCCTTCTACGAGGTATTCTTTTTGCGGAGCAGCATTGCCCATTACATCTACAGAATTTTCCGTATAAAGGGATTTTACCTGGCTGAGTTTTTCTTTTCCGCCAATGGCTTCAACATGTTTGCTGATGATCTCATCAACAGTTTGTGATTGGGCAGCAGTTGCTAAAAATGCTGTAGCGCCAATCATAAGAGTTTTTATCAGTTTCATTTTTAAATTTTTTAGTTAGTTTTTTAAAAGGACACCAAAAGTATTCAATTCATTTGTAATTCCCGTTTGATGCGACAAAATCGAAAAAAGTTGCGTCGAAACAGTAACTGGTCAAAATTTTCTCCAATTAATCATGCCGGCCTGTTAAATTAAGTACGGCTCCCCTGAAATTTTCTCCTACGGGTAGTTCCATTTCATCGATAAAAACAGAATTCTTCCTGATTGCCGTAATATGTTCCAGCGATACAATATATGATTTATGTATCCGCAAAAATTTAGCCGAAGGCAATTCTTCTTCAATTGCTTTCATGGCCATCCTGGTGATAATGGCCCTGGGTGTACTTTTTAAATGGATCTTGATATAATCTTTCAAGCCTTCTATATATCGTATATCGTTGAAGTTGACCTTTAACAGGCTATAATCTACATTGACAAAAAAATAATCAGGATTTGGTGGTGCATCTTTATTCGTTCGATTTTTTAACTCATAAAGTTCTTTTGCTTTGTTGCAGGCTTTTACAAAGCGATCCAATGAAACCGGTTTTACCAGGTAATCTGTCACATCAAGATTAAAACCTTCAAGGGCATATTTTTCATAAGCCGTGATCAGAATGATCATCGGTTTTTCCGTCATGCTTTGGATAAACTGAAGGCCAGTAAGCCCCGGCATTTGTATATCTAAAAAAATAAGATCAACCGGTTGCTGTTGCAGCACTTTCATTGCTTCCATTGCATTACTGCATTTAGCCACTAATTGCAGGTAAGGCACTTTGCTGATATTGTCTTCCAGAAGTTCCAACGCCAGCGGTTCATCATCAACAGCGATACAACGAAGCATTACGATAAGTTTAATTGAAGTGAAACATTGAACCAGCTATCTTTTTGTGAGATCACCAATTTATGTTTATTTCCGTATAATAAATTTAATCTTCTTTTTACATTGGTAAGACCAATACCTGAGGTTTTGTCTTTAACCTCAATGGAGGCAGGAGAAAATTTATTCTGAACTGTAAAATTTATCAGTCCTTTTTCCGCTTTTAATTGAACGGATATCATGGCATCTTCGATCATCCCGGTGCCATGTTTAAAAGCGTTTTCAACAAAGGGGATCAGGAGCATCGGTTCTATTTCGTAATTACCATCCACTGCTTCAAGATCAACATTTACCTGTACGTTTTTTCCAAAACGCTGTTGCTGCAGATCGATATAGCTGTGGAGGTATTCAATTTCTTTTTCGAGTAATACTTTTTCTTCATCTGCCTCGTAAAGCATATAACGCATCAGGGAAGAGAATTTTAATAAAGAAGGTTCAAGCAGGTCAGATTTTTTTCTTGCCAATGCCACCATATTATTCAGCACATTGAACATGAAATGGGGACTTGCCTGTGAACGCAATAATGATAATTCTGTTTTAAGATTTTCAGTTTGTTTTTCCCTGGCGATACGGTCAGCACGGGCACGATCCATTGTCAGTTTATATGCAGTGCTTCCTGCAAAAAAGAAAAGGAAAAAAAAGAAATTAAATAAAATATGACTGCTTAAATTAAATCCACGTTGATCCATTGTTCCGAAAATGAGCAGCCATCCAAGAACTAATAACAAAATAAATGAACCAACAATGGCAAGCGAATATTCTTTATATTTTCTCCTGTAAATGAATTTGGGAATAAGAAAGACGGCATTTAGATAAAAAAAGCCTATATAAAAAAGATCGTTCAGTATATATCGCAGTATAATTGTTGCTGAATGTTGCTCTTCTGTTGATGGCTTTGGGTTGTTCATTGAGGGCCGTAATAAAAAGGGTAGTGAAAATAAAAAGAGCCATGCCGCAGCATGCAGCATTACATTCACCCATTTTTTTGAATACCATGATGCGCCCATGCGGGCAAGTTAATGAGTAAAGGCCTTTATTTTTATGAATACTGAAAATGATGCGACGAACCTCATGTATTCGTCTGCAAAATCTGTGAGCTGCCATAAAACTGATAACTTTAAACCATGAAGCGAAAGAGTTTTATTCAATCTTCCATCGGGGCATTAACGGCTTCTTATTTGCCAGCTATACCAAAAATTTCCGCTTTTACGGATGAGACCATGTTTGTTTCTCCAGCTTTTTTAAGAGCCGGAGATATTATCGGGATCACTGCGCCGGCGGGTTATATTACCAGCGAGGAAATTAGATCTGCTGTACAAAAAATGGAAAGCTGGGGTTATAAGATCCAGATCGGGGAAACGATCAATAAAAGAGATTTTACATTTGGGGGAACAGATGAAGAAAGAACAAAGGATTTTCAGCAAATGCTTGATGATCCAAAAATTAAAGCCATTATGTGTGCCAGGGGTGGCTACGGTGTTGTCCGGATCATTGATAAATTAAACTGGGAAAAATTTAAAACAAGACCAAAATGGATCATAGGCTTTAGCGACGTCACAGTTTTTCATTCTCATCTCAATAAAAATTTTGGTATTGCTTCCATTCATTCAAAAATGTGCAACAGTTTTCCCGATGACTGGAGTTTAGCAGAACCTATACAAATTGAAACCATTGAATCAATTCAACTGGCATTAAGTGGAAAGAAAATGAAATACACCGCTATTCCAAATCCACAAAATAAATTGGGAACGGCAGATGGAGTTTTAATTGGAGGCAATTTAAAAATGCTGGAAACACTGGCAGGTACGAGATCGGACATCAATACGGCCGGAAAGATCTTATTTATAGAAGATACCGGCGAATACATGTATAATGTTGATCGTATGTTCTGGAATCTGAAGCGAACTGGAAAATTATCGCAGTTAAAAGGATTAATTGTAGGAGGATTTAAGATAAAAGTAGATGAAGATTCAGACGATTTCGGAAGAACATTGCAGGATGTTGTATTAGAAAAGGTAAAAGCCTGGCATTATCCTGTTTGTTTTGATTTCCCGGTTGGTCATCAAAAAAATAATTATGCATTGAAGTGCGGAGTGAAGCATCGATTAATTGTTTCCGTTACAGAAGCAACATTAAAAGAGATTTGATAAATGGTTAAATTGTTATTTTGAGCCGGATAACAATTTATCAATTTAACAGTACAAAAATTAGCTATGATAAAAATTCCACCCTACTTACAAAAAGGAGACACGATAGGATTAGTTTGCCCTGCAGGTTTTATGCCGGTAGAAAAAGTTTCAGAATGTATTCGTGTAATAAATGAAGACTGGGGCTTTACTATTAAGGTCGGAACAACTATCGGACAGCAATATCATTATTTTTCAGGAACAGATGAAGAGAGATTCGCTGATTTTCAGCACATGCTGGATGATGAAAATGTAAAAGCTATTTTATGTGCAAGAGGTGGCTATGGACTTAGCCGAATCATTGATAAAATTGATTTTACAAATTTTAAAAAGAACCCGAAATGGATCATTGGGTTTAGTGATGTGACGATCCTTCATTCGCATATTTATCGCAATTATTCTATTTCGACATTGCATGCGCCGATGGCAAATGCATTTAATGAAGATGGGTTTAAAAATGAATTTGTGCAATCGCTATGGCATGCGCTGGAAGGAAAAAAAATAAAATATCAATGCAAAAAACATGAGTTCAATAAAAAAGGAGAGGGTATCGGGGAATTAGTTGGCGGCAATCTTGCATTGCTGGCTCATCTTGTAGGAACAGAATCAGATCTTAAAACAAAAGGTAGAATTCTTTTTATTGAAGATGTGGGTGAATACTTATATAATATTGACAGGATGATGTACCAGTTAAAGCGAAGCGGAAAACTTGATAAACTGGCCGGTCTTATTGTCGGCGGATTTACCGATATGAAAGATACGGAAAGACCATTTGGGCAAACTGTTCATGAAATTATCCGTGATGCGGTGGCTGAATATGATTATCCTGTTTGTTTTGATTTTCCTGTAAGTCATGGAAAAGAGAACTATGCTTTGAAAGTAGGAGTTGGTTATAAATTGAAAGTAGGGAAGAGTAAAGTGATTCTGGAAGAATAATTAATCTTTCAATAACGAATCCAGTTTCTCAATAGTTTCTTTAAACTTATAAAGATCATTGTGGCTACCGTCTTCAATTGTTACAAATTCGTCTCCCGCTTTTAAAAAGGACTTTAATCTTTTTGCATTATTGTAAGTTACGATCCAATCATCAGTGCCCTGGAAAATAGTAATTGGAACTTTTACTTTTTCAATATATTCATGAGTGGGAATTTTATAATGTATTATCCGATCAATTGGATAAATAGGAAAATAGTGTTTAATTACAGAAGGATAATCATAGTAAGGCGTTTCGAGAATTAATTTTTTGCAAGGCTTTATTGATGCAAGTTGTGCTGCAATACCCGTGCCCATACTTTTTCCATAAATAATAATACTGTCAGTGCCGAATCTTGTACGGGCAAAATCGTACATATAATTTGCCCATTCATATATAATTTGTTCGGTGAACTTGCCTGTACTTTTTCCAAACCCGGGGTAATCGATCAGCCAAACCTCATATCCATGCTTTGTGAAATAGGGAGCATACTTTGCATACCAGGAAATATTTTTTTTATTTCCATGGAAATACAGAACGACTCCTTTTACTACTGTATCAGTAGAAAAAAATTGAACAATATTTAAGTTGGAATTTTCAGTAATTGGAATATTGATGTCCTTATGTTTTTCAGGAAAATCATAGTTATGATCTCTTTTCAATGTCACCGGGTGAAAAAGAATATAATCCTGCAAAAAATATAGTGCTACACCAACCAGAATATAAATAATGGCAAGGGCGTTAAACCATTTCCAAACTTTTTTATAATTGATCTTCATTACCGGCAAAGATGAAAACAAAAAAGGACATGAACGAATCATGTCCTTCCATTAAACCTATATTGAACCCTATAAGAGACTAAAATAATTTCTTACTCTGCCACACATATTGCTGTTTATTTCATTTATTATACACCTGGTTATTTCATCTTCATTAGGAGGATAGTCCTGTCTGCGATTTACAAGTTGCTTATCACTTTCACTTAAAGCTCTTTCATCTCCTGTGTAAGTTGAAAACTCGGTACACCAGCTGTGATTGGCCTGAATATTATCATTCCACAACCAACGACCACTTGCATCTCTGACATTTATCTGCAGGTTACCTTCAGATAACATCGATCTTTTTGTAGTCGTAATTTTTGCAAACACTTTTTTATACTCTTTTACAATTGAATCTGGACGATACACAGTTTCTTTTATAACAATATCCTTTGAAACCTCTCTTGTACTTCTTTCATCTCTTGTTCTGCCAAGATCAAAAGTGCTGAAACGAAAATCAACGAACTGGTCAACCTGTATATTACGGGTATTTGCATCCCATGAACTATAGAATTTCACAAACTGGTTGCCGGCATTATATTGCAACTGGCGCAACAGGTCATTTTCAAAATTTGTGATCTCATAACTGTTGTAAGAACTAAACCTGTAACGGTCATTTTGCATTGGCATTACCACGACATTGACCACTGCATTTTCATAAGCTTCATTTCTTCTTTCAATAAAAGTAAGATCACCAGGTCTGTACTGGAGTGCTACTTCAAATTCATGATAGGCATTTCTGAAACTCAGTTTATCGCTTTTATCCATCCACATCATTCCACGCTGAAATCTTGTGTCAGCTGCTTTATCGGCATAAGTATGCAGGTAAGATGAATAATCTGCAGGATCTACTATCGCTAATGCTTCAGGAGAACGATGGATCGCTTCATATAACTTCTGCAATGAAGCATATTCTGAATAGATCCATTCCCATTTTAAGTCGTTTGTATTATTGCTGAGCTGATGAATACGGGTCTCATGATCATTCACTGCATATTGATAAGCACTTTGAAGCAATGCTCTCATTTCATCATCCGGTTTTTTCTGCAGCTTCTTTACCGCCAGCTGAACCGCTTCATCATAATTTCCTTTGTCGTAAAGTTTAGAAGCGGTTTTACAACCTGCAACTAACAAGACAAACGCAAAAATAATTAATGTGTAGATTTTTCTCATACATACCTCCATTTACATGTATGACGTTCAAATGACAGTCCATTGAAATCTAATAGCTGTTAATTAAAACTTTCTTAACAACTATGGCTTGCGACGAAAGCCGCTTTAGAGGGTTAGTATTTCAAAATATCCCTGATAAAATTGTGGTACTCGTCAAATGAAGGGAAGATCATTATGATGCCCGCCGTGAATGCGGATAAGCGTTATCATTCTTGGATTGATCTTCTGAAGTTTTTCGCTGTGAGAAATTGGTATCAAAAGATCTTTTGTGCCATGTATAATATAGGTATGGCATTTTACATGATGTATCCATTTATCAGTTCTTAATTGAAACCGCAGCACCAACCTCACGGGTAAAATAGGTAAAAATCTTTCCACTACTTTTCTAAAACTATAATAGGGTGCGTCGAGAATTAAATATCGTGGGCTGTTATCTGCTGCGAGTTTGCTGGCAAAGCCGCTTCCCATGCTTCGTCCATAAATTATTAAATGATCTTCTTTGTAAAGTTCTTTTAGCTTTTCATAAATGAACTGCATGTCGCTGAGCATTTCTTTTTCGCTTCGCTTGCCGGTACTTTTTCCAAAGCCGCGGTAGTCCAGCAACACGACATCATAATCATAGCGATAAAAATCTCTTGCATATTTCGCCCAGCCCTTTATACTTCTTGTATTGCCATGAAAATAAAGTATGAGTCCTTTTGGTTGTTCCCGAAAGAAATGAAGCCCGTTTATTCTTACGCCGGGTTCAATATCAAAAAAATATTCCCGGAAAGGCGCATCATATTTGAATTCAAAATCCTGCTTTAATTTTTCCGGTTTGAAAATAAATTTCTCCTGGAAAAAATAGGCAAGCACTGAAAGAAGGATAATACCACCAATGATATAATAGATAAAATGGGGCAAAGGAGACAGCAGTTAAGATAGAAAAGATAATAGTTTTAAATGAAACTGATCTCTTTACATATACGGACTTATTTATAGATCTGGAATTCTTCTTAATGGTAATTTCTCTACTTCACCAATGATTAGCGGGAATTTTTCGACAGTTACATTGCTCTGGTCAAGTCCAAATCCTTTTTCTTCAGATAAGCTGATCTCTTTAAGCCAGAAATAAAAATTCATAACAATGCGCTCAAAGAAAGGAAGATCATTATCATCGCTCAGGTATTTTTCCATTACGATGAACTGGAAATCTCCTGTTGCTTTCGCTTTACTTTCTGCCGTTTCATATTTTGAAGAAATATTTATTTCCCGGTTTAAGACCAATGCTTCCACTACCTGTTGAAACAAAATATGGATCCTTGGTTGTATCCTGAAGCCTAATTTAAAATCAACACGAATAATATCATTTGGTATAATGTGTTCAACTTTGTATTCGCAGGTATACGGATCATCCATTGTATCCACATGTACAAACCAATATATATCGGCCCGTTTTGGTTTTTTATTTAGTATTGAATAAATGATCTTATGCTCGATCTCTTTCGGATTATCGGCACTGGTCAGATAAACAAGATGGGTGCCGAACTTAGGTATTGACTTATCGCTGCTTAACTCCTGTATTTTTGAAATATAGGTTTCCAACCGAACAAATTCCACATAACGATTCTTGATCTTTCTTGCCCTGTACCAAATGTACATGGTGAAAAAAAGTAAACCACCAACAATTGTAGCAACATAACCACCATGGGGGAATTTTTCAAGATTGGCAAAAAGAAATGAACCTTCGATCGTAAAATATACAGCGAGATAAAAGTAAACAAGGATCGGCTTGGCTCTTCGTAAAACAAGAAAGTTTGCAAAGAGTATTGAGGTTGCGATCATGCAAAGTGTGATGGCAAGACCATAAGCTCCCTCCATACTTGATGAACGCTGAAAATATAATACAACAGAAACACACCCTGCAAACAGTAAAAAATTTATTGCAGGCACATACAATTGGCCTCTTTCTTCCGATGGATAGCGGATCTTGAATTTCGGCCAGAGATTTAAACGCATTGCTTCACTGATAAGCGTAAATGACCCTGAGATCAATGCCTGGCTGGCTATGATCGCTGCTGCTGTTGCAATCACGATACCGATAATCCGGAAGCCTTCTGGCATGATGCCATAAAAAGCATTCATTTGTGATACATCAAAACCCTTGCCTTCATAGTTTGCAAGCAGCCATGCACCTTGTCCCAGGTAGTTTATGATCAAACAAGATTTTACAAATATCCATGACACCCTGATATTGCCTCGACCGCAATGTCCAAGATCGCTATACAAAGCTTCTGCGCCGGTAGTACAAAGAAAAACAGCACCAAGTATCCAGAAACCTTTTGGATAATTGACGAGAAGATCGATCGCATAATATGGGTTCAGCGCTTTAAAAATATTCGAATCGTCAAAAAAGTGAAGAAGTCCCATTGTCGCAAGCATCAAAAACCATATCAGCATTATCGGCCCGAAAAGTTTGCCAATTGAAGCGGAGCCAAATTGCTGTAAAAAGAATATCAAAGTAATAATTCCTAATACTATGAAAACAATTGTTTGTTGTGTTATGTTACTGAATCGTGGGATCTGTCGCAAACCTTCAATAGCTGAAGTAATAGAAATAGGAGGTGTGATCATACCATCCGCCAGCAATGCTGCGCCCCCGATCATTGCAGCAAGTACTAACCATCGTCTTCTTCTTCTTACAAGTGCGTATAAAGAGAAGATGCCACCTTCACCACGGTTATCCGCTTTTAAAGTAAGGATCACATATTTGATGGTGGTTTGCAGTGTCAACGTCCAAATGATACACGAAAGACTGCCAATGATCAATTGTTCAGAAACAGTTTTTGAGCCAATGATGGCGTTGAACACATACAGCGGCGAGGTACCTATATCTCCGAAAATAATACCAAGAGCAACTAATAAACCCAGGGGGGAAACTTTTTTGATATTTAAAGACATAATTACAACCCGGAGCAGATTTCAAATGACGGGTTTTTTTAATGATTTGCAAAAGTAATAAAGAGAAAAGGAAAGATTTTTTTTATTTATAGCTCATCCTCTTCTACTACTCTTTTCAATTTTACGGTAGATACCGGCGTTACTATCAATGGAAATTTTTCTACGGTTACAGTTGACAGATCAAGCCCAAAACCTTTTTCTTCAGATAAACTGATCTCCTTTAACCAGAAATAGAATTTCATCACCACTCTTTCCCAGAAAGGAAGTTCATTGTCCTGGCTCAAATATTTTTCCATTACAATAAATTGAAAGTCGCCAACCGTATTGGTGCGTTCCAAACTTTCATAACGACTGTAAATATTCACTTCTTTATTGGCCACAAGATCTTCCACTACTTTGCGGAACATCAAATTTATTCTTGGCTGAATCCTAAAGCCAAGCCGGAATTCGATTCTAATAATATCATTTGGGATAATATGATCCACTCTATATTCACTTGTGTAAGGATCATCCAACGTGTCTACGTGAACGAGCCAGTAGATATCGGCCCGTTTTGGTTTCTTATTTAATATAGAGTAAATGACTTTGTGTTCGATCTCTTTCGGGTTGTTGGCACTGGTCATATATACAAGATGCGTGGCATATTTGGGCACCGACCTGTCATTACTCAGCTCTTGTATTTTAGGAATATAATGTTCCAATCTTACAAACTCTACATATCGGTTTTTGATCTTTCTTGCCCTATGCCATATATACATGGTAATAAATAAAATGCCACCGATAATGAATGAAACATAACCTCCATGTGTAAACTTGTCAAGATTAGCAATAAGGAATGATAATTCAACTGTAAGATATACGATTAGGTAAAGAACGATCCATTGGCGAGGAGCTCTTTGTGTAAACAGATAATAAGAGAACAGCGTTGTATTCATCAGCATGCCAAAGTTGATAGTAAGACCATAAGCGGCTTCCATGTTTTGAGCCTTCTGGAAATACAATACCACACCGCAGCAACCAAGGAACAATAACATATTTACAGCGGGGATAAACAACTGGCCTTTTTCTTCTGTTGGATAATTGATCTTGAGTTTTGACCAAAGATTTAATCGCATCGCTTCACTGATCAAGGTAAAGGAACCAGAAATTAAAGCCTGGCTTGCAACAATGGTGGCGGCGGTAGCAATAATAATTCCGACCAACCTGAATCCGTCGGGCATTAAAGCATAAAATGGATTAATGTTTGGATCAATTGAAGATCCTGCATGATTAAGAAGCCAGGCACCCTGTCCCAAATAATTAAGAATAAGGCAACTTTTTACAAAGATCCATGACATGCGAATATTGCCTCTTCCGCAATGCCCAAGATCGCTGTATAATGCTTCGGCTCCGGTAGTACAAAGAAATACGGCTCCAAGTATCCAAAACCCTCGTGGATATTGTGTCAGAAGATTAATAGCATAGTAGGGATTAAATGCTTTCAATACTTTGATATCATCAAGTATATGACCCAGGCCAAGTAATGCAAGCATGGTAAACCAAACAAGCATTACTGGTCCAAAAAAACGGCCTATAGCAGAAGTGCCAAACTGTTGCAGGAAAAACAGAATAAAAAGAATAAATAGAACAATGCCTACGATGGTCCATTGACCTATATCACTAAACAAATTTATTTGCTTAAGACCTTCAATAGCCGAAGTAACTGAAATAGGAGGGGTAATAATTCCTTCGGATAAAACAGCGGCGCCACCCATCATGGCAGGTAACACGGCCCATTTACCATGTCGTCTTACCAAAGCGAATAGAGAAAACATGCCACCCTCGCCATTATTATCAGCCCTCAAAGTCAGGATCACATACTTGATGGTTGTTTGCAGGGTTAGGGTCCAGATGATACAAGATAAACCCCCAAGTATTAATTCTTCGGAAATGGTCTTTCCTTTTATTATTGCGCCAAATACATATAAAGGAGATGTGCCTATATCTCCATATATGATACCGATCGCTACCAGTAAACCAGCAAGTGTAACTCTGTTGGTGGGAATTCTCACGAAAAAATTTCTTTTATATCCGTACAGATAAGGTGTACGGATCAATCAACAAAGGTATAGGCAAAAAGAAATAATGCAAATCTGGAAAGCATTGTTTATTAACCGGCCTGTTTTTTGCAAAATAAATATCTCTTGAAGGACAATTTTTTCCTTTCGTGTAAAAAAATGAAAAACCGCATCTTTATCATTTCATCATGAATAGAATTGCACAACAACCTGTAACTTTAAACAGTAAAAAATGGCTTCTATGAAATTGCTTTGCCGGCTGGCTTTCTTCTTTTTTTTAATGTCTTTATTTAATTCGGTAAATGCCCAGCGCATTCTTATATCTGAACCAGACCGTGATGATTCACGGAAAATGGATTTTGAGATCATTGGTAAAATGGGAAACAATTATCTCATTTATAAAAACATAAGAAACGAAAGTTTTATTTGTCTTTATGATAGTGAGATGAAAATGATCGAGAAGGTAAAACATGAATATTTACCTGATGATAGAATGATCAATGTTGACTTCTATACTTATCCTGATCATATTTATGCTGTTTACCAATACCAAAGAAGAAATATTGTACACTGTGCAGCAGTAAAGCTTGATGGAATGGGAAAAAAGATCTCTGATCCGGTAGAATTGGATACTACCTCTCTTGGCGGATCTGGCAATAATAAAATATACACAGTTTTATCAAGTGAGGATAAGCAAAAAATAATCATTTTCAAGATCAACAGTAAGAACAGGGAAAAATTTATTATTACAACCAAATTATATAATAACAACCTGGAATTGCAAAAAAAGTCAATCCTTTCAATGCAGATGGACGATCGGAATGATCACTTAGGCGAATTCGTAATGGATAATGAAGGCAATCTTGTTTTTACAAAATTTTATCGTTCTTCAAACGAAAGCATTTCCAATGCCAGCCTGATCATAAAAAAAGCAATGGATGATAGTTTTATCTATTATCCCCTGAATCTTGAAAAAACTTATTTGGATGAACTGAAGATAAAAGTAGATAATACTAACCAGCGTTATCTTCTCAGCGCTTTTTATTATGGCCAAAAACGCGGAAACATTGTGGGCATTTATTTTTTAGCAATGAACAGGAACATGTGGAAGCCAGAGTTGGAAAAATCTTTTGTGTTTAGTGACGATTTGCGGAATGAAGCAAAGGGAGAAGCAAATGCTAAAATGGCTTTCAATGATTATTTTATAAGGGATATTTTCATTAAAAAAGATGGAGGCTTTTTAGTTAGCGCCGAAGCCTATTACACTACTTCCCGTTCTTCTGCCTGGAACCGGTGGGACTATATGTATGGCACTCCCTTTTCTTATCCGTATGATTATTATTCGCCCTATTATTCTTCATGGCGAAATAGTGGCAGTAGCAACCAATCTGTACGTTATCATGCAGAAAATCTGGCGATTCTTCTTTTTACAAATAAGGGTGAACTTGAATGGAGCAATATTATCAGGAAAGAACAATTCGATGATGAGTCGGATTACCGTATTTCTTACAATGTAATGAATACGGGAGGTCAACTGCACTTTCTTTTTAATATGCAGGAGAAAAAAGTCTTTTGCTGAATGATTTCTCTCTGACACCTGATGGACAAATTACCCGCAACCCAACGCTAAGGGGCCTTGATAAAGGGCATGAGTTCTTGCCGAAATATGGAAAACAAATAAGTGCAAAACAGTTTATTGTACCATGTTTTTATCGTAACTATATTTGCTTTGCAAAAATTGAATTTAACTAAATAGTGAGTTGTGAGTGGTGAATTGTGAGTATGTAAACGGATACTTAAAAAAAATTGTCACTCATCACTGACAACTCACCACTTACAATCCATATCTGTGATCGGCCTATTTAAACAAAAAACACCTGCTAACATTCTTTTCCTGTTTGTGATGGGTATTCTTATTAAGTTACCAATTTTCACAAACCCGGCTCCGCCACCTGAACTTCCAGATAACGCTGCTATCCTTTATCGCGAAGCTGTAATTTTTCTAAGATCTTTTAGTAAAAATGATGGGTTGCTTTTTGCGGTAATAACTTACTTCTTTCTTTTTACACAAGCCTTGCAGCTTAATAGCCTTATCAATAAGAATCGAATGATGCAGCGGCTAAATTTTTTACCCGCAACAGCGTACCTCGTAATCACATCGCTGATGCCTGAATGGGATCATCTTTCTGCTCCATTAATGTTAAACACTTTAGTGCTTTTTATTTTTTCAGGACTGTTTAAAATTTCAAATCAATTCTCGATCAAAGGCACCATTTATAATATTGGTGTAGCGGTGGGTATTAGCTCATTTGTTTTTTTCCCTTCTATAATTTTATTTTTCTGGCTCATTTTCGCTTTACTGGTAATGCGGAGCGTTCGGTTGAATGAATGGCTGATCTGTTTGCTGGGGGTTACTACACCTTATTACTTTTATGCAGCCTATTTATTTTTTTCAGATAAATGGTCATGGCAACATTTATTTCAGCCGATCAATATTGCATTGCCTTCGCCGGGGCAATCATTGTGGCTGGCAATCGGAGGTATTTTATTGGTCATTCCATTTCTTATAGGAGGTTATTTTGTCCAGGAAAATTTAAGGAAGATGCTTATCCAGGTTCGCAAGAACTGGAGCCTTATGCTTATCTATCTTTTGTTTGCCCTTTTTATTCCATTTTTAAATAATACAGCAGAAGGGCTTGAAAACTGGATACTAATAATCGTTCCTTTTGCTGCTTTTCATGCCTGTACTTATTTATACCCGCCTCAGCGCTGGATCCCTTTTGTTATTTTTTGGTTATCGATCGCATTTATATTGATTTATCAGTATGGTGGGCCGGGATGGGGATAGAATTTTAGATTTAAAACCTGATTCCGAATATTAATTTGAAAATATGTTAACAGATATTGGAAAATCTGCAATCTTAAATCTAAAATCTGAAATATCTTTGCCCTCAACTCAAACTTACAATATGAAATTCGGCGTTGTTGTTTTTCCAGGTTCCAATTGTGATAGGGATATGCATGATGCTTTGAGGTATGATATGAACCAGGAAGTGATCATGCTCTGGCACAAAGACAAAGACCTTAGCATGTTTAACACTGAAGATTGTATCATTTTGCCGGGTGGTTTTTCATATGGCGACTATTTACGTTGCGGCGCTATTGCTCGTTTTAGCCCTATGATGCAAAGTGTGATCGACTTTGCCAATGCTGGCGGAAAAGTATTTGGAGTTTGCAACGGTTTCCAGATCCTTTGTGAATCACATCTTTTGCCAGGCGGATTACTGCGAAACGGTCATCAGCAGTTTGCCTGCAAAAATGTTTTTCTTACAAATGAATCGGGAAAGGTTTATAAAATACCTATCGCTCATGGCGAGGGACGCTATTATGCAGACGAAAAAACACTTGATCAACTGGAGGCTAATGGGCAGGTGATATTTTATTATTGTGATGAAAAAGGGAAAATAAAGCCAAGCGGAAACCCTAATGCATCGACCAGGAATATTGCGGGAATTTGCAATGCAAACAGGAATGTTTTTGGCATGATGCCGCACCCGGAAAGAGCCACTTCTGAGGTTCTTGGTAATACAGATGGCCGGGAGATCCTTAAGAACCTGTTAATGACTGAAGTATTGGTGGGCTAAATGCTCAATTTGTACAATAATTCAGATAGTTCGTCAATTCCTTACAAAAACTCTGCTTTTCTTTTGCAATATTTGTAGTAGAATTTTAGCAAAAGCATAAAACGTTTCTTACGATTTTTGCATCATTAAAAGAAAAGATCATGAAGGCTATTATACTTAGTTTGTTTTTGTTTGGAGCAATGACTCTTTCAGCTCAAAATCCCATTTCCTGGGCGTTTACTTCAAAGAAACTCACAAACGGAAATTATGAGATACATATGACTGCCACAATTGAAAAAGGCTGGCATTTGTATTCGCAAACACAGCCAGAGGATGCAATTGCCATTCCGACAACATTTACTATTACCAGCAATCCTTTAATTGAAGTGGTAGGAAAAATAAAAGAAGATGGCAAAATGGAAAAGTTTCATGATAGCCAGTTGGACATCTCAGCCAACCAGTATTCAAAGACCGTAAATTTTGTACAAACAATTAAATTAAAAGGTAAAGCAAAAACAAGTTTTAGCGGAAGTGTAGAATTCCAGACCTGTGATGATAAAAAATGCCTGCCTGCGAAAACTGTGAATTTCAAAGTAGCGTTGGATTAATGATCAGATAAATTTTTTTTGACATATAACGAGTTCCTCCTTTGTGAACTCGTTTATTTTTTAAAATAGTTATGCAGGGAGTTTTTACACGAAGTTTAGTTTGCTTACTTACAATTTTCATAGTTGTTGGTTGTAATCAAGTTCAATCCAAAGATCCCACTCCAGTTGCTGAAAGTGTGTCGCAAGATAGTACTGTATATAAATGGAATTATAAAAGCAAAAAGACCGGGGAAGGAAAATATGATCTGATCTTTTCTACAAACGGTGCAAAGAACTGGCAGCTTTATTCTCCCAGCCAGGAATTCGATGGCAAAAGATCTGCGAAGCTGGAGTTTAAAGATTCAAGTATTATAGTTGAAAATCTAAATGAATCCGGCGAGCTAAAAACTTTTCTAAGCCCCATATTTGGAGACACTGTAAAAGTTTATGAAGTTCAAACAGAATGGAAAATTCCAATAAGCATTCCAGGCGCAGTCCCGGCAAAACTCCAGGGAAGACTTTCTTATTATTATGGACACGACGATATATTTGAAACAGAGTTCATAAATTTTAATGCCGAGATGGAAGGAGGTGTTGAAACCACAACAATTATAAAAATTCCATCCATTGATATAAAAAATCCAACATCATCCTGCGGTGATGACGGTACATCTGACAAAAGCATCTTTACAATTTTTTTGCTTGGATTAGTAGGCGGACTTATCGCCTTACTTACTCCTTGCGTTTTCCCGATGATACCTGTTACGGTTTCTTATTTTACAAATAAGTCGCACAACAAAAAACGAGGCAAAACGAATGCAATTCTGTATGGGCTTTTTATCTTTCTTATTTATGTTCTTATCACAATACCTTTTCATCTTGCCAATGACACGATAAGTCCTGAAATATTCAACAATATTTCAACGAATATCTGGTTGAATCTTTTGTTCTTCGTGGTCTTTGTTGTTTTTGCGATCTCCTTTTTTGGTTTTTTTGAGATCGGGTTGCCTTCTTCGTTTGCTAATAAGGCTCACTCAAAATCCGGGCATGGAAATATAGGCGGTATATTTTTTATGGCAGGCACATTAGCCATTGTTTCCTTCTCTTGCACGGGTCCCATTTTAGGAACATTACTTGTTGGCGTGGCAGATCAGGGCGCATGGCCGCTTACAGCTGGTGCAGCGGGTTTTGGTATAGCATTAGGATTTCCTTTTGCGTTGTTTGCTATGTTTCCTAACTGGCTCAAATCACTCCCTAAATCTGGTGGATGGATGACAAACGTAAAGGTTGTCTTAGGATTTATAGAGCTTGCACTGGCGGTTAAATTTTTATCTAATGCAGATCTTGTAAAGCAATGGGGTCTTCTGAAAAGAGAAGTATTTATTGGTTTATGGGTCATCATTTCTTTCCTCACTGTATTATATTTATTAGGAAAAATTAAATTTCCTCATAGCGGTCACATTAAAAAAATTGTCCTTTGCAAGGATCTTTTTTATTTTCTTTTTTACAGCAATTGGCATTTATCTGATCCCGGGTTTAACGAACAGCAAGTCGGCAAACCTGACTTTGATCAGCGGTTTTCCACCACCTCTGTGTTATAGTGTATATAAACATCCCGTGAATTGTGCTGAAAAGTATGAACCTATAAAAGATTATAACCGTGCACTGGAAAGAGCTAAGAATGAAAATAAACCAGTGCTCATAGATTTTACGGGCTGGGCTTGTGTAAACTGCCGGAGAATGGAGGAAAAAGTTTGGACAAATAAAACTGTTGACAGCCTGATGCGAAATGAGTTTGTTGTTGTTTCATTGTATGTTGACGAAAGAAGACCACTTCCACTTACTGAGCAAACGGTTTATAAAACCTCAACTGGTCAGGAAAAGTCAATAATCACTGTAGGGGATAAATGGGCAACATTCCAGACGGAAAACTTTGGTGCCACCTCACAACCTCAATATGCCATTATTTCTGCTGATCAAATAGCATTGACGAAAACAAAATACTACACACCGGATGCAGATAAATTTATTGAATGGCTGCAATGCGGGATCGAAACGTATAAGAAAAACAAAAAGTAGAACTGCTCAAGTTATAAAAACAAGAAACCCTTCTCATTTGAGAAGGGTTTTTAATTAGGTGTCATTCTGTAAAAACCTACCAGGCATTTGGCAAGCTTGCCTGCCGCAGCTTTAGCGAAGGCAGGGTGAAAATTCAACTTAAAACTGGTTGGAAATACAGAATGACAAGATCTAATCGCGGAATTAACGGATGAACATGGATTTCACGGAAGATAATCAGCGCAATCCAAAATAATCCGTGACATCCGTGTTATAAAGCAATTTGTTTTTGCATCATTAGTTTGCGAAGATTTATTAGGCCATAACGCATACGACCTAAAGCAGTGTTGATGCTGCAGTTTGTCATCGATGCGATTTCTTTAAAGCTCATATCAGCATAATGGCGAAGAATGATCACTTCACGCTGATCTTCCGGAAGACGATCAAGCATTTCACGAACACGGTCGTGGCTTTGACGTTTCATCATTTTGCTCTCAGCGCTGTCTTCAGAAAAATTGATCACTTCAAAAATGTCTTTGTCATCGCCGTTTTTAATTGTTGGTGTTCTTTTTACTTTACGGAAATGATCGACACAAAGATTATGGGCAATACGCATGGCCCATGGCAAGAATTTACCTTCTTCAGTATATCTTCCGCTACGCATTGTATCAATAATGCGGATAAAAACATCCTGGAAGATATCTTCAGCAAGGTATTTGTCCTTCACCAGAAATAAAATAGAAGTGTAAAGCTTGTCCTTGTGACGGAGTACAAGAATTTCCAAAGCTTCAGTGTTTCCTTCAACAAAAAGTTGGATGAGATCGTTGTCAGTTTTTTTTGCAAATGCTTTCATAAACGGTGTTTGGTGGTTTAGATATTGGTTTTGGTTTTCAGTATGTACGAATGATCAATAAAACTATTAGTGTAGATGTTGTAGGATCAATAGGCGAGAATTTTTTTTGGTTGATTCAGTTATTGTTTAACCGGACAATAAAATTAAGCGAAAAAGTAGAACTGCCAACTACCGGGAAATGAAATTCGAACCTTTTTTTTAAATGAAATGTTAATGATTGCATTGATTTCTAATGACTCAGCGTAAATTTGTGAACCTTGATGCAGATCACAAAATCGAAAAACTCCGATACAAAAAGGGTGAAAGTACCCGGCACCGATGGTATTTTTATTCGGGGCGCAAGAGTGCACAACCTGAAAAATGTCAGCGTTGAAATTCCCAGAAATAAACTGATTGTTGTTACCGGTGTATCGGGTTCAGGTAAATCATCCCTTACAATTGATACACTATATGCAGAAGGCCAACGGCGTTATGCAGAAAGCCTGAGTGCTTATGCCAGACAATTCATGAATCGGATGAATAAACCTGATGTGGATTATATAAAAGGTCTTTGCCCTGCGATTGCCATCGAACAAAAAGTAATTACCCGAACTCCACGAAGTACCGTGGGCAGCATGACGGAGATCTATGATTACCTGCGGTTGCTATTTGCCAGGGTTGGTAAAACAATTTCACCCGTTTCAGGCAAAGAAGGTAAAAAAGGATGATGTAAAAGATGTGGTGGATGCGATCAAGAAACTTAAATGAAGGTGATAAAGTTTATATTCTCATAGCATTTAAACAACATAAGAACCGTGAACTAAAAGAAGAACTGAATATTTTAGTGCAAAAAGGATTTTCCCGAATTTATGTTGACGGAGAAATAATAAGAATTGAAGATCTGCTCGAAGGAAAGTCAGAGATAGGAAACAAGAAATCAAAAAATATTTGTTCTTGTTGATAGAATAGTAGTAAAAGAATTTGATGAAGATGATATTCATCGTATATCTGATTCTATCGGTACTGCTTTTTATGAAGGTGAAGGAGATGTGTATTGGAAGTACAAAGCGAAGTCAGGAGTCAGGAGCCGGAGGCAGGAGTTTGACTCCGAACTCTGAACTTAAGACTAAGACTCATTGCTTCATTTCAATAATCGCTTTGAACTGGATGGTATTGCAATTTGAAGAACCGTTGCCAAATCTTTTTTCTTTTAATAATCCTTTTGGTGCCTGTCCAACCTGCGAAGGATTCAGCCAGGTATTGGGTATTGATGCTGATCTGGTAATTCCCGACAGAAGATTAAGTGTATATGAAGGAGCTGTTGCACCATGGAAAGGAGAGAAACTGGATTGGTGGAGAAAACAATTTATTAAAGTATCTGCAGAAATTTGATTTCCCTGTTCATAAAGCCGATCGCTGATCTTACAGATAAACAATTACAAACTTTTATGGGAAGGAATTGATCAGTACATTGGTATCAATGATTTTTTTAAAGAAGTAGAACAAAATTATACAAAGTTCAATACCGTGTTTTGTTAAGTCGTTACCGGGGAAGAACAACCTGTCCGGATTGCAAAGGATATCGTCTTGCGTAAAGAAGCATTGTATGTAAAAGTTGAGCGATAAACATATTGGTGAATTATGTGAAATGCCGGTAAAAGATCTGCAGCAGTGGTTTGATGATTTGGATAAAAAGCTTAGCTGACTATGAAAAGCAGGTTGCCAAACGAATTTTGATAGAAATACATAATCGCTTAAATACTTTATTGAATGTTGGATTGGGTTATCTCACATTAAATCGTCTTGCCAATTCATTAAGTGGTGGTGAAAGTCAGCGTATTCAACTAACAAGAAGTCTGGGAAGTAATCTTACCAACTCATTATATATTTTAGATGAACCTTCCATTGGTTTGCATTCAAGAGATACAGAAAACCTGATCCGTGTATTAAAAGAACTGCGAGATCTGGGAAATACAGTTGTTGTGGTAGAACATGATGAAATGATGATGCGTGAAGCCGATCATATCATTGATATGGGTCCACTGGCTTCTCATCTGGGTGGTGAAGTAGTTGCAGAAGGAAATTATGATGAAATCATTGCAAATCCTGAAAGCCTTACCGGTAAATATCTGAAGGTGATTTGAAAATTGAACCGCCAAAACAGTATCGGAAATGGAACCGCTCAATAAAAGTGGAAGGAGCAAGGCAGAATAATCTGAAAAATATTACATGTTGAATTTCCATTGAATGTGCTTTGTGTGGTAAGTGGTGTAAGCGGAAGTGGTAAAACAACTTTGGTAAAACAAATTCTTTATCCGGCTTTGCAAAAAATAAAAGGTGAGTTTGCTGATAAAGTGGGATTGCATAAAGCAATTACCGGTGATATTGAATATATTGCACAAATTGAAATGGTAGATCAGAACCCGATTGGCAAATCATCCCGCAGCAATCCGGTTACTTATATAAAAGCATATGATGAAATAAGAGAACTGTATTGCAAAACAACCTTTGAGTAAAATGCGTGGTTTTCAGCCCAAACATTTTTCTTTTAATGTGGATGGCGGACGATGTGATACCTGCAAAGGAGAAGGAGAACAGGTGGTGGAAATGCAGTTTCTTGGCGATGTGCATCTTGACCTGTGAAGTCTGCGGCGGAAAAAGATTTAAAGAAGAAGTGCTGGAAGTAAAATATAAAGACAAAAGTATTTTTGATGTGCTGGAGATGAGTGTGGATGAAGCGATTGATTTTTTTATTGCATGAAACAGATATAGTCAAGAGCGATTCAACCATTGAGTGATGTTGGATTGGGTTATATAAAACTGGGTCAATCATCCGATACACTTATCCGGTGGTGAAGCACAACGGGTAAAGCTGGCTTCCTTTCTCGGAAAAGGAAAAGGGCAAAGCAATAAAATACTTTTCATTTTTGATGAACCCACAACAGGTCTTCATTTTCATGATATAAAAAAATTACTGACTTCTTTTAATGCATTGATTGAACAGGGACATTCCATTATTGTGATTGAACACAATACTGATGTTATTCGCAGCGCCGACTGGGTCATTGATCTTGGTCCTGAAGCCGGTGATGAAGGCGGTAATATAGTATTTGCCGGCAAACCTGCTGATATTAAGAAAAATAAACAAAGCATCACTGCACAATTCTTCTGATATAAGAAGCATTCAACGTATTTCGTGTTCAATAAACCGCTTTAACAAAAGCTATACAGTGATTGCGGGGCAAATTCAGTTAGTTTGCCGTTATGAAGACCATATTTTCTTTATTGATTTGTTTTTGTTTTCAGATCTCATTTTCACAGAAGCTGGATATTAATTCGCTTGAAAAATTATTGAACGCTTCTGTTCGTGCTGCAGATACATTGCTGAGAAAATCCCATTTTTCTTTGTCGGATAAAGAGATCGCCAAAGGCTACAGTAATTATTATTATACTTCTTATGAAAGACAAGATCTCACAAAACACTTGCTCAGGTCAGTTAGCTTTATGGATGTTTATGATGGCGCCGATACTTCAAGATTAATTTTATACAGAACCTATTATGAGGATGAACAGGAGGAATTGAAAAAACAATTGTTTGCAAATGGATATGAACTATCCAGCAGCACAAGCAATAATTTTATATATAAAAAAGGAGATTACACGATCACGAATAAAATAACAGTGAAAACAGCGAAAGGCAGTAAACCGGTTACTGCTTACGAATTTGAATTAGGCTGGTAATTTATCGCAGGCGATCAAGACTCTTCACTAATTTTTCATCCTTCCACATCCCGTTTATCGCTAATAAAAGAAAAACAGGGATCGCTAATGCAAGTACAGAAGTCAGGGACATGCTACCGCTGATGAATTTTTTCAATTCACTGAAATAAAGAGTAATATTTATGATGGAAAGGCCTGCGGCAGCAACTGTAAGCCATATTTGTTGCTTCCTGTTTTTATACATGAATATTATAAAGAACGTTCCCGCAACTAATCCTGCAGTAAACATTAAAACCAGAAAGTTGGAAGAAGCGAGGAGCTTTTCATATACATGAACATTTTCTTTGTTGATAACATTTCCTGTATAAAATGGAAACTTGTAAGTAAGCGCCGCTAAAAGTGCTGCTAAAAAAAGCCAAACAGTCTGAATACGCTGGATCATGGTGAAACTTTTTTCAAAAATAAGGGATTATGGGTCGGGATTCCGCCTTATGCGGGAGCCTGACCCATAGTTCCGATCACGCAGGCTTAATGTTATTATTCATTCTAAAGAAATTATCCGGATCATATTTTTTCTTTATGGCTTTTAATCGTTCAAAGTTTGGTCCATACGCATTTGCTACTCTTGGATCATCGTCACTGCCAAGATGATTTACATATACACCATTAGTTAGCGGTTCGATCTCTTTCCAGAAATTCCTTGTCCATGTAATATTCTTATCGTCATCGGCGGCATCAAGCCATTGACTGATGATATCGCAATCCCATTGATCACGACGATTACCAAATGCTGTAGCTTCAGTGGCAGTTCTTGCAGCAGCGCCACGCATATGGAAAAACAAAACCGGTGACATTGGCGATGGACGAGATGCTACATATTTCAAAACAATATCCAGTAACTCATCTGACAACTCAGTAAAGTATCCGGACTTCCAGTAACGGCGAATGCCTGCTGGTGCAGCTGCATCAAGAATTGATTGCAAGGCAGTATAGGGCATTTCTGTTACCATATCAGCAATCGGAGTTCCAAATGCACGCATCGGTGCTAAATGCTTATCTGCCTCTTCTATATCTCCTAGCCATGCTGGCAATACAAATGTTACAGGCAATCCATCAGGAGTAACGATAAAACCAGAATAGGCCATTAATTCATCAGGCATACTACGTGCATAATCACGATAGAACTCCATAACAGCTTTTGCTTGTTCCATCGGGTATAATATCATTCCAGCAACAACATTGGGTCCGAATTTATGCAATTGATATTTAAATTTTGAAACGATACCGAAATTTCCACCGCCACCTTGAATAGCCCAATACAGATCAGGATGATTGTTTTCATCAACTGTTACCTGTTCACCGTTTGCCAATACCATTTCTGCGCTCAATAAATTATCAGCAGTGATACCGAACCTTCCCATTAACCAACCAAGACCACCGCCTAAGGTTAATCCTGCTAAACCCGTATCAGATACGGTCCCGCCAGTTGTTGCAAGCCCATGTTGAATGGTGGCTGCATCAAACTCACGTAAAATAACACCGGGCTCAGCTGTTGCTGTTTTATTTGCAACATCCACTTTTATCTCTTTCATTTTTGAAAGATCGATCATTAGACCGCCATCACAAACGGCATTGCCCGCGACATTATGTCCGCCTCCTTTTACGGAAACGATCATATTATTTTTCTTTGCAAATCTTACACATTCACTGATATCATCAGCATTTGTGCATTGTGCAATAAGGGCTGGCTTTCTATCGATCATTGCATTCCAAACTTTCCTGGCATTATCGTATTCGGCATCGCCGGCAGTTAATACTTTTCCTTTGATAACAAGTTGTTGGAGTTGGGTGGCCATATCAATTTGTTTAAATGGTAAAAGAAAATGTGAACGTATGAATGGGGTAGTCTTCTAAGGTAAGAGATTTTTTAATAACCAGAGTCTTGTCATACCGAGACGGTAAATTTTAAACTCTCTTCTTTCAAGGGAAATGCAGGCGAGGTATCTCAGGATTGTATCAATCCTGAGATACCTCGCCTTAAATTTAGATAATTGAACATTTAATAATCCAGGGCTCGGTATGACAAGGCTCTACCGGTTGATCAGTCAGCATTAATTTGATCAGCCCAATTCAGGATAAAGGGGAAACTGCTTCATGAAATCTTTTACATCAGCTCTTACTGAAGCAATTACTTTTTCATCATCAACATTCATCAATACTTTGTCGATCATTTCAACAACTGTTTCCATATGAGCTTCATTCATGCCTCTTGTAGTAACAGCAGGAACGCCAACACGAATACCTGAAGTGACAAACGGAGATTTGTCATCGAATGGTACAGCATTTTTATTAAGAGTGATATGTGCTTTGTCTAAAGTTTCCTGTGCTTTTTTACCAGTAAGATTTTTATTTCTGAGGTCGATCAGCATTAAATGATTATCAGTACCGCCACTGATAAGATTGTAACCGCGGTTGACAAATGACTTTGCCATTGCCTGTGCATTGCTAATGATCTGTTTTCCATATGACCTGAAATCGTCTGATAAATTTTCACCAAAGCCAACCGCTTTTGCGGCGATCACATGTTCCAGCGGGCCACCTTGTGATCCGGGAAATACAGCGAGATCCAATAGCTGGCTCATCAGTTCTCAAATTTCCTTTTGGATCTTTTATACCCCATGGGTTTTCAAAATCATGACGAAGCATGATGATACCGCCTCTTGGTCCACGTAATGTTTTATGTGTAGTTGAACTCACAATATGACAATGATCAAAAGGATCATCCAATAAACCTGAGGCAATTAAACCTGCAGGGTGTGCAATGTCAGCAAACACAATGGCGCCAACTTCATCAGCAATTGCACGAATACGTTTATAATCCCATTCACGACTATAAGCAGATGCGCCGCAAATGATCATCTTTGGTTTTTCTGCTTTTGCTTTTGCTTCAAGTTGGTCATAATCTACAATTCCTTCTTTCGTTACTCCATAATGAAGTGCCTGGTAAGTTTTACCGCTGAAGTTGGCAGGACTGCCATGTGTAAGATGGCCGCCCATGCTAAGATCAAGTCCTAAGAATTTTTCACCGGCTTTCATTACGGCGAGAAACACAGCGCCATTTGCCTGAAGCGCCGCTATGTGGTTGCACATTTGCCCAGGAGCAATTAAAAACTTTTTTTAAACGTTCAATTGCCAATGTTTCTATTTCATCAACCACTTCGCAACCACCATAATATCTTTTGCCGGGATAACCTTCGGCATATTTATTTGTCGGGCATGTTCCCATGGCCTGCAATACCTGTAATGATGTAAAATTTTCTGATGCGATGAGTTCAATGCCATTACGCTGGCGTTCGAGTTCTTTATTAAGAAGATCAAAAACCTCGGTATCTTTTTGTGTTTCTATTTCTACCATGCTTAAAAGTTATTTGTGTTGCTGAATAGAATTGGGTTAGTATAAGAGTGCGACCCTTCGCAGTGCTCGGGTAAACTGCGACGCATTTGTTCATATAGCTAACTAAGTTGAACGGAGCGTCGCAACAGAAGTTTAATAGTAGTACTACAGTTGGTAACACAATGATTTAAGCAGCAAAAATAAGAAAGCATCAAATGCCGTAAGGGCGGTGAATAAGTTTTTGTTTATTAATAATTCACTACTTTCACAAGCTCTAAAACCAACATGAAGGCCATAATCCCAGTTGCTGGCGCAGGCACAAAGTTGCGTCCACACACTTACACCCAACCCAAAGCCCTGATTCCACTTGCGGGAAAGACAGTGCTTAGCATAATCATTGACCAGGTAAAGGAAGCCGGTATTGATGAGGTTATTTTTATTGTGGGATATCTTGGCGATAAGATCAGGGATTATGTACAGCAAAAACATCCGGAACTAAGGGCACATTTTGTTCATCAAACTGAAAGATTGGGGCTTGGTCATGCGGTGAGAATGGCAAAAAGCATTGTAAAGAATGATGAAGTGTTTGTGGTGCTTGGGCGATACTATTTGCGAGTATGATGTAAAAGCAGTGATCGATAGTCCACACTCAATGCTGGGAGTTCGTAAAGTGGATGATCCCCGCGAATTTGGCGTGGCTGAAATTGATGAAGAGGGTTTTATTGATCATGTGATCGAAAAGCCGCAGATACCAAAAAGCAATATGGCATTGGTAGGCTTGTATAAAATAAAGGAAAGTGAACAGTTGTTCCAGTGTTTGGAATCAAATATCAAACAAGGTTTGCGCAGTCATGGTGAATACAGCCTTACTGATGCGCTTGATTGCATGATCAAGCAGGGCGCAAAGTTCAAGAGTTTTAAAGTGGACAATTGGTTTGACTGTGGTAAAAAAGACACTTTGCTTGAATCAAATGCCACCTTGCTGAAAAAATTTGGAAGCAATGTAGATGACCCGCATCATTTTGAGAACACCGTTATCATTCACCCGGTAAGTATCGGCGCTAATTGCGATATAAAAAATTCCATCATTGGTCCGAATGTTTCCATCGGCGAGAATACGACCATCAATTACTCGATCATCAAGCAATCTATTATTGGTTCCTATTCCAATTTGTTTGATATAGTATTGGATTATTCACTCATCGGCAGCGATACCGGCATCCGCGGTGAAACAAGAACGCTGAATATTGGTGATAATACGGATATGGATCTGGGATAAGCTCACCCCCTGTCCCCCTAAAGGGGAGACTTAGATTGATGATTCTTTTTCTTATCGGAAACTATTTAATTATGAAAGTTGTATCGTGTTCCCAGCTTAATTCCCCTGATTAAACTTTTCTTGCGTCGCACTCTTGTACTTCTGTAATTCTATTGGACTAACATAGTTGAAAATTGATCATTGAACATTGAGTATTGAATATTTCCTCTCACTATCTTTACTTTATGTCTGAATTTTCTAATCGTATCACTCAACTTTTTAAAATTGATTATCCCATCATTCAAGCCGGGATGATATGGGCAAGCGGCTGGCGATTGGCAAGTGCAGTAAGCAATGCTGGAGCATTAGGATTGATCGGCAGCGGCAGTATGTATCCTGATGTTTTACGGGAACATATTCAAAAATGTAAAGCAGCAACTTCAAAACCATTTGGCGTAAATATTCCCTTGCTTTACCCGGATATTGATAAGCATATTCAAATAGTAATTGAAGAAGGAGTAAAAATTGTTTTTACAAGTGCCGGTAATCCTAAAACATGGACATCAGTTTTAAAAGAAAAGGGAATAACAGTTGTACATGTTATCAGTTCATCAAAGTTTGCAAAAAAAGCAGAAGAAGCAGGTTGCGATGCAGTAGTTGCAGAAGGTTTTGAAGCCGGCGGGCACAACGGAAGAGAAGAAACGACAACAATGGTTTTAATACCAGCCGTTGTAAATGCTGTAAAAATTCCTGTGATCGCTGCAGGAGGAATAGCAACAGGAAAACAAATGCTTGCTGCAATGGTGATGGGGGCTGAGGGAGTACAAATGGGTAGCCGCTTTGTTGCAAGCGAGGAAGCCTCGTCTCATATCAATTTTAAGAATGCTGTGATCAATAGCAATGAAGGTGATACGATCTTAACGTTGAAACAACTAACCCCGGTCAGGCTCATTAAAAATAACTTCTATAAACGAGTACAGGAAGCGGAAAATAAAGGCGCAAGTGTGGAAGAATTAAAGGCAATATTAGGCCGGGCAAGAGCTAAGAAAGGCATGTTTGAAGGACAGCTTGAAGAGGGTGAGCTAGAGATAGGACAGGTGGGTGCAAACGTTAGAGATATATTACCAGCGGCAAAAATTGTGGATGAAGTGTGGCAGGGCTTTAAAGAAGCTTTGGCCAATTCAATCAAAATGATTTAAATTTGAGCTGTGTGATAGAGCCATGGGAAACGAAAACCACTTAACCGCTTTGTCAAATGAAACAAAGATTCCTTCTGCTGATTGCTATATGCATGATGGGTTGTTTACAATCCAAAGCAGCTGACATTGATCCCCGAAATCCGGGAAAAAGCATAAATGAAGTAGCTGGTAACATTGTTAATGGTGATTCCAAGAAAGCTTTGGGTGAAGTTACTGTTACTGCTTATTCAGCAAACAAGAAAGAAAAATTTGTGATCACAGATGAATGGGGCCGTTTTGAATTCGATGAATTAAAAACAGGCATCTATAAACTTGTTTTCGAAAAAGAAGGATACCGGAAAGTTGTTCGTGAGAAAGTATCAATTAAGACAGATGAAACTTTTCAAATGCGTATTGAAATGATCGAAGCCGATGGATTCGATCTGCTGCCTTCACCCTTTCAATTTTTCGATACTAAATAGAGGGAGATAAACTAATCTTCGTATTGGGATGTAAATATTACATCCCAATTTTTTTTATTATGCCTGAGCAAAGAAATTCCATTTACGATACATAATGCTTCATATTTCTTCTTCGAGAAAATTTCCCAGGCTTCCTGGAATGCTTTTTTATAAAGATCCCGAGTAGCCAACGTTACATGCGGATGAAAAGGCCGATCATCTTTTTTTATCGGGAATTTATTTTGGCTAACAATAAAATCTGCAAATGATTGGTAAAGTTCATCCAACCTTTTATTTTTCACTACGTCAACAAAAATTACTTTTGGCTGGAAGGCTGCGAAATTTTGGAGCGTTATTTCAAATTTAGTTTTTGTGACACTGAACTCACGGATCGAATTTATAAGATCATTCTCCAGGTCTTCCTTCATCCAGAAAGGAGGAACGATAGTTATATGTGCTGGTGATTTTAGTGCAACGGAGCAACCAAAGTGATCTTTAAAATAATTTTTCCATTTCAACACTTGTTGATCGATCTCTTCGGGAGCTACTATAGCGATAAAATACATATTCATAAAAAAACAGCCGAAGCACAAAGCTACGGCTGTTCCCTTTTCATGGTCCCGATCCTTCGACTATGCTCAGGACTGCCGGGGTTGGTTTGGCATGGCTATACTTAATCTATATCGATATTAAAGTCGTCATCTGATTTTTCGATCGTGAATTTCTTACGTTTATCAAGAAAGGTCTTATATTTCTTATAAGTTGCATCGCTGGCTTTTTTACCATTGATGAATAATTCACCATTATCATGTTTGATCGTGTATTCTTCTTTCTTATTTATTAAACCATCTTTTTCAAGACCATCAACAAATTCCTTATACTCTTTCATTTCGACCTTTGCTTTTTCAATTTCCACTTTGGCATTCTCCAGTGACTTTTCAATTTCAGGCCCGATCTTGCTTAATTCAGCTTGCATCTTTTCCATATCAAGCTGCATTTTGTTCATGTCAATTTCTTTTAGCTTATCAAAATCCATCTTCATTTTATCCCATTCAATTTTCTGCATGGATTCCTGTACTTCTTTTTGAATTTTCGCTGCATCAAATTCTTTCATGGCTTTTGCCATTTCTTTTTCAATATTTCCAAAATCGATCTTGGCCATTGATCGTTCCATTTCCTTTTGGATCTTTTCAAAGTCAACATCACGCATTGCTTTTTCCATGTCAAGCTGCATTTTCTTCATATCCAATTTCTTCATCGATTCATTTAATTCCTTCTGCATTTTTTCCATATCCATTTTAAAGTCAGCAGCATTAAGTTCATCAAGCACATCATCCAGGTCGCGGATCTTTTTTTCCTTTTTGGGAATGGTATCGCAATTATCAAAACCATTATCGTTCCATGCGGCGTATGTATTTTTAAAGTCCCATGAACTTAGGACAAATACAGAAGTGATTGCCACGGCTGCTACAGCAAGTGGTATACGTAAATTTCTCAGGTTGGTCATAAAACTTAGTTTAGAGTGATTTGTTTTGTTTGGCTTTACTGAACCAAATATACGATTGATTTCGTATTTACAAAACCCCGATCATCAAAAAAGAAAATTTTAACAATTATGGGATCTGGCCATCAAGAACGGCGGACCCACTTGATCATTTCTTTCCAGCTTGGCTTTTTACCATAAAGCAAAATACCCGTACGATATATCTTGCCTGCAAGCCATGTTGTTAATATAAATCCGCCGACCAGCGACAGCATTGAAGCGGCGATCTGCCAGAATGGAGGAGAGGAGGCTAGTCGTCCCATCATTACTATTGGAGATGTAAATGGAATTATGCTTGCCCAAACCATAACAGGGCTGTCTGGTTTGTCGATATTTGAGGACATAATAATAAATGCAAATATGATTGGCATTATGATTGGAAACATGAGTGACTGTGCTTCCTGTGGGTCTTCATTTACTACGCTACCAACTGCTGCGAACAATGAAGAATAAAAAAGATAGCCTCCAAGAAAGTAAAAAAGAAAGCAGCCAATAATTAATGGCCAATTCAAATTAGTGAGATTGGCGATCCCTTTTGCAGCCGCACTATATTGTCCCGGGTTAGAAGTCATCATTCCGGGATTACTCTGAATATTCTTAACCTGCTCAAGTACATCTGATGGAAGGAATGTAAACGCTGCGGTGCTGATCAAAAAAATAAGTATGATCCAAAGAAGCATTTGAGTAAGACCAACGGCGCCAATGCCAAGGATCTTACCCATCATTAATTGAAACGGTTTTACACTGCTTATAATTACTTCTGCAATACGTGTTGTTTTTTCTTCCATTACTCCACGCATTACCATGGCGCCAAATATGAACATGGTTATATAAATAATAATACCACTGGCAAAACCGATCCCTGCATTAACTGATGAGTTTACATTTTTATTTTTTTCATCAGTATTATCAACAGTGTAATAGGAGGACGAAGCCTTGTTAATAGAATCAATTTGGCTAATAGTAATATTTTTTTCAAGCAGTTTGCCACCCACATAGGCATTGCTCAGCCTGTCTCTTAGACGATCCATTGTTTCATTCGAAGCGGCTTTCTGTGTTTTCAACAGGAAATGCTGACCAGAGGAATCAACAGCATATAGCAATCCATCAAATCCTTTTTGGGAAAAATTGCTTGTATCTGCACCTGAATTAAAATCAAAGATCATCTTCGAAGTATCACTTTTCAGAAAATTTTCCAGGCTACCTTTTTTATCGATCACTGCAATTTTCTTTTTACCCTCCGGTCTTGCTGCAAAAAAAACAGCTCCTGTAATAAATAATACCATGACCAATGGCAACAAGATAGTTGAAAGCAAAAAAGTTTTATTTCTTACTCTCGTAACATATTCTCTTTTCATTACCAGCCATATCTTATTCATAAAATGATATTATTAGTTTAATGTTTATTCAACAGTTTCTTTTGGGAGAAATTGCCTTGTTAATGGAGTGCCCTCAACAAGTTTGATAAAAATGTCGCTGAGTGAAGGAAGCATTTCGTTAAACGAAATAATTTTTGCTCCCTGTTGAAGAAAATAATTTAATACATCAGCTGGTTTAAACCCTCCTTTGATCTTTACAATGTATTGATGATCTTTTGTGCCCACAATTTCAAACGGTGGATTGCCATTAAGGCCAGCAGGCATTTCTTCAAATCCAATACTAAAGAGATTTTCCTTGTATTCATTTTTTACACCTTTTACAGTACCATCAAGAATTTTTTTTCCTTTGTTTACAAGGATAATATGATCACAGATCTCTTCTACCTGTTCCATTCGATGAGTGCTAAAAATTATCGTCGATCCTTTTTGTGCCAGTTTAAAAATTTCGTCTTTGATCAGGTTGCTGTTTACGGGATCAAGTCCACTGAATGGTTCATCAAGAATGATCAGTTTTGGTTCATGCAAAACAGTTGTGACAAATTGTAACTTCTGGCTCATACCTTTTGAAAGATCTTCTACTTTTTTTGTCCACCAGCTTTGCATTTCAAATTTTATAAACCATTCTTTTATTTTGGCCATCGCCTCACTCTTTTTTAGTCCTTTCAATTGAGCCAAATAAACAGCTTGCTCACCGATCTTCATTTTTTTATAAAGGCCTCTTTCTTCCGGCATATAACCAATATGAACAACGTCATTTACCGGGTCAAATTTTCTTCCATCAAAAAGTATCTGCCCTTCGTCAGGATAAAATATTCCCGTGATCATGCGGATCAATGTTGTTTTACCTGCGCCGTTTGGGCCAAGTAAACCAAAAATGCTTCCTTTGTTTACACTAAAGCTTATATCATCAACTGCTTTTTGTGTTGCAAAATATTTTTTGAGATTTTGAACTTCCAGTAACGACATATTGAAAAATTTCAGTTGCCAAAATTAGGCAGCGGGAATCACGATTGGTAAAATAAATGATTGCAGGCACGATATTTCTTAAAATTGGCCTGCTAACTGAGTTTCGACGATAGATAAAGCAACTCTTTCACCATCTATTGCAGCACTTACAATCCCACCGGCATAACCGGCGCCTTCGCCGCAAGGGTATAAATTCTTTATTTGAGGATGCCGAAGAGTTTCGGCATCTCGGGGAATACGAACCGGCGATGATGTTCTTGATTCAGTAGCTACAATTACGGCATCATTGGTATAATACCCCCGCATTTTTTTTCCAAATTCTTTAAATGCAATCCGCAATCTTTCATTAATAAACGGGGGTAATACATCTTTTAGCAACACAGAATTAATTCCGGGCAAATAAGAACATTGAGGCAATGACGAACTCATTTTATTGTCACAAAAATCAATCAGCCGCTGAGCCGGAGCCACAAATTTTCCTCCTCCTGCTGCAAATGCTTTTTGTTCTACTTCTTGTTGAAAATACATTGTGGCAAGTGCACCATGTTTTTTATAAGACAAGACATCCTGTTCTTCAACTGATACTACAATTCCACTGTTTGCAAAGGGGTTATTTCTTTTGGAAGGAGACCACCCATTTACAACAAGCTCATTTTGATTAGTAGCAGCAGGAGCTATAATGCCACCAGGACACATACAAAAAGAGAAAACACCTTTTCCATCAACTTGCTGAACCAAACTATATGAAGAAGGTGGTAGAAATTCATCCCGGACGAGGCAATGATATTGAACAGAATCGATCAGAGATTGAGGATGCTCCACCCGAATTCCCAAAGCAAATGGTTTGACCTCAATTTTAATTTTTTTCTCATGAAGCATTAAAAAAATATCTCTTGCAGAATGACCCGTGGCAAGGATCACCGCCTCACCTTCTATCGTTGTACCGTCGGCAGTGATCACTTTTTTTATGATGCCATCTTCCGTTTTGAGGTCAATTACTTTTTTCTCAAATAAGAACTCACCACCACTATCAATGATTTGTTTTCGGATAGCAGTTATTATTTGCGGTAGTTTATTAGTTCCGATATGCGGATGGGCTTCATAGAGGATCTTTTCATCAGCGCCAAACTGCACCAATAAGTTTAAAATGCGGTTTACATCACCACGTTTTGTACTGCGGGTGTATAATTTACCATCACTATAAGTGCCGGCGCCACCTTCACCAAAACAATAATTGCTTTCAGGATTGATAATTCCTTCTTTATTTAAAACAGCCAGGTCTCTTCTTCTCGATTTTACATCTTTACCACGTTCAAGGATTACACATTTGATCCCTTTTTCTATTAATTGTAATGCTGCAAATAATCCTGCCGGTCCTCCACCAATAATTATAACACTTTTCTTTGCGTGAGTAACATCCCCAAAATTGATCTTATTGAATGGCCTATGATGGTATGGTTCATTTATAAACGCTTCAATAGAAAGATTGACATATACCTGCCTGCTGCGAGCATCGATTGATTTTCTCAGAATTGTATAACCTGTGATATCGGGTACTTTACAACCAGCTTCGACAGCAACAATCTTTTTCAGATAATTATCATCTGCCGCTTCAGAAGGCTTTACTTTTAGAGTAAGTTGTTTTTTCATGAATTACAGGCCGGTTATTTATACCGGAGCTGAATTGTTTATGCAAATATTGAATTTTTATTGATAAAAAAACTGTCCCGCCTCAGGCGGGACAGTTACCAATAATTTTTTGAATCAGTTTTCTGTAAGTATCAACTCAACTCTTCTATTAAGGGTTCTGCCTTCTGCTGTATTATTTGTCGTTACAGGTTTTGTTTCACCATGCCCAACTGCGTTCAAACGACTGGCATCAATTCCTTTACCTACCAGGTAATCCACCACAGATTTAGCCCTGTTATTACTCAGCTTCAGGTTATGAGCATCTGAACCAGTATTATCCGTATGGCCTTCTATTGTAAGTTTGGCATTTGGATATCTCTTCAGGATATCTGCAAGTTGATTCAAAGGTTCGTAAGATATATCCTGCAGTGTGGCTTTATCCGTATGGAAGTAAATGTTTTTAGCGATATAAGTAAGTTTGGTCTTCACATCCTCAGGACATCCATAATTTGATGCAGGGCCCGGTGTATCAGGACAACGGTCAGTGGCATCAGGAACTCCGTCACCATCACGATCAGTAACCGGGCAACCATCATTCTTTGTTGAACCAGGCTCATCAGGACAGCGGTCTTTATTATCTGTAACACCGTCTTTGTCGCGGTCAGGATATGGACAACCATCCAGTTCCGGATAACCTGGCATATCAGGACATTTATCCTTGTCATCAAATATGCCATCTTTATCAGTGTCTGGTACTGGGCATCCCTCGTATTTGGCAACACCCTTAACGGTTGGACATTTATCCCTGCTATCAAATATTCCGTCACCATCTGTGTCTTTATCAACAGGCGGAGGAACTACAACGGGCTCTGGCCATGGTTTTGCTTTACGGAATCTTAGTCCTAATGTGAACTGAAACCCACGATTATTCATGGAGATATCAGGGGTCATCATATTCACTTTTTTGAGTCCATGCATATACCGGGCACCGAACATAATATCTCTTCCCAGCCAATATTCAAGGCCCCCGGTAATATAAGTGTCAAATTCTTCAACAGAGTTTGTTATATCAAACTCTCCAAACTTGTCGCTCCTTTCCGCATAAATGATCGCATCAATCTGCGGGCCTGCTAACGCAACAAGTTTTTTTGAAAATTGATATTTTATTAAAACAGGAATTGAAAAATAATTTAAGCGAAAGTTTACTTTTTCTTTTAATTCAGTTGATAGATCACCGCCCATGGATGAATAAAGAAATTCAGGTTGAAAAGAGATCGGAGATTTTTTTGTAGGAAAATTTACAAATGCACCAGCAACAAAACCGGTGCGGAAATCAGAGTTGATAAGATCGGATAAATTTCCATTCAAATTAAAACGAGATACATTGACGCCGGATTTAATACCAAATGAAATCTTTTTCTTGTCGGTTGACTGGGCTATTGCGGGTAATGAAAAAATGAAAAATACTGTTGTAAGTAATAGTAAAAATTTTCTCATAGCAGCGTAAATTGGGTGCCCCCTAAAGTAAGGATAAATTCCAATCCAATCAAGAAAGTTTTTTCATTTTGCATTGAGATAAAACAGGTTTTCATAAAAAATAATTTTTCAATTTATCCGTATTTAAAAATAAAAGTATCTAACTTGAGATGCTTCCTTGTTATGAGAAAACTTCCTTTTTATCCAATACTGATCGCCATTTTTTTTGCGGTTTCCTGTAGCACTTCTTATAAAACAGAGAATGTTCAATTCAGCAATTACAGGATACAGCAATATGATAAGGGAAGTAAATCGCTTGCATCTATCGTAAAGCCATATTCGGATAGTGTAAATAAATTAATGAACGTTGTGATTGGCTACAATGATGCTAAACTTGAAAAGAAAAGGGAAGGCAACACATTGGGATTTTTTATCACCGATGCTTACCTGGAAATGGCGAAACAAAAATTAGATCCAAAAGTTGATGCAGCATTTATGAATTCAGGAGGTATTCGCATACCTGAAATGCCAGCCGGCGCCATTACACAAGGAAAGATCTTTGAATTAATGCCGTTTGATAACCTGATGGTTTTATTAAAAGTGAAAGGGAGTCTCTTAATGCGGTACCTGGATACTCTTGCCGCTACTGAAGGTGTGATAGAATCAGGCATTACAATGCAAATTGTAAATAAGACAGCACAACAAGTATTGGTCGGCGGTAAACCCCTTGACTTGAATGGGGAATATACAATTGTACATTCAGATTATGTTGCTATGAACTCCAACTTGCTTAAGAATATTAATAGAATTACTAATGGATACCTGCTTCGTGATGCGCTTCTCGATTATGTGAAGCTCATCAACAGTCAAAATAAAAGGGTAGCTGTGACAAACATAGAAAGGGTCAGTTATGTTAACTAGGAAAGCATTTATATATAATAATATGATGGCCGCAGGAACCCTTTTTGCCGGCAGATCATTATTAAATGAATTAATTGCAGACGAAAAAGGTTATCAACTCACCGTTTTACATACAAATGATGTGCATAGTCGCATTGATCCTTTTCCAATGGATGGCAGTAGTAACCAGGGATTGGGAGGTGTAGCAGCAAGAGCCGAAATAATCGAAAGAATACGAAGAGAGGAAGAACATGTTTTGTTACTGGATGCTGGCGATATATTTCAAGGAACTCCTTATTTCAATTTTTATAAAGGCGAACCTGAAATAAAGGCAATGAGTTCGATGGGTTACGAGGCAACCACGATCGGTAATCATGATTTTGATGGCGGACTGGAAAACCTGGCAACGCAATTGACAAATCATGCAAAATTTCCAATGCTTGTTTCCAACTACGATTTTACGGGCACGCCGATGGAATATAAGTATGAACCCTATAAAATTTTTAAAAAAGGAAAAATAAAAATTGGCGTTTTTGGGTTGGGTATTGAAATGGCGGGTTTAGTATCCGAAAACCTATTCAGCCGGAACAAAGTATCTTGATCCTGTAACGAAAGGAAATGAAATGGCAGATAAATTAAGGAAAGAAAAAAATTGCGATTTGATCATTTGCCTTTCACATCTTGGGTATCAATATTCTGATAACAAGGTAAGTGATAAACGATTGGCAAATGAAACTGAAAATATTGATCTCATAATTGGAGGGCATACACATACATTTTTAAATGCACCTGTTGTATTTAAAAACAAAAAAGGAAATGATGTATTAGTAAACCAGGTCGGTTGGGCAGGAATTAATCTTGGCAGGTTGGACTTTAATTTCTCAAAATACCCGAAAAAAAAATTATCAGGATCAAGTTCAATTACGGTTACAAAAAAAACAGAGGAATAAAAATTTTTTATTAGAAAAGATTTTTAGATATTCGTCCTCCTGTGAAAAATTTTTTCGTTCCTTTGAAAGAACCCGTTTGAAAAAAGAAGATTCTTAACTCGATATAAATTGCTTACTAACTGATGGAGAAGAATGCTGAAAAAGTTTGGACTAATTGTTTAAAGATCATCAAAGACATTGTTGAATGGCAGCATTTCAAAACATGGTTTGAACCCATCAAACCAGTCTCATTAAAAAATAATATTCTTGTTATCCAGGTCCCCAGCCAATTTTTTTTCGAATATCTCGAAGAACATTATGTAAATTTATTGGCAAAGACATTAAAACGTGAATTAGGTAAAGAAGCTCGTCTCGAATATCGCATAATGGTGGATAGTGGAACAGTAAGAACAAGCAGCCTTTAACGATGGATATTCCTGGTCAGGGTTATAAAATGTATTCAAATAACGAAATGGATTTTCCTCTTAGTCATAAATAACCCTGTAAAGAACCCATTTGTAATTCCGGGGCTTAAAAAAGATGCAGATCGATCCGCAGCTAAATCCTGCTTATACTTTTTGATTCTTTTATTGAAGGTGATTGCAACCGTGTAGCACGCCGTGCCGGTAAAACAGTTGCGGAAAAGCCCGGTGCTAATTCATTTAACCCACTTGTTATTATATGGAGGCGTTGGCCTTGGGCAAAACACATCTTGCCCAGGCGATCGGAAATGAGGTGAAAAGAACTCATCCCAATAAAGTGGTTCTTTATGTAAGCTCGGAAAAATTCATCAACCAGTTCATGGATCATAGTCGCAACAATGCGATCAATGACTTTATCCATTTTTACCAACTGATCGATGTATTGATAGTAGATGATGTACAATTTTTTGCAAAAGCAGAAAAATCCAGGATGCATTCTTTGCCATTTTCAATCATCTGCACCAATCGGGTAAGCAGTTAATGCTTACAAGTGATAAACCACCAAAAGATCTGGAAGGTGTACAGGAAAGATTATTAAGCCGTTTCCGCTGGGGTCTTAGCGCCGACCTACAGGTTCCGGATTATGATACAAGGATCGAGATCCTGGAAAGAAAAGATGAAGAATGATGGCCTGGAAATGCCAAAGGAAGTGGTGAAATATATTGCGTACAATATCAGTAATAATGTAAGGGAACTAGAAGGTGCTTTGATATCATTGCTGGCACAATCTTCGCTGAACAGGAGAGAGATTGATCTTGATCTTGCTAAAAAAGTGCTTAGAAATTTTGTCAAATCATCCAGTAAGGAAATCACGATCGAAACCATTCAGAAAATGGTTTGCGATTACTTCGATGTGCCTTATGATAAGCTTTTGCAAAAAACAAGGAAAAGAGAAATTGTACAGGCGAGGCAGATCACTATGTACCTTGCTAAAGCATTTACCAAAAATTCATTAAAAACGATCGGAGAACATTTTGGGGGTCGCGACCATACTACTGTAATTCATTCCTGCCAAACGGTGAAAGACCTGATGGATACCGATGGCGTATTCCGCGAAAATGTGCTGGAACTTCAGCAAAAAGTGCAATTAGCGGCAATGTGATCGACATTGGATTTAAAAATGTATTTAAAAGAGTCCTCAACTGAAAAGTTGGGGATTTTTTATTCTATAAAAAACAGAATAAAGCCTTTCGTAAAGGAATTAATCTTTATTTTTGCCACCCCTTTAAAAAAGGGAATCGGGAAGTAGCGCAGGCCGGTAGCGCATCCCGATTGAGATCGGGAGGGTTGGAGGTGAGTGATGAAAAAAGTTAATCGGCAATATTTAATTTATTCGGGAAGTAGCGCAGGCCGGTAGCGCATCCCGATTGAGATCGGGAGGGTTGGAGGTGAGTAATGAAAAAAGTTAATCGGCAATATTTAATTTATTCGGGAAGTAGCGCAGGCCGGTAGCGCATCCCGATTGAGATCGGGAGGGTTGGAGGTGAGTAATGAAAAAAGTTAATCGGCAATATTTAATTTATTCGGGAAGTAGCGCAGGCCGGTAGCGCACCTGGTTTGGGACCAGGGGGTCGCAGGTTCGAATCCTGTCTTCCCGACACAAAAAGATCGCCTCGATTTTAATCGGGGCGTTCCTAACTAAGAGTATCAATTCAGTCATTTTCTCAAGGTGAGGTGGATGAGTGGCTGAAATCAACGGTTTGCTAAACCGTCGTACGACCTTAAAGTTGTACCGAGGGTTCGAATCCCTCCCTCACCGCATACTAGCTGTTTCAATTTTCGAAACAGCTTTTTTATTTATATACCGGATAAACTTTCGATAAACAAGCAGAGATAAAATAGCGGAAACAATTCCAATACACATTCCTGCAAAAATATCGGTGGGAAAATGCTGAGCAAGATAAACTCTTGAATAGCTAGCTAACGAAGCAAGTAAAAGAAGGATCACAGACCATGCTTTTCTATTTATTATGTAGGCCATAATAAGCGCCATAGTAAATGCTGTTGTTGTATGACCCGATGGAAAACTGTGTAATTTTCTCATCTCAACTCCTGCGATCTGGTGTACAGGAAATATTTCAGATAAATAACTGATCGGTCTTAGTTCATCGGGATAAACAACTCGTTTTAGAAACTGTGCTAAAATGGTTGAGATAATAACTCCTGCAACAACTGCGATAAAATATTTTCTTTTGAAGAAAAAGCAGAATAATCCTAAAGGCACCCACATTACCCCATCTCCGTAATGGGTAAAGTATTTAAAAAACTGATCGGCGATCTCGTTATGATTTCCGTTAATAAGTTGGAATGATCCGTTTTTTCCCAACACAAGAATTAAAACACCTGTGCCAATAGCAATGATGATGGCTAAAATAAAAGCAATGCCGAAATTATTTGCCGGTCTTTCCTGGAGCAAGGATAGAATTTTTACAAAAGTAATACGACTTCAGCAGCTCTCATAATGTGACACCTGCCAGCTCAAGACTTTTCTTTTTTAGTTTCCTTATCTCTATATCTTCAATAATAGGTTCGGGTGCAAGTATAAGTGATACATTATCTTCCTTCCACCATTTTGAATTCTTTAATTCTGAAAAAGGTAATACACCGATCAGGTAATTCCGGTTTAAGTCCGCATGCCATTCTTCGATCCACTCAAATTTTTCTTTTGGAATAAAGGCATTACTATCAAAACTGATATAGACTTTCAAATAAAAATCTTCTGTTAAACGATTCGGCTGATGATGATAAAGCTTTTTGTATTCATAATGATAATCGTATCGCAAAGCAGAAATGTCACTTAATACGGCAGATCCGGTTGGGAAACTACCGGCCCCTTTTCCGTAAAAGAATTGTTTATCGGAAAAGCCGCTTTCGATCACTACGCCGTTATATTCATTTTTAACAAAAGCAAGTTGGTCATTCTGGTTAACAAATTGCGGTAAAACAAAAGCAGCCACGTCTCCATTATTAAGTTTTTTGGCCTGTGCCACTAATTTTATTTCATAATGTTTTTCTCTTGCCACCACTGCATCATTTTGATTGATGTTTTGTATTCCTGTAAAAACAATATTCTCCGGTCGCTCAACGATCCCATAAGAATGATTCAACAGTATGCTCCATTTATTCAATGCATCATAGCCTTCAACATCTAGTGTGGGATCAGTTTCAGCAAAACCCGATTGCTGGGCCAGTAATAGGGCTTGCTTGAATTCCAATTTATCTTCAAACATTTTTGTAAGGATAAAATTAGTGGTGCCATTTGCAATTGCTTTTACCGATTGCACCAGGTCGTTATCATAATATTCTTCCAGGTTCCTGATAATAGGTATTGAGGCGCAGGCAGCTGCTTCGTATAAAAGAGAAAGATTTGTTTGTTTTTGCAGTCCCAAAAGTTCCGGCATATTTTCAGCCAACATCTTTTTACTGGAGCTTACCACATCTTTCCCGTTTTTTAATGCAGTAGTTACGATCTCAAATGCCGATTCAGTTTCGTTGATCACTTCCACGATCACATTTATTTCAGGATCAAAAAGCAATTCATTTCTATCCGTCGTAAATAATTCAGCCGGAGCATTTCTTTTTTTCTCAGGATGCTTGACACAAATTTTCTTTATTGTAGCTTTTAATGAAGGTGTCTGGTTCAGGATATGATAAAGTCCTTCGCCAACTACGCCAAAGCCGAATAAACCGATCGTAAGATTCTTGTGATAACTCATTTTCTATTTTTTATAAATTAAATATGACGATCCTGAATATTACTAAAACAAAAAGCTCACCCGGTAAGTCAGGTGAGCTTTGAATATTTTGAAAATTATTTTAAGCTTGAACGCTGACTTATCTATCCCGATCTATCGGGATGGAATTGGCACCTTTCCCTCGCTAATGTTCGGAATGACAAAAATTGTCACCTGAACGAAGTGAAGGGAGGTTGTCAAGGCTTCATCGGGCCATATCCCTCAGCCTTTCTTGATAAGCATCCTTATGTAATATTTAAGAGCTGGCGCAAAGATAATCGTGAACGCAGGAAGTTCCAAAAAACAAATTACTATCTCATTTTCTGCAAACAGTTGTTTGAAAGTAAACATTCCGGCGCATTATTGTTGCTATCTTCGTTACCCTTTTTACTATGGCCAAATCAAGAGATAACGGGATCACTGTTGAAGAAATAAATCATGAGATGATTGAGGTGCACGGAGCAAGGGTGCATAATCTCAAGAACATTGATATTTCAATTCCAAAAAATAAATTAGTTGTTATTACCGGTATCAGTGGCAGTGGTAAATCATCGCTTGCTTTTGATACCATTTATGCAGAAGGCCAGCGCCGGTACATGGAAACTTTCGGAGCTTATGCACGACAGTTTATCGGCGATATGGAAAGACCTGACGTAGATAAGATCACCGGGCTTTCTCCCGTTATTTCTATTGAACAAAAAACTACAAATAAAAATCCACGTTCAACAGTTGGTACCGTTACAGAGATATATGATTTTCTAAGGCTATTATTTGCAAGAGTAGGAGACGCTTATTCGTACAACACGGGTAAGCCAATGGTAAAATGGAGCGAAGAAGAAATTGTAGAAAATATTTTTAAAAAATATAAGAGCAAAAAAATATCGCTGCTTGCTCCGTTAGTGAGAGGAAGAAAAGGACATTACCGCGAATTGTTTGAAGATGTTCGCAAAAAAGGGTATTTAAAAGTTAGAATTGATGGAGAAGTGAAAGACCTGGTTCCTAAAATGCAGGTCGATCGTTATAAAATTCATGACATAGAATTAGTGGTCGATCGTTTACAAGTAACTGATGATCTAAAAGCAAGATTAAGTCAAAGTGTACAGCAAACCTTGAAGCTGGGAAAAGACCTGATGTTTTTATTAGTTGATGAAAAGCAGCTCGTACAATATAGTAAACAACTAATGTGTGAAGACACAGGCATTAGCTATGAAGAGCCATCACCTAATTCATTTTCTTTTAACTCACCTTATGGCGCCTGTCCAACCTGCAAAGGCCTGGGAAATATTTTTACAATTGATATGGAGCTGGTGTTGCCGGATAAAACACTTAGCGTAAAAGAAGGTGGCATTTCACCATTGGGAGAAGAAAGAGATGCCAGTGTATTTCAGCAAGTGGTAGAGTTTGCCAGGAAGTATAAAATAAAATTAGACGTTCCGGTAGATAAATTGCCAAAGCAACAATTAGATCTTCTTTTATTTGGCGATAAGAACATTAGCTCCACAATGGAAGTGGATGCTTCAGATGAAACAGTGCCTCATGAGTACACAGGAAGCTATGAGGGAATAGTGCCAATGCTGAAAAGATGGTTTGTTTCAACAAGCAGCACAGAGTTTTTAAGGGATTGGGTGCAACAATTCACAACATTAAAAACTTGCAGTAGCTGCAATGGAGCAAGGTTGAAAAAAGAAAGTCTTTGGTTTAAAATTCTTGGTAGAAATATTTCGCAGCTTGGTGAAATGAACCTTGATAATCTTGCTGCATGGTTTGATGGTATAGAATTAAGAATTACGGATAAGCAAAAAAATATTGCAAAAGATGTTTTAAAAGAAATAAGAGAACGACTTCAATTTCTTTTGGATGTCGGGTTAACTTATCTCACACTTAACCGTGCATCAAAAACATTAAGTGGTGGTGAATCACAAAGGATACGACTCGCTACACAGATAGGGTCGCAGTTGCAGGGCATTACCTATATTCTTGATGAACCATCTATCGGCTTGCATCAACGGGATAATCACAGGTTGATAGATGCTTTGAAAAATCTTCGTGATATTGGTAATAGCGTATTAGTAGTAGAGCATGATAAGGATATCATGCTGTCAGCCGATTATTTAATTGACATTGGACCAAAAGCAGGTTTTCACGGAGGAAAAATTGTTGCGCAGGGTATTCCACAGGAAATGCTCAAACTTAATACACTTACAGCCAATTATCTCAATGGTCATCATAAAATAGCAGTGCCGGAAGAAAGAAGAAGAGGCAATGGAAAATTTATAGAGTTAAAAGGAGCGAAAGGAAATAATCTTCATGAGCTGGATGTAAAATTTCCTTTAGGAAAATTTATTGTTGTTACGGGTGTTAGTGGTAGCGGTAAATCAACATTGATCAATGAAACTCTTTACCCGATACTTTCAACACATGCATATGGCTCAAGAGTGTCTCCGCTTGAATATAAAAATATAAAGGGGCTTGAACATATTGACAAAGTGATAGAGATCGATCAGTCGCCGATTGGCCGTACGCCAAGAAGCAATCCTGCCACTTATTGTGGATTTTTTACAGATATAAGAACATTGTTTGCTTCCATCCCGGAAGCAAAGATCAGGGGATATAATGCAGGCCGTTTTTCATTTAATGTAAAAAGCGGCCGCTGTGATGTGTGTGAAGGCGGTGGCATGCGGGTGATCGAAATGAATTTTCTTCCTGACGTTTATGTGCATTGTGAGAAATGTAATGGTAAAAGATATAACAGAGAAACGCTGGAGATCCGGTACAAAGGAAAATCTATTGCTGATGTGCTTGACATGACGGTAGAAGAAGCGGTAGAATTTTTCCAGCATATTCCTTATATCTATCGGAAAATAAAAGTGCTTGGAGAAGTGGGGCTTGGTTACATAACTTTAGGACAAAGTGCAGTTACTTTAAGTGGGGGAGAAGCGCAGCGGGTTAAACTCTCAACAGAACTTGGCAAAAAAGATACAGGTAAAACTTTTTATATACTGGATGAACCAACCACTGGTTTGCATTTTGAAGATATTCAACATTTACTTTCGGTTCTTAATAAATTAGTGGATCGCGGTAATACCGTACTTGTCATTGAACATAACATGGATGTTATAAAAGTTGGCGATCATGTTATTGATCTTGGTCCTGAAGGCGGCGATGGTGGCGGAAAGATCTTATTTGAAGGTACTCCGGAAGGCTTAACAAAGTGTAAAGACAGTTATACTGCAGAGTTTTTAATCAAAGAATTAAACTAAATAATTTATGAAATTTGATCACCTTAGCGACCTGCCCGATTGGGACGATGATGAATTTAAAGATGAAGACGAGGAAGGCGAAGAATGGAAACCTAATCCGACACGAGACGCCTGCAAAGAACTCTATAAGCAATGGCAGCAAGTCATGATCGTACTTAATGGTGCGTTGGATTCAATGGTTGTTGAGGAAAAAGAAGATGGGTTTCCTGCAGATTATTGGGAGGATCATAAAGGGATGCTCTTGGGAGATGCATACCAGGTAGCTGTGAAAATTAAAAGCTCGGAAGCAGGCTTATACATCATAAGGATGGAGAATGCTTCTATTATCAGAAAAAATGCTCAATTCATTAAATCATCAATGTTAACAATGATGAGTGAAGAAGTAATTGAGAAAGCTCATGGACAGATAATACGGGATGAAATAGATAAGTTCAGGGAGTTGTTTAAGATATGGGTTAGCACTTTTCAAAAAGATGAATGCGAAGATGAATGGGGGTTATTTATATAAATAAAAAACCCGCAGCTTTTTTCAGGAGGGATAAGGAATAATCGTTTTCAATGAAATTCGTTAACCAACGGACTTCCATTGAAGGAATACAGATTAAACTTTTCCTGACTGCGGGAGTTTTTTGGGTGGTAAATAAAAGAGCAAAGTAATAAGTGTCCAATAAGGATGGCAGCAGGTGTTCAATAAAATTTTAATACATACATTGAGAGTAACAAATAGAGAACGGATCAGGGTTTTAGTCACCAGGTATTGTATTTTAAAGAGCCCGCTGCCCTTATTGGAACTGCCTTAAATATTGTAAAGAACTATTTTATAATTATTCTTCCAGACTCACTCATCTCATCATTCTTGAAAACCTGGTAAGTATAACTTCCTTTTTCCAGGCCATTGATTTTTTTGTGATCTTTCTCATTCATTTTATAATGCACCATGATCGTCCCCTCCGAATCAAATACAAAGAAGTCAACCTTTTCAGTTTCTACATTTTTTACATGCATTACTTTTTTTAATAAGTCAGGGTAGATCTTTACTTCTCTTTCTTTTCTGGATGTTTTTGCGTTTTTACTTTCAACATTTGTGTTTTCAGTTACTGAGCATGACTGGGTGGAACCCAGTAGCAAAGCCAGGCCAAAGAGATAAGATGATTTTTTTAAATGAGATAGAGTAGAGTTTGTTTTCATATTGGTTCGGATTGGTGACGGATTAAAAGTAAAGCGGACATCGCAGCTGTCGCAGTGCTTTTTTGTTTGGCGAATTATTTCCATTCAACCTCCAGCCAAAACGGATGATGGTTGAGAAATAGGAATCCATTTCTTTTGGATCGCCACGTTGTCTGCCGACATAGGGTCTTGTGATATTACGGAATGGCTCACGGTTGTGCAATTGATAGGCGATAGGTACATCTGCCGGGGCCAGGTATTGCGAAAAGTAAATTGGATCAATATATTTGGTACTTACATCATCAACATAGTCAGTAAATGTTTTGCGGTGTAAAACTTCTAAGCCAATGTAAAGATCTTCCTTGATGTAATATTTAAAGCCTCCACCCATTGGAATTTCAAGCTGTGTTAAATTATATTCTTTCCTGTCAGGATATTGTGACATGCCTTGTCCTTCCAAACGAAGCGGTTTTAATTCCACCAGTTGTTTTGTATTCTCGTTATTCGGATCTGGATAATAATAAGCTTTAGGATTAAAATGGAAAAAACCAACGCCTGCAATACCATACGGTCTTAATTTCCCCTGCAGGCCATCATAATTTTCTAGAAAAACTGTTGGATAAAATTCAAAGCCAAAGTAAGCTTCTGTTACTTTTGATTGGAAGTATAGATTTCGGCGCCATCTTGAAAATTCGCGGCCACCGGAAAGATCTACCTCATCATCGCTTCCTTCAAGGAAAGATCTGTTGACTGCCAGTCGAAGTCCGAGCCATTCAGAAGGATAAACATTTATATAAAGTCCTTTTGAAAATTTTGTAAGCGGCATATCCAGGTCAGCGATAAATGGCTTACCAACTCCGTGGGATCCGCCAAGGTCTCCAAGAAAAAAGGATGGACCAAGACCAAGTCCGAATTCATATTTTCCATCTTTGAAAGAAATGGATTGTGAATTGGACCACAATGACACAGACATCAATAAAACCGTAACCAATGTACGGCAACAGGGTACAATTGCTCTCATAGATACCAGATTTGTGTTTTTCAATCGGAACTTTTTAAGGTTCCTAACTTTTAGGATTTGGACTGGTGACTAAAGTAGAAAATTAATTTCTACTATTCAATGACGAATAGCGGGTATTTTTATTGCAGTATCAATAAGAAGTTTTTTTACCGGGGCTTTTACTAAGAAGCTTTTCTCGACATCTCGATGTGTGGTATTCCATCATCTAAATATTCTTTTCCTGCCACAATAAAGCCCAATGATTCATAGAATTTTTGCAAATAAACTTGTGCACTTAAAGTGATAGAGATCTTACCAAAAAATTTTTCGCAGGCTTCAATTGATCGTTTCATCAGTTCTCTTCCTAATCCTGATCTTCTTTTTGATGAGGAAGTAACAACACGACCAATTGCAGGATCGCTGTATGAAACTCCAGGTGGAAGAATTCTTGTGTAGGCAACTAATTTATTGTCTTCAACTGCCATTAAATGCCAGGCTGATCGATCTTTTCCATCTGTATCATTATAAACACAATTTTGTTCAACGATAAATACTTCATTTCTTAGTTGCAGTATCATATATAACTCATCTAAGGTTAATTCATCAAATCTTTTTATTGTCCAGTTCACCATATTTTTTTAATTAACGACCTGGAGTCGGTAGTACAGGTAATCCTTCATTACCATCTTCACTTACTGATTGCACTGCAAAAAAATAATTATCCTTTGAATAAGGAAGATCCATTTTTGTATCGGTAGTGAAAAACTTTTTCTCCCATACAGGGCTTGTTGTTTCTCTCATTAATACAAGATACCCTTTAACTTTTCCTGAAGCCGGCGCTTTCCATGTCAGGTTGGTAAAATTGGTAAGCTTTCTTGTTTCGACTTTTACTTCTTGAGGCATTGAAGGAGATTTCGCAAGATTTGCAAGATTACAAAGATTCATTGCTGTATTTTTTCTCAGGTATTCAAAATCCATGAATTCAGGCAGGTCGCCAATTTGTATTCCGTTCTCCATTCTTACATCCTGGTGCTGGTGATTATAATTCTCGTTCATTTCAGTAATACGAACTGCTGCAAAGCCACGCTGTACATATGGAGTGTGATCTCCGCCACGCAGGAACCTGTCGTTGCGATAGATCATAACGATCTTAAGATCCTTTACATAACGTTCACCAATTTCTTTTACATATCGTGCAAGTTGCCTTGGCTTGCCATCATTTTCCAAACCAAGGTTGCGGATAGTTGTTGCAATTCTTCCAGTATCTAAAACAGAAAGGCCTTCACTAAAAACTCTCACCTGGTTATTACTGGCTTTATTTGTTTCATTTTCATTATTGCCACCCATAATATCATTATTCAATACCGCTTCAATATTCCAACTTTCTTTTTTAGCTTTTTCTGCCATGTAAGTTGAACCAAGCAAACCCTGCTCTTCACCACTTACCGCTACAAATATGACCGTTGCAGGAAAAGAATGCATACTCATTATTCTTGCACATTCCATTACTGCTGCTACACCACTTGCATCATCATTGGCGCCGGGTGCATCTCCGATTCTATCCATTACACTGCTGCGCATATTATCCAAATGCCCGCTGATAATAAATATTCTTTTATCAGTTGGGTCGGTGCCTTTTAATGTCGCCATTACATTACCCAACAAAAGTGTTGTATCAACTCTTCGCCCATCTTTTTGTAAAGTGGTAGTATCAATTATGGCGGTCAATCTTCCTCCTGATTGTTTTGCAAATTCATTGAAACGACTCAATACCCAATTGCGGGCAGCACCAATACCACGATTTGGATCTGTTTGTGTGCTTAAAGTATTTCTTGTGACCAAAACTCACCATTTTTTTACGTAAGATTCGCAATGAATCTTTGGATACTTCATTCACCATTTTTACGATCATCGGATCTTTTTGATCTGTTTGGGCGGGTAATACATTTTTTATTATGAGCAAGGCAGCAACAAAAAGCAGTTTTTTCATGTAAAAAAATTTGAGAGCTAAAAATAAGAAATCAGCGGGCATTGCATTCAAAACAGTAATTTTAAAAAAAACAATTTTATGCCGGTAAATGATCTTAGTAAGGTGCATAAGCTTGTCAGCGAGCTGTTTCATTGGCCCACATCAAAAAGCGAGTGGGAGAAATTTAAACTGACTGATGAACAAATATCATTCTTTAATGAAAATGGGTTTTTGGCCGGGATAAAAATGCTGGATGACGTACAGGTAATTTTTTTACGTAATGAGCTTTCTGAAATTGCCGATACCAATCATCCGTCTCATTCATTGTATTATGAATTTCATTCAAACGAATCTGCTGATCCGTCTACTATATTATTTCATGCATTAGGCGCATGGCGCATTGGTCCGGGTTTTCATGATGTATTATGGAATCCTCGCTTTCTTGTTGCCGCAAGTCAATTATTAGGAAACGTTCCTGTTCGTTTCTGGCATGATCAACTTTTTTGGAAGCCGGCAAAGAAGGGTGGCGTTGTGGCGTGGCACCAGGATTACTCTTACTGGACAAGAACAAAACCGGTGGCACATCTTACCTGCTGGTGCGGATTGGATGATGCAACAAAAGAGAATGGATGTCTTCAATATATTGCAGGCAGTCATCGTTGGGGCTTATTGCCAAAACCTGTTCTTGCAGGCGAGATCCAGGGAATAAGAGATTTTTTAAATGATGAACAGAAAAAACAGTTTGATCATCCGCAATATGCAGAGGTAAAAGCAGGCGAAGCGATCTTTCATCATTCATTGACATTACATGGCTCCGGCGAAAATAAAAGTGATAAGCCAAGAAGAGCATTTGTTATAAATGCTTTTGCAGATGGCGTTATTTCAGATTCAAATGAACCGTTACTGGACGGAGTACCTGTTGTACCGAAAGGAGAAAAGATGCAGGGACAATTTTTTCCTTTGTTGTACAATCCGCAATGAGGCTGAAATTATCTTAATTATAATGGAAGAAGTTGAACAATACGACTAATTGTATTTTGAAAGTTAAGAACCTGGCCGTAAACCGTTCAGGCAAAAATGTGCTGAATGGAATTTCATTTTCACTTTATGAAAACGAAAGCCTTGCTATTACAGGGTCTTCAGGAAGCGGTAAGACCTTACTCGGGATTGCATTAGCCCAAAAAATATTTTATAGAGGCGAAATTCAATTTGCCAATGATACAAACACTAAAATAGTTTTTGTAGAGCAACTGCATCATTTCAAAAATCTTCAACATACCAATGACTTGTATTATCAGCAGCGGTTCAATTCTTATGATACAGAAGAAACGGAAACTGTAGCACAATCATTAGGTGAAAATTTAAAACCTGCAGAAGTATTTTTAAAAGAGATGGGTATTGAGTATCTCAGGGATGAAAGACTGATCCAGTTGTCAAATGGCGAAAATAAAAAATTGCAAATATTAAAATCAAGGCTTGAAGAACCAACTGTGTTGATCCTGGATCAACCTTTTATTGGTTTGGACAAAGAAACAAGGACCTGGCTGCAGCAACAATTTGATGCATTAATTAAAAGCGGCGTACTGTTGATATTAATTTCATCTCCTGAAGAAATCCCGGCAAGTATTTCAAAGGTTCTTTTGTTGGAAAAAGGCGAGGTAAAGTCTTTTGAGAAACTTGAAACATTCAGCAAAAGGATAGCAGCAGATCAGATAGAAACTAAAAATGATTTTGTCAGTGCTGATCTTAAAAAAATTTTAAAGACAGAACAGGCAGATACAGCTTATGAATCTGTAATTGAAATGAGAAATGTTTCTGTTCAGTACGGGGATAAAATAATATTGGATAACGTGAACTGGAAAGTAATGAAAGGTGAAAGATGGTTACTTTCTGGACCCAATGGAGCAGGAAAATCAACTTTATTGAGTTTGATCACGGCGGATAATCCGAAGGCTTATGCTAATTCAATTTTTTTATTTGGCAAAAAACGTGGAAGTGGTGAAAGCATCTGGGATATAAAAAAGAAGATCGGTTTTATTTCTCCCGAGTTGCATCTTTATTTCAATCAATCTTCTACTTGTTTTGAAACAGTTGCTTCGGGATTGTATGATACGATCGGGTTATTCAGGCAGCTTTCGGATGAAGATACTGAGTTGGTCGACCAATGGATGGAATTCTGCAGGTTAAAAGATCTTCAGCAAAAAAGATTGTACGAGCTTTCTGTTGGTGAACAAAGAGCAGTCTTGTTAACAAGAGCCCTGGTAAAGGATCCCCCGTTATTGATCCTTGATGAACCCTGCCAGGGATTAGATACAGAAAGAAAAAATGAGTTTCTTGAATTGATAAACGAAGTGTGTACCAGGGGGAATAAGACCATGGTATTTGTTTCTCATTACGAAAACGACAGGCCATCCTGTATTTCTCATTTTATAAAACTTGAACATGGGAGAGTGGTGGAAATAAAAGATCAATAATTATATTTTTCTTTCCAAAGACCACGTAAAAACTTTCTCAGCTCTTCTTCTCTTGCATTTTTACCCGGATCATAAAATTTTGTTCCGGATAATTCTTTGGGTAAATATTCCTGTGCCGAAAAATTATTATCATAACTATGAGAATACTGGTAATCTTTTCCATAACCAAGATTCTTCATCAACCTTGTCGGGGCATTCCGAATATGAAGCGGTACAGAAAGATCGCCATGTTGTTTCACTGCGGATTGTGCAGCACCAATTGCGGCAACTGCTGCATTACTCTTTGGAGAAGCAGCGAGGTAAGTAGCGCATTGAGAAAGGATGATACTTGATTCTGGGAAACCAATTTTATTTACTGCTTCAAAAGCAGCGTTTGCCAAGACCAATGCAGTGGGATTTGCATTGCCAATATCTTCACTGGCTAATATCACCAATCTGCGTGCAATGAACTTTACATCTTCACCGCCTTCTATCATTCTTGCCAGCCAATAAACAGCTGCATTCGGATCGCTGCCACGAATTGATTTTATAAATGCTGAAATGATATCATAATGCTGTTCACCGCTTTTATCATATAATGCAATTCTCTGTTGTGCAATGTCCATTACTTTTTTATCAGTCAGTTCTTCGCCTTCTTTCATTACATCTGCACAAAGCTCAAGAAGATTCAGAATCTTTCTTGCATCGCCACCGGAAATGGTAAACAGCGCCTCGTGTTCTTTGATCGCAATATTTTTATTTTTTAACCATTCATCTTTTTCAATTGCCTGTTGTATCAGTTTTAGCAGATCATCATCACTAAGTGGTTTTAAAACATAAACCTGGCAACGGCTGAGCAAGGCACCGTTTACTTCAAAAGATGGATTTTCAGTTGTGGCACCGATCAATGTAATAATTCCTTTTTCCACAGCGCCAAGCAATGCATCTTGCTGACCTTTATTGAAACGATGGATCTCATCGATGAATAAAACTGCACCCGGTTTTGTTTTTGATTCTTCAATTACTTCTCTTACATCTTTTACTCCTGCACTAATAGCACTGAGTTGAAAGAAAGGAACTTTTAAAGTATTCGCAATGATGTTGGCAATGGTTGTCTTTCCTGTGCCGGGCGGTCCCCACAAGATCATGGATGGTATTTTTCCATTTTCTATAGAGGTTCGAAGAATGCTTTTATTGCCGGTCAAATGATCCTGGCCAACTAATTCGCTTAATGTAGAAGGACGAATTCTTTCAGCTAATGGAGTTTGTTTCACTATTCCAAATTAAGGAAAAGAAGAATAGCACACGGATGGCACGGATTAAAAAGATTTACACAGATCTTTTATTATCCTGATCCTCCGATGCAGAATCAAATCCGTCATGATGCGTGGTATCAGTGTTTGTAAGATGTAAATGATCCGTAACATTATCAATCAGGATCAGGTCATTGCTGCTTAGCGGTTGACTTTATTTGTAATTCCACCAATTGCTTTTCATCAATTGTTGATGGTGCATCAAGCATTACATCACGGCCAGCATTGTTTTTTGGAAATGCAATAAAATCACGAATGCTTTCACTGCCGCCAAGGATAGCGCAGAGCCTGTCGAAACCAAAAGCAATACCACCGTGCGGTGGTGCACCATATTCAAATGCTCCAAGAAGGAAGCTGAATTTATGCAGTGATTCTTCTTTGGTCATTCCTAATGCTGCAAACATCTTTTCCTGCAGCTCTCTTTGAAAAATTCTTATTGAACCGCCACCGATCTCATTTCCATTTAATACCATATCATAAGCATTTGCTTTGATGCTGGCATAAGGATGTTTTAGATATTCAGCAGCATTTTTAATAGCAGGATCGTTGCTGATCATTGTTTCAATATCCGATGGCTTGGGTGAAGTAAATGGATGATGACGTGCTACCCAACGATTATCTTCTTCGGCATATTCAAATAACGGGAAATCCAACACCCAAACGAGTTTGAATTCTTCTTTTTTTCTATAAGCCAAGACGCTCTGCCATTTCAAGTCGTAATTCGCTGATGGCTTTTCTTGTTCTTTCTTCGGCCCCGGCTAATATCAGAACAAGATCACCTGCAGAGGCATTACATGCAGCAGCAATGGCTTTCAATTTTTCTTCATTGAAAAATTTATCCATGCTGCTTTTATAGGTTCCGTCTTTATTACATTTTATAAAACCAAGTCCGCCCATGCCTATCTGTGGCCGTTTTACCCATTCAGTCAATTCATCCGTTTGCTTACGGCTATAATCGCTGCAGCCGGGAACTGCAATAGCAACTACTGTTTCTGCATTATCAAAAACACCAAAGCCTGCACCTGCGATCAATTCTGATGAATCTTTTTTATTTGTATAAACCGAAGAAGGTTTTTTCAGGTTTAGCAATTTCCAATCAAAACGAATATCTGGTTTGTCATTGCCATAATTCCACATAGCATCTTCCCAGGTCATCCGCGGCACTTTCTCACTGTAATCAATTCCTTTTACTTCTTTGAAAATTGATTTGATCAAACCTTCAAACATATTCAGGATATCTTCCTGTTCAACAAAAGCCATTTCGCAGTCGATCTGTGTAAACTCTGGTTGACGATCGGCACGAAGATCTTCATCACGAAAACATTTTACAATTTGATAGTAACGATCGTAACCGCTTACCATTAATAATTGCTTGAATGTTTGCGGTGATTGGGGCAAGGCATAAAATTGTCCTGCATTCATTCTTGACGGAACAACAAAATCCCTGGCGCCTTCAGGAGTTGATTTAATAAGAAAAGGCGTTTCAATATCCATAAATCCTTGCTGATGCAAATAATTTCTTGTTGCACGGTTTACAGCATAACGCAGCTCAAGATTTTTCTTTACAGCATTTCTGCGCAGGTCAAGAAAACGATATTTCATCCGGATATCATCGCCACCATCCGTATCATCCTGGATGGTGAATGGCGGTATCGCGGATTTATTAAGGATTTTAAAGGATTTCACGGATATCTCTATATCACCAGTTAGAATGTTTGAATTCTTATTACTTCTTTCGTTTACAATTCCTGTAGCTTGTAAAACAAATTCACGACCTAACGGGTTTTCGGTCAATTGCTGATTTAATTCTTCGCCAAATAATAATTGTGTGATACCATAACGGTCACGGAGGTCAACAAATGTGATAGCGCCAAATTTCCTGATCGTTTGCACCCAACCCGCAAGAGTCACTTCGTTATTTACGTTACTAATTCTTAATTCGCCACATGTATGAGTTCGAAACATTGCTTAATTGATATATGATTAAATTGTTCAATAGAATTACAGAACCTTGAACGGAGCGTCGCAACGGAAGTTCAATAGTAGCACTTCGGCCGGGCCCCAAAAAATTCAACGGCGGCAAAGATAAGGACAAATAGATGCCTAAGGTTTGGCCTGACCGCTATGACCGAATGAGTTCCCGGCCTTTATATAAATTATTTTTGGGCCCAACGTAATTTTCCTAATGATCCCATCGTTTTTGAATCATTAGTAAATCCACTCAATAATATCGTAAAGCTTGCAAATTGAAAAGCGATTATATATTTTTAAAGTTCCGAACCCTGAAACATGCTGACATTTTTAAGAAAACTTAATCATTTTTTTGCTCCGCAAAAGCTGGAAGCTCCAATACAACCTCCTGCGGAGGAATTGGTCAGCGAAGAAATTTTCAATCATTATTCCTACATCATCAGCAGCCGTATTCAATATTTCAATGAACTTCCTTTTGAACTAAAACAAAAATTTGTAAACAGGGTCCATCAGTATATTGGTCTTAAGGAATTTCATTACATCGGTCTTGAACCAAAAGAAGAGATCCCCGTTTTAACAGCAGCTTCTGCGATACAGGTCACGTTTGGTTTGAAGAGCTACCTGATGCAACATTTTAAAAATATTTATATACTGGCTGATGCATATAGAATGGACAATGATGAAGAATTGTATATAGGCCATGTGGCGCCGGAAGGCATCTATCTTTCATGGAAACATTTTCTTTTCGGTTATTCTGATAATACAGATAATATTAATGTGGCTGTTCATGAAATGAGCCATGCACTGTTATTTAATAATTATTTTGCCAAGTATGGGGTTGATAAAAACTTCCGGGCTAATTATGAAAAATTTTCAACCACTACAGGTCCTATACTGGCAGACGTAATTACAAAAAGACAAAGCTATTTACGCAATTATGCATTGACGAATATTCACGAATTCTGGGCAGTAAGTGTGGAAGCATTTTTTGAAAACCCGGCAGATCTTAAAATTAATATGCCTCAATTGTATGATGCATTATGCCGTGTGCTGAACCAGGATCCGAATACGACCCACAAAATTCTAAAACCCGAACTATGATAACACTAACACTCATTTATTTTTGCAAAAAATTCTTTTTTGACAAGAAAAAGAAAACTCTCGTATTGGTACCTTCGTAAAAGTTTTTCGAGAAGCTAAGATCTTCTTGACATTAGGGGTTTAAAAATTGCGACGCAACTTTTAAATCCCTATTTTTTTCTGGTATTATTACATTGTTGTTACTTGCTCACTCTTTATTTCTTTTGATCGCTGAATAAGATAATACCAGGCGAGAATGATCACACCTATAAGGAATGGTATCATAGCGAGATGTTTCCCTTCATACCCGCCAAAAACTTTTGCTTCATCAAATCCAAAAAACTCGCTTATCATCCAATAACTATTGGCACTGATCCAAAATGCTACGGCAAGGTTATGGGCTAATTCTGATCTGATATTCCGGGTACGGTAGGAAATATAAATAGCAACAGAAAGAGTAGGTATGATCATAATGATCCCAAGCTCCCGCCAGAGCATACACCAGCTTATATCTTTGAAAAGCCAAAAGACAATATGCAGATTCTCTAATTTCCTGAAACGGGCAGGGATAGTGTATAGATTTTCTTTTTTTGCTGTCATTTTATTTTTTTTCAGATAAATCAAAAATAACCAATGCAGTTAAAATATCCAGAAAGGATCACCGGGTAAGTATTTTGGTAAATCGTATAATATCGGCCTCCGCTAAAATTTCATTTCCAGAAATAAGATGATCTGTTAGTTGCTTTGCAAAAAATGGTGCTAAGGAACAACCTTTAGTTCCCATGCCATTTAAGATGCCGATGTTTTTATAAGTTGGATGAAAGCCAACAAAAGGCCTGCGTTCAATATTTGCAGGTCGAACTGAGGCTTTGTGATCGACAATTTTAAAAGGAACCTTTAGCCATGATCTTAATAGTACTTCAGTTTGCTTCCTGAATTGTTCGGTCGGTTGATCATCCGGAAATTCCCATAAATAATTTGAGCCAAGCCAAAAAAGATCTTTTTGAATTGATGTAAGCATCATTCCCTTTTTAAAAATATGTGTTGAAGGAATACCAGGCGATTCAATAAGCAATGCTTCGCCTTTATTTAAAGCAAAAGGAAGATTTTTAAAAAAGGGATTTTGGGAAGAATGGATGCCATCACAAAAAATTATTTTTTCAGCTTTGATATTTTTATAGTTGATTTCTGTACCTGCTTGTTTTAATTCAGTTATTTCAAAATCTTCTTCCAGCAATTGGTTATTTGATAAAAGTTTTTTTCTCCATGCAGGAAGGATCTCCTTCAGGTTGATAACATAACAGGGATCTACTTCGCCAAACCCAAGATCATAATTAAATATGTTTTGATATTGCCATTGATCATTAGGATGAAATAGAAGATCTGCATTCTCTTTTACTCTTTCATCAAAAGCAATTTTCATTTGAGGAGTAGGGTGGAAGTCGACCAGGCTTTTTTTCTCAATAGCCTTGATATTAAGTTCATTTCCTAACTCTTCATAAGCCGGAATAAGAAAGGATAAGCAGTTCATCGATCATCCATGTTTTTACAATCCTTCTGCCTGTAACCGGGTTTATAATTCCTGCTGCAACTCTTGAAGCCGAATTGGGTTGAGCATTATCTATTACAATAAATGATCTTGTTTGCTTTTTGTAAATAATAAGATAGCCATGTTCCGGAAATGCCCTGGCCTATGATGAGAAATTCTGTTTGCATGAAGAACAAATATAAAATGTTCAATGCTCAATGTTCAATTTTCAACGATCATTTATAAAGAGTAAGTAATTGAAAATTGAGCATTGTTTGTTGAGCATTGAACATTTATTTATTCTACATTTAGCCGGATCCCTTCAGAATGACTACTGAATTCCGGTGCATACATGCATTGAATGTTGGTGATCCCATTGCTGAAATTACCGGTATGCGTTACGAACAATGCATACTCAAACACATAGGTTCCTTTGCGCAGGTAATCAAAAAAGAAATTGGTGCTGGCATCTTTTGTTGTTTCATAATAACCCAAGCCGCCCTGCCATTTATAACTGCTTAAAACATTTACAGGTTCGAGACAAGAGGCACGCATATCTTTCATATGAACATATTCCATATCACGATCAACTCTTAGTTCAATTCTTACTTTTATTTTATCACCAACTTTTAATGGCATCTCCTTCATTTATTGGTGTAAGTACCGGACCACGATCTGTATTGCTTTCGACAAATAGTTTTTTATCAAGCTTAAGTGGAGTGGAAGCTGTTGTTATTTTATCAAGGTCTTCAAAATACTGCCAGTAAACAGCGCCCCAAGCTCCCCGAAGGGGGATTTTTGGAAGATTCTGATTTTGACATGTAATATTTCCCATATTAGGAGTAACCAATGGGCCATTGATCGTTTTTTTGAAATAACCGGTACCAGCTTCCTCTTTGTTGTCCGTTGACTTAACTGTTGTATTGCCCAGTTTAATTTCAACAACAGATTCATTGATCAACCAGATCGGTTCCCTGCAACAATAAAGCATAACATGCTTCTGCTGTTGCTTTCGTTGTTTTCCAGTTTGTCGTTTGTTTATTTTTCAGTAACCATGTTTTCAGATCGTCAACAGTTTTTGTGTCTTTAGCGATCTCGCCAAATGCTTCAATTAATAAAGCTTGTGTTTCGATAGGTGCCTGGTGCCAGTAACCAACCACCACTGTTATCTTTCCAATACATTCCCAACTCTTCATTATTGATACTGGTTTCTTTTAGTGATCTTAAAATGGCTGCAGGAGTTTTTGTATCACCGGTCCTGGATAATGTCAATGCGATCATTCCCTGCATATACTTGGTTTGCTTTGTCCATGTTTGCTGAGTACGGCTGCGGAAATAATTGTAAGCTGTTTGTGATGCTGCAGCAATTTTTTGCTCAGCAAAAAAGCTACGCATGTATAAATATTGTATTTCGTAATGACCAGGTGTGTATTTAGCCAGGTCAGTTTTATTCTTTTTTAAGTTCGTCATGATCTTTTTTGATCTGCAGATCAAGATAGGGGATAGCAAGTTTAAGAATTGGTTCCAGCTTTTTAATATCAACTCCCAATTTTTTTAAATGACCAATGCCTGTAACAATGTATTGCGTGATGTAACGATTGTCGGGCCCGCCTTTGAACCAGACAAAGCCACCATTTTCACTTTGCATTTGTTTTAATTTTTCATAAGCGCTGTTCATTTCGTTGCTCATTCTCACCATATCAAAGAGCAAAGCAATATTTTTCTTTTGTTGCTCTTCTGTTTTTGCCTGCAATACCCACGGTGTTTCTTCCAGCAATACAGCTTTTAGTTCCTGGTTCTTTTGGAGATTGCTTATTAAAGCAGCAGTGTCTTTTGTATTCCAGCTTTCAAATATTTGTTTGATGCGTGGAGAACTGTTTGCAATTTTTGAAGCCAGTGCATTTGCATAAAAACGATTCCATGTTTGCTCAGCACATTCATAGGGATACTCCATTAAATAAGGCAAAGCCTGCACAGCATACCATGCCGGGTTGGAAGTGTATTCAACAGTAAGCGAATGATGTTGTAGTGTTTCAGAATTTCCTGATGTCAATAGTTTTTCAAACCGGAAATTCTTTGTTTGAGTATTTCGCAGATTCAAAGGCAGCGTTTCTGTTACCAATGTACGATTGGTAAGTACAGGCATCGCAGCTTCTTCACCATCACTTACGGCCCCCTCCAAACCTCCCCCGCAGGGGAGGCTTTAGCAACAATGCGCCATACTAATGCTTTGTCAAACAAGTAAGGGACTTGTATCGGGAACATTACCGCTTCACTTTGTCCTGCTGCAACAGTGAAGTATTGATTCGGATACATATTGTTGAACCAGCCACCAACAGATTCATTTGTTGCAGCATCAAATAATTGCAACTCGGCTTGTCCTGTTAATTCTTTATCGGTAAGGTTAACGATCTTGGCGCTGAATTCCATTTTATCACCTTCTCTTAAAAACCTTGGCGCATTGGGCTGCACCATCAATTGTTTTTGTGTAACAATTTCTTTGCTGCTATAACCAAATGCAAGATCTTTTGTATGTGCCAATGCCTGGAACTTCCATTTTGTTAATGCTTCAGGCATTGTAAATGAAAATTCAATATCACCATTTTCATTTGTTCTTAGATCGGGAAAGAAGAAGGCGGTTTCGTTGAAGTTTTTGCGGATTTGGATAGCAGAATTATTATTCTTGGATTTTGTTTAATCAAGCTGATTCTTTAACTCCGTCTTCCTCTTTAAGCTCAATTATCAAACAATCCTGTAACTCTCTTTTCATGATAACCCATCTAGCAACACTTCACTTACTTCGCATTTGTGCAGGAGCAGCATTCCAGATATTCTGTCGTCTCTCGCCTTATCATTGTTGTTTACGTATATATTATTTCCAACATAATATGTTATAGACTCATCAATATCGGAGATCAATTCATCATACGATTTTTCAATACTTTTTGCATCACCCAAAGATGTTATCCGGCTTTTCTTCAGATTCAAACTCTAGAAAAGTTATGATCACTTTTCCATAGCGAATTGTAGAAATATTGCGGCCAAATATTTGGTTCACCCCAGCTATGCATTTTAAACTGATCCAGCGAGGCATCATACATACTTGCTAATATTTCAGCAGCGATCTTTTCTTTTTTAAATCCACTGATCTTTACTTTCCATTTTTCTTCACTGCCCGGTAAGGTTTTATCACGGAATGTTGCGTATTCAATATTCAGGTCTTTATTGGTCCAGGGTATGTTGATAATATCATTGTATTCATAAAAACGATTATTCTTTACAAAAAAGAAATTCACGCCATAGCCACCACGATCGGCTTCGGTGGCAGCAAACTCAAAACTTTTTTTCTCATTGTCAAGACCTGCATATTCATATTTGCTGTCTTTCTGTTTGTTGTTTACTGTTTTTATTGTTTGCCTGATCACAAAAAGATCATTGGCTGAATGTGCCAAGTTGTATTTCTGTTTTCTCACCGGGCTCAATTGGCTTTGAACCTTTAGTCCATAAATAAGCCGGTGAGTTAAGTTGTTTACTCTTTTCATCAAATAGTTCTATGTATCGTATATCTTTTACTTCTTCGCCATTTTTATCTTTTGTTGAAATTTCAACCATATAAAAGCCGGTACCGAGCTTTCCATTTTCAATTTTCCATTTACCATCATCTTTTACGGAATCGTCTTTCTCAAATACTTTTTCTCCCTTTTCCCAGCTTTTAAGATCCGTTTCATTATCATATTCATCGTTCGGAAAATATTTTATGTATTCGTTTTTGCTCATTACAAACTGATCTGGTCTTTCCCAATAGCGTTTCCTGATCAATCTTTTTTCTTCTTTAAGTTTTGTGATCGTAACGTTCACTTTAGCAGGTTCAAATTCACCAGCCATATTCTCAGTGCGAATCGAAATATTTTTTAAACTATCTACTGGAAGAGAAAGAGGGAGATCAACTTTTAATAACAGCGCCTTGTAACCAACAGACACTTCAGTCTGACCGCTTCTTGTTTCTCCATTTATATCCGTTACGTCTGCATACACAGTATATTCGAAAATTGGATCAAGCTTTTTGTCAAGCGTTTTATCAGGAATAGCTTCGAATTCAATTGTGAATTTGCCATCCTTATCAGTTTTTGCTTCACCATGTGTTATTTCCATGCTGCTCGACGGCTGGGGCCAGCGATAAAACCTCCATGGATAAGGGAATCTTGCATTTCTTTCTACTCTGTATTTAATAATGGCGCCATCAATATTATTTCCAGCATAGGCTTTAGCAAAGCCAGTAATTTTTATTTTATCACTTAACTTATAAGTGCCTTTTATTTTTTCAAAGTCCACATAAAACTTTGGTCGCTTATACTCTTCTACAGAAAAATCAGTTTCTCCCTTTTGATCTTTTGCATAAATGGAAAAATTTCCATTAAGCACCCCAGTAGGAAGCTGGAACTTACCAGAGAAAGATCCATATTCATTTGTCTTTACCTGTATTGAATCGGCTAATTGATAATTTGCATTTCTGAGATAAACCCAGGTACTATAATCGGCAAGCACTTTGTTCTTAGTTTCCTTGTCAGGAATAACAGCGATGCCTTTAAAATAGATCGTTTGACCGGGGCGATAAATGCTGCGATCAGTAAAAAAGAAAATTCTTCTTAGCTCAATTGGTTCTGTTTCTTTTTGTTCCGGGTTTCTGTAATAATAGTAATCATTCATCCACTCATTCATAAATAGCTTGTCGCCATTATAATTTATATCCAGGTATAAGTATAAGTAGTAGCTGTCTTTCGATGATTATTGAGTTTGAAATAACCATTAGCGTCAGTTGTATATGATTGAGTTTTTTGTTTGATATATTTTGATTGTTTTTGATCATAACGTTGTTCCCAAACCTGTACACTTGCCGAGGAAAGTGGTTTTCCTGTTTCACGATGAAGCAGGAAGTGATCATTGTCATTATTTACAAAACTGATATTTGAAACATAAAAGATCCTTGCGCCAATAACTGCTTCTTTGGAAAAATTATCTGACGCTGCAAGTAAAATATATTCGCCAACGGGTAACTCATCTATTTTTATTTCGACCGAATGAGTTTGATAATCGTTTGTGGAGGGAAGAACTTGCTGCCAGTTACGAATTGCTGGCATTTTGAGTAATTGCTCCCATGTTTTTTCATCATAATAATTAAGAATGTCAGCTGTCTTCTCATCCGCTTTTACTAAACGCAGGTTAAGTTTATCAAGATTTCGATATTGAATAAGTGATCGGAAAGCTTTGTTCGGCACATTTACTTTTTCCACGCTGAAGTTTAATTCTTTTATTTCTATCTGCTTTAACAGGTTAATACAATTGATCTTTCCTTCTGAAGAATCTTTTTGAGCAATAACTTTTTCACATATTTCTTTTGCTTTTACCCGTGCATATCGTTGCGTTGTATCGCCAAAAGGTTCATAGCTTTCTGCATCAGCGTCATATTCATGGGCTAATAAATACCATGCCTGTGAAGCAGCAGGTAAATTTTGATATTGATTTGTCAAATGTTTTAAAGCCATCCTGTATAAAGAATCTTTATCCGGATGTGTTGAATTTTCATGAACAAACTCCAGTCGCTGAATATCGGCATCCAAGCAATGCATCAGGTTTGGTATCTTTTAAATGAAACGCAAGCAACTGCTGGTAAACAAGCAAAGCTTTATGTTTTAAGGAAAGAGAATCTTTTGTTATGATCTTTTTTGCAATAAAATCTGCTGCAGGATCAAATGCTGAGGCCTGGTCGATCTCAAAAGCATAAGCAGGCTTATCAATATCACGTTCATCACTTTTAAAATAATCCAATGCACGATGAGCAAGCAGGTCATATAAAGTTGGGCGAAGATGACGAACATTTCCTTTTAATATTATTTCATCAAATGATCTAAGACTTGTTTGCTGAAGTAACTTTTCATTTTTTATTGACTGTAAATATAATTCGCTGATCTTTTTATGAAAGTCGACAGCCGTCCATGTTTTTATATCATCTTTTCTGAATTGTTTTGTTTCGGTGCGGCCATAAAACTCCCACCGGTTTTGCTGGAAATAATTTAAATAAACACCTGCAAGCAAACTTCTGAAAATAGAAATAACGGGTTCTTTTGAAGTCGCAATTTCATTTTCTATTTCTTTTATTGCTAAACTTTCATTGTCTTCTCTCGTTTCCCTTTGTAACCCGACCATATAAACAACCGCCTTTATGATCTGTGCATCCTGTTTTTCCTTTTTAGCCAGCGCATAAATTTTTTTTACTTCCGCTAATGCAGTCTTAGGAAGATTCTTTTTAGTGATCAGTTCATCTACATTCTTCCATTCCTTCTCATAGTTCTTCACAGGAGTTTGGGAATAACCATTTGTTATCAAAATGCAAATCAAGATCACCAGCGACGATAAAGTTTTCAATGGTTGCATCAACATGCCGTTAAATTTTTTTACAAGATAGTACTATCAATGCTTATGAGATGCGGAGAAGAATGATTTTTCATAAGCGATTGTTAACTTAAAATTCCAAACGATCAATTAATTCCAATAATTGTTAAATTTCAATAAGTATTCTTTAGCCTTTAACGTTTTCTTGAGCAGCAATGGCACGGCGTTGGAATAATTGTACACAGAACAAAATTGTTCACCTCAAAAACAAAGTATATGAAGACAATTTTTACCCTTTTACTTAGCACCATTTTCTCAATTGCTGCAATGGCCTACGACGGTACCCGCCTTACCGTCACCAGTATTAGTAACAACAAAATGTTTGTTGAAGTTGATGGACGACGATACAATCTTGATGGAAATACTGTTTCCATCAATAGTATTCGCCCAGGCACGCATAACGTAAGAGTGTTGCGTGAACTGAAAAGAAAAACCGGATGGAATTTTGGCAACAAGAGAGAAGAAACCATTTACAACATCAAAGCAACATTCAGAGATGGTTATCACTTTGACATTCTTGTCAACCGTTTTGGAAAGGTCATGATCGATGAACGCAGAATCGATCCTAATGATGATTGGTACAATGATGATGATTACTATGACAGAAATGATGACCGCAACGGCGATCGGGACAATACCTATGACAATGGTGGCAATCGTGACGAAGAATTACGGTAACAATGATCGTGATAACAGGGACAACCGTGATTACAATGACGACCGCAGTAACGATGATCCCCGTTATGACAATAACAGGGCTATGACCAATAATGATTTTGCCCAGGCAAAAGAAAGCCTCCGCAGAGAATGGTTTGAGAACTCAAGATTGACCGCAGCAAAGCAGATCATTGACAGGAATTATTTCACAAGTCAGCAGGTAAAGGAAATGGTCTTACTGTTCACTTTTGAGAATAACAGGTTGGATATCGCTAAGTATGCCTATGGTAAAACAGTTGACAAAGGAAATTACTTTTATAATGAATGATGCTTTTACATTCAACAATAACAAAGAAGCATTGAAAGAATATATCCGTGAATACAAATAAATAAATAATTAAACAATAGTGCCGGGAGTAATTGAAATTGGTTAGAGCTCAACCCGGTAAACTCTGGCCGTCAACCTTAAAATTTAAAAAAATGAAAACAATTTTGACATTCGCAGCAGGTTTACTGCTCACCTTATCAACCATGGCAGCCGACAGGCCACCATCAGTAACAATTAAATCAAATCGAAATTTTGAAGTAGTTGTAGATGGCAGAACCTATCGTAACGACAACAACATTCGTTTTGACAGAATGCGCCCAGGTATGCATACGATAAAGGTTTATGAAAGAAGCCGCGGATTTTTTGGAAGAATGCGTCTTGTATCTGCAAAGAATTTCTTTGTAAGAAGCAACGATCTTCGCATCACAGTTAACTATTCAGGTTATGTAGATATTGATGAAAGAGGAAACAATAGAAGAGATCGTGGTTGGGATGATAATGATAGAGGCTGGGATAACAATGATCGTAACGACAGGGATGGTAGAAACCGTGGATTTTAAACCCCAACCCCTAAAGGGGCTTAGAACAATTTCATAACAGAAACGCCGCTTAACAAAAGCGGCGTTTCTCATTAATAAGATTTCAATGAACGGAGTCTAAAGTCTTCCGCCTTTGTCGGAGAGATTTAGAGGGGCTTTATAATTTCTTTCATTCGTTTACCAATATCTGCAGGACTTTGTACGACATGAATTCCGCATTCGGTCATGATCTTCATTTTAGCAGCAGCCGTATCATCAGCACCGCCAACAATAGCACCGGCATGTCCCATACGACGGCCGGGAGGTGCTGTTTGCCCGGCAATAAAACCAACAACCGGTTTTTTATTTCCAGATTCTTTTATCCAATAAGCTGCTTCTGCTTCCATGCCACCACCGATCTCACCGATCATTACGATTGCATCAGTATCCGCATCATTCATAAAAAGTTCAACAGCTTCTTTCGTCGTAGTTCCAATGATCGGATCGCCACCAATACCAACCGCAGTTGAAATACCCAGACCTGCTTTTGCCACCTGGTCAGCTGCTTCATAAGTCAGCGTTCCTGATTTTGAAACAATACCAATTCTTCCTTTCTTAAAAACAAAGCCGGGCATAATACCAACTTTACATTCATCCGCAGTGATAACACCCGGACAATTCGGCCCCACCAATCTTGTATTTGTTGACCTCAAAAAGTTTTTCACTTTCACCATATCCTGCACAGGAATTCCTTCGGTAATACACACTACAAGTCCGAACACCTGCTTCAGCTGATTCCATAATAGCATCAGCAGCAAATGCCGGCGGCACAAAAATGATACTCACATCAGCGCCGGTATTTTTCACACAATCAGCAACGGTATTAAAAACAGGTTTATCCAAATGCTTTTGACCACCTTTGCCAGGCGTCACTCCACCCACCACATTAGTTCCGTATTCGATCATTTGCGTAGCATGAAAAGTGCCTTCGCTGCCGGTAAAACCCTGTACTAAAACTTTGGATTTTTTATTTACGAGAATGCTCATTCAATTTTAGATTTAGATTTCAGATTTCAGATTTCAGATTTAGCTGAAGTTTCGCAAAAATAGGTGTTTTAATTTTTTGGTAACCGGCATTAGGAAATCTGTTCAACTTCTGTTGCGACGCTCCATTCAATTTTCTGTTCGCTATTCAACAATAGCGTCGCAGTTTACCCAGACACTGAGCGCAGCGAAGTGGAAGGGTCGCACTCTTGTACAGCAACAATTCTATTCGGCAAATTTCAATCGGCATAATTATTCATAGCCCCAGGTCAGTGAGCCCCAATAGCTTTGCCAGTCACAAACAGGATTGTCTGTGAGTCGTTCCATTTTTACTGTACTTATCATCCATTTACCGTTGGTGCTAACAGGGAATGCAATTTCACCCTTACTATCAGTTTTCAGATCCTTCATTTCTGTTTTATTCTTTACCCTGTGCCAGGTCTTTATAAGTGCATTAGGAAGAGGAGATCCTTTAAAAAAAATTTTTACCCGGAACAGTTCTTTATTATTTAGCTGGTATGGATTAGAAGATGGAACAATATCAAGGGGAAGGGTAGTGGTAGTTCCATATGTTTGGTCTTTTACATCGCCAACCTGCAATAAAGTTTTTGCGCAGCGCTGGTAAAACTCACGGCCATTGCAACCCATTTCATTGTTTTGTTTTCTGTATTCAAGCGCATTTGTCAATCCATCTTCTACCAGGTATTCATTGAATTTAGAAGGCTCTATTTCTATAAATGAATTATTGCTGTTGAAAGCTATAAGATTAGTTCCTTCATCCAGCATAACATATTCGATAGAATCTCCTTCAGCATCTGTTATGAATGGAGACAGATCATCACTGACGCCATTATAATATAATTTCAATGATCTTATCCTTTCGTTATTCCCTTTCCAATTCTCGCCTTCAAAATTTTCACCAACCAGGAAATGAATATTTACCTTCTCAGTTCTTTTATAAATAAATTTTTCGGGATCTAACCAAAACTCATGTGCAGAAAGTAAAGTATAAAGGGTAAATAGAGTAAATAAAGTAAGTAGTTTCCTTTGTATCATATTTGCAAATTAGCACATCAGCACATTAGCAAATTATTTTATCATATCATCAATATTCCTGTCATTCGGCATTTTACCGGTTTCTTCCAGCATCCTCATTTCTTTTGCATCTTTTAAAAACTCAGAGGCGAAGATAAATTCATTCAGCCGCTGGTTTTTACTGAAGATGATCTCTTTGTTTGTTCCTTCCCATTCTTTTTTGCCCTGGTACATATATAAAACATAACTTCCAACTTCCATCACACTATTCATATCATGTGTATTTACCACAGTGGTAATATTATATTCAAGAGTGATCTCTCTGATCAGCCTGTCGATCACCAAAGAAGTTTGCGGATCAAGTCCTGAATTGGGCTCATCACAAAAAAGATATCGTGGATTTAAAACAATGGCTCTTGCAATACCTACTCTTTTTTTCATACCACCGCTAAGCTCCGCCGGAAATTTTTTATTGGTGTCTTTTAAGTTTACACGATCAAGAACCTCATTGACCCTTTCTAATTTTTTTTTGGTAGGCCAGGTTGTGAACATATTCAAAGGGAACATTACATTCTCCTGCACAGTTAAACTGTCAAACAATGCTGAACCCTGGAAAAGCATGCCGATCTGTTTACGGATCTCTGTCTTCTCATTCCGGTGCATCTTTGTAAAGCTTTCGCCGCTGTATAATACCTCACCCTCATCTGGTTCAAATAAACCTACCATACATTTCATCAAAACAGTTTTACCGCTCCCGCTTGTGCCAATAATGAGATTGCACTGCCCGGCTTTCATTACAGCGCTTACATCTTCGATGACAACTTTATCACCAAAACTTTTCTTTATGTTTCTTACTTCGATCATAAGCCGAGCCCCTCCAAACCTCTCCGCTTAAGGCGGAAGGCTTACCATTCACACAGCCCAGAGAGCTGTAATGGTTTTGTTATTTGAAAATTGTTGATTAAAGAACAAAAAGCTGAAGTGTGCGACCCTTCGCTTCGCTCTGGGTAAACTGCGACGCTATTGTTCAATAGCGAACAGAAACCTGAATGGAGCGTCGCAACAAAAGCCCAATCAAGGAACTTAAGCCGGTAACACAAATAATCAACTTACATTCATAAAGAACTAATCAAAACATTATAATGAATCCTGCACCTAAGTTCCCTTTAGGGACAGGGTTTTTTATAATAATAATGCTGCCAGGATATAATCAGCAAATAAGATCATAATGCAACTTATCACTACAGCTTTTGTACTTGCTCTTCCTATTTCTAAGGCGCCTCCTTTTACGTAATAACCAAAGAAAGCAGAGATACTTGAAATAATAAATGCAAATGTGTAAGCTTTGTACAAAGCAAATATTACATTGTATGGAGCAAATGATTCTAATAATCCCTGGTCAAAAGTAGCAGGTGGAACGATACCTGTCATAGTGCCTGCTAATCTACCACCCCAAATACCAAGAACACCCGCAATAACAACCAGCATGGGTATTACTACCAGGGCAGCAATAATTTTCGGAAGCACCAGGTAAGTTTTTGAATTGATGCCCATAATTTCCAACGCATCTATTTGTTCACTTACCCGCATATTGCCAAGTTCGCTGGCAATTTTACTGCCAACCACACCTGCCAATACAATACAAACTAATGTTGGAGCAAATTCAAGAATAACTGTATCTCTTACTACTTGTGCAATTACTGATAAAGGGATCAGGGGACTCACGAGTTGGTAAGCCGTTTGAACTGTGGAAACCGCACCCATAAAAATTGAAATGATAACAACGATACCTAAAGAACCAATACCGATCTCAGAGCATTGATGAATAAATTCTTTCCAGTACATTTTTGCATTTTCAGGTCGGGAGATCATGCCCCTCAGCATCAAAAGGTACTGACCAATATTACTGAAAATTGTCATAGCTGCAATATACTCTAAGGAGTTGAAAGAGACAAGATGGTGATAACTGGAAGAACTTAGAATTAAAAATTAATAATTAACAATTAAAAATTACTTTGCGCCGCCTTTTGAGGAATTTAATATTGCAGTAAGTATTTTGAGGATCTCTTCGCAATCTTTTAAAAATGATTCAGCAAGCTTCTTTTCAATCAATTCGCCTTCTTTTAAAAGCCTTAACCAATATTTTGTTTCTCTCGCTTCTTTATAAGCGATCTGCATTTTATTTATAAAATCTTTTCTTGATGAACCTCCAATAGCTTCCTCAACATTTGCACCAATAGCAGTTCCGCTATCCAAAATTTGTGAACATAAACCTATATCCACTTTCTTCTTTCTTAAAAACAGGTAGAGCTTTAATATTCTCAACGCAAAAGCAAAGGATTTATCAAGAATGACATTCTCAACTTTCATGAATTATTAATTCTTAATTCAGATCTCAGTATTCTTGTCTTTTTTAAATCTCTTCCACCATCTTGATTTTTGTACGATCTCTTCTGTAGGTACTTTACTTTTTTGTGCATCTACAATTGCGATCACTGACATGTTAAGTATGCTTCGAACGGAGCTGCCAAGTTGTAAAATATGGACTGGTTTTTTTAATCCTAACAAGATAGGTCCAATAGCATCGGCTGTGTCCAGCTCTTTCAAAAGATTGTATGCAATATTTCCTGATGCAAGGTTGGGAAAGATCAGCGTGTTTACATTTTTATCAACCAGTTCGGAGAAAGGATAATTTTCCTTCATCAATTCATTATTGAATGCCACGCTGGCCTGCATTTCTCCATCTACGATCAGCGAAGGCATTTTATGTTTCACAATTTTTCTTGCTTCAGCAACCAATTTTGCTTCCGGTGAATTACTGCTGCCAAAGTTTGAATAACTAAGCATTGCAATTCTTGGAGTGATGTTGAATTGTCTTACTTCTTTGGCCACCATCAGGGTAATATCAGCAAGTTCTTCTGCTGTTGGATTAAAATTCACTGTAGTATCCGCAAGAAACAAGGGGCCTTTTTTTGTAAGCATCAGGTACATTCCGGCAATTTTCTTTACACCTTCTTCTGTTCCGATTGTCTGCAATGCCGGCCGGATAGTATCAGGATAATTTTTTGCCAGGCCAGAGATCATACAATCTGCATCACCGCATTCTACCATCATGCAACCAAAATAGTTTCTGTCACGCATCACCTTTTTTGCTTCGTATGCATTGAAACCCCTGCCTTCCTCTTTTATGGAAAAAAATTTCGCCATAAAGAAGTTCTTTTTTCTGCTGTTTCCTCACTTCTTGGATCAAGTATGGGAATACCTTCCAAGTCAATACCTGCTTCCGCGGCTATTAATTTTGATTCTTGTTTCATCACCCAATAAAATAGGATAACCAACACCTTCATCATATAACGATCTGGGCTGCTTTAAGAATTTTTAAATTATCTGCTTCTGCAAATACAATTCTTTTTGGATTTCTTCGTGCTTTGCTGCCAATTACACGCAGTACCTGGTTATCTATTCCAAGTCGTTTGTTCAAGTTCATTCGATATACATCCCAATCTTCAATTGTATGTTTGGCAACGCCGCTTTCAATTGCAGCTTTTGCAACTGCTGGTGCCACTGTTGATAACAAACGTGGATCAAGCGGTTTTGGAATAATATAATCGGCGCCAAATAAAATATTCTTTTCACCATAAGCCATGTTCACAATATCCGGTACCGGAGTTTTCGCCAATTCGGCCAATGCTTTTACTGCAGCTAATTTCATTGCTTCATTGATCTGGCTGGCTCTTACATCCAATGCGCCACGGAAAATATAGGGGAAGCCCAACACATTATTTACCTGGTTGGGATAATCGCTGCGACCTGTCGCCATGATCACATCTTTCCTGGCACCTGTTGCATCTTCACAGCTTATTTCAGGATCAGGATTAGCCATGGCAAATACAATTGGATTTTTTGCCATTGACTTTTACCATATCAGCGGTAACACAATTCCCAGCACTTAATCCAATAAATACATCAGCATCTTTCATTGCCTCTGCTAATGTCATTTCGCCTTTTGCATTGGCATAATTCTGTTTTCATTTCATCAAGATCAGTTCGTCCTTTATGCAAAACACCTTTGCGGTCAAACATCAGGAAATTTTCATGTCTTGCACCCAGTGATTCATATAAGCGACTACAGGCAATGGCTGCAGCACCGGCGCCATTCACAACAAATTTTGCTTTTTCAATTTTTTTCTTTTGAATTTCCAATGCATTCAATAATGCAGCACCGCTGAAATAATTGCAGTGCCATGCTGGTCATCATGCATCACCGGAATATGCATTAGCTCCTTTAGTTTTTTTTCAATATAAAAACATTCGGGAGCTTTGATGTCTTCTAGATTGATACCGCCAAAAGTTGGTTCAAGTGCCTTTACGATCTGCAACAAATTTCTCCGGATCTTTTTCATTGATCTCGATATCAAATACATCAATGTCTGCAAAAATTTTAAACAAAACACCTTTTCCTTCCATCACAGGTTTGCCAGCTTCGGGTCCAATATCACCAAGCCCAAGTACCGCCGTTCCGTTACTGATAACGGCTACCAAGTTTCCTTTGGCGGTATATTTATAAACATCTTCCGGGTTCGCAGCAATTTCTTTACATGGCTCTGCTACACCGGGGGTATAAGCAAGCGACAGGTCTCTTTGTGTTTTCGCTTCTTTGGTAGGTACTACTTCAATTTTTCCGGGTCTTCCTTTTGAGTGATACTCGAGAGCCTGTTGTTTACGGAGTTCGTTAGGTTGCATAATTATTTTTTATGTTACCGGTCTTAGTTGTCATAATTTTTTATTTTGACAAACTAATTACTACTGTTAAACTTTTCTTGCGACGCTCCTTTCGTCTTCCTGTTTTCTATTCAGAAAAACAGGGCATCACAATATTTACCGGAATGACAAACAAAATGGGAGTGCAATGTACAAAATAATCGAGCTTAACAATATGAGATGATTTGCTCGATAAAAATGCAGAATCTCAATAAATATTCTTATGAGTTTCTGCGTTTAATATTGATGTCGATGGAAGAAAGAGAGAAGAGTAAAATTATTGTTTAGTGATCTTCACTTCAGCCTTTCTTTGACTATCAGGTATTGGATCAGCAACTGTACCCGGATATGGGGAAAGATCTATAAACTCTATTTTATATCCGACTATAACCGTGTCTTTAGTGTAGTTAGGCGGCAATGTTATAGTTGAAAGATTAAAGTTGTGGGAATGGCCATTTTTAGTAAAAGAAAAAGTAGCGGTAGCAGCACCCTGCCAAATACACACTGCATTTGCAGGACAACGGGAATCACTTACAACTGCATCAAAGCAAAGTTTCAGATCATCGCCGTCAATATTTCCATTTTCACAATCTGAAAATTTAAGCTCAACAATTCCTTCTCTGAATTTATCGCCTGACTTTGAGCAGGAATTTACAAAAGCTGTAAGTGTCGTAAAGAGCAATATTGATAAAAATAGTTTCATTTGATCCGTTTTAATTATTTGACCACTGCCGGAGCTGTATCGTTGCATCAAAACTTGTGAAAGAAATCTAAATGCAAGTTCCAAGCCATGCCATCATTCCCATACCAATCTCAATCGCATTTTCATCAATATTAAAAGTAGGAGTGTGAACACCGGAAGTAATTCCTTTTTCTTTATTCATAACACCCACCCGGTAAAAGCAAGCCGGTATTTGCTGTGCGTAATAACCAAAATCTTCGGCACCCATTCGTAGTTCTGTTTCTTCCACATTTTCTGCTTCCAAGAAATTCTTCAGCTTATTTCTTAGCAGATTTCGTTTAATTCTTCATTATTAATAACAGCAGGATAACCTATATCAATATGCAGATCAATTTCACCACCCATGCTATGCACAAGATCTGTTGAAATTTTTGCGATCAACTCATGTGCTTTGAATCGCCATTCTTCATCCATTGCCCTGAAAGTTCCCATCAGTTTTACTTCATTGGGAATTACATTAGTTGTAGTGCCACCCTGGAAAGAAGTAATAGATAAGAACAGATGGATTAAATGGATTTGTATTTCGGCTTATCACTTGTTGCAAGTGCTGATGATAAGATGTGAAGCGATCAGGATCGGATCAACAGATAAATGCGGTGAAGCAGCATGACCTCCTTTTCCTTTTATGGTAAAATAAAGTTCATCAGCACTGGCCATTACTTTACCACTTCGGAAACTTAGTTTTACCAACCGGCATACCTGTATGTACATGCATACGCAAAAATGCCTGATGGTTTGGGGTTTTCCAGCACACCTTCTTTTATCATATAGCTGGCGCCACCGGGATTTTTTTCTTCACCGGGTTGAAAAATTAGTTTTACCGTTCCTTCCCATTCATTTTTTAATTCATTTAAAATTTTTGCAGCGCCAAGCAAACAGGTTGTATGCACATCATGTCCGCAGGCATGCATTACTCCTTCATTTTTTGATTTGTAAGGAACATCATTTTCTTCCTTGTATCGGCAATGCATCCATATCTGCACGTAATGCAATGATTCTTTTATCGGGATTTTTTCCTTTTATCAATCCAACAACACCGGTTGTTGCTTTTACTTCAAAAGGAATTCCAAATTCTGTCAGTTTGCTTTGAATAAATTTTGAAGTTTCAAATTCCTGGTAACTCAATTCAGGATTGGCATGAAGATGATGACGTATTTCAATAAATTCAGCGGCAGTATTTTTTTGCCAGTTTTTTGATTTTATCCTTCATCCGGCAAAAATAACGATTGACTTGGTCATACCGATGACAGAGATTTAAAGTTCATTCTAATGTGAAATATAGTCGAGGTATCTGAGTGATCAGTTACGGCTAACAGTCTCTGCTTCTTTATCCAATTTTACTTCAATTGATATCATTCATAATAAAAACACCTTTAGGAAAATATTTTTCAGTCTTTTTCTGGTAGGCTTCAGCATCTTTTCTTTCTTTAAAATTTCCGACTTTTAATTTGAAATAAGGTGATTGGTAAAGAAGATATGATTTTAATTCGGGGAAATAAGTATAAACTTTTGTTTTGGCAGCAATCGCTTCGTCCCGGTTATTGGTATTGATCACAAGCAAGCGGAACCCTTTGCCAACTCGTCTTGCTTCACGGCTTGTTTCTTCATTGATCTGTATCTGTTTTTTTACCAGCAGATCAAGCCGGGGATCTTTATGTACAATTACAGATGATGTATCAACTGTTTTATGCCATGGTTGTATCCTGCGAAAATGAATTGAGAGAAAAAAGAAAAGCACGCTATTAAAAAAATCTTGTTTCATAAAGTTCGTGGATGCAAAAATATAGCCAAAGATGTTTAGACTAAGGATTTAATAACCGCCTCCCGCTCCCGCAATATTTTCGATCGGGTGCCAGGTTGTTTTTATTTCCTGGGTATCCATGATAAAATAAGGTGATTGCCTTCGTCTGTATTCCATTTTATTTTATCATAAAAGAAAATACGTTTCAGGTTCATGGCGATTTTTTCCTGCATCATCTTTTTGTAATTCAGAATCATTTTCACAATAAATGGTTGCATTCACATCCATGTGATCTACAAACCAGGAAGCCAGTTCAGCAGACTTTTCCTGTTAAAATATTTACAACACCACCCGGCAGATCAGATGAATTTAATACTTCAGCAAAAGTAACGGCACAAAGTGGTTTTGTTTCTGAAGCAAGTACAACACAGGTATTTCCACCGGCAATTACAGGTGCAATAACAGAAACCAATCCTAGTAATGAATCATTTTGCGGAGCAATAATGGAAACAACACCCGTTGGTTCAGGAACAGAAAAATTAAAATGAGAACTGGCAACAGGATTTACTGAACTAAATAACTGCTGATATTTATCACACCATCCTGCATAATAGATCAACCGGTCAATGGCAAGATTTACTTCTTTTTCTGCTTTTGCTTTTGTTGAATCCTGTTGTATCAATTCATCAATGAACTGTGCTTTTCTTCCTTCCAGCATTTCAGCCATGCGATAAAGAATTTGTCCACGGTTGAATGCAGCTCTTGCCGCTCCATCCGCTAAATGCACCTCTTGCAGCAACAACAGCATCACGAAAATCTTTTCTTGAACTCAGACAAACATTGGCCAGTTTTTTTCCGTCAGCATTTGTTGGAATATAATAACGGCCGGATTCAGTTCTTGGAAACTGTCCGCCGATATAAATTTTATAAGTCTTTAAAACTTCTAATCGTTTTGATGAAGTTTCTTTCTCAAGTCCATTTTCACTGATGATGAGTGAAGATTTTTTAATTACTGTTTTATCCATTTGTTTCTATTCTTTTTCAGAAACAAAAAAACTATTTCAATCTAAGTCTCACCTTTAGGGGACAGTTTAAATTCACATAGGCAACAATCCATGCAATCCACCTTCTCTTCCAAATCCACTTTCTTTATAACCACCGAAAGGAGAAGTAGGATCAAACTTATTAAATGTATTTGCCCAAATAACTCCGGCTCTCATTCTTTTTGTCATATTAAAGATCTTGGAACCTTTATCTGTCCATACACCGGCACTTAATCCATAAGGAGTATTATTTGCTTTTTCAATCACTTCATCATCTGTTCTGAAAGTAAGAATAGCCAACACCGGTCCGAAAATTTCTTCCTGTGCAATACGATTGCTTTGTGCCACATTGGTAAACAAAGTTGGCCGGCACCAAAAACCTTTACCGGGTAATGGACAAGAGCTTTGATACATTTCAGCTCCTTCCTTCTTTACCAATTTTTATATATTTATGAATTGTTTCCAATTGTTCTTTTGAATTGATGGCGCCGATATCCGTATTCTTATCCATCGGATCACCAACGATCAATGATTCGATCCTGTCTTTTAATTTTCTTATCACTTCTTTGGCAACAGATTCCTGTACATACAATCTTGAACCGGCACAACAAACATGTCCCTGGTTAAAATAAATTCCATTGATAACACCTTCCACTGCCTGGTCAATTGGGGCATCTTCAAAAATGATATTGGCTGCTTTGCCTCCCAATTCAAGTGTTGCTTTTTTATTTGTTCCGGCAATAGCACGTTGAATAATTTTTCCAACATCAGTTGAACCGGTAAATGCAATTTTATTTATATCCGGATGATTAACAATTGCAGCACCGGTTGCACCTGCACCGGTAATAATATTTACAACACCCGGAGGCAGATCAGATTCCTGGATTATTTCTGCCAGTTTCAATGCAGTTAATGGAGTTGTTTCTGCAGGTTTTAATACAACAGTATTTCCGGTTGCTAATGCAGGTGCAATTTTCCATGCAGCCATCAGCAAAGGAAAATTCCAGGGAATGATTTGTCCGGCTACACCCAGTGGTTCTGTTTGCGATTCGGAAATGCATATTCCAATTTATCAGCCCAGCCTGCATAATAAAAGAAATGATTGGCAGCAGTCGGCACATCAAAGTCGCGGCTTTCACGGATGGGTTTACCGCCATCCAGTGATTCAATGATTGCAAGTTCTCTTGCTTTTTCCTGTATCATTCTTGCAATACGGAAAATATATTTTGCTCTTTCTTTTGCCGGCATTTTCTTCCAAACTTTTTCATAAGCATTTCTTGCTGCTTTTACTGCTTTATCTACATCGGCTGCATTTGCTTCTGCCACTTCGCTCAATTTTTCTTCAGTTGCCGGGTTGATGGTATCAAAATATTTTTTACCCGATGGCTTTACCCATTCACCATTGATAAAAAGATCATACTGTGGTTTAATGCTTGCAGCGCTTTTACTTTCCGGTGCAGGTGCATATTGCCAGCTGTATCAAATTTTAATTTGATCGTATTGTTTTTCTTTTTTGAAACTGTTTTTGGCATGCATATTTTATTTATGAGGTCAACTGCATTGCTACTATCATCGTTTGTTGCGTCGCACTCTTCATCGTTCTGTAATCGCTATTCATCATGCAATTCGATCTTACTAATTCGTTTCAATATTGAACCCCTACGGAGTTCTTTAAAAACTTTATTGATCCCCGGGTTAAAACCCGGGGCTACTGATATTTTACCCCTACGGGGTAAAGATTTCAAATTCAAAACTTTAAATAATCTTCAATCAAGCCTCCCCTTCGGAGGCGGATGGGGGGTTTAATCAACAGAAAAATAATTCGCCGCCTGGTAAACTCCCGTCTTTTCTTTCACGATCTGCATCAACACATCATTTGCCAAACTGCTTGCACCAAAACGAAACCAATGATTATTCAACCAGTCTTCACCCAATGTTTCTTTTACCATTACCAAATAATGTAAAGCCAGTTTTGATTTTGAAATACCACCGGCCGGTTTCATCCCGATCATTTTTCCTGTTTTATAATAAAAATCCCTGATTGCTTCCAGCATTACCAATGTTACCGGCATGGTTGCAGCCGGTTGAATTTTTCCGGTAGATGTTTTAATAAAATCAGCACCTGCATGCATGGCAATATCACTTGCCCGTCGTACTTTATCAAATGTTCCGAATTCACCTGTTTCTAAAATAACTTTTAATCTTGCTTCACCACAGGCTTCTTTGATCGCTGCTATTTCATCAAAAACAAAATTGTATTCACCTGCATGAAATTTTCCGCGGCTGATAACCATATCCACTTCATCAGCTCCTTCGCTCACCGCATATTTTGTATCTCTGATCTTTACATCTTTTGGTGCCTGTCCGCTGGGAAATGCTGTAGCAACAGAAGCAACTTTTATTCCGGAATCTCCCAATGCTTTTTTTGCAACTTTAACCATTGATGGATAAACACAAATCGCAGCAACAGTTGGTAAACCGGGTAAGGCATCATGCGGATGCATGGCTTTATAACAAAGTTGTTTTACTTTTCCATCTGTATCCTTTCCTTCCAGTGTTGTAAGATCGATCATGTTCAGCACCAGCTTCAGACCATTCATCTTTGTTTCCTTCTTAATACTTCGTTTGGTAAAACGGGAAGCTCTTTCTTCTACACCCACCTGGTCGATCCGGGGAGATAAACTAAAATCAGGGATAGTAATTAATGGATTTGATGCACCGGCATATGATCAGTAAATTGATTGAACTCAAAGATAACCAAAGTTTGATAGCCTGCGACAACTGTCACGGATATTTTGGTTAATAAAGTACAATGCTTTTCATGTCAAACTGCCACTTATACAACTCTTCGGCCATGTTTGCGTCAATTGCTTATAAATTCGGCGTCCCTATTCGCAAGTTCTTTTTGAAAAATAACATTCTAATTTCAAAAAACTAATCGCAATGAGAAAAATTCTGTTCACGTACAGGTTGGTTTTTGTGCTGACATTATTCCATGTCGCAACAGGTCTTATGGGCCAGCCAACATTTCCGGAAAATGGAGTGGCTGATCCAAGACATGGTATTATGCTTTTACCAATGCTACCATTGTAAAAGACGTGGCAACTACACTCAACAATGCTACTTTGGTCATTAAAGATGGAAAAATTATTGCCGTTGGCACATGGTGTAAAGTTCCTGCCGGCGCAGTTGAAGTTGATTGCAAAGGCAAATTTATTTATCCTTCATTTATTGACATCTATACTGATTATGGTACACCTGCACACTCCCAGCAAGGACAAGGTGGCGGTGGCGGCGGTGGTTTTTTGGCGCCACAACAATTTGACATCAAATGCTAAAGGAGCTTATGGATGGAACCAGGCCATAAAAAGTGATGTCGATGCTTATAAAGTTTTTACAGTTGATGATGCAAAAGCAAAGCCATTGCGTGAAGCTGGTTTCGGTACAGTGCTTACTCATGTAAAAGATGGTATTGCCCGAGGTACCGGAGCTGTTGTTACACTTGCCAATGAAAAAGAAAACCTTGTTATTGTAAAAGAAAAAGCATCTGCACATTATTCATTTAACAAAGGAACTTCAACGCAAAGCTATCCCAGTTCAATGATGGGAAGTATTGCCTTGCTGCGCCAAACCTATCTTGATGCACAATGGTATAAAACAAAACCTGCAGAAGAAGGATTGAATCTCAGCTCTGCAAGCATGGAATGATAACCAGAGCTCTGCCACAGATATTTGATGCCAATGATAAATGGAATGATCTGCGTGCTGACAGGATAGGAGATGAGTTTGGTGTTCAATATATCATCAAAGGCTGGTGGGAATGAATACCAGCGCATCAAAGAAATGAAAGCAACAAATGCTACATTTATTCTTTCGCTGAACTTTCCGCAGGCACAGGATGTGGAAGATCCCAATGATGCAAGATTTGTTTCTTTGAATGATATGAAACATTGGGAACTGGCGCCTACCAATGCTGCTGCATTTGAAAAAGCAGGCATTCCTTTTTGTCTTAACCACTGCTGATCTGAGAAATGTAACTCAATTCTGGACCAATCTTCGCAAAGCCATGGAATATGGATTAAGTGAAGCAAAAGCGATGGAAGCATTGACAAAAACTCCGGCTACTATTATTAGGTGTTTATGATAAAGTAGGAAGCCTTGATGCAGGCAAGCTTGCCAATTTCTTAATTACAACCGGACCTCTGTTCAATGAAAAAACAAGTCATCCTTCAAAACTGGGTACAGGGAGATAAAATATGCTGTAAAAGAAGATGCATGGACAAATATTGCAGGTATTTATAATCTTGCAGTGAATACTCCTGCAGGTGCTGAAAATTATACATCTGGATGTAAAAGCAGCAGTTCTGCTAACGATGTATGGAAAAGATACGCTGAATACAAAATTCAGTTTTGATGGTAAAACTGTGAAGCTGAGTTATGCTCCAATGACACGCAGGCAAAGACCAGCAGGTGGCGGATTCGATGGCGGCACAAGACGGCGGAGGATTTGGGGGCGGTGGTTTGGTGGTGGACAACAACCGCACTTGCCTGCAACTGCCACCAGACTTAGCGGTATCAGTAGTGGAACTGAATGGAATGGAACAGGAACTGATTCATCTGGGAAATTCATTAACATGGACAGCTACTTTTGTAAAAGCTGCTGAAGTAAAACCTGATACTGTTAAGAAAAAAGATGCGCCTGTTATTGGCAAAGTTATTTATCCTTTCGAACCTTTTGGTTGGGAAGAAGGACAGTCAGCCAAAGCAGGAAACTATTCTTGATAAAAAATGCAACGGTCTGGACAAATGAAAAAGAAGGTGTTCTTGCAGAATACTGATGTATTGATTAAAAATGGAAAGATTGCAGCAATTGGAAAAAATCTTTCTGATGCTGCTGCAAAAGTGATTGATGGAACAGGTAAACATGTTTCTGCCGGGTATCATTGATGAACACTCACATATTGCTGCTGCTTCTATTAATGAAGGAGCACAATCGTGTAACATCTGAAGTTAGGATCGCTGATAACCTGAATCCTGATGATATTAATATCTATCGCCAGTTGAGCGGTGGTGTTACCACTTCACATATCCTTCATGGTTCTGCCAATGTGATTGGCGGACAAACACAATTGATCAAACTTCGCTGGGGTGCTAATGATGATGACCTGAAATTCAAAAACTGCGGATGGCTTTATAAAATTTGCATTGGGTGAAAATGTAAAACGTTCAGCTTCTACACAAGGCAATACCCGTTATCCTGATACAAGAATGGGAGTTGAGCAGGTATTGGTAGATGCATTTACCCGTGCAAAAGATTATAAAAAAGCATGGGCAGAATATAATGCTGCAAAAGATAAATTGATAAAAGAGAAGAAACCATTACAGTGATTGCATCCTCGCCGTGATCTTGAACTGGATGCATTGGTTGAGATTTTGGATAAAAAAAGATTTATCACCTGTCACTCTTATGTGCAAAGTGAGATCACAGGTTTGATTGAAGTGGCCGATAAGATGGGTTTTAAAGTAAATACATTCACACATATTCTGGAAGGATATAAAGTAGCTGATAAAATGAAAGCATGGTGCCAATGCTTCTACTTTCTCTGACTGGTGGGCTTATAAAATGGAAGTGGAAGATGCTATTCCTTATAATGCAGCCATCATGCACAAGGTAGGATTGAATGTTGCTATCAATTCAGATGATGCAGAAATGGCACGACGTCTGAACCAGGAAGCTGCCAAGACAATGAAGTATGGTGGTCTGACTGAAGAAGAAGCATTGAAAATGGTTACATTCAATCCTGCAAAAATGCTGCATGTAGATGATAGAGTAGGAAGTCTGAAAGTTGGTAAAGATGCAGATGTGGTAGTGTGGAGTGATAATCCATTGAGCATTTATGCAAAATCATTATACACAATTGTTGATGGTACCATTTATTTTGACAGGGAAAAAGATGCAGCAAATGCAAAAATGGGTGGATGTAGAAAGAACACGGCTGGTCAAAAAAATGAATGGTGAAAAAAGAAGCGGCGCACCGGTGATTCCGGCACAGCCAAGCTTATCAGATCATGCATACCTGCAGCGATCATGGGCATAGTCATGGATTGCTGGCCATTGATGCAGATGATATTGATAACCAATAAAAATATTTATAATGAAAAAAATATTTTTTATCAATCGTATTAGCTGGATTTGCCTTGCAGCTGTATATGCGCAAGAAACAGTATTGCCGGCGCCACCACAAAAAGGAGTGATGTTATTACGAATGCAACATTCATGTTGGCAATGGAACAGTGATTGAGAATGGAACCATTGTGATTAAAGATGGAAAAATTGAAAGCAGTAGGAAAAGATATCACTGTTCCTGCGGGTGCAACATGTTATTGATGCAAAAGGCAAACATGTTTATCCCGGTCTGATACTTCCGATAAGTAATCTTGGGTCTTGTTGAAATCAGCTGCAGTAAGAGCATACCAATGATGTACAGAGAGATCGGTGATATGAATCCGAATGTACGTTCAATTGTTGCTTACAATACCGATTCAAAAGTCATCAATACACTTCGTTCGCAATGGAATTCTGCTGGCCAATATTGTTCCGCAGGGAAGTTTTCTTGCAGGTTCTTCTTCTGTTGTGCAACTGGATGCATGGAACTGGGAAGATGCTGCATATAAAACTGATGGAGGAATGCATTTGTATATGCCATCATTAATGCCCCGTCCTGATTTTGGCAGATTTGGTGGTGGTGGCGGTGGACGGTTCGGTCCACAACAGGCGAAATCAAATCTGATCCTGTAAAAGAAGGCTTGAGCAAAATTGAAGAATTAAAAGCTTTTTTCCGCGAAGCAAAAGCATATATTGCCGATGGCTGCACATGAAGAAACCAACCTGAAATTTGAAGCAGTAAAAGATTTGTTTGATAAAACACAAAAATTTTATGTGCATGCCAATACTGTAAAACAAATGCTGGTGGCACTTGGATTTTGTAAAAGAATTTGGTTTTGATGTGGTGATCGTTGGTGGCAGTGAAAGCTGGCAGATCGCTGATCTTGTTGAAACAACATAATGTTTCGGTGATATTACAGTCAGATGCATAGTCTGCCAACATGCGACGATGATGATGTGGATCAGCCTTATAAAACAGCAGCTGCTTTGCAAAAAGCAGGAGTATTGTTTTCCATTTCTGATGATGATGGACAAACCCGTGGCCGAAATCTTCCATTTAATGCAGGTACTGCTGCTACTTATGGTTTGACAAAAGAAGAAGCACTACAGGCAATTACATTAAATGCTGCAAAGATTATGGGTGTAGCTGATAAAACAGGAAGCATTGAAGTGGGTAAAGATGCAAATATCATTATCAGCGAAGGTGATATTCTGGATATGAGAACCAGTAATGTAACTGATGCTTTTATACAGGGAAGAAAAGTTGACCTGACTGATAAGCACAAATTGTTAAATGACAGGTTCAATAAAAAATATAATTTAAAACCTGCTACACCGACAAAAGCATTCTGAAAAATTATTTAGTATTATTAAAACCGTCCCGCCTCAGGCGGGACGGTTTTTTGCATTAAACGGGTCTTGAAGCCTCATTGATCTCACTATCCTCATGATTATGCAGCTCATCCAGGGACTTTCCGCAATGCGGACAATTGTGACCTTTGATTTTTTTATTAAATCTAAATTCTTCAAGAAAACCGACAGTAATGATACCGGCAGGCAGGGCAAACAACGCTACACCCGTTAACATGATCGAACCAGCTAAAACTTTTCCAAGTGTCGTAATGGGTGCCATATCACCATAACCAGTAGTAGTAAGTGTAACAACTGCCCACCATATAGTAGCAGGTATGCTGGAAAAAGATTCTGGTTGTGCATTATGTTCTGCGAAGAATAATAAACAGGAAGCTATGATGATCAAAAAAATAACCATTATAAAGCTTAATAGTCAACTCATTGACCCTGGATTTGAAAACATTAAAGATCATTTGAGCTGACTTGGTATAAGCAGTGAGTCTGAACAATCTGAAAAAACGCATAAAGCGAAGAAGGCGCAGAATACGCAGGTCGAAATCCAGAAATTTATGGAAGTAACTTGGCAAAAATGCAAGAAGATCGATAAGTGCCCCGGGAGTTAACATGTATTTGATCCGACCCTTTATACTGCCCTTATATCGAGGGTCGTGTGTGCAACTCCAAACACGTAATATATATTCAATTGTAAAAATGAAAACAGAAACCTGGTCAAAGTAATGGAAAAAACGTTCATATTTATCATGAAGTGGTTTAACTGTTTCCAGCATCACCGCAATTACATTCAGCACGATCAGGGTAATTATAAAAGCATTGACAAATTTATCGGCTTTTGATTCACCCAACTCAGGGTGGAGCAGTATATGAACTTTTCGCTTTGTAGCTTGATACATAAACAGGGTTTGGCTGAAAGACTCATTCGGAGTCCGAGCTAAAGATATAAAGAAACATGAATTAATTTCAGGAGCAGGTTGCTTAATGTTTCAAACGTCTTTTCTTGATCATACCTCCCTTCACGTCTTTGATGGCAGTCATTATAACAAAGGCATTGGGATCTATTTTATGAATTTCATTATTCATTCTACTGATCTCAAGCCGTGTCACTACTGTATAAATAATATTCTTATCATCGGTATACCCTTGTTTTCCGAAACCCTCCCGGCCTTTATAAACTGTGATACCACGACCAAGCTTGTTGATGATCATTTCTTTTATTTCTTCGTTATGCGATGAAATAATAGTGACGCCTGTATATTCTTCTATTCCTTCAATTACAAAATCAACTGTTTTAGAAGCGGCCAGGTATGTTACCATTGCGTACAGAGCAACATCAATTGAAATAAAGTAAACTGCTACACCGAATATTATAACATTAATGATAGTAATGATATCTCCAACAGTTGTGCCTAATCGTTTACTCAGGTAAAGCGCCACAACTTCAGTACCATCAATAACTGCCCCACCACGAATCGTAAGCCCGATGCCCGCCCCCAGAAAAAAACCACCAAAGACTGCTACCAGCAATTTATCATCTGTTACAGGTTTGAAGTTAATAAACGCAGCCATTAAGGCAAGTCCTATAATTGCCAATGTAGCTTTTATCGCAAAAGTTCTCCCGATAACACCCAGCCCTAAAAGCAGGAAAGGAATATTTATTAATACAAGCATCAGCCCAAGCTTTGCCCCGGTTAATTGTCTTATCAACAGAGCAATGCCCGTGGCGCCACCATCAATAAAATTATTGGGGATCAAAAATCCTTTAAGACCAAAAGTGGCTGACAAAATTCCCAAAGAAATAAAAAGGAGGTCCCTGAAAAAATCAACTACAGTTATTTTAAACTCATAATATGCTTTGGCAAATTCATAGGGAGAGTATTCAGTCTTTTCAGCCAGGTCTTTCTTCTTTTGACGAAGAACTGTATCTATAATTACTTTTTGCCAGAATGGATTCATGTTTCATTTTAAGTGCTGGTATGACCTTTTCAAATTTAATGATTATCGATGAAAAATACTTGATTGGTTATCATTAAACATTATGGGCTCAAAAAAGTAAAGCATCCATTTTATTGTGGATGCTTTGTTTAAGTTTATTAATTTATTTTACTGCCAGGTATCTTTTGTGTCAGCAACTTTACCAGCAATAAATTCAGTATAACGTTTCAGAAGAGTATTATTTATTCCCCGGTTGTCGACAGGCAAACCCATCATAAGATTGCCCGAATCTGTTACATAAAAAAGTACAGGCTGGATCTTAGCGTTTTGGTTTATGAATTTAAAATACTTGGAAGAATCCGACGGAGCTTTTCCGAGAAAAACTGTAAGCCAGATATAATTGGTGCTTGGACTGATCTCTAATCCCATAGGAACATCCAACCCACCAGCCGCCATCTTTATCTCATATTTTTCTTTACCGGGAGTTGACACAATTTCCTTTGGAGTATATCCAAGTTGAACTAATAACTCTTTTAGCTTGCTTTGATTAATGGGGCCACAGTCTGAAGAAGAGCCTGCATTGCCCTGGGCGTTGCCGGTAAAACCAAAAAATAAAAAGGAAAGTATAATGATGGTTTGCTTTTGCATAAAATGTTTTTGATTAGAGTTTAAAAGTAGAAAAACGGTTGCATAAAACAAAAGCATTCATTTTCATGAATGCTTCAATTATTAATTTTTATCCTTCGCTTTACTCCCACGACATTCGTCGGGGCAGGCAGGATGACAATGATCAGGATTCTTTACCATGACAATTTTTATACTTCTTTCCACTTCCACAAGGACAAGGATCATTCCTTCCGATCTTTGGCGCCACTTTCACTGGTTGTTGCTTTACAGCAGCACCTGATGGATCATAATAATCTTTTTCATTTGCTGCATAATCCTGTCCTGCTGTATCGATCTCTTCTTTATTTGCTCTTAATTTACTAAGATCGGTTTTTTCTCGGTGGCCTTCACGCAATGGAGCCTGTTGTTCCTGTTGCTGGCAATGCTGCATGACACAGAAATGAAACAATATTCCTGTTCGTTTCACTATCCATATTCTTGAACAGGTTGAAGGCTTCCATTTTATAAATCACCAATGGATCTTTTTGTTCAAGATAAGCCGTTTGCACACTTTGTTTCAGATCATCCATTGCACGCAAATGTTCTTTCCATGCATCATCAATAACTGACAAGTGTAATATGTCGTTCCAAGAGCATCGCAAAGTTCCTGGCCACCTGTATCAAGTGTTTTTTGCAAGTTGGTAAGCACATTGATGATCTTTGCGACCATCGGTAAATGGCACCACCACATTTTCAATATGATTGCCCTGCGTTACACGAATATTTTTGAAAACAGGCAGTGATTGTTTTTTCAGTTCTTCTTTTTTGCGATCATAATTTTCCGTGGCTTCATTATATAATTTTTCGATCAATGAATTTTCATCTCCTTTCAAAAATTCTTCTTTCTCAATTTTGGTATCCATTCCAAAATTCACAATACAATCCAGTTTGAAACCTTCAAAATCTTCCTGCTCACGGTAAGTGGCGATCAATCCTTCTGCAACAACTGAAAATGCATTATCAAGATCAAGCGCCAATCTTTCTCCAAACAATGCATGCTTACGTTTGCTATAAACAACATTCCGTTGTTTGTTCATCACATCATCATATTCCAGCAAACGTTTACGAATACCAAAATTATTTTCTTCCACTTTTTTCTGTGCTCGTTCAATGCTTTTTGTGATCATGCTGTGCTGAATCACTTCACCTTCTTTATAACCCATGCTGATCCATCAGCTTGGCAATTCGTTCGCTACCAAACATACGCATCAGGTCATCTTCCAATGAAACATAAAACTGAGAAGTACCCGGATCACCCTGTCGGCCTGCACGACCACGCAACTGTCTGTCCACACGACGGCTTTCATGTCGTTCAGTACCAATAATTGCCAAACCACCTGCTTCTTTTACACCAGGTCCAAGTTTAATATCCGTACCACGACCTGCCATATTGGTGGCAATGGTAACTGCGCCGGCTAAACCGGCTTCGGCAACGATCTGCGCTTCACGGGCATGTTGTTTTGCATTCAATACATTGTGTGGAATCTTTTTTAGCTGCAGCATCCTGCTCAGCAATTCACTTACTTCAACTGAAGTGGTACCAACAAGCACCGGTCTTCCTGCATTACGCAACGCTTTCAATTTCATCAATAACCGCTTTATATTTTTCACGTTTGGTTTTATAAACAAGATCCTGCTGATCTTTACGAATCATCGGAACATTGGTTGGAATAGTAACCACATCCAGTTTATAAATATCCCAGAACTCACCTGCTTCTGTTTCCGCAGTACCTGTCATACCAGCCAGCTTGTGATACATACGGAAATAATTCTGCAATGTAACAGTAGCATAGGTTTGTGTAGCTGCTTCGATCTTTACATTTTCTTTTGCTTCAATAGCCTGGTGCAATCCATCAGAATATCGTCTTCCATCAAGAATACGGCCTGTTTGTTCATCCACAATTTTTACCGCACCATCCATCACCACATATTCCACATCTTTATCAAATAATGTATAGGCTTTTAATAATTGTTGCACGGTATGAATACGGTCTGCTTTTACACGAATAATCATTCAACAGCATCTTCTTTCTGATGCAATTTTTCATCAGCGGTTGAAATCAGTTTTTTCAATTTCCGCAAGTCTTACACCAATATCAGGCAATACAAAAAATTCAGGATCTTCACCGGCTTTGGTGATCATGGTAATTCCTTTATCAGTAAGATCAACCTGAATTATTTTTTTCATCAATATGAAAGAATAATTCATCATCTACTTTCGGCATTTCCTTTTGCTGATCGGCAGGTAATAATTTTCTGTTTTCTGCAATTTTACTCTAATACCCGGTTCACTTAAAATTTGATCAGTAGCGTCCATATTTTGGCAAACCACGATGTGCTCTGAATAAGATGCAAGTCCGCCACTTTTCGGATCATCATTTCCTTCAGCAATTTTTTTCTTGGCTTCATTCAGGATTGTTACGTACAATTCTTTCCTGCGCTTCCACCAATTTTTCAGCACTCTTGGTTTCAGAATATGATATTGCTGATCTTCACCTTTTGGAACCGGTCCGGAAATAATCAATGGTGTACGGGCATCATCAATCAAAACACTATCCACTTCATCCACCATCGCAAAATGATGTTTGCGTTGCACCATTTCTTCAGGCGAATGCACCATGTTATCACGCAGGTAATCAAAACCAAATTCATTATTGGTACCATAAGTAATATCAGCGTGATAAGCTTTTCTCCTGTCATCGCTGTTGGGCTCGTGTTTATCAATACAATCAACAGTTATTCCAAGCAATTCAAAAATAGGTCCGTTCCATTCCTATCACGTCGAGCCAGATAATCATTCACTGTTACAATATGAACTCCTTCACCGGCCAGTGCATTCAGATAAGCAGGTAATGTAGATACAAGTGTTTTACCTTCACCCGTTGCCATCTCAGCAATTTTTCCTTCGTGCAAAACCATACCACCAATTAACTGCACATCATAATGCACCATGTTCCAGGTTACCTGGCCACCGGCTGCTGTCCATGTATTTTTAAATATGCATTTATCGCCATCAATCTTTACATATTCTTTTTCTACACTCAGGTCACGATCCATTTGCGTGGCAGTCGAAATTATTTCTGTATTTTCTTTAAACCTTCTTGCTGTTTCTTTTACTACTGCAAAGGCTTCGGGTAAAATATCCTTAAGAGCTTCTTCAATTTTTTTATCCCTGTCCTTTTTTAATTTATCAACTTCCTGGTAAATGGCATCCTTGCCAAGCAGATCATTAAATTGAAGATCTTCAGCTCTTTTATTTGCTGCAGAAATTTCATTATCAATTGCTGAAAGATGTGCTTTTATGCGCTGGCGAAATTCTGTTGTTTTATTACGCAGTTGATCATTCGTCAACGATTGAAAAGAAGCAAAATGCTTGTTGATCTCTCCTACAAGTGGTTGGATCTTTTTTACATCCTTTTCCGATTTGCTGCCGCCAAATAGTTTCGAAAAAAAACTCATATTATTCTTTGATTAGGGTTCTGTTTTTAAATTTCGGTAAAGAGGCTCAAAATGCTGTCAAATAAAGTGCTACAATAACTTATGAGCCAAATTGACAGAGCTTGCCCCGATTCCTTCGGGGGTGGCAAAGATAAGGCTTCTTGTTTAGCACTAAGAGGTCAGCATTCCAATACCCATATGGGAAGAATATCCGCGAAACCAATTTGCCAAACAGCTGTTGCTGGTTTTACTTCTTACATTTTCTTTAACTAACTTTCATCAACCCGAATGTATAAAATCCCGGTCTTGCTTGCCAGCTACCCATGGAACATGAAAAGAATAATACAAATCGAGTATTTATTACAGCTCATTATTTTTTATTTTAGTAATATTATTTTGCAAACCACCAATTAAATAAAAATGAAAAAGATCACCACCACTCTTTTGTTTGTAATTGCATCCACAATTTTATTAGCCCAGAATGTAAAAAAGATTGAAAATCTAAAAGACGGTTGGGATGTTTCCATTACCTACACTGGTGAAATAAAAGATGGTAAACCCAATGGAATGGGTGTTGCCAAGTATAACTCTGGAAACGCAATAAGGTATGTTGGAGGTTTTCTAAATGGAATGTACAATGGCAGGGGAACCATGTTTTTTAAAGATGGAGTTTTTCTTACTGGCGAGTGGAGAAGCGGAAAACTAAATGGTAAAGGTTCATTCCTGAGCGAAACAGGAATATTATACATCGGCGACTTTGTCAATGGGGTAAAGCAGGGTAAGGGTATTTTATTTTATAAAGATAACGGGATGATCATGGGAGGTTTTTCAAATGATAAATTGAATGGTCGTGGCATCCAGATATTTTCAGATGGCTCTGTTATAAGTGATGTAAACTATAGGGATGATAAAAGAAATGGGATGGGTTATCAATATGAAATAAAGTCAAAAAAACTTTATGAAGGCGAATGGAGTGATGATAAGTGGTTGCAAACCGGCACGCCATCGTTTAGCAGTTTCTTAAAATCTTCTTCTTTGATCGCAGAAGTAACGGACGATCATATGTTGGCAGGGCCTACAAACAAGGATAACTTTCTTATTGATTCCTCCTATTATTATGATCTGAAAAAAAGTAAACGTTATTTTGGTTATTACGTTGCCGGGCATTTGAGAAATGGTGTGATCATTGGTGACAGCACCCGTTTTTGGGGGGCTATAGGAGATAAAGGAGCTTCAGGATATTGTTATGATTATAAAGCTAAGAAGTTTTACTCCGAAGGAAACTATACCGATGATCTTTTGAATGGCCAGATACTGGATCTTGACCTGGCCAAGCAAACTGCTTATTATGGTGGTGCCATAAATGGTGAATTTACCGGTAAAACATATTTTTTTAATGGTCAGGGAACAATGTTCGTTGGCGATTATGTAAAAGGCAGGATCAATGGAAATGGTTACAGAATTGAATCAAATGGAAGGTTAACAGTTGGAATTTGGGAGGATGGAACAGTTAAGAAACTTACTTCGGTAACAACACCGGACGGTGATGTAATTCCGGGTAATCCTAAAAATTTTGCGGAAGGATTAAATATTGCGATCAAATCATATCCGGATATTTTTGACAATATCTATGGAAGCATTGTGGTGGAAGATGATGTATTATCAGAGATGGAGGAAATTGACGAAGATGGCGTATTGACATTTACCTATAGCCTTGTAAATATCCCGGGCAGCATTGGTAAAAACCTGGTAGCGGAAGACTTTGATGAGAATAGTTTCTACTATTCAAAATTTTTGCAAACTGCTGATGCTGCAAAAGCAAAAGCAAAATACAATGAACTGGCAACTCAAATGCAATCAGCCGTTATTACAAATTCTTTTCTTACCGGCAAACAAAAACTGACAGGGAAAGTTGTTCCACCCGACACATCGAAGGATAAAACGGAATCAGAGTTTACAATTTCCGGAGACAGCAGTGATTTTAAAGATTGCAAGGTGTGGCTTAGGTTAAGGAAAGTGGGTAATGAATATGTTGTGGAAATTTTGCTGGGCGAAAAAACAGAAGACTTCTAAATTTAAATTCCCGGTTTATCATTTCCTTAAGGAACTTTGCGGATAGAATAAGTATTAACACTAAATCATTGTATGAAATATCAATTTGGTTTAAAAGAGATAGGTATTGTTTTTTTGGTTTTTCTTTTTTCCTGCACCAGTAATGAGATCGGGAACAGTAAAGATGTAAATCCGGATGCTGTGTTTTTTGATTATGAAGTCTGGGCGGAAGAAGGGAAAGAAGATGTGACTATTAATCTTCAATACCGCATGGGTGGAAAAAATGGAACAACACTGGTTTTAGATGAACCCAGTAAAGTGATGCTTGATGGTGAACAATTAAAGGTGGACAGTGCAAAGGTCACCGGTGCCTATTATGAAGTGCAAAAGCCTTTTGCATCATTTACCGGCAAGCATGCGATCAGCTTTACTGATCTCAATAAAAAAGAATACAACGAAGAATTTGAATTCAAACCTTTTACTCTTGAACCAAATGTTCCTTCCGACATTGAACCGCGGCGATCTTGTATTCAATTTCAAAGGGCTTGATCCGTTGATTATTTAAGTGTTATTTTAACGGACACTTCTTTTGCAAGTGCTGATATTAATGATGTTGATACCGTAAAAAATGGCCGGCTTGTCATTAAAGCGGACCGGCTTTCTGCTCTTATAAATGGCCCGATTCATCTTCAATTTTACAGGGAGGAAATATTACCGTTAAAAAAGTCTACAAATGAAGGCGGGAAATTTATCATAACCTACGGATTAAAAAGGGATTTTGAGTTGAAGGATGCCGTGAAATAGTAGTTAGTTTCTTTTCAAAAATCTTCTGGTTTTTTACCCCTGAGCCCGTACTTTTGCGGCCGAATTTGCCCCCATCCCCGCCTGAGGCGGGGAGTTGAGAAGCACCCTGATGCTGGATGAATAGAATTGATGCAGTACAAGAGTGCGACGCAAGGGACGATGAATAAAGATTCCTGAGCTGATAACATAACTATAAACTTCAAACTATAAACGATAAACTAATTTCATGGCTGGTCAATTAAAAGAAGTTCGTAACCGCATTAAGTCAGTACAAAGTACGCAGCAAATAACCAAGGCAATGAAGATGGTGAGTGCCGCAAAACTTCGCCGTGCACAGGATGCAATTATTCAAATGCGTCCTTATGCTAAAAAAATGCAGGAGATGCTCAGCAATATCGTGAGCAATGCTGGTGGTGGTGCAGGAATGACTCTGGCAGCTGAAAGACCAGTTGAAAAAGTATTGCTGATCGTTATTACCAGTGATCGTGGACTTTGCGGCGCATTCAATGCCAACCTGATCAAACTTGCAAAAGCAACTATCAACGAAAGATATCCTGATCAATTTAAAAAAGGCAATGTTACCATCTGGAGCATCGGCAAAAAGGGATATGAACATTTTTTGAAAACTCGTTTTACAGTAACGGATACTTATAAAGATATTTTTCTTCATTTAAATTTTGAAAGCGTTCAAAAGGCTGCACAAGCTGCTATGAAAAGTTTTGAGACTGGTGAATTTGATGTGGTGGAAGTTATTTACAGCCAGTTTAAAAATGCAGCTACGCAAAAGTTTGAAGTGGAAAGGTTTTTACCAATTCCTAAAGTTGAAGCAAAAGCCGGCGCTACAAAAGCTGATTTCATTTACGATCCTTCAAAAGAAGAATTGATCGCTGAGCTGATGCCAAAGATTCTCAACACGCAATTATATAAGGCAGTTCTTGATTCTAATGCATCCGAGCATGGTGCCCGCATGACGGCGATGGATAAAGCCAGCGATAACGCCCAGGAAATGTTGCGTTCATTAAAAATTTCTTACAACCGTGCAAGACAGGCTGCCATCACTACTGAACTTACAGAGATCGTGAGTGGTGCAGCGGCATTGCAAGGATAAACTAAACCCAACCCCCTGTCCCCCTAAAGGGGTGACTTAGGTTATACATTCAATGTTTGTTTGAAAGTTCACTTAACAGTATGTTGATAATTGTGTTACGAGCTTTAGTTCCCTGATTGTACTTTCGTTGCGTCGCACTCTTGTGCTGATAGTTCTTTAATCAACAATTTTATTAACTAACTCATTTCATTTGTTAAGTTTAAAATGGAGTGAGCTAAAAGCCCCTTTAGGGGTTTGGGGTTTATGGAAATTAATAACCTGATACCGCACATCGAAGCACTCATATTTGCAAGTGATAAGCCGTTGACAACATTGGAGATCGTTGATCTTGCAAACAATGCTTTTTCTTTTATGGATGAAAAAGTTTCGCTTGACCAGGTGGAGACATCCTTAGAAGGTATTGTTGAAAAATATAAAGCAGAATTTTATCCATTTGAAGTGATACAAAGTGGAGGCGGCTGGCAGTTCCTTACTAAAAAGGAATATCATAAAACTATTGCTCAATTAAACGGCGATAAGTTTTTGAAAAAACTCTCTGCTGCTGCAATGGAAACCCTTTCTATTATTGCTTATAAGCAACCAGTGACCAAAGGTCAGGTGGAAGCAATAAGAGGGGTAAGTGCTGATTATGCAATTCAAAAATTGTTGGAGAAGGAATTGATCGTTATCAGCGGTCGCAATGAAACCATGCCGGGTCATCCATTGGTTTATGCCACATCAAAAAGTTTCATGGATTATTTCGGGATCAATACACCTGAAGATCTGCCAAAGATCAAAGAAGTGCTGGCTGAACAAATTATTGAACCTACTATCGTCAATGAATCAGATTTTATTTCTGAGTCTGCAAATACAGAAGAAACTCCGGCGGCAGCACCAGTTGAAGAACCCACAAACCTTGCGGTTACAGAAAGCGGAGAATTGATAGAAAATAAAGACGAGCAGGAAGGAGAGGAGAGTTAGATCAAATCTTTTCGGAATTTTCTTTTAACCAATTTACTATTTCGTCAAATTTCAGTTCGCCAGTTGAAATTGAAATTATCGTTTGATATAAATTGTCAGATGATGCAGTAAGCTTATACCCTGCATGATTTAAAAAGGCGATCATCGTTAAAGCTCCGGTTCTTTTGTTTCCATCGATGAAAGGGTGATTGATAATAAGGCTTTCAGCAAATGCAGCTGCTTTTTGGTACGCTTCAGGATAAAGCTCATTACCAGAAAAAGTTTGAAACGGTCTTGCAATTGCAGATTCCAACAATCCCAGATCCCTGATACCTTTCATTCCTCCATAATCAATAATTGATCTTTCGTGCAGTATTAATATATCATCGATAGAAATCATTGAGCCAGTTTCCTTAAAACATCATCATACTGCTTCTTAATATCATCATAATACAGATTGAGATTAACGATGTTTCCTGAGTTATCGGTTTTTTCTGAAATTTTATTGAGAAGAGTAAATATATCCTTGATGATCCTTTCATCATTCAATTTAGAAAGTTGTTTGATGGCCTCCTTTTTCATTTCCTCAACGCTCATAATTTTAATTTTAATCCACTAAAGTTACAATATATCTTTGACAACTTATGGCAATGCAATTGAATAATGAACAACTAACAAGTATCGCAAAGCAATTCGGCACTCCCGTTTATGTCTATCATGCTGAAAGAATAAAAGAGCAATACGATAAATTGCTTACAGCTTTTGATGGTGTGGATACAAAGTTTTTCTATGCTGCGAAGGCATTAACCAATATCAGTATTCTTAAATACATTATTTCTATCGGTTGTAATATTGATTGCAGTTCCATTAATGAAGTAAAGCTGGCATTGAAAGCAGGTTTTGAACCACAGAATATTCTTTATACATCAAACAACATTGCGTTTGAAGAAATAGAAGAAGCAAAAAACTTAGGAGTTCATATTAATATTGACAGTATTTCCAATCTTAAAAAATTCGGAAAAAAGTTCGGACATACTTATCCTGTTGGTGTTCGCTTACGTCCGAATATTATGGCAGGTGGAAATCTGAAGATATCTACAGGACATGCTGATAGCAAGTTTGGTGTTCCTCTTGAAAGTATCAAAGAAGTGCTTGATGTTATTAAAGAAACCAACTTACATATAAGAACATTGCATATTCACACCGGCAGCGAAATAAAAGATGTGGAGGTTTTTGCCAAAGGCATTGAAGTTTTGTTTGAAGTAGCACAACATTTTCCTGATCTGGAAGTGCTCGATCTTGGTGGAGGATTTAAAGTGCCTTACCAACCTGGCGAAGAGGGAACTGATATTCCATTACTCGGTAAAAAAGTAAAGGAAGAGTTTGATCAGTACGAGAAAAAGTACAATCGCCATTTCCAGGTTTGGTTTGAACCGGGAAAATTTATTGTAAGTGAAGCCGGATATTTTATTACAACAGTAAATGTGATCAAGAATGCCGGCAATAAAATTTTTGCAGGTGTAAATAGCGGACTCAATCATTTGATCCGTCCAATGTTTTACGGCGCTTATCATGAAATAGAAAACAATTCAAATCCCGCTGGAGAAAAAAGAACTTATAATGTAGTTGGGAATATTTGCGAGACTGACACATTTGCTGAAGATCGCCAATTGCCGGAAATACATGAAGGCGATCATCTTGTTTTTCGAAATGCCGGTGCTTATTGTTTTGAAATGTCTTCTCATTATAATTCAAGATTCAAACCTGCCGAAGTAATGGTAAAAGATGGCGTTGCTTATCTCATTCGCAAAAGAGATGAGTTGGAAGATCTATTAATAAATCAAATAGAGATCCTTTAAAATATCAGCGGATCATTTTTTTGCATCTGATGCACTTACATAAGTTGGACCGGTAGCATTCTTTATAGGCTCCAGGCTTTTAAGATACTGGTAAATTGCTTTTAGATCATTGTCGCTCATATTTCTAAATTGATCCCATGGCATATCCGATGCTGCAATAATTTTTTTTAATCTGAACCTGTCAATAAATTGTTGTGCTGACCATCCGGTGATCTTCCCTGTTTCTTTATCCGGAGTAAGATTTGGGGTTACACAATAAGAACCATCAGCCGCTTCAAATTTTAATCCACCGGCAAAAAAAGGTCCTGTGTATTCACCTGTCATAAGGCTACGGTTAGTATGACAACCACGGCAATTCGCCACATAATGGGTAAGATATTTTCCATAGGCAGCGGTAGTATCAGGTGTTATTGTCTTCACAACTTCACCATCGGGTCCTACGGGTTTTATTAAAAATGCTTTTACAGCCTTTCCTATAAAGTTCAACTCATTATCTTTTACTTTATTTTTTACAGGAGTTTGCGATCTTAAAAAAGAAAGGACTGCAACCAGATCTTCGTCACTTAGGTTGTGAAAGGGCATAAAATCAAACAAGGCTCTGCCATCACGGGCAACACCATACCTGAGTGAACGTGCAATCACAGAATCCGGCAATTTACCAATACCGGTTTCATCATCGGGTGTAATATTTTTTGAGTAAAGTTTACCGATCGGAAGATTAAATGTAAGTCCGCCTTGCAATGGGAGATGTTCACCACTATTTATTTTTTCCTGGTTTTCCGCAGGGGAGTGGCAGCCGGAACAATGAGCTGGTCCGAACGCAAGGTATTTTCCTCTTTCTATAGTGGCGCTGTCTTTAGTTGCATGAAGGTTGGGGAAAGGGGCATCAAATTTTTTGTTTTGCAAAGCAAAAACAATGATGACAAAAATAATTACCATGCTTAGAATTGTAATGGCGGTCCATTTCAAGATCTTCTTAAACCGTTTCATGTTCGTTGGTTTTGGTGGGTTGTTGTTTTTAAAACTCCTGGACGAAAAGATAAATCATTCTGTACTTTTATCCAATATTTGATTTATAATGTGATACTGGTTTAGACCTTTCTTATTTATAAAGAATATTAATGGAATCAAACTTTCAATTGTTTTCGAAACAGATGACCAGTCCTTTAAAGTTCAGGATGTTTTTACTTTCTAAATTACCCAGCGCTTATTTTTCAGGAGTAAGAGTGAAAAGTCTTGATGAAAATAAATGTGAAGTGTCTGTTCCTTTTAAATGGTTTTCCCAAAATCCTTTTCGTAGCACTTATTTTGCTTGTTTAAGCATGGCAGCAGAAATGAGTACAGGGGCATTGGCATTGGGGCATTTATATAAAAGAAAACCAGCCGTAAGTATGCTGGTTGTAAAAACAGAAGGTGAGTATTTTAAAAAGGCAGTTGATAAAACTACATTTGTTTGTGAGGATGGATCACAAATAAAAAGATGCATTGAAGAAGCAGTTGAATCAGGTGAAGGAAGAACAATAAGAGCAAAAACGATCGGAAAAAATAAAGCAGGTGAATTAGTGGCTGAGTTTTTTATTACATGGTCATTTAAAGCAAAAAAAGAAAAATGAAAATAGCATTTCACGGAGCAGCAAGATGCGTAACAGGCAGCAAGCATTTAATTACTTTAAGAAATGGAAAAAAACTATTGCTTGATTGTGGTATGTTCCAGGGCATGGGAAAAGAGACAAATGCGCTGAATCGTTATTTTGGTTTTGACCCGATGACAGTTGATGCGATGATCCTTTCTCATGCACATATTGATCACAGCGGTCTTATTCCAAAATTGACAAAAGAAGGTTTTAAAGGAACGATCTTTTGCACACCAGCAACAAAAGAGCTAACAGGAGTTTTGCTGGAAGATTCGGCGGAGATACAGGAAGACGATATTAAATATGAAAATAAAAGAAGAGCAGCAGCCGGGCAACCTTATCTCACTCCTTTATATACAATAGATGATGCAAAAAAAGCACAGGATCATTTTGCAACAGCGGAATACAACCAGTGGTTCAATGTTATGGAAGATGTGCAAGCAATGTTTACAGATGCCGGTCATATAATCGGCAGTGCTTGTGTGCATCTTCGGATAAATGAAGATGGTAAAGAAAGAACGCTAACATTCAGCGGAGATGTGGGTCGCTATCGCGATGTTATTTTAAAATCGCCGGAAAATTTTCCGCAGGCTGAAATTATTTTACTTGA
>CAVVDD010000011.1:0-411922 GCA_963746915.1 uncultured Bacteroidota bacterium | reverse complement strand
ATTTCTTAACTTCAATCCAAACTTTCACTTATGCAAAAACTGCTTGCAGGCTTTGTTGCCTTTATTCTTTCCATTCAATTATTCTCACAAACATTTTCAGAAAATTATTTTAATGACATGAAATGGCGGATGATCGGTCCGCATCGTGGTGGCAGAACAGTTGGCGCAGTGGGTGTACCTCAACAACCCAATGTATTTTATATCGGTGTAAATAATGGCGGTGTTTGGAAAACGACTGATTATGGAAGAACATGGTTTCCCATTTTTGATGATCAGCCAACCGGCTCAATCGGTGATGTGGTGGTAGCTCCTTCCAATCCCAATGTTATTTATGTGGGCAGCGGTGAAGGATTACAACGTCCCGATCTTTCTGTTGGTGATGGTATTTATAAATCAACTGATGCAGGAAAAACATGGATCAATATTGGATTAAAAGATGCACAACAGATCGGTGGACTTGCTATTGATCCTAAAAATGAGAATAGGGTTTTTGTTGCTGCCTTAGGACATCCTTATGGACCAAATGAAGAACGAGGTGTTTACAGAACAACGGATGGAGGAAAAACATGGGAAAGAGTTTTATATAAAGATGAAAACACCGGCGCCATACAGGTAACGATCGATCCAAATAATTCAAATATTATTTTTGCAGATATGTGGGCAGGCCGACAAGGGCCATGGGAAAATGGTGCATGGAATGGAAAAGAAAGTGGTTTGTTTAAATCAACAGATGGTGGTACTACCTGGAAAAAAATAACCAATGGATTGCCTACAACTGAACAAGGATTGGGAAGAATTGGTTTTTGCATTGCACCATCTGATTCAAAAAGAATGTATGCAACAGTTGATGCAGGAAGAGAAGGTGGAATTTACCGAAGTGATGATGCCGGTGAAAGCTGGACAAGAATTCAATCCGATAACAGGTACTGGGGAAGAGCAAGTGATTTTGCAGAAGTAAAAGTGGATCCAAAAAATGCAGACATTGTTTATTCTGCAAATGTTGTTACATGGAAAAGTACTGATGGCGGAAAAACATGGAATGCATTTCGCGGTGCGCCGGGTGGTGATGATTATCATCGTATCTGGATCAATCCAAATAATCCTGATATCATTTTAATTGCAAGCGACCAGGGAGCTATCATTACCGTAAATGGCGGACAAACTTTTTCAAGCTGGTATAATCAACCGACCGCACAATTTTATCATGTAAGTACGGATAATGCATTTCCATATAATGTTTATGGCGGGCAACAGGAAAGTGGCAGTGTTGGTATTGTATCAAGAGGCAATGATGGCAAGATCACTTATCGTGAATGGCATCCTGTTGGTGTGGAAGAATATGGTTATGTTGCTGCTGATCCATTGGATCCCAATATTATTTATGGAGGTAAAATTTCAAGGTATGATAAACGAACAGGACAAACACAAAATATTTCTCCTGAAGCAGTACGTAGTGGCAAGTATCGTTTTTTAAGAACAGCTCCTGTACTGTTTAATCCTATTGATAAAAAAACATTGTACTATGCCGGCAATGTTTTGTTCAAAACAATGAATGGCGGTAATAGCTGGCAGATCATCAGTCCGGATCTTACAAGAGAAAGTTGGGACATTCCATCAAGTGTTGGTATTTATACAACCAATGACATGAAGACAATGCCAAGACGTGGAGTGATTTATACAGTTGCTCCTTCTTATAAAGATATCAATACGATCTGGTGCGGTACAGATGATGGATTAATACATGTAACAAGAGATGGAGGAAAAACATGGAAGAATGTAACGCCTCCGGAGATCACAAGCTGGAGTAAGGTTTCATTGATGGATGCAAGTCATTCTGATGTGAACACTGCTTATGCTGCTGTCAACCGTATTCGTTGCGATGATATGCGTCCGCATATTTACAAAACAAATGATGGCGGCAAAACATGGAAAGAAATTGTAAATGGATTACCAAATGATCCGATCAATGTTGTAAGAGAAGATCCTGTTCGAAAAGGATTATTATTTGCAGGAAGTGAAAGAGCCGTGTATGTTTCTTTTGATGATGGAGAAAACTGGCAAAGCCTACGATTGAATATGCCGGCTACTTCTATTCGTGATCTTGTCATTAAAGATGATGATATTGTTGTTGGTACACATGGAAGAAGTTTCTGGATACTGGATAATATCACTCCGCTACGCCAATTAACCGAACAACTTTCTGCTTCACCTACAATTTTATACAAACCGCAAAACACTTATCGTGTACGCTGGAGCATGTATACGGATACACCTGTACCACAGGAAGAGCCTGCAGGAGAAAATCCACCTGATGGGGCAATGATCGATTATTATTTAAATGAAGAAGCAAACGATATTACACTTGAGATCATTCCAAAAAGTGATGTTGGCAAAACGATAAAGCTCAGGTCTTATTCAAGCAAAGACACATTATATAAAATTGGCAATGTAAATATTCCTCACTACTGGATTCGCCCACAACAGATATTATTAACCAAAGAAGGACATCATCGATTTATGTGGGATATGAAATTAGATCCATTGAACATTCCTCCTTCCTATCCTATTTCAGCAAACTATATGAATACAGCACCTAACCCAACTGCCCCGTGGGTAATGCCGGGCAATTATACGATCCGATTAACCATTGATGGCAAAGTGCATGAACAATCTCTAACGATAAAAATGGATCCACGGGTAAAAACAAGTTTGAAGGATCTGCAAATACAATATGATCTTTCTTTACAATGCTATAACGGAAGAAAAGAGTGTATGAAAATTTTGGATGATATCCGTTTGTTTCGTTCTGGTCTTAAAAATAAGATCACAAACTCAGATGAGTTAAATAAGAAAGATAAAACAGCAGGCGAATTAGAAAACACACAACAAGGAAGCACAGAGCCAAGCTTTGGAAGATTAAATGCTGGTTATGCTTCTGTCTTTAACATATTACAGGATAGTGAAATGCCGCCAACATCACAAATGGTAAACTGCAGTAAAAGAACTAGATCAGCAAATGATGCTTCTAAAAAAGAAATGGGCTGAGTTGAAAAAATAGATCGTTAAACAATTTCACCGTTTATCATCACCTTATCAATTAGGTTCGAACCGAAAGCATAAGGTATATAGGCCAATGAAGGGATAGATCTTGTAAAGATCAGGTTTGCTTTCTTACCAACAGTTATGCTTCCGACTTCATTTTGTAGTTCCATAGCAAAAGCGCCATTGAGTGTAGCAGCATTAATAGCTTCTTCAGGTAACATCTTCATTCCTGTGCAACTCATTGCTACAACTAAATTCATATTTCCCGAAGGAGATGAACCGGGATTATGATCAGAAGCCAAAGCGATCGCACATCCTGCATCTATCATTTGCCTTGCCGGCTGAAATGGCATACGAAGAAAAAATGCTGCCGTTGGTAAAAGCGTTCCGATAGTTTGAGAATTTGCAAGCTTATTAATAATATCACCGTTCACAGTTTCCAAATGATCTACCGAAACTGCATTAAGTTTTATACCAATCTCTACTCCCCCGGAAAAATTAAGTTGATTCGCATGGATCTTTGCTTTCAATCCATAACGCATGCCTGCTTTACAGATCGTTTCAGTTTCTTCCACTGAAAAAAATCCATTCTCACAAAACACATCAATATAATCTGCCAGTTTTTCTTTTGCGATCACAGGCAACATTTCACTGATGATAATATCTATATAACCCTTGTGATTCTCTCTGTATTCTAATGGGTAAGTATGGGCTCCAAGAAAAGTTGCTTTGATCGGGATCGCAGATTTTTCTTTTAATCTTTTGATCACACGCAACATCTTTAGTTCACCTTCTACAGACAACCCATAACCACTTTTAATTTCGATCGCACCTGTTCCCAGCTTTATCACTTCATTCAATCTTTTCCATGAAATATTAAAAAGTTCATCTTCACTCATTGCATTCAACTTCTTAGCTGAATTTAAAATGCCACCGCCTTTTGCAGCGATCTCCTCATAACTCATTCCTTTTATTTTATCAACAAATTCTTCTTCCCTGCTTGCAGCAAAAACCAAATGTGTATGTGAATCACACCAGCATGGAAAAACGAACTGACCTGTCGCATCAATGGCTTGTTTGAAGTTTGTAGTTTGAAGTTTGAAGTTTTGCATACTCCCATATTCTGCAATCAAACCATTCTCAATGATCATATAAGCATTTTCAACAGAGGGAAGTACAGACAATTCTTTCCCTTTAAGAAGTTTAGAATCTTCTCTTACCCCCACCAACTGCTTAATATTAGATATAAGTGTTGCCATTTTTATAATTCATTCCAAACTTGCTTTGCAAATTGTTCTAATGAAGGATCCCTTGCTCCCATCAGCAATAGTACACAATTATCACTGAGATGAGAACGAACGGATGAAACAAGGTCGTTCCTGTTCTCAACAAAAAAAGCATTAACACCCTTCGCTTTTAAATCATTGATCAGATCATTTGAAGAAATATCTTTTGTAGTTGTACCGCCCGCATAAAATATTTCACTCATCCATATTTCATCTATCGGTCTCAGGGCCTTTGCATATTTCATCAACAAAATCGTTTCGCAAAAATTTTGTCGGTGCATAACCATGCGGCTGAAACCATGCGATCACTTTTTTTGCTACCGGCTGACATGCCACGATGCTTGCTGCACATTTTACAGGATTATGAGCATAATCATCAATTAGCCAAACTCCATTCTTGTTTCCATAAACCTGGCTGCGGCGATAAATCCCTTCATAATTTTTTAAAGCGGCCACACTTGTTTTAAGATCAACTCCAATTTGATGAGCAACCGAGGCAGCGGCAACTGCATTTTCCATATTGTGCTTTCCGATAGCATTAATTGAAAATTGAACATTGAATATTGAATATTGAATACTAAATCCTGACTGCATAAAATCTTTCGCCGTATAGCCAGCGGGAAACTCTTCATCGATGGAAAAATCATTCTTTATATCCACAGATAGCTTTCTTGCCAATGGATGTGATTGATTGACCACAAATTTTTTGCTATTATTTTTAAATACAGTAAAAATTTCCATCAAGGTGTCAATTTCCTTATGGTCTTTATCAATATTCAGCAACAATCCAATTTCAGGTTTGTAATGAATAATTGATCCGTCGCTTTCATCTGCTTCGATCACTAACCAATCGCCTTTTCCCACTTTTGCATTTCCGATCTTACCTTCTTTAATGATACTTGTAAGTCCTGCACCACTAATAATACTTGGCTCCATGCCTGCATACTCAAGTATTGCAAACAACATAGCAGTTGTTGTACTTTTTCCGGAAGTACCGCCAACTGCAATAGTTTTTTTACTTTCTGCGATCAAAGCAAGCAGTTCACTTCGCTTAATGACCGGGATATTCAGTTGTTTTGCCTTCTGCACTTCATACACTGTATCTTCAATTGCCGTACTTACAACTACAATATCTGTTTTATTATTAATGCCAGAGCCGTCCTGCAAAAGACATTTGATCCCTTCTGCTTCCAGTTTATCTTTTGTTTCATTAAACTCGCCTTCTTTAAAATAGCGATCACTGCCGGAAACATTTTTACCAATACCCTGCAGGTATTGAGCCAATGCACTCATGCCGGTTCCGGCAATGCCAATAAAAAATGGATTTTTAAATTCGTTAAGAGATGAGATCATCATTACAAATATAACTATACAGACACTTTATTTCCTTGCGAGAGAAAATTTAGTTCGCTTTCTTCAATTTTGAATAAATAGCTTCATCCTTAAAATCCCCATTGAAATAAAGACTTTCTTTTATATGACCTTCCTTTACAAAACCAGTACTTTCCAAAACAGAAGATGATGCAATATTTTTGGGATCAAGTAATGCCTCAATACTGTGCAAGTTTAAAACAGTAAAGCCATAATCAACTACAGCATTGATAGCTTCTTTCATTATTCCTTTTCGCCAATGATCGGGATGAAGCATATAACCAATTTCGCCACGATAATTTTCCTTTTTAAAATTCCATATACAAATTGTCCCGATAACCAATGATGGATCATTTAAGAATGTAATTCCCCAGAGAATTGATTCATTCCCATCTACATTTTTATTGATCATATTAATAAATTCTTCTGCCTCGGCAATCGTTTTTGTTGGCTCCCTTCCTATGTAACGCAATACATCTTCATTTGAACGAAGAAAAAACATTTCATTAGCATCAGTTTTTTCAAGCTTTCTTAATAAAAGTCGTTGAGTTTTTAATTCAGGAAAGGGAGTAAAGTTTAGCGCAAGCATTTATAATAATTATAATTGTAAAGATCCCCATTCGTCCTTTGTCATCTCAAATTTTATTTCGCCTTTGGCATGTACGCCGACTTCTTTCCACCCGGCTTTGCGATAAAACAATTCGGCTCTTGTTTTTGGTGAAGTTCCCAACCAAACAGTTTTATCTGTTTGTGAGAAATACCAGTTCATCATTTCATCATGTAATTTTTTGCCGATCCCCAATTTTTCAAAACCCGGATGAACGAACAAAGCCCAAATGTTATTATCGAGCAGGTCTGCAATAGCAAACCCAATGATCTGTTCATTGATCTCATACACCCACCCCCTGCCGCGGCGGGTTATATAATCTTCCACATCACTATCAGGAACCAGGGCAGGATCTGACAAACGATTTTCTTTTACAAGGTTTCGGACAACCTGTATTTGAGGTATATCTTTTATTTCTGCTACACGGATCTTCATTTCATAAAAATTGAAATTTTTATAGAAATGGAAAAATCTATTTTGTCTTCACAAGTAATCCACAAATGGAAATCGTACTTAATAAATAGATCTTATCGAAAGGTTACATATGTAACTTTGCGGTATTAAGAGCAACGAAAGTCCCGTTTTGGTCCGTTTTCACGATGTGCCTTGCTTATGAACGGTAGTTTAAGACAGATTTAAAAACTTAAAAGAAAGAAAATGGTACAAAAAACCTATTACAAAACAAAAGAGTATTGCAAAGTAAAATTTTCATTCGCAGCAGATGCTGCTGAAACTATTGAAATTCTTGGTCTCAATAGCGACTGGAAAAAGTCTGTTATCATGAGCAAGAAGAAAGACGGAAGTTTCAGCGCCGATGTAAACCTGCCGAAAGACTCTACACATGAATTCAAATACTTAGTTAATGAAACTTTGTGGCTGAATGATCCTGAGGCTGATAAAGAGGTTCCCAACGAATTTGGCGGAAGCAATAGTGTGATCGTTATCTAATATCTTCCTACTGATAAATTTTTAACCCGGTAACATTCAGAATTAAAAGCTGAAAGTTATCGGGCTGCCTTTTATTTACTATTGGAATATTAACAGCTTTGGAGTGTTATTAAGTCTTTTAGAAATTGATCGTTTGCCTGATCTTTCTTGTGATCAATGCCATGCTCAGGTATTTGATATTTAAAAAATCAAAATGCCTGAGCAATAAAAATGTGATCGCCGTTTCTTTTAACGCAATTGCATTATTAAAACAATCAAGCGCCTTATCTCTTGCACCGGCTCTTGCATAATCTATACCCATCCACACCTGCGAAACATATTCACTCTTTTCTTTTAACTCATTATAAGTCTTATCCACTTCTTTTTCCATTGCAGAATAATCGCCATCAGAATAGAATTTTATTAATGCTTTGTTCCTTGATTTTTCAGCAGCTGCGATCGCTTCCTCTTTATTATTAAAAAACCAATATAACCGGGAAAGATCTTCGTAATAAATTTTTTGTAATGATGGATCAACAGCCGCTTTTTCTATAAGTTTTTTTTGCAAAGCGATCGCTTCGTCATTCTGGTTATTATTTACAAGAGCCCTGATCCTATTTTCGACAAGGTAGTCCCACATCGGATTCAATTCGGTGCCCTGCACATAAATTTTTAACGCCTCTTCTTTTTCTTCTTTCGCCTCTAACAAAATGCCGAGCCATAAATACACATTGGCCTGGTTGGCATTCAGATCAATAGCACGACGATAGGTTATCTCCGCTGCATGCCAGTCAAATGTTTGATGATACCAATATCCAAGTGTGGCCTGTATTTCGCCGGAAGAAGGATCAAGACCAAGTGCAGTATCAATATTCTTTTTAGCGAGCCAAAGCATTCTTACCGGATCTTCATATCCACGAAATGAAGAAAGCAAATAAGTGGTGGCAAGCCCTGAATAAGCATCAGCAAATGTTCTGTCCTTTGTTACCGCCTGCTGAAAAAGTTCTCTTGCAACTAAGAGATCGGTCTTATTTCTTTTTTCAATCAGAAATTTTCCACGCATATAAAAATCATATGCCTGCAAATTCACTGTTGGCACATAATCCAGTTGCTGCGATTCCTTTTTTGTAAGGGTTGTATTAAGTACCGATGCAATTGCCAGTGCAACCTCACGTTGAATGGTGAAAATATCATCAACCGGACGGTCATATGATTCTGACCATAAATGTTCATCAGTAACTGCATTAATAAGCTGTGCAGTTATGCGAACTTGTTTCAGTGATCGTTGTACACTTCCTTCAAGAATTGTAGCAACACCAAGTTCTTTCCCAATTTCCCTGATCGTTTTTGGTGTCTTCTTATATTGCGTTACAGATGTACGGGAAATTACTTTAAACGATTTTATTTTTGAAAGTTGAGTAATAATATCCTCCGTAAGCCCATCGCTGAAATATTCCTGTTCTTTATCGCTGCTCATATTTACAAATGGCAAAACAGCAATGCTGTTTTCATCAATTGCCACTTGCTCATCATTCGGCCCTGTATGGTAAACTGTTTTACTATATTCTGTCAGCACTTCATAGATCCTGACAGGAGTTTTTACATTCTTCAGAAATTCTTCTTTTATAAAAACCGAATCCATTCCTTTTTTATTGGCAATATTCCTGTAAACCATTTCAGAAACATATATGCCACCGGGAGGTGATAATGCCTGGATGCGGGAAGCTATATTCACTACATCACCAAAAACATTTCCATCGCGGATCAGCACATCACCCATGTGAATGCCGATACGTACAGGCACTTTTGGCTCTTCATTAAAATCTGTTTGTAAAAGTTTGGCGAACTCCACAGCGTCCGTAGCGCTGTTGAAAAGAACAAGACATCCATCACCGTAATACTGAATGACCTTTCCTTCCAACTCTTCAACAATAATATCAATTACATGCCGGAAACGGGTGATCTTTTCCAATGCCGTGTTTTCATCTTCCTGCATCATAGCGGTATAATTCACTATGTCTGCAAAAAGAATTGCAGCTAATTGATGAGAATGTTCGGGCATAGGTTGAATGTTGGGCTGTGAAGTTAGTGAAAACCAATTTTGATTGGAGCTGATAATTAAATAAACGGGATAATTATTCCCGCCATTAAAAATAAATTATAAAAAGGAAACACTGATCTATGAATTAATAAGATGCTAATTTTTTTGTGTGGCAGGCGATTCTTTTTTATCAGCGTTTTTGAGCACTTTAAAATAAGTTACTTTAAAACGATCATTTACTATCTCCCCCTGAACTTCTGCTTTTCTAACAGCATTGCAAAAGCCATCTTTTGCATGTGCGTCACCATGTGAGTCAATATCTGTGCCGTCAACAAAGTAAGCTTTGCCATCTACTCTCACAGCAAGGTCACATCCTTTACCAGTCAGTTTAAACTGGCATTCGCCGCAGGCTGTCTCCACTACTTGTATTTTTTTATTGGGATCTGGCGTAGATACTTTCGGATCGCTTTTTTGACCAAATGAACTACTGACAAATAACAAACAAACCAGACTGCTAAAAAAGGATCTCATAGTCAAATTTTAATATGGCAAATTTACTAATAACCGAATGAAGATGCCATTACAATCTTCAATAATAAAATCAAAGCGGCTTTTAAACCAGTATTTGCTGATCAAGTCTTTATAAAGGCTTTTAATTGGCAACCTATTTGAAAAGTCTGCCGTTTTTACTTAAGTAAGTTTTATCTTTAATATTCAATCTAAAAATTGTGCAAATACCCGGAGAAACTGGTACAAATAGAAATTTCCCGTCTTTTATATGTGCGCAATTTTTTCTGTCTCTTGTTTTTTGTACTCTCTTCTATTTTCAGTCTTATTCTCAATGTCCTCCAAATATTGATTTCGAAACAGGCACTTTTGATCACTGGACCTGCTACACAGGAAATGTGTCTGCATCCGGGGGGGTAAATACAATTAATCTTTCTCCATCAGGTGGCCCGGTGCCTAACCAGCATACTATGTATACGAACAGCACAGAGGTGGATCCTTTTGGCGGATTCCCTGTGAACTGTCCAAATGGAAGTGGAAATTCTATAAGACTTGGAAATAATACCGGCGGTGGGCAGGCCGAAGGGATATCCTATGAATTCACCATTCCTGCCGGACAGGATGTTTATTCACTTATCTATCATTACGCAGTCGTTTTCCAGGATCCTAACCACGAACTTTTTCAGCAACCAAGATTAGAGATCGAGGTAACCAATATAACAGACAATACGGTTCTTAATTGTTCCTCATTTACTTTTATTCCATTTGGAAATATACTTCCCGGTTTTTTTCTTGCGAGCACTCAGCAGGATACCACAAATGTTTGGTGCAAGGATTGGTCAGCAGTAAGTATAAACCTTAATAACAATGCAGGTAAAACAATCCGTCTATTTTTTAAAACCGCAGATTGCACATTTACCCGCCACTTTGGATACGCCTATATAGATGTGAATTCTGAGTGCAGCAGTGAGTTCGTTGGAGCTACTTATTGCCCTGACGACGCTTTCGTTAACGTAACTGCTCCTTTTGGTTATCAGAACTATACATGGTTTAATAACAATTTCTCTCAAACACTGGGACACTCGCAGAGTATTCATCTTTAATCCGCCTCCGCCAGTCGGAACTGTTATTGCTGTTCAGGTAGAACCTTATGATGGGTATGGCTGTCGCGATACGCTTTATGCCAGATTAATAGATACTTTAACCGTCATTTCCAATGCAGGAAGAGATACACTTTCCTGCAATGCTAACCCGGTACCGATCGGCGCCAACGCGAAACCGGGATTGGCCTATAGTTGGAGTCCGCAAATAGGATTGTCTGATCCATATATTGCTAATCCACGAGCCGGGCCAATGGTTACAACTACATATGTACTTACAACCAGCAGTGCAGGGGGAGGCTGCGCTGAGAAGGACAGCGTCGTTGTGATGGCATCGGTCATTGATACTTCAATAAGAGTTGTTGGCAAACTTGCTTATTGCATCACCAGTGGTGACAGTACTGTGTTTTTTGTTAATCCTACAAATAACATTCAATGGCTGAAAGATAATTTCCCGATAAATAACCAGCACAGTGTTCGGTATAGAGCAAATCAATCTGGTGCTTATCGTGCCATGCTTACTAATGCCGATGGTTGTATTGCCTTAACAGAAGAAAAGATCGTTTCGATCGAGGCGCCTCGCCCTGGAATCACCTATCCGATCGAATATGCTGTGGTAAATTATCCGCATCAGTTAAAAGCAAGAGACTTTGGTATTGGTGTTGAATGGAGTCCTGCTACATTTTTAAATTCTTCAAGTAGCCTTGTTCCTACATTCAACGGAACAACTGATAAGCTTTATACAATTGTAATTGAAACTGCAGCAGGATGTGTGACAGTGGATACGCAACTCGTAAAAGTTTTTAAAGAAGTAAAATTTTATGTGCCTTCCGGGTTTACACCTAACCAGGACGGGCTAAATGATTATTTAAAACCAATTCCGGTTGGGATGAAAGAGTTTAAATATTTCAGAGTTTATAATCGTTGGGGGCAATTGGTCTTTGATATGAAAGACGATCCCAGGGGCTGGAACGGGATGATCAATGGCAAAGCGCAATCATCACAAGTTGTGGTTTGGATGGCAGAAGGAATTGGAGTAAATGATGTAATTTATAAACAGAAAGGGACCTCTACCCTGATCCGGTAATTAATGTTGAAATACTAATGATTAAAATTACAAACAAATATTTCCATAAGATCCTGCTTTCTTGTTTTTTCTTTTGCTTTATTGCAAACTTGAATGCACAAAATAAAGCTCCCTTATTTAAAGTGATCGGGTTCTATACTGCTAAAGAAGATCTTGCACATATAAGCTTTGTTCATGAGGCCAATAAATGGTTTCCTCAAATGGGAGCTTTATATAATTTCTCTTATGATTCTACAAGTATCTGGAGCAATCTTAATGAAGAATTTCTTTCTAATTACCAGGTTGTGGTCTTTCTGGATACAAGACCTGAAAAAACAACACAAAGAGATGCTTTTAAAAAATACATGGACAAAGGCGGCGCATTTATCGGTTTTCATTTTGCAGGATTTGCCTTAAATAATTCTGAATTTCCTCAAAATTGGGATTGGTATCACAATACATTCATTGGCGCAGGGCAATATAAAAGCAATACATGGCATCCTACTTCAGCCATCCTGAGAGTTGAGGACACCACACATCCTGCTACAAAAAATTTACCCATAACTTTTAAGTCATCACCAAATGAATGGTATCGCTGGGAAAAAGACATTCGTTTAAATCCAGATATAAAAATTCTTTTGTCGATAGACGCAACAAGTTTTCCATTGGGAAATGGACCAAAGCAAACTGAAATATGGCATAGCGGTTATTATCCGGTTGTTTGGACCAATAAGAATTACAAAATGCTTTATGTCAATATGGGTCACAACGATATTGACTACGATAACCGGACAAACAAAGAATTATCGTTCCAATTTGGGAATGACATCCAGGATAAAATGATCGTGGATGCTTTAATATGGCTGGGTACACAAAAAAAATAGTTTCAACTACTTCAAACTTGCCATATCAATTACGAACCTGTATTTCACATCGCTTTTCAGCAATCGTACATAGGCTTCATTAATTTTTTGCATAGGTATCACTTCCACCTCGGATACAATATTTTTTTCTTCACAAAAATCAAGCATCTCTTGTGTCTCAACTGTACCACCGATCATAGAACCAATTATACTTCTCCTGTTCTTAATTAATTCAAATGGATTAAGATGTGGTTCATTTTTTGGCAAACCGACAACTAATAATTTGCCATGAAGATCCAGCAACTTTAAATACACTTCATAGTCATGATCAGCGCTAACAGTATCTACTATAACATCAAAATGACTGTGATGTTTCTTCATTGCTGTTTCATCGGTGCTTAAAACAAAATGATGTGCCCCGAGTTGCTTTGCATCTTTTGCTTTTGATGGTGAAGTGCTCAGCATAGTAACTTCGGCACCCATGGCAACCGCAAATTTTACAGCCATGTGCCCAAGACCACCAAGACCAGCTACTGCCACCCTATCTCCCGGTTTTACTTTGGCAAATTTCAATGGAGAATAAGTGGTGATGCCAGCACAAAGTAAAGGTGCTACTCCTGCAAGATCGAGTTTGTCTGAAACATGATACACCCATCTTTCATCACAAACGATCTGGGTGCTGTAACCACCTTGTGCAAGAGTTATATTATCTCTTTCATAATTATTATAAGTACCCGTCATTCCTTCTGCACAATATTGCTCCATATAATTGTTACAGGGTTTGCATTGCCTGCAACTGTCAACCATCACACCAACACCGGCTCTATCACCAACTTTGAATTTCTTTACATGACTTCCAACTTTGATCACCTTTCCAACTATTTCATGTCCCGGAACCATTGGATAAATAGAGCCCCCCCACTCGTCTCTGACCTGGTGCAGATCAGAATGACAAACACCAGAAAATAAAATATCGACCAGCACGTCATGCTCTCTTAGATCTCTACGTTCAAAATTGTATGACTCCAGCGGTGAAGTTGGGTCTAATGCTGCAAATCCTTTTACTTGTATCATATCAAAATTTTAATTATCAAATTTATCGAAGTATACTGCTACTTACTTACTTTTTTAAATAAACCCTACCTTTAAAAGTATGAGAAAATATTTACTGGTGATTTCAGCTCTTTGCAGCACGTTCCTGGTTTCAGCCCAGGTGCAAGTTAGAAATGAACCAAGGCATCACAATGTTTTCGAAAATGAATTTGCCCGTATACTTGATGTGCATTTAGCCCCGGGAGATACAACATTGTACCATTTGCATAATACACCCTCTGTATTTATAATTTTTACAAATACAAATGTCGGTTCACAACTTATCGGCAAACAACCTCAAAAAGGTGCCAACATTACGGGTGAGGTGTCCTATGATAACCTAAATACCCCACGTACTCACCGGGTCTGGAATGAAGACACAAGCTGGTTTCATGTAATGGATATTGAACTTACCAGCACAAAACAAAAAAAGAACATAGCTATTTTACAAAACCCGGCTTTAAAATTATTATTTAACGAGCAACAGGTAATTGGCTACAATCTCGAATTAAAACCAGCAAGCAATTTACAATTGCCCGCTTCAGCAGATGGCTATCTTCTTATAAGCAAATCTGGATCTGTTGTTGAATTCAAAATAAACGATACAGTACAAGATCGGATCATGAAACCGTCGCATTATATATGGATTGAGCCTGGCAGAAATTTCTCTGTCAAAATAATTGAGAACCAAACAGCAAATTTTGTGCTTTTACAATTTAAATAGGCCGCACTGTCTTTTTCAGTAAATTGCTTATCCAAAAAAACTTGTTTATGAAAAAAAATCTTTTAATGGCAGTTTTATTGCTGTCACTTTTTGTTTTAGTAACTCCGGCGATCATTAATGCCCAATCATTAAGCGCTGATGACATAAAAGCTCAAATGGTAAAAGAATGGGAAAGGTCAAAAGCTTATACCATTGATTATCTGAATACGATGCCGGCCAATAAATATTCTTTTAAGGCCGTGGACAGCATCCGTAGTTTCGCACAACAAATGCTGCATTTGGCTGGTGCTAATGTATTCTTTATGTTATTAGCGACAGATCAAACAGCTCCTCCTTTCCCGCAAGATCTGGAACAAAGGGTCAGTGCTCAGACTAAAGACTCCGTTATGTATTTTGTAACGACCAGTTATGATTATGCTATTAGCGCAGCAAAAAGTAGCGACATCACCAAATGGGGCGAAAAAAAGAAATTACCGTTCGGGGGATATGAGGAAACAAGATATGCGCTGATAAATAAAGCAATAGAACATCAAGCGCATCACCGCGGACAAACTACCATTTATATCCGTCTCCAGGGGATAAAACCTCCGCAGGAAAGATTGTTTTAAAACCTATACTATTTAAAAGTCCGGCACTGCCGGACTTTTTGTTAAGCGTTAAACATTTTATTTTAATTTTTGCAGCGCTGTTTATATCCCGGGGATCATTTGTAAAAATGCTGCGAAAGTGAATTGGAAATTACTTTATACTCCTTATCCTTTAAAATGATCTGGTAAGAGTTCTCAATTGCCTTGATATTTGGATTTGACAAATGCTTTTCATTGTATGGATTCAACATCTCTTTTTCCTTAACAACATTACCAGAACCATTTACTTCCCTTTTAAAAACGCGATAACTAAAATGCCAGGGATTAAATTCACTGCCGTCATTTTTTTCCGTATACGAGTCATTGAATCCTTCAAAAATCAATTCATTTGTATGCTCAGGATGAGCCTTCAGATTGTCAGTTATATTAATGAACTGATCTATGGCAGGATCTCCATGCACAATACCACTGTCCCATACAGTTTCGCCATTAAGAAATATTACAAGCCTGTTATCTACATGTTTTACGTTGATCCAATATTCCTGTTTCATAACAATAAATTGACGTTTGATTAAATAATAAAATGCAAGATAAAATCAACCATTTCTCTCGTTCATGACATTTGTTATATTGTTAAATGACAAAAATTATGTGATATGATGAGTTTAAACTTTTGAGCACAAAAAAGCCAGCTCATTAGCTGGCTTTTCGATATTTTAAACCAAGAATAGCTTAGTCGAGCGGAATTTTCTTTGCATTGTGTTTAAGCCATGTATCAAAGTCCTGTAAAGCGGGATCTAACTGTCTTGAATACGGCACATGTCGTGTAGAAACACACACTTCCTCAAAGTCGTGATAGAACTGGAACATATTTCCCAATTCATCTGCTCCGGGAAAACCAAAACTTCTATACAGGTCGGGAGATACGCTATTATATCTTACTTCTTCACCTAAAGCCTTTGTTAATGATGCGGCCATCTGGCTGCAAGTGGGCTCATCACCTGCAACCCCAATTCTTTTTCCAATAAGGTCAGTTCCTTTTTTAAAAATACCATAGGCACATTTACCAATGTCAGCAGATCCAATACCTGAAAGTTTTTTATCGCCCATTGGAAATGTAATGGCTAATACTCCATCCTCACCTCGTTTAGGTCCTGCTCCGAAATAGATCAAATTTTCCCAATAAAAGGATGCAAGTAAAAAAGTAGTCGGTACACCGGCATCAATAAAATATTGATCTGATTCTCCTTTAGCATCAAAATGCGGCACTTTATATTTCCCTTGTAAAGTTGGCATACGGTTATCTGTAAGCGGAATGTAATGACGGGTATCTTCCAATGTTGACCATATTACATGTTTTAAGCCTGCATTTTTTGCGGCCTCAGCCATGATCTTTGCTTCTGCCATTTCTTTCTCCGGAGAAAAATGCGCCCAGAAAAAAGTAACACAAAAAGCGCCATAAGCACCATTCATTGCTTTCTGTACATCCTCTGCATTATCAATATCAGCAACAACGATATCTGCACCCATAGCTGCGAGGTTAGTTGCATGTTCTGAATCCGGGTCCCGTGTAACAGCACGAACAGCGAACTCGCTGTGCTTATCATGAAGAATTGCACGGACCAATCCGCCGCCCTGTGCACCGGTAGCTCCAAATACTGTTATGATTTTCTTTTGTGACATGCTGTAATATTTTAAGGCAATATATGGTACAATCATCAATAAGCTCTTGACCTATGATTGTTTTTCAAAAAAACAATTCTCTCAGCTATTTGTTTTATAATATTCACAAACTTTATTCATCAAACAGATCTCACATTTGGGTTGAGGCCTGCATATTTCCCTGCCAAGAAATGACATTGCCATTCCTGCATCCCAGTCTTTTTGCGGTAGTATTTCTTTTATCTGCTTTTCAATTTTTTTGGGGTCGGCTCCTGTTGCTATACCAAGTCGCGGAGCGACACGTACAACATGTAAGTCAACGATCACACCTTCGGCTGGTTTACCAGCCTCACGCAAAATAACATTGGCTGATTTACTTCCAATACCTTTTAATGCGGTAAGCCCTTCATGAGTAAGCGGAATATTTTTATCTTCTTTAATAGTCTTTGCAATCTCTGTTAACCATTTAGCTTTATTACCAAAGTTTCTCACTTTACTTATAAATGGAAATAATGTTTCTTCGGTAGCTTTTGATAAAGCTTTCATGTCCGGGTGTGCTTCAAATAATTTTGGAGCTATGTTAGTATTAATATTTTTATCGGAATCCTGCGCTGATAAAACAACCATTACTAATAATTGATAAATATTTTTATACTCTAACGGATGCTTTGTGTCTTTATATTTCTTTAGCAGCGGCTGTATGGCTTTCGGCCAATCGGTCTTTGATGGCATAATATGTTTTTTCAACCATGAATCTACAATAAAAATAAATGCAACAACTGAGCACTTATAATATCTCAATTTATTTTTAGCCTTCTTTCTGCCGCCTACCTGGAAAATATTGCCATTGTTTAATTTTACATTTTTTCTGCTTTCAAAAAAAATTGCAGTTAGACTCTTAAATTATGAATAAGGCAAAATTTTTGCGGGATTTTATCATCCTATGGACGAATGGCAAGCCGGGCAAGTTGAATTACTCTATTTTTGTCATCGGAAAAATTCTCACATCATTAAGAAAAAAATGGACAACCCTACAATTGATAAGAGTACCCCTGATACACAAATGCGAAAGCTGGTAGCGATCATGTTTGCGGACATGACAGGCTTTACCGCAATGATGCAGGAAGATGAAGCAAAGGCAAAGGTTTTGCGGAACAGGCAGCAGCAAACATTAGAAACTCTTATTCCTTCATATAACGGGACCATTGTCCAGTTTTTTGGTGATGGTACATTAAGCATTTTCGACAGCGCCATTGATGCAGTAAAATGTGGAATTGAAATTCAAAAAGAATTACAAAAAGAACCTAAGGTGAAGCTGAGGATCGGTATTAATTCCGGTGATGTTGTTTACGATACAAAAGGCTTGTACGGCGATTGTGTAAATGTTGCTTCTCGAATTGAGTCGATCGCAGTTCCCGGCGCAATTCTCATTTCGGATAAAGTTTTTGATGAAGTAAAAAACCAAAAGGAAATAAAAACAATTCCTCTAGGAAAATTCATTTTGAAGAACGTGAAGATGCCGGTAACTGTTCACGCCGTTGCCAATGAAGGATTGGTTACTCCAACATCCGCACAAATAGGGATAAAAGCAGGCAGCGATAAAAGTATCGCGGTACTTCCATTTGTAAATATGAGTGCTGATCCGGAAAATGAATATTTCAGCGATGGAATTTCAGAAGAGATACTTAATTCACTGACACATGTTGAGGGAATACAAGTAACGGCTCGTACATCTTCTTTTTCGTTTAAAGGAAAGAATGAAGATGTGAGGGAGATAGGAAATAAACTTGGTGTCGCTAATATACTAGAAGGCACAGTAAGAAAAGCCGGAAAAAAGATCAGGATAAATGTTCAGTTAATAAATACTGCGGATGGCTACCATGTCTGGTCAGAAACTTATAATAGTGAACTGGAAGATATTTTTGATGTGCAGGATGAAATAGCGAGAAAAATCGTGAACCGGTTAAAAGAAAATTTTGCCATTACTGATAAAAAAGAAAATGTAATAAAACCGCCAACGGAAAATATCGATGCCTACAATTTATATTTAAAGGGCCGTTATTATTGGAATAAATCAAACCCGGAAGACATACTAAGCGCAATTAAAACTTTTGAAGAAGCAATTAAGCTTGATCCAAATTTTGCTTTGCCCTATTGCTCTCTCTCCTATTGTTATTCTTTTATGGGTTCCTCCGGCTTGATGCCACCAACAGAAGCATATCCCAAAGCAAAAGATTATACACTGAAAGCGATCGAGCTTGATCCTAACCATGCAGAATCTTATTTATCACTTGCTACGATCAAGTTTTATCACAACTGGGATTTTGAAGGCGCCGAAGCATCACTTAATAAAGCAAATGAGCTGGGATTAAATTCTTCACTCTTTAACCAGGTGCATGGGTGGTTCCTTATCGCAAAAGGGGATTTTGAAAAAGCAATTGAAAAAATTCAACAGGCTCTTGCCCTGGATCCGCTGTCTTTGCCACTAATAAGTACACTTGGAGACGCTTATTCCTTTGCCGGACGATTTAGTGAAGGGCTTGAGCAATACAATAAGCTCATTGAAATGGAACCAAACTTCAGAAGAGGATTTGAAGGAAGAGGAATGATCTATCTCGCAATGGGTGAAAATGATAAAGCAGTTAAAGACTTTGAACAATATCACAAACTTGTTGGAAATCCTTTGAAAGGATTAAGTAGTCTTGGACACGCCTATGCAGCCGCCGGACAGAAGGATAAAGCATTGGAAGTAGAACAAAAATTAAAGCTAAGAGAAGAAAAAGAGCCGGGTGTGTTATTACATATGGACTATGCTTTTTTATACACCGGCATGAAACAATTTGATCTTGCATTTGAATACCTTAATAAAACATATGATCAAAGAATTGGGATCGCCTGTCTCGGCATGATCTTTTGCATCAGGTATCCTATGTTGAAAGAATTAAAATCAGATCCACGTTTTAAACAGCTCATTAATAAAATGGGATTGAAGGAATAATTTATTTAAGCTGTTTTCATTTTTAAATAGTGCTCCCTTTCTTTACTACTAAAATGTTCAATTGAATAACGTAGCAGTGTTCTCGGCATCGTTGCAGCATGTTTATCTAAGAAAGCAATTAATTTTTTCCTGTCTTTTGCTCCTGCAAACCGTAACATCCAGCCTGTTGCTTTATGGATCAGATCTTCTTTATCATTAACTAATATTTCAGCGATCTTAAATGTATCGGTCAGATCACCTTGCCTTATGAAGTAACAAGTGCTAAGGATCGCTGTTCGTCTTTCCCAAATATTTTTTGAACAGGCAAGCTTATATAAAATATCATGAGATTTATCATACAAATAACTTCCGGTCATATACAGACAGCCAAGATCACACAGATCCCAGTTATTGATACGATCGTGACGGCGCATATACAGATCAAAAAAATCTTTTAATCTTTCTTTAGAGATCTTTTTATTACGTGAAGCCTTGTCCATGATGCTTACCGCACCTGCCCTTACTTCATGTATCGGGCTTTCAAGTAATTTTTCAATTTCCCCGATCGGCATTTCGCCAAATTCTTTTGCTAATGCAAACAGGGTTCCCATTTTTACACCCATAAACTTATCGCCATGACCATAATCCCCTTCTCCGGATTTAAAATATCGCTGGATCTTTTTTAGTTCAGCATCAGATTGATGAGTCTTTAATCTTCCAATAAAACCCTTTGCAGTTAACTCTTTTTTAAAACAGAAAAGCCCTTCTTCAGTCTTGAACGGGCTTTTCTATTTTAGTTTTCTTTGCTTTGGTCGCTTTCACCATATTTTTTATCCGTTATAGGCTTTTTTCAAATCAGCTATTATTAATTTTTTCATTTCCATCATGGCCTGCATGACCCTGCCTGCTTTTGCTTTGTCTTTATCAGTAAGCATTTGTCCCAATACCGGGGGAACGATCTGCCATGATACCCCAAATTTATCTTTTAACCAGCCGCACATACTTTCCTGCCCACCATCAGAAGTAGAGTCTATTCCAAAAATGATCGATCTCTTCCTGGGTTTCGCAGTTAACATAAAAAGATATGGCTTCTGTGAATTTAAATTGCGGACCTGCATCAAATGCATAGAACTTTTGTCCATCCAATTCAAATACACCATTCATTACTTGTCCTTCGGGGAAAGGACCTCCTTTTCCCCAATAAGAAATGTTGATGATCCTGGAATTTTTAAAGACGGAAGTATAAAGCTTAATTGCTTCTTCTGCTTTTCCATCGAACCAGAGAAAGGGAGTTATCTTTTGCATGTTAGAATTTTTAAACGCTTAATTTTTTTCTGAAAGCTCTTTTACTTTTTCTAAGGCCACTGGCCACGTTTTCAAAAAGTAATCTTTGAACTCATCAGTGCTATCCATATCAACGGCCAATTTTGTTTTACCATTATTATCCGTTAATCTATAATTTTCCCTGGCTCCTGCCCAACCTTTTGCACTGTCGCTTTCAGTATCTTCTATCCCATCTTTTACCACACCAAGATGCTCGAACGACATGAATTCATTTTTTTTATTTGTAGCGACCTTGCTAACCATTCCTCCGTCACCACCGGGCCCAAGAAATAACACTTTACTACCCTCTTTCCAATTATCAGTTTTCGCATAGCATCCCTCAGCGAATGGACTTGTCCACTTTCTATATGAATCATCATTCCACAATACATTCCATACTTTTTCTTTTGGAGCATTGATATCGATGGAGAAATTTATCTTTTCCATATAAAAGAATTTTAGGTTTATAAATATAATTAATGCTTTGCTGGTATAAAGATGCGATGAAAATATTTGAATATAAGGGTGTAAAAGCGACTGTTTAATGGGGTATTTCCGACAAACAGGAACCCATGCTGCAAAACTGAGCTTTCGATTCATTGTTTAAAATTATATATCGAAAATTGGAAATTGGCAGTGGAAGCTTTGCTTCCCTATAAAAATGCCGAAAGAGAAAGCATTCTTGTAACGGACGGGCAGATAACACATATCGGATTGATAAAGCTTACACACTAGATACCGGTCATATAATATTGCATCTGAATTATTACAAACGGCGGGGTATTGTTTATTCTAATTCATAATTTTCTTTATAAAATAAATAAGATATGAAAAAGCTAAGCTTGCTGTTGTTTTCCATTTCTGTCTTCTGCCACTTAAATGCGCAAACAAAGGTAAACCCGGTAATAAAATCGTATGGAACGGTTTTTCAACTGCCTAATGCTGATCATAAGCCAGATCCATCAATAAAATATAAGATCATTGTTGAACTTAATGAGAATGGTTCAAAACCCGATTCATTAAATGAATACATTGAAGCTTTGGCAACATTGGTTAACCTTCATGCCGCGGAAGGAGTGCCAAAAGAAAATATTCAAATGGTAGTAGTGCTGCGCAAAATGGCTACTTATGCGGTCTTTGGCAATGAACTTTATAAGGAAAAATTTAAATGTGATAATCCAAACCTGGAAATATTAAAAGAGCTGATGGATGCCGGCGTTGAGTTTTATGTGTGCGGCCAAACAATGCAAAAAAGGAATATTGATACTAAAAAATTAGTGGCGGGAACCAAAGTTGCCAGTTCTGGACTCACAGCTATCACCACTTACCAGCTTCAAGGGTATACCATGATCAAATTTTAAAACATTTCATCAAGAAAATAATACCAGAGGTGTAGCTTTGGTTTTAACTTCATTTGCCTGGCTGAAGTTTGTAGAAACTATGTTTTATGAAACTCATCGCTACACTATTATCAATTACATTATTAGTTTCTTGTGCTAGTTCAAATGAAACAAATTACACGGCTAGCACACCAGCTGATGCATTAGTAAGAACATTCCTCGGAATTTCGCTAATTGACTCTATTGATTTTATCCGTTGGAAATTATCCATTACGGATAACAAATATTCTTTGGAATGTAATTATGGAATTGGTAAGCCAAATACAAATGGTTTTTATGATGGAGGGAAAAAGATCGTTCTGTCCGGGATTTCAAAAAGAGATAAAAATAATTATATACTGCAAAATGGCAGCCATGTATTGAAACTCTTCGAATTAAATGCCAACCTGCTCCATATACTTAACAATGACAATACTCTTTTGATCGGTGGTGGAGGGTGGAGCTATGCTTTAAATAATATAAAGCCAACTGCAACAAATCAAATTAATTTAACCGCAAAACAAAGTGTTTTAAAAGATTCCATTGTATTCCAGGGAAGGACGCTTTGCGGAGATTTTTCTATCAATCGCCCAAGTCAAGCCTGTATTAAAATGAAATGGCTTATCGTTTTTTATTCGAATAAGAATGAACCAACAACCTATCTTTTGAACCGGAGCTCTATGCTCCCATTGCAATATCCAGGCAAGACAGGAACATGGAAGATCATTGCAGGCAAAGATGGCAGGATCATTTATGAATTGACCCCTGATAGGGGAACTACTCCTACTTATCTTTTAAAACTTGATGAAGGTGTTTTGATCTTTACTGATGCAAAAGGTAATTTATTGGTAGGAAATCTTGATTTTAGCTATACTTTGAACAGGCGTTTCTAATCAACTTGTTAAAGTCCTATCAATTTTATTCGAGGACATACTGCTTTAAAATTTTTATCATTGTTTGTCGTTAAGGGACAAACCACCATTTCATGCGACTATTTTATTTAGCCACTCTTCTTTTATTTTCAACCCTCGCAAAATCCCAGGTCATTGATTCTTTAAACACAGCAAAGAACTGTGCTTATATGACAGTTACTGAAAGAGAAATGCTTTATGAGATCAACAGGGTTAGAAGTAACCCCAAATCATACATTCAATATTTACAGCCAATGCTGAATGATGCAACGACTACATTAAAAAAATACGGCAAAGGATATAAAAATTACAGCGTTACTTTTTCCAGCACTACAAAGAATGGGAAAAATGTAGAGACCACGGATACCACCTGGCATTATACAAACGAGGAGGAGGTGAAAGCACTAACAACACTTATAAATGATCTTAAGAAATTAAAACCACTTTCTATTTTGCAACCCGATAGCGGCATTTATAATGCCGCCACAAAACATGCAAAAGACCAGGATGATCATGATTGGAAACTGATGCATACGGGAAGCGATGGTTCTGATCCATGGGATCGTATCACATTCTTTTCGCCATCAATGAGTTTTGGAAATGAAAACATAGCAGGCAACTCAATGCATATTGTTACTGCCCGAGATATAGTTATTCAATTATTGGTGGACAGTGGTATTCCCGGTTACGGACACCGCTATAATTTACTTGATCCTGCATGGACCTATGGCGCCTGTAAACATGATTTGTTTAAAGGAATGCATTGGTGGATACAAAATTTCGGAGTGAAAAGGAATAAATAGCTTGAGCTTTCTTATTTACTGGCAACTTCAACAGGTTGTTTTATTCCAACTGTTTCTCGTATTCCCTTAAAAATAGTTTTCCAGCATAAATAAAAAAGAGAACGATTTATGTCTCTCGCCAGGGATACTTGTTGCACTCTCACTTCATCATCGCCTTTTGGATTTGAATTTTTGATTACAAAATTTGCGAAAAGACTTGTTAGGAATTTCTTATCTGTTTCAGTAGCTCCTTTATCCTTTTCAAGCAGAGCCACCTTAAGATCTTCATAGAGCAATTTCACAGTTCCGTTCATAGAATAATCATTTCCATGAAGGTCAAAGGTCAGTCCATTGAAACGACCTTCTTTAATGCTTGCAGGACCCATTGGTTCAGCAAGTGCGTTAACATCCTTGCCATCAATGCCACTCACAGTTCCTGATACATCAAAGCGACCTTTAGGATCAAAAAGATAAAATGCCCAGCTTGTTTTTACAGGTGTTTTATTTAAAAAATTTGAACTGATAAATGCCTTCATTATTTTATTGGGAGCATGTTTATCATTTGTAAAATTTGTGATCGTTCCGTTTACGTTATAAAACTGAACAAGTCCCGATTGCCGGGTTATATGATTCCTCTCTTTGTACTCAACAAATGAATTGCGGACATTTATCTTTTTAATATTAAACATCAGCGGCACATCATCCAGCACCTGTTGCGGATAATATCCAACACGATTTTTTTTATCTCTTGGCCGGGCAAGATCACGATAAACCTTAAAAACAGAACTGCCGATTGTCATCGTTTCTGCTTTCAAATATTCATCTGACAATTTTTGCATATCAATACCAGAAAAAACAACGTTATTAAAAGAAAAATTGAAGCGATCATCTTGTGTTAGAATTGCATTTACAAATGCATTCTCTCCCAACCTTGGTCTAATAAGAATTTGATTTGCCGACAGTGTTCCGGCAGTTGAATTCAATGAAATATTTTCAGCGATATAGTCATATAGCCTGTTTGGCGATGGCCATGCGATTTTGGCAACGTTCCCATTTATTCCCTTTGCAAATAAAAAGCGGCTGCTATCCATATAAGAAGCGCTATCAACTTTTACATCCATTAAAGAAAAGTCGACATCTTTTACATCTATTATCAACTTGCCTGAATTCCTGTTGCTGGTTCGTATCTGTGCCCCTGTTATTAAAACAGAATCGATCTGTATCATATCCATATTCCCCAATATTTGCCGATAAACTTCTTGTGTGGGTACATTGCGTGTTGAATCTTTTCCTTTATAAGTGTATTGCAGATCGACTACCGGGTTTTTAATTTCTAATTTTCTACCAACGATCTCTTTATCGAGCAAGGCCCTTGCAGTTCTAACTCCTACAACATTTATCTCAGGAATATCAATATTAAAAACCATTGAAGGGACTTTATTTTCCTTTTCCAATGATCGATAACGGACCGAATCAAACCGCAGCTTCATATTACGAACAGAAAGATATCCCGCCGTCTCGTCTATTTTCATATCATCATAGCTGATCTTGTAAAATCCGTCATTGCTTTTTACAATTGCTTTTTCCAGTTCGGTTTTAATGATCTTATTCTTATGTGTATTCCAATACAAAAACCCAAAGCCAATAATGGCGAGTACAAAAAACAAAATACTTATTAGAACTATTTTGACCCTGCCCCTTCTTTTCTCTTTTACTTTTGATCCAGAATTTAATCTCATTCCATCAATAAGACAATTATTATTCCATCTTATTAAAATCGGCAAAGCATATTATAAACTAAAAAAAGCATCAAGTTTGATGCTTTTGTGAATAATAGGATAAGGTAAAAAATGAGTTTAATAATTTTCTTCCATTGACCTGGAGTGAATATCTTTTTCGGAAACCATTTCCCCTTCAAGACAAATAAAATACTCATTTTTGTTAAGAAGTTCCTTGCGGAATTCTTCTTCCATTTGTGCAAAGTCTTTAAAGAATGCGATGCTTTCAGCTAACCATTCTTTTTTCTCGTTATAAGAATTCTTCAGATAATCATGAATTGAGATCATGTTTTCTGTGACGTTGCTGAGCTTTAATGGCAATAGCAGTTTATTCATGATAATAAGATTTACTAGCATTCTGAAACATCTATGCCAAAATCGTTCCTGTTATTTAAAACACCAAAGAATGAGTATTAAATAATTTTAAACGTTTATAATGAAGTATGAAAATGTGGATAACCTGTTTGCTATTAAACTAGAAAAATGACAAATAAAAAAAGAGTTGATTTTTTTCCCCATAATTACTTAACTAAATCATTGTCTGTGTCACAACATGAAATGGGACTAGTTTTGTAAAATATCCGCTTTGCTATTTCTCCTGTAAGCTTAATTTTTTCATTGCTGCTTCTTCATCTTCATGTGATATTAATAAAATGATCTTGGGTTCACTCCCTGTTTCCTGGATTATATAGCTTGTATCAAACTCTATTAACTTACTACCGGTTTTGTCAAAAGTTATACCCCATCGCACCACCACCATGCTATAGTCATTGCAGATAGGCATTACTCTTTTAGAAACTATCCTTGCTGAATTGCGGCCAACGCTTTTGTAAAATTTATTTGCTTGCTCAGCTTTCTTTTCATAATCTTTCCGACTCTGCGTTATTGAACCTGCAAACATGTCCTGTGAATGAGTTCTTGCTATCTGCTGCATTTCAGGATCAGCCACCAATGGCATTAATCCATGTTTTTGCCTTTCCGCATTTATCATTTGCAACAGCTCGTTTTCGTAATCTGGCTTTGCGGTTGCATTTTCAATTTTAAAAGTAAGATTGATCCTTTCGTCTGAGTTGGGCTGAACTGTAAGACTATTGATCGTTTGCCGGATAGCTTCATCAAATACAGGAGCTAATTTTCTGTTAGCCCATTCTGATTGCATTGCCAATTGAACTCCTAACTGGCTACTGCGAAGTTTTTCGGTTATTCCATCCCTTATCGGCAACGCAAGAATGATCGCAGAAAATATAACTGCATATAAATAACCCATCATTACTCCCGGAATAATTCCTAAAAACTTATTGACACCGCTTTGATGAGCTTCTATTGAAGCACTCCTTGCTAAATATCCTGCAAGGATGCTTAGGGCTGTGCCGGCAACAATCGCCGTCAATATAAAAGCAATTGCCAATAACCACGGACCTGCATCAAATAATCGATCAATAAAGCTCGCAACATATGGATAAAATAAATAAAAAATATTTTAATTATCAGCAATAAAAGTATAACACCAGGCCTCTCCCTCTAAAACTGTTTCACCATCCTGTCGTACAATTTTTATTTTTAGTTGAGTAACCGGCTTTGTTTCATGTTTACTTATCACCTCCGCTTCAGCGGTAATTGTATCGTCAATAAAAACCGGGGCTGTGAATTTCCAGTTCTGGCTTAGAAAAACAGTACCGGGGCCGGGCATATCCATTGCAACCAAAGCATGAAGAAGTCCTGTAGTTAATCCGCCTTGCACAACAAGCCTTTTAAATTTCGTTTTAGACACGAATGATTCATCAAAATGAAGTGGGTTATAATCGCCGCTCAATTCAGCAAATGTTTTTACATGATCTGCAGTTAACGTAATACTACGGGTTGCTTTTTGTCCAATGGAAATTTGCATAGCGTTTATTGTTATCAGCTAATTTACTCAATTTTGCCGCTTATTCTCTTCTTCAATTTCTTCAATGGTTACTTTCTCTTTTTTTATCCCCTGCCTTAAAAGGTAAAATAAACTCATATAAATATTCGCTATCCATACTATTGAAAAACCGGCAATGATATAGCCCCGCCAGTCAGCAAATAATAAATAATACCTGGTAATTATCAATATAGCGATAGTAACATAATGGCTAAAACAATATTCGCAAGTAAGCATGTAGAAAAGCTTTCTTAAAATGAAAAACTTATTTTTCCTGCTATTCAATTCGCAAAACTTACGTGGCTCTTTAAATACTTCTTCATGAGTAACTGTCCATGAAATGCAGGCAACTGGAAGAGCGATCACAAAAAGATAAATAAGCTGCATATTTAAAGACATGACGAGAATTTTAATGAACAAACTTTATTGTTCAAAAGGCAAACCAAAACCAGGCCAGGCATTTTGAATTTTATGCGCAAATAAAAAACCCGGAAATACCGGGTCTTTTATTTTGTACCATGCTATAAAAGCCAAATTTTATTTTACGTCTGTATAAACAACTCCCTGTGCATTCATCAGTGCTATTTCTGATAGACCATTCTTAATAAGAGTTACATGATACACTTCTTCGTTTCCATTTGACACTCTTCGGGTAATACTATATAAATTGTTTCCATAAGTATTGATCGCATTTGTGATCACTGCATCCGGTACATATGTGTTAAGCACAGGTAAAGAAGCTTTAAAGCTTTCTCCCCTCATCATATACCATGGCTGCGTATTATAATATACACGAACGATCCGGTTATTATCGCTTTTGTAAGTGGCATACCACCAATCACTGGTCATAGGCATCCATGTTACTGTAGTTGCTCTAGGATAACTTGCTTCGAAGTTTGTCTTTATCGTAACCGGTACTTGTAAACTATTAAACTCTGTGTTAGTCGTTTTATACGTCGTCGTCACTACTTCTTGTGCATTTATCGTATAAGCTACTGCCAGGATAATTGCTGCGCAAAATATTTTTTTCATAGATAATAAATTTAAAAGAGTTAAACAATTGATCTTACCTATAAGAGTAAAAACAAGAATAGTGCCTGCGATCTTTTAAAATTCTTACTCGCACAAAATGTGTTACTTAGATCCACCAAAAATTATTTTCTTCTTTTCGGGGTATGAACATTGAAAAGTCGTTTAAGCAAATAATTTCATGATCACATATAAGATGGGTAAAACATTCCCAACAGTGCAAATTATTTGTTCTTATTATCTGTTGGCGGCAGGATCATCATCATATAAACATACAGCCCGAGGTTATCAGAAAGAATTTCATCGGCGCCAATCGTTGCATTATTTAATAACCGTGATCCACTGGGGTTAAGGCAACCCAATACTACCCGGTTTGTTTTAAAATTAATTGCTCCGGTTTTTTCCGGAACGATCATATAAGGGGAATCAGAATTCTTTCCATAAAATTTAAAACTACTACCATTAAGTTTCATAAGGCTGTTAAGACTCATGCCTGAATAAATACCGTCTTTTGAGTTCCAGACATTCTCACTGATGACCCCGTCGTAATTTGTGATACTGCCTGCATTCATGTTCCCGCCAATAATGAGGTAGGCAGGCTTGCATTGGTTTATATTGTCTTCCCAAATAAAAACTGCCTGCCTGCTGGTCTTTGGAAATAAAACAGAACATTTTGCCACCTCCTTTTCAGAGAAATAATAAATATCTCTTATAACGTTTTTCTGCCCAAAAACACTTACAAGATATTCGTGAGAGTAAAACTGCAACAGATCCTCTGCAAACTGGATTTCTTCAAGCAATGGAAGCACTTGCTCATTAATGGCTAACGAATAAAGTGTATCCTCATCCTTTTGAACGATCACATTTGCCAGCACTGAAATATTTTTCTTTTGAAATAAGATATTGGCAGTATCCTTTTCATTACCACAGAAAAATCCTATCTCCTTCAATTCCACCAGGCTTTCTGTGTATTCATTTTTTAAAGAAGTAATGTAAGTAAATGAAGAACTATTTTTCGTTTGAAATGTTTCGATACTTTTCTGAATATTCAATGTATCTTTTTTCTTCTTACTCTTCTCAGGTTTTAAAATGTAAGTGTTTATCACGATATCATTCTGCAACTTGTTTCCGTCTGGTATAAATTTATTTTTATTTAAATAGTTTTCAAGTTTTTTAGATGAAAGAGAAGATGCATAAAGAATTTCTTTAGCAGAAAATTCCTGGCTACGCAGGTTGCATACAATTAATAATGAAATAAGAAAAAGTAAAGATCCCCTCATAAATCAGGTTGTTCGTTAATACACTTTGATGGTGGGATTTTATAAGAGTATTGGATTGAAAAGGCAGGTATAAAAAAAGCTCAATAACCATACCGGGAGAAGGCTTAAAAATGTTCAGACGTCAAAATTACTGATTTATCACAAGGAATTGATGTGCTTTTGAATGAATATTTACGATAAATAATCAGGATCGCCATTTAATAGTCCCTTCTGTACTTTCTTTAACCCGAAACCTGACAATTTTCCTGATCAAAGTCAAGGGCAAGGGTTTATCCAGTGGAAATTGAACAGAGCCTTCAGCGGTTTTATATTTTGTAAGCTCTTTGGCAAATGCTTTTATAGCAGATGGCATTGGGTAAAAACCAATATGTTTTTTGAATACAGCAAATGTGACAAGTATTTTCTGGTAAGAATAGGCAGGCATCCGCCATTTCAACTCTTCCTTTGCACCCGGTGCTGCTGTACTGATACATTCGTGCAGTTTCCATAATCTCTCTTGCACTTCAGCAGGAGCAGAATAAATGTATTCTTCGATAGTCTTTGGTTTCATTCTTAATTTTTACAAAATTTAATTTTGATCTTCCAAAGGAACTTTATCTTTTATTGTTTTTTATTGTCTGGTTGATGCATCATCAACTTATTTATAACTTGCTGGATAATAGTTGGAGACTGCAATTCTACAAGATAACTATGGAGTAAATTTCCATTTTCCCATGTATTGCTTCCATCTTCTGCTATTTTTATTTTGCCTGTTTGTATATTCCACCATGGCTTGTATCCTTTTACGGCGATCAGCACGGCCGTTTCATCCCAACTCATTCTGCCAGCACTATCCTGCGGACTCAAAGGAATACAGATCCTGAAGACATCTTTTACAGGATTGTTTTTGATGGATCGATCATTTACCATTGGCAATCCCGTCTTTATTTTCATTCCTATTTCGACACCGCTGAATAATATGGGAGTTTCCCAATTTTCAAATACATTTTTGGAAGATGCTGCATCCATTCTAACATTGAATTCATTTCCGGAAGGAAAGCTGCCTGCCATACAAACCAATTGTTTTACTTTTTTCCTCACTAATTCTTTACCAGTAAGCTTTGAATATTTATCAGGAAGTGATTGAAATAAGTCTGCAAGATTTGTAAGAAACCCGACTGTTATTATTATTACTGATCCATCTGGCTGTGAAGCCAATGATCTTCTATAAACTTCTATTGCACTTAATACTTCATCATTCTTTTTTATTTTATGAGGATATTTCAAAAGAAGTGTATCTGTCCAATGCTGGCTGTCTTTTAATTCCAAAGCTTTCGATTTTGGGACACCAACTAATAAGCCCGGTCTTCTGAAATAGGTATTTAGTACATCAAATACAGCAGCAACTCCTTCATATTTCGTGCTGGCTACAGTTGCAAGAATATTAATATAACCACTATCGGCAAATGCATGTAATAATGCAATGGCTCCTACATCATCATAGTCGGGCCCCATATCGCTGTCAAAAATTACGGGAACAGGTTTATTTTTTTGCGCCTGCGATGAAATAGAGATCATTAAGTAAAAGCAAAGCAATATTCTATAGATCACTTTTTTTAGTTTTTACTTTTTATAATATTCACTCCATGTTATTGTCTTACCTGTTTTAGCAGATCGTCTTGCAGCATCAAGGATCTTTACTACAATATCATTCGTTTCCGCCGACGAAAGATCATATTTATTCATTTTAATTTTACCGCGGATCACATTGGCAAAATAAACAAAGGGATCATTGCGGTCATTGCTTAAAGCGGATGCGGTGAGAACTTGAGCTTCTTTTTTTTCATCTTCTTTTACCTGCATATTTGTTCCATCCTTGCAAAAAACAAAACCGGTTTTTCCATACACCTGCATATCCTTACGGCCAAAAGGCCAGTTCCATGATGCCTGTATGATCACCTGTGTCTTTTTATAAGTAAGAATGATCGTTGCTTCATCATCCACCTTTGGATATAACTCAGGTTTTATTTGTTGAGTAACTGCTGTAACTGTTAATGGAGTTTCTCCATTCATGAGCCATGTTGCAAGATCGGCACCGTAACAACCAAAATCAATTAAGGCTCCGCCTCCATTTAAGACAGGATCGGTAAGCCATTGCAGGAATTCAGTGCTGCTGCCGATCTCAGCTGGTCCCCGATGACCGGTATGAAAAACTATTTTGCGGATATCCCCGATCAGTTTATCTTCTTTAATTATTTGATAGGCCTTTGCATTACTTCCATACCATGTAGTTTCATAATTAGTAAGTAAATGAATATTATACTTTTTTGCTAATGCCAGCATCTTTGTTACATGTTCATTGCTTACGGCTAATGGTTTTTCAACCATAACATGGATACCATGAGGTGCACAATACTCAACAACTTTTAAATGCTCATAAATATTATTAAACGCAAGCACAGCAACAGGTTTCGTTTTTTCTATCGCTTCTTCCATAGTGCTATACACAATGCTCATGCTATAGCCATATCGCTTTGAATATTTTTTTGCCAGTGAATCATTAGGCTCTGCAATTCCGACAACTTCAATATCATTTTTATTTTTGTATCCAAGTATCCAGCCTACATGGTCGTGAACAAGCCCGACAACAACTACACGCAATGGTTTTTGCTTTAGGGTATCACCTTGTGCAACCACTTGTATGTAATTAGAGATAATGAATAATGCTATCAACAAGCGCAGAATCATGGCAGTGAATTTTAGCAAATATAACTTTTGTGGTAACGGACGGTTAAATTATGAATGGCCCTGTATTTTGGATCAGGATAGCTAAATTTACAAACCAGATCAAAACTTAATTATGAAAGCAAAAATTATTTTAAGCGTAACAGCAGTTATTATCTATTCGGCTGGATGTTTAGCACAAAATCCACCGGTAGAAACTCAAAACCCCAATACGGATTATAAACCTGCCAGGGCGGGCCAAACAAGAGTAGCAAGTGTAAAAACAAAAACAGCTTATCAAGTAGATAAGATCGCAGAGAAATTAGGCTTGCCATGGGCCATTGCTCCTTTACCGGATGGACGATTGCTAATAACTGAAAGAAGAGGTTCTATGCAGATCCTTGATGCAAACGGAACTGTTGTAAAAAAGATCACCGGTTTCCCGGAAGTTGATGCATCCGGCCAGGGAGGCATGCTTGATGTGGCATTAGATCCCAACTTTAATAAAAACAAAATGATCTATTGGTCTTTCTCAGAAAAGAATGGCGTTGGAAATCTTATGGCTGTTGCCAAAGGAGAACTCAATGAAGCAGAATCAAAAGTTCAAAACCCGGTTGTTATTTTTCGTGCAACTCCTCCATTAAAAAGCAGCATGCATTATGGTTCAAGACTTGTATTTGATAAAGACGGAAATCTTTTTGTAAGCACTGGAGAACGGTCAATACTTGAGGGGAGAAAGCAGGCCCAATGGCTCAATTCAGGGCTTGGTAAAATTTTTAAAATAACAAAAGAAGGTAAGCCGGCGCCGGGAAATCCTTTCATAAATCAAAAAGATGCAATGCCGGAAATATTTGCTTATGGAATTCGCAATGCACAAAGTCTCGATATCAATCCCGCAACCGGGGAAGTATGGGAAGCAGAATTTGGCCCGAGAGGTGGAGATGAAGTAAATATCATAAGAGCCGGGAAAAATTATGGCTGGCCAACCATTACTTATGGAATTGAATATGCTGGAGGAAAAGTTGGTGATGGTATTCAGCAAAAAGAGGGAATGGAACAACCTGTTTATTATTGGGATCCCGTGCTTTCTCCAGGTGGAATGACTTTCTACAAAGGCAATACTATTCCAGAATGGAAAAACAATCTATTTATCGGCGGACTCAGCAGCATGCATATTGCACGGCTAGTTATTGAAAATAATAAAGTAGTTGGCGAAGAAAGACTACTTGACGACAAAAAAGAAAGATTCAGAGATGTTGCTTACTTCAATGGTATGCTCTATGCCGTTACTGATGGTGGCAATCTTTACAGGATCAGTAAAAAATAAAAATAACAAGTTTAATTATTGGTATTTGTAAATGTTGCCCCGGCTTGAAATTTGATGTTTCTTTTTTTTATAAGATTTATGAAGAAAAAAGATTGCACAAGTTGAGCGGGAAAGTTCAAAGATCTCTAAGAGCTTTCCAGGGGCTACAAATAAAAAAGCCAAAGAAAGATGTATGACCGAATTGATTTACCAAATAATATAAGTAGCCCCATCTATCATTTGATATTGACGACCGGATTTTAATCCGCTTTGATAGCGGTCGAGTGAGGTATACCAGGAAAAAGTCACTGAACCGATACTTTTTAGCTTTCCCCAGATAGATCTATCATCAAATGTTGAATAGTAAGTGACCTGGTTTCGCCCAATAGATTTCATTTTACCCCGGTATGCTTCGTTATCATAAGAAGAAAAGTAAGTAAAATCTTTATCTCCCGCTGTTCTCAATTTCCCTCGCACCATCTCATTTTCCAGGTCGAGGTAATAGTTAAAAAAAACATTACCTATTGATTTCACCTTTCCAACCAATGCCGCGTTCTCTAACGATCCATAATAAGTAATTGAAGTGATGCCAATGTATTTTACTTTACCATTAAATATAGAATCAAATTGCTTTTCATAATATTCCACTCTTCCCATATAAGGTTGCAATTTCGCCGGTTCTGTATAAAAACGACCCGGCTCCATTTCATTTCCCCATTCAAGCACTTTGCCATCCTGTGAAATTTTTATGATGATCTTTTGGCTGGTAATAAATGCCAGCGAAGAAAATTCAGTACCACCGGAAAAAATTACAAACTTCAAAGTTTGTGAATACCCTGTGATATAGATCAAAAAGGGAATTAAGACTGTAAATGATCTTTTCATATATCCTCAATTACACAATGAAGGTAAAAAATTTCATTCATAATCTCCGACCCGTCACTATCGTATTTATACTCTAATTGTTTGCCACATTCCAGAATTTTTCCCGAAATGTTTAACTAGGACTCTTTCCTGTTTAATTTTTAAACATTCTATTATCTTGTTTGTAAACTGATCCTTTTGAAAAAATACTTTACCATGATCATTATTGGAGTTGCCGTATTCATCATTTCATGCAGCGACATGGAAAAAAGCAGCTTTGAAAATAAGCCATTAGCCATAAAGAAAGAAACCAATGTTTCTAAATCAAAGAAGAAGAAACAGAAAATAAAACCTGCCACAACTAAGAAAACAAAAGCCAAAACAATTCCCGCAAAAGATGAGGAAAGGAGATGATGAAGAAAAAGAAGAATCAACAATATCTCCGGAAAATACAACGATAATAAACATTCTTACAAAAAAGATAAACAATTATGCTATTCAAAATGATCTGTCGACCGAATATTGTTTTCTGGTAGATATGAGTTTACCGAGTGGTCGCAATCGCTTTTTTATTTTTGATCTTAAAAAGGATATGATCATTAATTCAGGCCTCGTATCTCATGGAAGTTGCAATGAAACTTTTCTTGCCCGTCCAAAATTTTCCAATGAATCTAAAAGCGGCTGTAGCTCTCTCGGGAAATTCAAAGTGGGAGAATTTTATACTGGCAAATATGGAAGATCTTTCCGGCTTTATGGATTAGATAATTGTAATTCTAATGCATATAAGAGAGCAGTTGTTATACATGGCTATGATTGTGTTCCGGATGAAGAAATTTATCCAAAGGTTCTTTGCAACAGTCTTGGCTGTGTGATGGTATCACACAAATTTTTTGATAATATCTCCGGCCTGATCAGGAAATCGGAAAAGCCAATTGTGCTTTGGGTCTATCAATAAAATTCAGGAAGATTTATTTTGGTCTTAAAACGAGACGAGTTTCTTTATCCTTTTTTAATAACAGATCATTCTCCCTTACTTCATAGTGATCGATGGTGCTTAACGTAGAAAGAAAAGCATTTTCAAATTCAATGTCATTACAGCTCATTTTTGTACTAAGCACTTCAGTAAATTTTATCATCTTCTTATCTACACTATAATTTCCATTGATCTGGTTACAGCCGCCGTTTCCCGAAAACCTTTTGGTAGCAACATCAAAGCTAATTTGTGCATCTCTGCGGCCGCCACTTTGCTGCACCGGCACTCCTTTCATCTCCACTACTACCCATTCCTGGTGGCCCCAACCTGAATCTGGGGAAAGTTTTGGACTACATTTGAATGTCATGATGACAATAACTGCGAGGAATATGTATTTCATGTTCTTTAATTACTTTGCTCTTTGTATTATATATAAAACTGTGCCAGTAAACCTTCATTTCTTCGTAAAGGGATGCACAGAATCAAGACTGGCATATTTTTTTATGGTATTACCCATCGGCATTTATATTTTTATACCCTGAATTTTAAACCCTTTTAGTATGAAAAGCTTAAGATCATTTCCGCTGACAATTTCATTTTTAATGTTAGCGTTATTCATGAACATCACAACACAGGCGCAAAAAGACGAAGACGACGATAAAGTTGTAGCCGATGCCAATGTTGCCAAAGAGAATTTTATAAAAGCAGATGCATTGATGCAAACTTTATTTGATAATTCTTATGGCTATGTTATTTTTCCAAATGTGGGGAAGGGTGCAATAGGAATTGGAGGTGCCGCCGGCAATGGTGCTGTATATCAAAAAGAAACATTGATCGGCATGGCAAGTATGAAACAAGTGTCAATTGGATTTCAATGGGGCGGGCAGGCATATCGTGAAGTTATTTTTTTTGAAACCGAAGCTGAACTAAACAGGTTCAAAGAAAATAAAATTGAGTTTTCAGGTCAAGCTTCCGCAGTTGCAGTAACAAAAGGTGCTGCTGCAAATATAAAATACAAGAATGGAGTGATGATATTCTCTCAAACAAAAGGTGGATTAATGTATGAAGCTTCTGTCGGTGGGCAAAAATTTAAATTCAGAACATTATAAGACCTAATAACTGTTAAATAACAAAGCCGGTAAATAATTAACGGTTTTTATTTTTATATATTTATCTTACAAATCAACATGTTTATAATGCAAAAATTTTTACTCTTACTGTTTATTATTTTATATTGTTTTTCTATTTCCGCTCAAAGTAGAAAATCTTTTTCCGTAGGCCCGGGCAAAAAAATTGTTGAAGAAATTCCTATTACTGAAATTTATAAATACGCTGAATTTAGAATGGGCGAAGTTGCTCTAAAAAATGGAACTGCAGCCAACGTAAAACTGAATTATAATAGTGTATTTGGTGAAATGCAATATATAGATCCAAAAAGTGGTGATACGCTTTCTTTAGCCGTGGAAAAAGATGTCCGTTTTATTGCCGTAGAAAAAGATACCTTTTATTTTGATGAAGGATGGCTGGAATTGATCGGTGGTTCTCCCACTGTCAGAATAGCAAAGAAAAAATTACTTGAAATAACAAACAGGGAAAAACTTGGTGCAATGGAAGCTCCTGGCTTTGCCACTGAAACCTATAACAAGTATACCGGCAGCCAGCATATGAAAGATCTTGTTGCCAAAGAAACACTCACTTTCACTGAGCATGTCAGTTATTATTTCGGGGATCATTTCAATCATTATTCCCGTGCAAATAAAAAAGGATTATATAAGTTATATGGCGACTCAAGTGAAAAAATTGATAAATGGATAAGTGAAAATAAGATCGATCTCTCTAATGAAGATGATCTGAAAAAACTATCTGTTTATTTACAAACCTTATAGAATATAATCATGTCGTGATCATTTATTCCAAATTAGCGCTTTTCAACAAGTTATCTTTGCCCAAATATTTTCCCCATGAATGCCTATGATAAATCGGTTAGTGTTGAATTAAAAGCATGGCAAAAGAAAATGCTAAAGCGGCCTTCCCTTTTAAATAGTCTTTCAAAAAAACTGCAGACTAAGATCAATAGCTGGATACCTGAAAAAGTACACAATGCTATTACGGTTACCATAAAACAAATGATCCGTGGTGTTTTGTTTGGCGCCAAACATACGACCTCACATTTATTGATCGGTGTAAGCTTAAGAGACCGTGAAGATGCGGTAAGAAAAAAAATAGACTCATATAGAAACACGGCAGCAATTGAAGGCGGCATTACCGGTGCCGGGGGTTTTTTATTAGGTCTTGCCGATTTTCCTATACTGCTTGGTATAAAACTAAAACTGTTATTTGATATCGCTTCCCTGTATGGTTTTAATGTGTACGATTATAAAGAAAGAGTTTATATCCTACATATTTTCGAGCTTGCATTTTCAAGCGATGAACACAGAAAGAATGTCTATCTTAAAATAACAGATTGGGAAACAAAACGCAACTCTCTGCCTGAAGATATCAATCAATTTGACTGGAGAAATTTTCAACAGGAATATCGCGACTATATTGATCTTGCAAAAATGGCTCAACTGTTACCAGTCATCGGCGCACCCGTTGGTGTAATAGTAAATAGCCGCTTAATAAAAAAGTTAGGCATCACAGCAATGAATGCATACAGAATGAGATTGATCAAATAAACCAGGTCATTTGGCCGGAGGCCCCTCCCATAATACTTGTTCTATTATCCATTTATCATTTTGCTTAGAAAGCAGGACATAATCAATACCCCACCAGGCTGTAACTTTTGCCGAAGCAATTGTAAATCCAATATCAAGCACTTCAACTTTTTTGGGTGCATCAGGTTTTGCAAAGTTCTTTTTTGCCATAACATTTTTTGCATAGTCCAATGCTTCACGGAATGTCATCTGTCCATCAAAATCATAAACACCTGTGTTTTTATTTTTCCAATAACCGATCTTAAATAGCGACGGTTTTAAAGCAGCAATAAGCTTGGCGGTATCGCCTTCATAAAATCCTTCGATATAATTCAAGCAGGTTTTTTCAACTTTTTCTTTTTCCTGTGCAGGTGAAAATTTTACCACAGAAAATAATAATAAAAAGAAGATCAGTTTTTTCATGACGTATAGTTTATATACTGTAAAATAAGAATGAATAAAGAGCCGGCACCACCACTCATGTAAATCAAACAACTATTTTTTTAACTGCGATAACAAATTTGCTTATATCCTCTGCAGAAGTATATACGCCGGGGGTCACCCGAATACAACCATCTTTACCTAATGTCCGGCCAACAGTAAGAATATTATGTTGCTTAAATAAAACATCAGCAATATCAGCCGTCTTTTTATCACTTATACGAAATGATGCAATGGCGCAGGAAAGATCAGCAGGAGTAACCACTTCAACCTTATCAAGCTGCTTCAATTCATTTACCCAAATTGATTTCAAGTAATGTAATCGCTTCGAAACTTTTTCAACGCCTAACAGCTTGTGAAAAGAAATACTGGCGGGGATCGTCATTATAACAGCAAAAGGTGTGGTGCCGAAATGAGCGAGTTTGGTAATATTATCTTCAGCAGTATTGACGTCACCAAACAAGACATTCATTTCTTTGATCCGTTCTTTTTTTACATACAACACTCCTGCGCCAATAGGATTGCCGATCCATTTATGCAGGTTCATTCCAACAAAATCCGAGCCCAATGCAGGTAAGCTGAATGGTACCTGGCCTAATGCATGAGCTGAATCAGTAATAGTATCAATGCCTTTTTCTTTTGCCATAGCAGCGATCTTTTTTACCGGCACTATCAATCCATTGATATTTGAAACATGCGTTAATAAAATAACTTTTGTTTTATCAGTTATCATTTTACTGTACAGCTCGACAATTTCATCTTCATTCGCAGGTAATAAGGGCATATCAAATGCGTTTACTTTTATCTTACCCCGTTTTTCCAATAACCTGAATGCCTCTATCATGCTGAAATAATCAAGTTGGTTGATCAATACTTCATCTCCTTCTTTAAATGGATAACCTTGTATGGCAATGTTCAAAGCTTCTGTTGCGTTCCTGGTAATGATGATCTCTTCAGGCGCCACGGTTAAAAAAGCCGCCAGCTCTTTTTTGATCTCAGTACTCATGTCAGGGTAAACCTTTCTTGCAAATCTTGCTCCTTCCCTATTTGCCAGTAAAATATTTTTTTGAAAAGCCTGCAAGACAGGTTTTGGTTGTATGCCGTAATAACCGTTTTCAAGGTTGATATAATCTTTTGAAACGTCATAGTATTTACGAGCAATATGTTTCCAGTATTTTTCATCATCAGCAGCACCATCATTTTCAAAATCATTTACATCAATTACTGAATCAAGAAGGGGTTCTGCAAATGCAACGGACGGCAACCCCGTCATAAGTAAGCCAGCACCTACTTGTTTTATAAATTTTTTCCTGGTATTTGGCATATAATAGTATTAAAAAAAATGTGGTCGTAAGGAAAAGAATAATACTAAAAAGTATCCACCCAATTTTTATAAAGCGTCCCGCAACAACTTCATATATGCTAATCCTTTTTCCTTTGCAAAATTAATATTACGGACAGGGATGCTCTCGGGGTCTTTATAATTTTCCAATGCTTTGCCGATACTCTCCTCCCGCAACAAATGAAGCATTGGATAGATCGATCGGTTCGTATAATTGGCAGGATCATTCTCATCTGAATTGGCAAAAAGATATAATGGATGAAAACTTGCAAGCTGGTAAATTCCTTCATAGCCCTTTCTTTTTAAAAGCTTTTCAGCAAGTGAAACAAGGTTAAGGTAATCATCAAACTGCTGAAATGCATTTGGGAAAATGAGAAAGCTTGTTTCAATAGTTGGATCATTATCCAGTCTTCCCATTTCATGGACAAGTGAATCAAGACATATCTCCCTCCCTGTATTCTCTTCTACCTTATAAAATATGGTTTGCTGTTTTACAACATTGGCAGCAAATGGACAGAAGTTGCAACCAATAACCACATCAACGATCCATTTTTTTGTTCTATCAATTATTTCTTCGGGATTCATCAAGGTTAAAGTTAGCGGAAGTATTTTTTTTGTTTTTATAAAATTTTTACTGCTCGCAAATAATCATACTGCAGGTCTTCATGCAAACCTTTCAATGCTTTGTTTATATTCTTTAATTGATTTTGATAAATATTGAGAAGAACCGGATTCCTATCAATTGCAATATTCAACTCCTTCATCGATTCACAGAAATAAATCAGTAGTTCAACTTCCACGATCGCAAGACCGCTGTACCGGGTATATTTCTTAACACTGCGAAGAATTTTGCGCAATGTCTTTTTTACAAAATAAACATTGCTTTTATTAATATCTGCAAACTGCACCGCCATTTCTTCTTTAACAGCTTTTATATATGCAGGGTTATCATGAGCTTCAAAAAGTAAATACGTCAGTAATTCTTTGTTCTCTTTTTTAAACCGTGCCAGGCGAAGGCAAAGCTCGACCAGTGTGGGAGCAGGTGCGTTGATCAGTTCCTGCTTCAATTCATTAATAGTAGATGCTTTCATTTTATTGCAAAAAAAAATTGAGAACAAGATTATTAAATTGTTCTCAATAAAAATTATTCCCAGGTAAAAATGCTGATAAAAGCAAGTTTCCGGTTATATTAACAATGAGTAGATCCGCAGACCTTTCTATTGCCAATTATTTGCAGATCGAATTGGAATTTAGGTTTCCTTTTCGTTTACCATCTTTTATTATCTGTCTTTTTGGGCTTTGCAACCGAAACAGACATTGCTCTGCCTTCAACTTCTTTGTTGTTAAGACCTGCGATCGCTTTTTTAGCATCTTCGTCAGAATCCATTTCAACAAAACCGAAACCGCGGCTACGACCAGTTTCACGGTCACTGATAACTTTGGCAGATGACACTGCACCAAATTGAGAAAATAATTTGTTCAGGTCGTCATCTGTTGTGTGAAAACTTAAGTTCGAAACGTACATGTTCATAAATCAAAAATTTTTAAAATAAATAAAATAATGACTGTGAAGAAGTTTACAGAAAAAAGTAAAAAGGAGACTAACTGTTACTGAGGGGAAAAGTAAAAATTTGAATTGACCAAATACTAAATGCAGTAAAACTTAAAATCACAGGGTGAAGATAGGCTATTAACCTCATAATGGGCCTTTAAATATAGAATCTATTTTACCGTATACAGCACCATGCAATTGTCTTCTATTGCAGCGTATTAGTTAAGATGATCAATTCTTCCACACCGCCCCAACTCCTGCATCCCATAGCTTTTTATTAAATGCGGGAATATTTTTTTCCAGCAGTTCAACTCCCCTGCTTTTAAGTGTTGCCCACTCTGTATTCAGTTCTTTCATCCTGTCTAAAGACGGCTGGTTTACTCTTGGAATATCACTTTCTGTTTGATTTATAAGAAATAAATAGTTGGCCGTGAATTTGGCAGGGAAATTATCAGCATCATCATAAACCTTTGTTTTTCGTTGTATCATATCCTCATCCCAGGCCTTCATTTTTTTCACTAATGAATCTCCTTCAATTTTCAATGCAGTATATTTTGCATCCGATAATGAGGCAAGCAATGATACCAACTGCTCTCTTTTTGCATTTAAGCTGTTTACCATTTTATGCATTGTTGTTAACTCGTTTTCCATGTTGCTCATAATAGTGTTGTATTCTTTGTAAGCGGCAGCATCTGTTTGGTATAGCGGGTTTGCCAATATCTCTGCTTCAGTCGTAACTTTTTGTTGGCCCACTTTTAATGTAACTGTATATTTCCCCGGAACTGCTTTATGACCACGATAACCAGCTTTCAATATATGCATCCGGTACGCCGGGCATAGTTGAATAACGCATATTCCATACAAAACGATTTAATCCTTTTGTAGTTGATAATACTGGTTCTGCCGGCGGACCGCCGTCATATTTTTTATAGGTACTATCTTTTTTTGAACTATAGATATGAACAACATTTCCGGCAGCATCTTTTATTTCCATTGTTAATGTGTCTGCTTTTTTTAGTTCAGGTAGCTGGTAATAAATCACAACCCCATTTGCCGGATTGATGCCTCGTGAACTATTCAAGCCGGTAAAATCCGGGTTCGATTGATCTAATTCGCTTCCTCCATTTATTAAATAAGCAGAGGAAGGATTAAAGACAGTAAATGCAGTATCTTTTTTATACTGCCGGATCAAACTCAAGATCATCCAATATCCAAAATGATCTGCCGGATGTGGCAGCAATCAAATTTCCCTGGTGAATACGAAGATCAGTAATTGGCGTAACGGGCATATTCAATTGAAATGGCTCCCAATTTTTTCCACCGTTCCATGAAATATAAATACCCGTTTCAGTTCCTGCAAAAAGCAGGTCTTTCCTGGTATCATCTTCTCTGACAACTCTTGTAAATGCGCCATTAGGAATTCCATTGTTTATTTTAGTCCATGTTTTACCATAGTCAGTTGTTTTATATAAACCGGGAGTATGATCATTGAATTTATATCTTGTTGTTGCGATATAAGCCGTGGCTTTATCAAATGGCGATACTTCAATTGCATTGATCAAACATTCCTGCAAACCTGCTGGTGTTACATTTTCCCAATGTGCTCCATTGTCTTTTGTTAAATAAACATAACCATCATCACTGCCAGTATAGATCACGCCTTTTTCATGCGGAGATTCGATGACGTATGCAAGAGTTCCATAATTTTCTGCACCTACTGCTTCATTCGTATATGGAACACCAGGCTTACCTTGTTTTTCTTTTTCATTTCTTGTAAGATCAGGCGAAACTTCTTTCCATGTTTTTCCCATATCAGCAGTACGCAATAAATATTGTGAACCATGATAAAAAACATTGGGTTCATGTTTACTCCATATAATTGGTGCATTCCAGTTATAACGATATTTCATATCTTTTGCATCACGGGTTAAATACTGAATCGGTGCCGCCATAATATTTGTAGCCGCTTTTGCTTTTGTATTCAAGACCTCAATAGTGCCCTGGTAACTTCCGCCTAAAACAAATTGCGGATCATCAGGATTAAATGCAAGAAAAGCACTTTCGCCTCCGGCAGAATAAGTCCAGCTGGTATTTGTAATACCGCCGCCACCCGGTTCTCTGCTTGCAATCTTCACTGAACTATTATCCTGTTGCCCACCATAAATATTATAGGGAAACTGGTTGTCTACATTGATACGATAGAATTGTGCAGTAGGCTGATTGTTTTGACTGCTCCATGTTTTTCCCTGGTTAAATGTTATTGCTGAACCTCCATCATCAGAAATGATCATGTTATTTGAATTCATAGGATTGATCCAGAGATTATGATAATCGCCATGAGTATCGGAAATATCTTCCCATGTTTTACCGCCATCAATAGAACGAAATGCAGAAGCACTCATCACATATACTATGTTTTCATTTAATCGGATCGGGAAACAATTCAATATAATACCATGCTCTTTGTATTAAATGATTATCATCCGATACCTGGCTCCAGTTTTTACCGGCATCTTCTGACATATATAAGCCACCTTCTTCTTTTTCTGAATCACTTTCAATCAAAGCATAAACTTTTTCAGAATTAGAACGACATACCGCTATTGACATCTTGCCCATTTCCTTTGGCAGTCCTTCCTTCAATTTTTCCCAATGCTCTCCAGCATCTGTTGATTTATATAAACCGCTTCCTGGTCCGCCGCTAATTACTTTCCATGGCAATCGGCCATGTTCCCACATAGCAGCATATAATATTGATGGATTATTCATATCCATTGATATTTCTGCACAGCCGGTTTTTTCATCTACATATAAAACATTTTTCCAGGTGATGCCACCATCAACAGATTTATATATACCCCGTTCTTTTGATCTGCTATACAATGCCCCCTGCGCAGCCACATAAACAATATTTGGATCTTTGGGATTAATAACGATACGGGCAATATGTTGCGTAAGATCAAGTCCAATTTTTTTCCATGTTTTTCCCGCATCAGTTGATTTATAAACTCCATCACCTCCGCTTGTCATCACACCACGCACCGCATGTTCACCCATGCCTACATAAACAATATTCGGATCACTTTCAGCAACAGCTACTGCCCCCACGGAACCTGTTTTAAAAAATCCATCTGAAACATTGCGCCACGTAATACCCATATCATCCGTTTTCCATAGACCACCACCGGTAGTGCCCTGGTAATAAACACTTGATATCTCCGACAACGCCAGTAGCACAATTTGACCGGCCGCCACGAAAGGGGCCAATACATCTCCATTTTACAGGTTTGAAATAACTATTGAGACCAGCTGTGTCTTTTATTGGTTGTGAGATGCTATTAAATGCAATAAATAATAGGCCCAATAGCAGTAATTGTTTTGGCATGATGAAGATTTATACTGAAATATAAATCTTATTTGTAAAATGGGGTTTTTCGGGGGTTGAATAGAAAATTGTTCAGCCGCTTTTATAACAAATAATGTGTTAATTTATTATTTTGCCCAACCATTCGGGATAAAAAAAGGTCTGATTATTGACTCCCGTTTTGAAGAAACCAAAAGATATGATTAAAACAAATGCAATTTTATTTGCCACATTATTTGCATTTTGCATTGGTCAAAATGCAGAAGAAAAAAATTACGTGAAAAAGCAGACAACAGAACCGACAGTAGTTGACGGGCCATATGTACTTTATCGCAACGATTCTGTTTTTGTAAAATATATTGAAGATAATTCCGGAGCGAAAACTGTAAAAACAGATAGCACCACCGCCGCAATGAAAAAAAACATTACCCTACAGGTAAATACTGATATACCGGGTAAAACCTTCACCGTACAATTAAAACAGAAACTTAATGACGAGAAGTCAGAATACAAGGGAATAAAAAAAATGCTGGTGATGTCCGATATCGAAGGAAACTTTGGAGCGTTTAGAAAACTATTGCAGGGCAATGGGGTAATTGACGAAAATTTCAACTGGACCTTCGGAAAAGATCATCTTGTATTAGTAGGTGATTTTGTTGACAGGGGTACAATGGTTACGGAAGTATTATGGCTTATTTATTCCTTAGAAGAAAAAGCAAAAGCTGCCGGTGGTTATGTACATTATATATTAGGCAATCATGAGATCATGAACATGAGTGATGAGCTTGATTATGTGCAGGAGCGTTATATACAACATGCACAATTAATGAACAAGCCTTATATGCAACTGTTCGGACCGGATTCAGAAATAGGTCGTTGGCTTGCCACTAAGAATGTTGCTGAACGAATCGGTAGTACCCTCTTTACTCATGGTGGCGTATCCGGTTATCTAAATAACCTGAACATAACACTGAAAGAACTCAATGAAATAACAAGACCTTTTTACACCGATACCACTTATAGATATAAAGACGACCGGCTTAATTTAATATTCAGTGATTTTGGACCTTTTTGGTACAGGAATTATTATAAGGCTCCAAGAGCAAACATTCAACAAATCGACAGCACATTGGACATCTACGGTGTTCGTTCTATTACAACAGGGCATACCATTATCTCAAATGAAATAAGATCATTATATAATGGAAAGCTTTTTAATACAGATGTACATCATGCCGAAGGTCGTTCTGAAGCGCTACTAATTGAGGATGGGAAATTTTGGCGTGTAAATACAGCTGGCGAAAAATTTGATATCAAGCCTATATAAGCTCTGCTGAAATAACCACATTTACAGAGAGAAAATATTTTTTCTCACCGTTTATGTTTCTGTAAAAAATCTTTCTTTGAATCATGAAAGGAACTCACGGCACCTAATTTATACAACACATAAATATAGATCCACGGCAGATCCAACTGCCATGATAAAAAACCAGCCCTTGCACTGGCAGGATATAAATGATGATTGTTGTGCCATTCGCCGGCGAAATAACCCGGTCGCCATTGATTGATCGACAGGTTGCTCCTGTCAAAATCCAATCCATCTATATGTTTTTCTTCGCCTTTACCATGACCGGTATAATTAAATATTCTTACAAAAGTGATCCAAAACATTGCGCCAGTAAAAAAAGTACAAGCCAGCGCATGACCACCAATTAAATAAAACATCGTATACCAAAAAGCCCAATTACCTAACCATAGTGCTATCGTATACCATGGCGTAGCTACTGAACCCCATCTTTTATAATTTGAATAAGAATTTATTTGAACACCTGTGTGTTTCATAAAATGGGTAACCCTTTCATAATCTTTTTCTGAAAGATTCTTATTAATACTTTGGTGATTTACTTCTGCCAAAAAACAATATAAAAAACCCGCACGGGCATTATAAGGATCGCCTGGTTCATCACTTTTTACATGATGCACATGATGTGATACAACATACATTTCCTCGGGAACAGTTTTGATAACAAGATTCTGCGTAAGAAAACGCCATATCTTATGACGGAATGTAAAAGATTTATGTGTGCAATAACGATGAAGCCAAATAGTTCCATGTGTACCCATAATGATCATGGTATATAAAAGAAAAACTATGAGTAACTGCCATGAGAAATAATGAACCAAAAAAAAGTAAGCAAAAGGGATCATGCAAACGATCATGAACCAGCCAATAAAAGATATCCAGTTCTTTTTACTCTTAAAAATATTACTGCGTGATAAAAATTCGCGGAATAATTGTTTACGTGTCGGTTTTATCAATTCGCCTTTTTCATCTTTCCATCCATAGGAAGGCGTTTGTAAAACTTCATCTATAAAAGCCATTTTAAATTTTTCGTTTTGTTTTAATAATCGATTGATCTATTCCGGCTAAGGAATAGCAATCACATGAGTAGCATTAATTACATAATGTATGAATTAAAAATAAAAACAGTTGTGAACGGAGATAGTAAGAGAGAAGGAGGAAATTACTGCCTGGCACATCAACCGTAACGCGATAAAGCTAAGGTTTTTATTGGAGAAATGGCACATAAAGTTGTAAACCAACTCTCATTTGTTCGTTAATTGTGCATTACAGTAAAAGTTTTATAAAAAACAATAAACAACGATCCGATTTTTTGACAATTGGGGATAAAAGAGAAATAGATCAATTATCCCTCAATAAAGAGATATTTATCTTTTATCAGAAACCGCATTTACTAAATGCTTTATAGCTTCCATTACTCTCAAAGAAGGCTTTCCCCCGATCACATTCCATCCTGTAAAAACAGCAACAATATCATATTCCTGGATAATAATCGGCCATTGTCCCCCAAAACCTGATCCCGTCCATGCAAGTTTTGAATTGTCTATTCCATATTCAAAAAGCCACCATTTATAACCGTATTTCACTCCTTGCCCTACTGTAATCGTTGGTGTTACCGATGCCTTCACCCATTCCTTTGTTACAAGTTGCCTTCCATTCCATTCTCCTCCTTTTAAGAATAAGTAATAAATTTTTGCAAGATCGGTTGCGGATAAGTATAAGCCGCCTTCTGTATCAACAAGTCCTGTCGGTATGCGTTTCCAGAAATAATGATCGATACCAAGGGGAGAAAAAAGATATTGTGATGCATACTCTTCAATATCCTTACCGGTTGCTTTTCTGAAAATATAAGATAGTAATTCTGATGAACCGCTATTATAATTGAAAGATTGGCCCGGTTCAATAGCCATTGGTTTGTTGATCACATATTCTATCCAATCAAAACTCGCTTCCATCCGGCTGCAATCATTTCTGGGATCGCTATAATGCAAATTCTCATTCCACTCAAATCCGGAAGTCATTGTAAGTAAGTGGCGGATGGTCATTCGTCTTTTGCGGTCATCAATATTTTTTATACTGGTAGTATCAAAAAAACTAAGCACAGGTGTTGAAAGATCAGGAAATTCTTTACGGGCTGTGGCCACACCAATGATCACCGAAGTGATCGTTTTTGTAACTGATTGCAAACTGTGCAGATCGCCGCGATGATAATAGGGATGCCACCAGGGATTGTAATAGTTATAAGGTCCGCCGGGATCAAGTGCATTTAACCCGCTTTTTTCCCTGGCATTGTCACCATAAATTTTATCATAATCATGTGTGTAATTTTTTTGATACACCAGTTTTCCATGTCGTGTAATGACCATACCATCTATATAACCATATTTTCCGCTTGCAATAGCATCATCAAATGCCTTTAATGAATCAGCGTTCATTAATTGTGATTGCGGCGTAGCAACAGGCCATTCTTTTACCGGCCATTGCTGCGCATCTAAAAAAAGATGGATAAAAAATAAAAAAAGAATACCCGTCAGCTTTTTACTGGTTCGCATAAAAAACTATTTTACTAAAGATATTCTATTTTGAAAAAAACCTACAACCCGATCCCTTTCAGTGCTTCCAAAACATATTCTTTTTTGCGTCTCGCAACCTCAACCTTTGTACCATCTGAAAGTATCAGCTCTCCTGATTTATTATAAGATTCAATATAGGCTGGGTTTACAAGATGTGATTTATGAACCCGCATGAAATGATGACCCTGTAAGATCTCATCATATTCCTTTAATGTTTTGGCAGAAACAAAAACACGATTTCCTTTCAAAAAAATATGGGTGTAATTACTTTCAGATTGCAAGCGAATAATTTCATCTAACGCAACATATTTTACTTCCGAAGTATCAGCCAATGCCAGTTTGAATTTCTCCCTGTTCCCTTGTGAAATATTCTGCATAAAATTCTTGAATAACAAATGACCGGCAGGTGCGTAGATCCGTTTGGCCTTAAATCGTTCCAATGCTTTTCTTAATTCCTTTTCATCAACAGGCTTTAATAAGTAATCCAATGCGCTGAAACGAATGGCCTGTATTGCAAATTCATTGTAAGCAGTGGTAAATACAACTTCAAAAGTCCATTTATCAATAGTGGTCAATAGATCAAAGCCGCTTTCGTGAGGCATTTGAATATCCAGGAAAACGAGATCGGGTTCAAATGAATGGATCAATGGAATTGCTTCCTTTACACTTCGTGAAGATCTTATTGCTGTAATATCAGGACAATACTGTTCTATCAGCCATTTCAACAAGTCAATAGAAGCTTGTTCATCATCTACGATCATTGCTTTTATCATGATTCCTCCGGATTATAATATGGAATGTTAATGGTAACTCTTGTGCCTGAAGGATGAATATCTTCAAAGGAGATCGAAGCAGGCTTTCCCGTTTTTTGTTGCAGTAACTGAAGCCGTTCCCTGATAATACCGATCCCTTTGCTTTCATGTACCATTGAGGAGATCTTATTGTTTTTGATAGCGGCAGCTTTTTCCCGACCGATACCATTATCCTCAATGATGCAACGTAAGCACTTCATCCGCATCACCTGAAAAGCGGATGAGCAGCTTCTTCTCCCCTTCCTTATGCAATAATCCATGCCAGATAGCATTTTCCGCAAATGGCTGGATCATTAATGATGGAACAAACACTACATCGTTTGAAAGATTTTCATCAACAGTTATTTCATAATGAAAGGAGCCATCAAAACGCAGTGACTCAAGCTCCACATACATATTCAATATTTTTATTTCCTCATCCAGCTGAATAAAATTCTTTTCTGCATAATTTAAAAGAGAACGAAGAAAATTGGAAAAGATGGTAAGATATTTATATGCTTTGGTGGTTTGTTGCGATACAATAAGATGCTGAATAGAACTAAGTGAGTTAAAAAGAAAATGCGGATTCATCTGCAAACGCAGGTTCAGGAATTTTGACTCAGCCATTTTCACATTTAGCTCCATCAATTCCTGTCTCATTTCGTTTCATTGCATCAATAGCCATGGCTCTGCTTATTTTAGTTGAACAAATAGCAGCTATAGATTGCAATGCATTCAAATGCTGCGTTGTAAAGAAATTTTTACGGTGGTTTTCTGAGTCTATTACACCGATCACTTTTTTATCATGCACCAGTGGCACAGTAATTTCAGAATAGCGACGTACATCATCAATAATATAGCGGCTGTCTTTAGAAGTATCATCGATCAAAGATGCATTTCCTGTTGCAGCAACATCGCCAACAATACCTTTTCCAATTGGAATTTCAATTGGATTTAATATTTCAAATTCTTTTGGATTCTTTGGGCCATAAGCAGCTTTTTGTTGCAACATTTTTCTTTCATCATCCAAAAGATAGACGACACAATCCTCAAAATGTAATCGGGAAACGCAATTGCGGCATATATCCCATAGAATGTCATTCACTGTAGAATATTCATAACCACTATTGGCAAAATAATCGATCATCTTCTGTACTTCTTTTGCTTCTCTCCTTTTTAAACGATACTGGTATACTGAATAAATTGCACCAGCTGCAAGTAAGAAGGTAAGCAAACGGAACCACCATGTTTGCCACCATGGCTTATTCACTGTAACCATTATAGGATATGCGCCTTCATACCAGGTAGTGCCATCACGTGATGCTTTTATTTCAAACCGGTAATCACCTGGCTGCAGTTTACTGAAAGCAACCTGCCCGGTTGTCGAAGGAGTTCTCCATTCATTATCATACTCAACAAGTCGATATAACAATTGATTCTTTTTACCAGATAACTCACCGGAAGAAAAATTGAAAACAAAGGATGGAGTATTGAAAGCAAATGATAATTTTTCTTCGCCGGTAAAACGATATACCGAGTCCCCAATTCCAAGTGAACTGATGGAGGGTTTTAGCGGAAAGGAACTAATGTTCATGCTGTCCGGGGAAAAATACATTAGCCCCTTATCTGTTCCCCAAAACATTTCGCCGGATTCATTTTTATAACAGCTACGCATTCTGAACCCTGCATGATTGAATCCAAGCCCTTCCTCATATACTGCGAATGTTTTGTTTCGGGGGTCATACCGTAATATGCAGCTGAGATTGCCGATCCATATAAAACCTTTGTCATCTTTCAGAATTCCTTCACAACGGTCGTTGCGCAAACCATTACTGCGGTTATAATTTTTTATAGAACCGTCTTTTGACAAAATGGATAAGCCGCCTGCTGTTGCAAAATAAGTGTTGCCGAACTGATCATAATTAACCGCATACACTGTATTGTGTGCAAGCCCTTCTTTGGTGCTGTAGTGCAAAATTGTGTTCTTCTCTTCATCATAACACCAGGCGCCGAGAGTGGTGCCGATCCACATTTTGCCGTTATCATCATTCCAAAGCGAAGCGCAGGGGATCCTGCTCATTTCACCCAAAAGCGGATGATCACGTAGGGATATTATTTCAAAATTATTTTTACTGATGATACAAGTACCCCGCAATGTGCCTACCCAGCTGTTGCCGTTTTTGTCTTTACATATTGCATTGATCCATGCAGAGGGAAAAGCCGTTTTCTTTCCGTGAACAGAATCTGTTACCTGGCAAATTGTTTTCAATTGTTTGTTCAGGACAAGAATGCCGAATCTTGATGTACCTACCCATAAGTTGCCGTCTTCCTCCATATTAACTTTCCGGATGGTTTCAATGCCGGTTATACTAGTTCCATCAGGAGTCCGAAGCGGAACGTAAAGTGTTTTATCTGTATTGCGGTTCCATCGGATCAGCCTGTCTTGTGCACCCATCCAAACGTTGGATTCTTTGTCAGTAGTGAGTGAGTGTATATATCCATCAAAGATTTGCTTATTATCATCAATGAAATAAGTTTTACTGGTTGCCTGTTGCTGTTTTAAATTATAGAAGTGTACTCCCGAAGTTTGTGTGGTCACAAAAAGGTAACCATTATCTTCATACCGCACATTAAAAGTGTTGTTACCGCCAATGCTTCTCGGGTCAATGGGATCATGTACATAATGCTGTGCAGATCCTTTTTGAAGGTCAAGTATATAAAGCCCGGAAAAATATGTAGTAAAAGCAAACCGGTTCTCGTCAATACGTGTCATATTGCGCAGAATTCCAGTGATCGGGAGATCGTGCTGGTCTTTTACTCCACGGTATTCCCTGACCACTTTTTTTTCCCTGATACTGATCCTGTAAAAAACATCTCCTTCCCTGGTAAAGGCGATCAGTTCATCATCATTGATATAATATGCACCATTTAATCCTGGGAATGGCATCTGGAGTAGAACTTTCCTCTGCGCATAATCAACTACGATCAATTTCCTGTCCCTATAATAAATAACCCTGTTGTTATCCATGTAATAAGTAAATCCTATGGGACCAGCTAAAAGAGAATCAAACGGCATACTGATCTTCTCAAACATGAATGGGTCATTTTTCTTTTGAAAATAATGCTGGCGTCCTTTCAAAATAACAACCCCATCTTTACCAGCGTTAAACACAGCACTGATATTACTGTTGTCAGAAGTGTCGCCAACCAATATGCGATGAAACTTTCTTTTTTCGTCCAGCATGGTGATATAATCTGTGTTGGTTCGTATCCATATCCGGTTATCTTCATCTACCACTATACGTTCGATATTATTTTCCGGCAATTCGGGATGTTTGTATTTATGATAAGTAGTGATCCTGTTACCGTCAAAACTATTGAGACCTTCGGAAGTGCCTATCCAGAGTATACCATTGTGGTCTCTCACCGCTATGGTAACATTGTTATCACTCAATCCTTCTGCAGTACTCAGATGATAAAATGCAGGCTGCTGCGCCTGCATTTGTTTTGCCCAAAAAAGAAACATTATCGTCGATGCTATGAAAAGAGTTTTTTTCAAAAATGGAACTTGATTTATTCATCCAAAAAATACTTCATTTCCCTCATAAAGTCAATTATCTTATTTACCTGCATTCTTTTTCTTTAGTTCATCTACTTGTTCCTGTAGCTGGATAATATACAATGTAAGCTCTTCTACTTTTTCCATTAAACGTTTGCTCATATCTCCAAGCTGAATACCATTTTTTTCAATTTCAGCTGCCGCAGGAATGTTAGGCAAATGCTTGTTTTCGGAAATAAACTTTTTTACCTCTGACAATGGTTTTAGCTTGTAATCATCAGCAAAAACATAATCAGGCCAACTTGCATACGGCAGAGCCGTAAATTCATAGGCGATAGCTTTGCCGTAGACACTAAGCCTGTAGCCAAATGCATTAATAAATCCCCCCATTGTAAAATTTCCATCGGAATGAGCAATAAAAGGGCTACTGTTGGTCCTGTATATATAAAAATCTCCACTGTACGATGCAAGAGTAGTAGTCGTTCCATTAGTGCTTAGCTTAGCTTTCAAGACATTATCTTTTACCAACCCGATGGATGCATTGCCATCTTCGTCTTCACCAACTGAGAAACTGCCACTGAAATCATCCGGGTTAACATTCAGACCCATCTGCCCTTTATTGTTTACAGTCAGTCTATCTGCACCATTTGTGCGAACAATAAATTTCCCGTTAGTGTTGCTTACGTTCGTCCCGATCCTGATATCATCATTTACCAGTTGAATAAATCCTTTATCGACACCACTGTTTTTCAGTTGTACAATTGGATTCGCAGAACTGATGCTAAGTATAGATGTCGGATTAGTTGTACCAATTCCTACCTGGCCATTCTCATCGATCGTCATCCTGTCGATCAACTGAGTCTGAAATCTTACGTTTCCTGTTGTATTAGTTGAATTGGTGCCCAGTTTAAGATTAACACCCGAAGCCATCAAAAAACCAGTGTTCACATTATTATGCATCATTTCTATATATGGATTAGCACCGTTAATTGTAAGTTGAGATGATGGCGCATCAGTGCCAATACCCATCTGGCCATTTTCATCGATCCAAATTTTGTCAACATTCTTCGGAGAAAAAATGATCTTTCCGCTGTTACCGGGATAAGTGCCGAATTTAAAATCATCGGCAAATGTTCGAATAAACCCTTTTTGAACTCCATCATTCATAAATGCAAATCTTGGAGCAAGCCCGTTCAATTTTAATTCAGCATCAAAACTTGAATAAGGACCGACCGTTACATTACCCGTGTTTGATCTATAAATATTATTGCCGACCGTTGACCACAGGTTTTGAAAACTATGCTGAAGTTCCGCCCAGCCGCCATTTACATCACCGCGATACATCCAGTAACTGAATGTCTCTGTATCAAACACCGTAAGTCCCATTGCAGGGCCTGCAATACTTGTACGCTGCAAAGTCGTAAGTCTTGGAACAAGCAATCCTTTTGAGTTTGATTTGATATCGAGTATAGCACTGTTATCCGGTTGTGAACCGTCTGTATTTACAGCAATGTTTTGCGCAAATGAGTTCATTTGAACAAGAACAATAAGTAAGAAAATAATTGACTTCATAGTTTTTTATTTACAGGGTGAAAATAGTTTGAGTTTAATTTGAAATGATAATCTGACTTAGTCTTCGGTCAGGTCAATTGATTTTAAGGTTTATAGTTTTATAAATTTTTTCTCCAACTGAGTTTCTCCATTATTAAATCGCAATACATAAGTCCCTTTTACTAAGCCTGGCAAATTGATCCTTATTTTATTCTGGCCACGCTGAGCCTGTACTCCAATATTTTTTACGAGTTGCCCGTTTGCAGAAAAAACCTGCACAGTTCCGGAGAAATTTTTATCCGACTGAAATACCAGCTCAGTGTGATCAGTAACAGGATTGGGATACATCAAAAGCGTAATGGAAGCAATAGCACAACTACTGCGAAGCGTTTTTGAGTAAGTGAAAGTTCCATCTTTGTCAACTTGTTTTAAACGGTAATAAGCATTACCGGCTTCAGCATCAGAAAATTTATAATCAGATGGCGTGTTACGAGCCGATATAACGGCGATCTGTTTCCATTGTGCCGCATCCGTACTTTTTTCAATTATGAACTTGTCATTATCTTGCTCCCATGCTGTTGCCCAGATCAATTGTGCCCCATTATTATTACATGAAACATTAAATGAGCTTAGCAAGATGGGTAATGCAGCCGAAGTTGAACCAATTGTCCATAATGAAAAATCATTTACACCATCTTTCTGCAAATAATTTTTTGCAATGTCACGAGAGTCAGGTGTTACTTGCAACCAACTAACACCATTATCATTGCTTTTCCATAAAACTGCAGCGTTTTCATCTGCTCCATTCAATTCTGCATCGAAATAATAAAAGCGTACAGAAGCATTCAACGATGAATTATTTGCGGGCTGTATATTATAATAACGTTGAATAACATTGGCAGCAAGACCGCCACCAGTAAAAGCAGTGCAATAACGTGTGATCGTTGTTGAACCTAATGCTGGTGCACTTACAAATTCAACTCCGATCTTTCCAGGATTAAAATTTACAACAGGCAGATTCATATCAAGAGTGATCGTGGCATGACCGTTATTACCTGCCGTTCCCTGTAACCGTGCCGTTTCTGATTCATCAGTAACAAATGCATTGGGTTGAAGTTTTAGTTCATGGTTTTGCACCTGCATCATTCCTCCCATCTTCAATTCATTTTGTACGGTAATATTTTGCCCGAGAACAACCGATCCTGAAGAACCGCTATATAGATTATAAAAACTGGTTGGACTGTTGCCATTAACAGCTATTGCATTGGTTCCTGTAAGCTGCACAGTACCATTGCCGGGAACAAAAGTTCCGTTATTTACAAAATTCATGTTGTTCAACACAAGCACCGGGCTTCCTGATTTTACGACATGAATACCAGGATAAACAACAAATCCTGTTTGTGCAAGCAGCATAAACTTATATAAACAAGTCGCGGTTAGTAAGAAAAAATGTTTCATGTGATGGCGATGTTTTAATTGAAACACCAAGCTACTCAGCGTCATGAGGAATTTTATAATCATATTGAGTTTAAGGTTAACGCCGATTATTTTACGGTTAATGGTAACAGAAGCAGGAAACAATTCGGGAAAACCATAAGTAAGTTTCCAGTATTATATGCAGCATTGTTTTATTATTTTACTTCTTCAATCCATCCCATGAAAAAAGCCATTAACTGCTTTATCCTGTTTTTATACTTTCAACATTCATCAGCCCAGGTTTCTATTAATACAAATAATAGCGATACTGCACGTCTTATACAACAAAAAGAAAATATCATTACATCCGCTACGATAGTTAAAGTGGAAAATATGGGTGCCTTTATCAATACCCCGCTTTCTGAATTAAGACCAACCATATCGGCAGATGGCAACTTATTATTTTTTATTCGTGAGAATGATCCATACAATACAAACTTTAATTCAGTTCGAAACTCACAGGATATTTGGTTTACCATGCGTGACAGTACAGGTACATGGAGCGAAGCGGTGCATCTTGGTTATCCTCTTAATACTTATTATTACAATTCTGTATTCTGGATATCTCCTGATAACAATAGAATATTAATAAGAGGAGCTTTCGTTAATGGTGATTATGCAGGCAATGGCGTAAGTATGTGCTGGCTGCAGGAAGATGGCTATTGGAGTAAGCCGGAAGCGTTACGAATTAGAAATTATGGAAAGTATGACAAAGGTTTGCGTTCAGGTGCAACTATGGCGCATGATGGAAAAACACTTTTGCTTTATATGTCAACGGAGAAAGGAAGTCCTTATAATGATATTTATGTAAGTCTTTTGCTACCGGATGGAACATGGTCTGAGCCAAGATCTCTTGGTAAAAAGATCAATATGGAAAAATATGATGAGATGACTCCTTACCTGGCATCAGATGGTGAGACTCTTTACTTCAGCAGTGATCGCCCCGGTGGTCTTGGCGATAATGATATATGGATGACCAAGCGTCTTGATAATACATGGCAAAAATGGAGCGACCCCGTTAATCTTGGCAGCCCCATTAATACTCCTGAATGGGATGCATTTTTTACTCTGGACGCCGGCGGTGAGTATGCCTACTTAACAAACAGCGAAGGAGGATATGGTGAATCCGATATTGTAAAAGTGAAATTGCTGGAAAAAGAAAGGCCAAAGCCGATCGTGATGGTAACAGGAAATGTTTACAATGCAAAAACAAAACAACCTTTATGTGCTTCGCTGATATATGAAACATTGCCTGATGGTTTAGAAGCAGGAAACGGAATATCAAGTGCAATAGACGGTTCCTTTAAGATCGTATTGCCTTATGATAAAAATTATTTGATAAGAGCGACGGCTGATAAATTTTTTGCGCAGTCAGAAAACCTGAATCTTGATTCGCTGGTAAAAGTTGGCTACAGAGAAATACATAAGGACCTCTACCTCGTGCCTATCGAGATCGGGCAGGTAGTAAGACTGAACAATGTATTTTTTGATTTTGATAAATGGGACCTGAGATCAGAGTCATTTGTAGAACTTGATCGTGTGGTGAAATTATTGCAAGAAAACCCTGCTATTGAAATTGAAATGAGTGCACATACAGACAGTTATGGTTCGGATGATTATAATTTTAAATTAAGTGATAACCGTGCAAGATCGGTCATGGAATATATTCTTTCAAAAGGCATTGCTACGACCCGCATTATTTCACATGGTTATGGTGAAACAGTTCCGGTAGTTGATAATGATACACCCGAGAACCGGCAGCTAAATCGAAGAGTAGAATTTAAAATTTTGAAGAATTAAACCAGGGCAACTTAATTAGTATCCATTGTAATTATGACATTCCCTATTTTTTGACCGCTTGCTACATACACATATGCTTCAGCTATCTTATCAAGTGGATACTTCCGGTCTATAACTGGCTTGAAACTTCCTTTCTCGATCAATTCTTTAATAAAACTCAACGTTGCCTTAACATTTTTAGGCGGAAGGAATATTACTTTCTTTCCGCCAAATAGCGGCGTTATAAGTGCAAAGAATAGATTCCCTAATCCATTGGCAAAACTATAAATCCCTTTCTTCGTTAATAGAGATTTGCATTTGAGAAAACTGACCTTGCCAACATCATCAAAAATAAAATCATACCGCTCGTTATCTTTTGTGAAATCCTGCGTTTTATAATCGATCAGCTTATCTGCTCCCAATGATTTTACTAACCCAAAATTTTCGCCAGCACATACCGCCGTAACATATACACCAAAGGATTTTAAAAATTGAACCGAGGATGAACCGATAGCACCCGTTGCACCATACACAAGGGCTTTTTGTCCGGCCTTTGGTTTTAATTGCAACATAGTAGATCCAGAATAAAATGCGCCTTCCAAACAAGCTGCGGCCTCTTCATAAGTTAATTTCTCCGGCATGATGATCATTGATTCAATTGCTTTCGATTCAGGCAATGTAAAATATTGTGCATGCGAACCACACCCAAACACACCACCGAAACCCATGATCTTATCGCCGGGTTTAAAGGATCGTACACTAGAACCTACTGCATGAACCTGCCCTGTAAAGTCAGATCCAATAATTGATTCCCGTGGTTTGAATAATCCCGTAAAAAATCTCATGAAAAAAGGTTTACCAGAAAGTACATGGCAATCACTTCTGTTTACGGTAGTGGCATATACTTTTATCAGCACTTCATTTTCCTTTGGAGTTGGTATTTCAAGCTCTTTGATAGTCAGATCTCCGGGTAAACCATATTTAGAACGAACAGCTGCTTTCATTTTATTAGTTGAATTAAATAATGAGCACAACACTTAAATATACACAACTTCCAGTATGAGTTTAGATTGGCCCTGATCGGATTTTTATTGAGACAACCTGGATAAAACTGTTTATGTATCTTGAAAGCTCTTTCGAATAAATATGGAGATACTTTCAACCTGGTCAGTTATCAATTTAGTATTAGTATTTACCGGCGCATTTATTTTAGGTCTTGCAAAAGCCGGGCTTCGTGGCATTGACATGCTTAATGTAACATTAATGGCATTGGTATTCGGAGGCAAAACATCCACGGGTATTGTATTGCCATTATTATGTGTTGCTGATATTGGCGCCGTACTTTATTATCATCGTCATGCACAATGGAAACATTTCTGGAAACTTGTACCATGGATGGCAGCAGGTATTTTGATCGGTGTTTATGCAGGCAAGGATATGAATGAAGAATTGTTCAGAAAAATAATGGCGATCATTATCATCCTCACGGTTATTATTATGGTGTTAATGGAGGTCATCAAATCAGAAAACGTTCCTACTCATCCCCTGTTTGCAGCAAGCACAGGTGTAATGGCGGGCTTCACTACTATGCTTGGAAATTTAGCTGGTGCTTTTGCTAATCTTTATTTCCTGGCGATGCGATTGCCAAAGAATCACTTCATTGGAACTTCAGCCTGGTTATTCTTAGTCATTAATTTATTTAAACTTCCTTTCCAGGTTTTGTATTGGAAAAATATTACAACAAGCAGTTTGCAAACTGACTTATTACTACTTCCTGCATTGGCGCTTGGTTTCTTTATCGGATTAAAAATAGTAAAGCAGATCAAAGACGATCATTACCGTAAAGTGGTGATCGTACTCACATTGATCGGAGCAGTTGTTATCTTTTTAAAATAATAAAGGTCGATGGGGAAATAATTTCCCATTAAAAATGAAATCAGGCAGGCATTTTGTGTAATGACCTTGTTCCCTGTATCCTCAAGTCAATATTTCAAGATCATTCAGTCAAAAACAATTTTATGTCAAACGCAACTGCACTCAAAAATAAGCCTGCAAAAAAAGTCCTGGTAGTTGAAGATGAAGGCGAAATGGGTTTATTGCTTAATATGATCGTTAATGAAAAGGATTTTGAGTTAGATTATGTAAGTAACTTATTATCAGCCGATGAATATCTCCAAAAAGAGGAACCTTCAATTATCATATTGGACAATAAATTACCAGATGGATTTGGCGTTGATTTCATCAGTTATATTAAGAAAAAGTACGCTGACATTAAAATTATCATGATCTCGGGCTTTGCCTCTGCAAGGGATGTGGCCCTGGCAAACGGAGCTGATATTTTTTTTGAAAAACCTTTTTCTAAAGATGAGCTCAACAAGTCGCTTAATAAACTTGTCTGCTAAAAAATGTACTGCCGTTAACTCTTATCAATAAAAACTTATAATTCAAATTCCCAAACGGTGCGATATACACCGTATTTCTCAATATAAGTTAAGAAAGCATTATAAAAAGCATCCGCGCCGATAGTAGCACTATCACCAATAACAAATAATTGTTCTTTTGCACGGGTGATGGCAACATTCATACGACGATAATCTTTTAAAAAACCAATATCGCCATCATCATTGCTTCGTACCAAGTGATACAATGATGTTTTCTTTTTCCTGTCCCTGGAAACTGTCAATGGTGCTGATGCGAAGTTGCTTTGGCAAAAGTTCTTTAGCTGCCGCTACCTGTCCTGCATAAGGTGAAATGAATGCTGTTTTTAATGGATCAAGTGATTCTGTTTCGAATAATTTTTGAACAATGGCTAACTCACCTTCGTTTTGCAAGCTGCTGCCATCGGTGCCATGTTCTTCATTGATAACCTGAACCTGCTGTATCAATAAAAGTGATATGTGTTCCGGTATTTTGTAAATGCGCAGCGGTCTGCAATAACTCGTTATTATAAAAATAATTGCTGCTGAATCCTGCAATTACTTCCTTCATCCTGTATTGTGTGTTGAGTAAGAAAAACCGGATTAACAGTTTCAATAGCAACTTCCAGAATGGAAAGATTAAATCCAAGTTGTGCTGCTTCATTACTTAATACAGTAGGAGGAAGTTGCCAATGATCGCCAGCCAACACGATCTTTTCAGCCATTGGAAATATGCACCATGCCAATGGTTCAATACATTGACCCGCTTCATCCAAAACGAGTGTATGAAAATGAAGATGATCAATTCCGCATCATAAAGCCCTATCGGTGTTCCTGCGATCACATCTGCTTCTTCAAATAATTTTTCTTCATTATAAGCCTGTAGCTTTTTTATCTCAGTTCGTATGTTCTTTACTTCTTTGAACAGGAGATTGACGTTGTTCTCTTTCTGCTTTACCAAAACTGCGTTTGTATTTCAGCGCCATCTTTCGAAATTCTTCAGCTCTTATTTTTAATTGTTTGATTTCTTTTTGTTGTTTACTGTTAGCCAGTCTTCCTTCGGGTGTATGAGCAAAGATCGTTTCATCTGCTTTACTTGCATTACCTACTCTTAATAGCTTCACGCCTTGCTGAAGTAATCCTTTGGCAATATTATCTACGGCAGTATTACTTGGTGCAGATACCAATACCTTTTCACCATTATTGATCAATTGTATAATGGCTTCGATCAGTGTGGTTGTTTTTCCCGTTCCCGGCGGACCATGTACAATAGTTATTTGTTCATTTTGTGTAATAGCAGCAACAGCTTGCTGCTGGCTTTCATTTAGTTCATGATTACGAAAGTTGAGTGAAACATTTATTATTGAACGGGTTGGTAGAAGTTCTTATTGCATCATCATGTAACTGTTCAAATAATTTGAATAAAGGTTTATTATTTTCTAATTCATTCAACACTTTTTTCATGATGCTGGTGGTACGGGTATCAGGAGCCAATTTAATACCCACTCCATCATCTTCTATCCAATCAGGAAAATCAGGAGCAAATAAACGGAACTCACCATTCTTTCCATCCAAACTTATCAATACACCTTTCACAGGTTCTTCGCCTGCAATAAAACATTCAATGGCAGCTCCATCTTTAAACATATTGGCTTCAGGCGGAAAATTTAGTTTGAAACTTATTTCAGGATAATCAGCATAGCCAAAGTTTTTTCGGGTAACAATGATCGGGATGCAATGCCAGTCCTTCTGCCTTTAATGCTTTTAATGTATGCTGCTGATCCAGGCTGATATCGCTGTACCTGTTCTTTTTCCTCAAGGTCAATGCATCTTAGTAATATTTGAATATGCGGGTGCATTCGGTGAAAATAAGATGGAAGGAAAGAATAAAAAAATAAAGCAAATCAATAGAATTTTAAAAATTATGATTTAAAATTTTAAATTGGCAGTACTAAATCTCGAAAGATGAAGACCAAATCCATATCTCTCAAAATTTCTCCTGCTATCGGCACTGTATCGGCTGAATGTTTTGTTCCGCCGAAAAGCAAATGCATTATGACGCTTGCTCACGGCGCAGGTGCAGGCATGCATCATACTTTCATGGTCACATTGTCTCAATCACTTTCTGAAGAGGGCATTGCTACACTGCGTTTCAATTTTCCATTTACTGAAAATAAAAAAGGAAGGCCCGATACTCCAGTAGTTGCTCATCAAACAATTGAAGCAGCAATTCTAAAAGCACAAAAATTATTTCCAAAGCTTCCGCTTTTTGTTGCAGGAAAATCTTTTGGGGGACGAATGACCTCACAATGTCTTGCAGCGCATCCGAATGATTTGGTAAAAGGAATTATTTTTTATGGGTTTCCTCTGCATGCACCGGGCAAACCTTCTATTGAAAGGGCAGAACATTTAAAAGATGTAAGATCACCAATGTTGTTTTTGCAAGGATCAAGAGATGAGTTTGCCACATGGAGACTGATAGAAAAAGTAACTTCATCACTCCCACTTGCTGAGCTGGTAAAAATAGAGGGAGCCAATCATGGTTTTAAAGCAGGCAAACAGGATATAATAAAACTGCTTTCAACTATTACAAATGATTGGATAGAGCAAAAGATTGGGTAATGATCATCATATATTATAAATGAATTGGAGTTTTGCTATCTTGAACTCATGAAAATCATCAAACGAATACTGCTTATTTTATTTGCGATCATTGTACTTGCTGGAATTTATTTCTGGGTTAAGTTTCTTATCTATAACCAGGAAACTAAAACAATGAATGCATCTGCAAGAAAAAATACCAGCGGCCAATTTATTGAACTATCCGGCGGCATTACACATTATGAGTCGGGCGGAGTTGATACTGGCAAAGTCATTATACTCGTTCATGGTTTTAGTGTCCCCTATCATATATGGGATGGAACGTATGATAGTCTTGCAAAAGCAGGATTTCATGTAATACGTTATGATGAATTGGGCAGAGGTTTTTCTGATCGCCCCAATGTTGTTTATGATGCTGTTTTATATAGAACCCAGTTACATGACCTGGTCACATCTCTCAAATTACAAACTCCGGTAAGTTTAGCAGGCGTATCATTTGGTGGCGCAGTGGTATCAGACTTTGTGGCACATTATCCGCAATTGATCGATAAAATAATTTTGGTAGATCCTGTTTATGCTTTCGGTAAAATAGATGTGGGGAGATAATCGCAAACTATAAGATGGCGATCGATCATGATAAACAAGCGACCGGGCAATTAGATGATTTTAAATATCCGGAACAATTTCCGGGCTGGGTGGATAAATACAAGGTTCAGATGCAATACAAAGGATTCAGGCATGCATTGATCTCCACAAGAAATAATTATTCACCTGATTCTATTATTTCAAATTACCATTTGCTCGGCAGTCTTCAGAAAAAAATTTTATTGATATGGGGCAAAGAAGATCAAACGGTTTCATTTCAATACAGCGATTCACTCAGAAAAATATTACCGGTAGATTTTTTTCCTGTTGATGATGCCCGTCATTTGCCTTACCTCGAAAAGCCAGCTCTGGTCAATCAAAAAATGATTTCATTCCTGAAAGAATAGTAAAACGAAAAATCTATTTTAAACTTGAATAAACCATTGCCTCAAACTTCGCTTCAAGATCACCATGACTATTGGGATTCTGCTGCGTCATGAAAAGACAAACAAGTTTTGATTTTGGATCTGCCCAGTAAGTTGTGCCATAATATCCGCCCCATGCAAATGAACCTGCATTACGTGGACTTTTAGCAGCAGATTTTTCTGAGGTGATGCCAAATCCCAATCCCATATTATCGTCACCAAAAAGACCGTCCTTTAATTGACCGCTTATTATCATTTCTACTGTTCTTTTTCCCAATATTTGATGACCGTTATACTTACCACCATTTAATAACATTTGCATAAAGATGGCATAATCAAATGCGGTGGATGAAAGACCAGCGCCTCCGGAAAAATAACGTTTCTTCATGATAGGATAATCAGGATCTATGTTGCGGAATTCATGACTCCATGGAATGATCTTATTTGACGCATCCTCTGTATAAACTGTTGCCAAACGATCGGCTTTAGAAGAAGGCACATTGAAATAAGTGTCTTTCATTCCTAATGGGTCGAAAATATATTTTCTTAAAAAATCTTCAAGGTTCATTCCGCTGATCACTTCTATTAAACATCCCAGGAGATCACTGTTTAATCCGTATTGCCATTTTTCACCTGGCTGAAAGCTCAAAGGAAGTTTACCCAATGCTTTCATTCTTTCCAAAAGATCTGCGTCAAAATAACCAAGACCAGAGGGAATATGATTCTTTGAATAGATAGCAGCAACTTTTGAACTACCGATATCAGTATAATCAAGACCCGAAGTATGCGTGAGCAGTTGACGAAAAGTGATCTCGCTTTTTGCAGGAATAGTAGTGTAGGTAGTATCCGCATCATTAAATTTATCCAGCACAACAGGATGTTTAAATTCAGGAATGAAATCTGAAATAGGTTGATCAAGTAATAATTTACCCTGTTCATATAAGATCATGATGCCAATACTTGTTATCGCTTTTGTCTGAGACATGATGCGGAAGATGGCATCATTCTTCATCGGTTTTTTTGTTGCTACATCCGCATATCCATATCCTTTATATTGTACAACCTGGTTATCTTTTATCACAATAGAAACGGCTCCTGTCAACCAATTTTTACTGATATACTCATTTACCAATCCATCGATCTTCGCTAATCTTTCATAATCAACCGTATTGTTTTTTGTGCCTGTTTGCACTACCTGAGAGTGACCTGCCAAGGAAATAAACAGGATAACAACTGAAACAACAACAAAGCGGGGGTTGATGATCTTTATCATAGTAAGTTTTGTATTTAGTGAGAGAAAGATATGCAAAATTTAAAAAAGCATTTCAACTTAACTTCGCTCATAAATCTATAGTATGGAATTAGGCATTGGCATGTTTGGCGACCTGCATATAAATAAGAATGGGGAAACTACAACCGGCAGGACAACGACTTAAGGAACTGATCGAAGAAATAAAACTGATGGATGAAGTGGGTCTTGATTTTTATGGCATTGGTGAACATCATCGTCCCGACTATGCCGTCTCAACACCTGAAATAATTATTGCTGCGGCAGCTACGGTTACTAAAAATATCAAACTGGGCAGTGCAGTTTCAGTATTAAGTTCATCAGACCCGGTGAAAGCTTTATCAAAGCTTTGCTACAATTGATCTTATCTCCAATGGCCGTGCTGAATTAATGGCCGGCCGTGGCAGTTTCATAGAATCATTTCCTTTGTTTGGTTACAGCCTTGATGATTATGATAACCTGTTTGAAGAGAAACTAGAACTGCTATTGAAAATAAATAAAGAAAACCCGATTACATGGAAAGGTAAATTCAGACCTGCACTAAACAAACAGCAAGTATTACCTCGTGCAGTTAATGATCATCTTAATATATGGGTCGCTGTTGGGGGCACACCAGAATCAGTATTGCGTGCAGGCAAACATGGATTGCCTGTGATCTTTGCGATCATTGGAGGCGATCCAAAACAATTCAAGCCCTTATTTGAATACTATAAAAAAGTGTACGATCATTATGGTCATGATATGAATAAATTCCAGGTAGGTGTACACATGCATGCTTTTTTTGGTGATGACAGCAAACAAATTGCTGATGAGTATTACCCGATCTATTCTACACAAATGGATAGAGTGGGCCGCAGTCGCGGCTGGCCTCCTTATCAACAACAACAATATGTAACCGGCAGAAGCAGCAGTGGACATTTAATTATTGGCGATGCCAATGAATCCATTGATAAAATTTTACACATGCATGAACTGTTTGGCCTCACTCGTTTTTCAGCGCATATGGATGTAGGTGGACCTTCGCATAAACTAATGATGAGATCAATAGAGATCTATGGAACTAAGATCGCTCCGAAAGTGAGAGAAGCACTGAAGAAAAATAATAACAGTATTTAAGATTGTAGTTTGAGTTATAAAAAACATTAACTTACTTCAGAACTATTCATTTCACCACCACCAAAATTTATTTTTATGTCTGAGTCCACCTCTAACAAAGAAACCGTTAAAAAAATCATTATTAGTATTGTGTCAACCGTTGCAGCAGCTTTAATTATTTTCTATTTCATTGATTCAAAAAAACCTAACCAGGAAAGAAAACAAGCAACCCTCAGGGCATGGAACTCTTATACACAGAATAAAAAGATCTTCCAAAATACCATGTCAGAAATGGGCAATGCTATGATGGCGGGTAAAGGTGACCTCGTTACAGGACAAAATAATACCTCTAACGAAATAAATCTTACGATTTCTAACCTTGAAAACATAAAAACACAAAATAATGTTGACGATCGTCTTTTTTCATTAGTGGACATAACCGTTAGCCAGATCAAGGAGATAAAATCACTTTTTGGAAAAGTGTTCCAAACTATTACACAACTTGCTAACAGTAATCTTTCCGAAACTGAAACGCAAAATCAAGCGCAAAATATAATAACAGAATTCGCAACCAATATAAGCGATATAAAAAATAGAGATAAGATACGGGTAAATACTTTTATAGATGCACTGTGCAAAGAATACGGTGGCGATATATGCACCAAGTAACATAAGTATTTATCATTATTAATTATAATGGCTTCACCTTTCCCGAACCTGAAATACTTGTGCTGATCAATGGGTGCCCACGATAATAAACAGAACCGCTTCCGCTAATGGTTGCATCAAGTGCCTGTGATAAGTTTACCTGCATATCACCCGAACCACTGATATGGGTTGTTGCTTTTTCAGCAACTACTCCGTCCATTATTAATTTACCATTGCCACTAATTCTCAGATCTTCGTTCTTAGCAACACCTGACTGTACATTAATATCACCAGAGCCGCTGATATCGGCATCTATTTTATCGGATACAGTTACTGACTGCACTGTAATATTTCCTGTACCGCTTATGCTCATATCGAGGTTTGCAGAAATTATATTTCCTATTACTGCCAGGTCACCTGTGCCGCTGAGATGAAAGTAGTCTGCCGTTGGTGCTGTGATATTGACTGTTATTTCTTCATTTGATTTTATACGTACACCATCTTTCACTTTTAGTAACAAGTGCCCGTTTGATTTAGTAGCTTGTATTACATCGAGTATGTTCCGTTGTGCTATTATTTCAACTTTATATTCCGGGGCAATTTTATAATAGATCTTTCCCCCGATACTGGCTGATACACCTGAGAAACCTGTGACGTTGCGTGTTTCTGTTTGCAAGTCTCCCTCTCCTACTACTTTTTTGCAGGATGAAGATGTAAGTAAAGCTGCGGCTGCTGCTAACATAAAAAATAGTTTTTTCATTTTATTTGATTTCTGTTTTTGATAAATTTTAAAATTCAATTTTATAATTCAGGATCGGGATCAAACCGGTTTGATAACTTGTAACGATTTTATTTTTTTCATTATCATACCATTGACCAAATACATTTAACCGGTTGGTGACATTCTGTATATCCAGTGATAAAGTACTTGTAATATTTTTCCGGTTCCATTTCATGCTGATCCCGATATCAGCCCTGAAGTAGGCTTCATTCTGTAAACTGTAAGCATCTTTTTCATACAAACACTGTATAGCCTTGCTGCTGTGATGCATCAAAGTCGATCGGTGTAGTGCGAAGACCACCTGCATAGATCGTTTTCAGGTTAACCCCAAATATTTTTGATTTTCTATCGCTTATAAAATCTTTCCCGGCGATCAACGTAATAAGATAATTGCCATTGAAACGAGTATTTCTTTCCACGCCGTCTTTTGCTGTATATTTTGATTGATAAAAAGAATTACTTAAGGTGAGGTAGAAATTATCTTTGAGATAACGCTCCAATGAAATTTCTACTCCATAATTTTTACCTTTCCCACTATTCTCCATTGGTTCTACTACATAATCATTTAGGATATTGAGTGTAGATAAGCTGCTGCTGTCATAAATGCTGACAGGTACATTGAATAATTGCTGGTAATACAATTCAGCTTTGGCCAGTAAATTTTTGGTTAACCTGTAACTGTAAGAAAAAACATAATGATGCGACTTTGTCAGGTCGAGGTTTTTATTTGGCATATCAACAGTTCCATTCGCCAATTTTTGCTCAGCAAAATATACACTCAACGTTTGCATCTGGCTATGAAGCCCATACCCTACCGCGACACTGCTCTTATTATTAATATTCCATTTGGCAGAAAAACGTGGCTCAACAGATGATGTATTGTTATGAGCAAGGCGGAAATAATGCATGCCTGCATTCAGCGTGATGTTATTAGATGGTTTGTACTGCCATTGTGCAAATGCCTGTTGCGTAGATGTTTTTCCGGAAGTATTTAGATCCTCCTCTAATGGATCACCTTCATGCTCGCTTGAAAGCCGGTAAAAATTATATTTGATCAGATTAGCAATAACACCTGCACGCAGATTGAGTCTGTTACTGAATTTATAATTGAGCGTTGAATTAAAAATTAATTTATTGGTCTTGTACTTGTCAAAGTATGTGCTTGTCGATGTATAATCATCTTCGGTATAATCTTCATCATACCCAATCTTAGTTTGTGAAATTCCTATGCCTGATTTGATATTTAGTTTATTACCAACCAGTATAGAATGCGTTATACCTGTCATACCGGTATTGGATAAAAATTTATAAGAATACCTGTCACTTTTGGTTTCCCATTTTAATGAATCTTCTATCTGCATTAAATTTCTGATCGCTTAATCCGCCAAAACCAAAAAATGTAAATGTGCCAAGCTTGTTGGTAGGAAAATAAAAATTATAAGACAGATCCTGGAAATTAGTTGCGCCATCATCGGGTAAAACACCAGTTTTCGAAAGCAATGAAAGTGTAGAATAACGGTAATTAATAAGATAAGAACCTTTGTATTTTTTTGAGAATGGTCCTTCCATGGCTGCATTTAATCCAAGTACTCCCGCCTGCAACGTATATTCTTTTTTCTCATTGTTACCTTTTCTCAATCTAAGATCAAACACACCACTTAACGCATTGCCATATTCAGCAGCAAAAGCAGCTGTAACAAAATCAGAATTTGAAAGTAATTGCGAACTTAATATTGAAATACCACCGCCACTATTGCCTGGTGTACCAAAATGATTTGGATTAGGAATGTCCATTCCTTCCATGCGCCATAATAAACCGGTTGGTGAATTGCCGCGGATAACAATACTGTTATTTCCATCATCTGCAGCAAAAACACCGGCAAACCCTGTAGCCATGCGCAAAGGATCATTAACAGCAGCCGCATACTTTTGAGTTTCTTCCACTGTAAATGCTCTTGCACTTACAGCACTCATATCATTAAGTGGTTTATTCTTTTTGCTTCCGGCTTTTACAACCACCGCTGTTTCTGTATGTATAATTGCTTCCAGTGAAACATTGATCACTGTTGCCTTTCCAGAGTTAACTGCAATGTTTTCCAATACGCCTTCTTTAAAACCGGCGTAGGAAATAATTATACGATAGGAACCAACAGGGATATTGCTGAAGCGAAAAACACCGGCATCATCAGTCACAACTGATCTGCCAAGCGGACTAATAGTAACTGTTGCGCCGGCAAGTGGCTGTTGCAGCACCTGGTCTGTTACCGTGCCGCGGAATTGTTGTGAATACTGAGCATTTGTAGTAATAACAAATAAGGATAAGGCGAATACAAAAACAAGTCTCATCATCTTCTTCTTTAATGGTTATAATAATTCTTTGTGAGTATAACAACTAAAGAAGAATCTACCCCTATGCGTTAACATTATTTTAGAAGAAATTAATTCCGGCATTCCATCCAAACCAGCCAGTATACTTTAGTGCTGAATTTTGTGGTGTTGTAATGTGAAGGAGGAACAGGGAAACGATAACCGCTGAAACCTGCATTCTGATCAGTTATATAAACTGAATAAGACGGACCTCCAAATAAGGAAACATATTTTCCAAGCTTGATATTGAAGTTAAGATCAAACCTGTTTAAAAGATTGGTATAGTCCCATGAACCGAGATAGAGATACTGACAGCTCAATTCAGGATTGATGGACAAGGTTTTCTTTTTATTTAATGACAATTCACTACCGAGGCCATATCCAAAAGAATAAACCTTGTTACTGTCACTAAGATTTACACCTGCCTTGAGTATACTATACAATTTTGAATTCCCTGTTTTAAAAGCAGCATTCACATTTTCAACTTCATTAGCAGAAAAACTGAGTTTATGATAACCCTTAATAATAATATTGATCAAACCGATGCTGTAACCTGCAGATGTATCGGCAATATTAATAAGCCCTATCTGCACCCCTTTTAATTTTTTTGTATAGTTAACAACACCTGCTATTTGCACCCCGTTCATTTCCTTATTACTGATATTAGCAACCCCCGCTATTTGCACGCCACTTACTTTCTCCTTAGAAAAATTTCCAATGCCGGCAGCCTGGAAACCTTTTACACTATCTGATACATGATTATATATTCCTGCTGCCTGGAAGCCATGCATCTTTCCAGTCACAAAATTATTAATACCGGATGCCTGGAAACCATATACATTATCCTGCACAAGATTGTTTATTCCCGCAACCTGGAAACCCGTTACTGCACCTCCTACTGAATTAAATAAACCGGCTGCCTGAAAATACTTCACATCTTTTTGGTCAATATTAAACAGACCACCTATTTCAAAACCATTTGTTCCTGCAGTATAACCACCGAATATGTTTAATGAAAAATTATTGATCACCTGTGAATTCATTTGGCCATGAGTGCTTACTCCCGGAACAAGTGAGACCTGGAAAGGACGTGTGGTAAAAAAATTCTTTAAGTTAAGACTCTGTACTTTTTGTTTACCTGAAAGCAAAAATCTTCCTACACCCGTTTGCTGCACTTTTATAGAATCAGATACAACAGCTGGTTGCTCCGTTAGTGTTGTATCTGCTATCACTTGTATTGAATCCGGTGTCAGGTAATCTTCCGGTTTTATCACCACATTATTGCCGGGAATTTCAACCGGCATCATTGTAATAGACAGCTGCTGGTCAAAACGTGGTTGAATTTTTATTGTAGTGTCTTCATAGAACTCTTTACTTACCGTCAATTCAGCCGTACTTGATTTACTGCTTTTTAGTTTTATCTTAAAAAACCCTTCTTCGTTTGTCAGGGCCGAAGCAAGCATCTTTTTTTCATAGATACTGGCTTCATTAATTGCTGCGCCTGATTGTTCATCATAAACAAACCCGCTGACTGAATAAATTTTTTCTTCTGTTACACCTTTTTGTGTCACCAGCGTCATCCTGATCGGCGCTTTACGGATGATAATATAGTTACCACTTTCTTTAAACTCGTAAGTGTTATTAAACAACTGCGTGAGTATTTCTTTTACTGTTTTATTGGATGCCCGGAAACTAACAAGACTGTCCTTCTTAACTATGTTTGAATTATAAGAGAAATAGAAATCGCCTTTGTTGCTTAATATTTCAAGCACATTATCCAGCCGTTGCCTGTTTACATCCAGCGAAATATTTTTCTGCAAATTGGCCTGGCCATGAGATGCAGAACTGATAAAAATGAAAAGAATGATAAAATTAAAAACCGTACCGAGTTTCATGAATTGTGATATGGGTTATTGTAAAATGATCTGTCCATCTTCTTTTTTGATAACTGTTATATCAAGTGTGAGGTGTATGACTTCTAATACTTTTTCAAGCGACTCATTATAAAAAGTTGTTGTGATCTGCAAATTATTCAATTCCTTTCTGCCAATGATTATTTTGGCATCGTAGGCTTCGTTCAGTACCTGCACCAGTTTCCATAAAGGCGTTTCATCGCAAACAAATTCTTTGCTGCGGTAATAATTATAAAGCTTATCACTTACGGCTTCTTTTGAGACGACGCTGTCGTTTGCAGGCATAAGTATTTTTTCACCGGCATTTAATTCCACTGTCTTACCTGATCTTGTTACTCGTACAATACCGGTTTCCACCACAACTTCTGTATTTCCATTTTCGCTTTTTATATTAAAAGATGTTCCTACTACCGTTACCTGCACATCATTTACTGAAATAATAAATGGCTTTTTCTTATCAGGGGCCACATTAAAAAACGCTTCGCCTTTCAAAGCAATTGCTCTTGTATTGCCTTTGAATTTAGAAGGATAAGTAATAGTTGATCTTTTATTCAACGTAATCACAGAACCATCCGACAATGTATCAATCAAAACATTTTGCCCTGTTTGAGCAACCATTTCTTTTGACGCAGCATTTTTATTGATCAGCATAAATAAAGTAATACCAAGTCCTGCTACCAAAATGACCGATGCAGCAACCCTTAACCAGGAAAACCGTGGCTTTAAAATTTTAGCAGGTTCATGTTGTCCCGCGATCCTGTTTTGAAATCTTTCCCATGCCTTATTCACATCAACGTTTGATCCGGAAGCAAGTGTTTTACTCTGATCCCAGATCTTTTTAAACTGGTTATAATATTCCTGGTGCGTTTCACTCTCCTTCATCCATTCAGTCACTGCTTGCTCTTCTTCCGGAGATGCTTCGCTCAGCAGGTGTTTCACCAGCAGGTCATCATCAATATGGTAAAATTTTTGTTCCAGCTTAGTGGTATTAATTATGAATAAATAATAAAATAAATATCAGGAAGTCAACCAATTTCACCCGCAACAATCTTAATGCTTTGCTCATCTGGCTCTCCACAGTTTTTACGGATATACCCAACTTATCAGCGATCTCCCGGTACTTCAATTCATCAAAGCGGCTCATTTGAAAAATAGTACGGCATTGCTCCGGCAATTCATTCAATGCCGAATGAATTTTCTTTTCCAGTTCACTGGCCATTATTTTTTTTGCAGGATGTTCCACTTCATTTTTCATACTATAAGCAACATTCAACTGGTGATTTGATCTTACTTTCTGATGTTTTATATAATTAAGACTTTCGTTATGCACGGCCCGGTATAAATAAGAAGAAACAGAACCGGTTAATGAAAGATTTTCTCCAAAGGTCACAAAGGACTCCTTCGGAGAGTCCTTTCGGACATTTCTTTCCCAAAGCTTGAAAAACACCTGCTGTACCATTTCTTCCGCCTGTATTTCATCTCTTAGTATAGTGAAAGCGTAGGCATGCAGCCGTTTAAAATGAGTTTTAAACATCTGTTCAAAGGCTGCTTCGTCCCTTTGTGCCAGTAATGTGCCAATGGATTCGTTCTCCAGTTCCATTCTTTCTGCCCGGTATAATGGTTCTATTAATAAAGCTGCGCCCAAAAATACTTTTTAATATAACAACCGACTGACCATTTACCCTTATTCCATTTCAAAAAAAATTGCAAAATAATAATAAAGGGAGGCACTTTGTATCACCGCTAAGTGTGGGATGCCAGGCAGTTATTTTATTCTTTATTTTTTAATGCCCAGTAAATTCCTTTCACATTTGCTTGCCACTGAGGTAATAGTCTGACGAGAATGATCTCTTCAGTTAATTCCAGCATGGTAATAATTGTTGCGGCATAAAATAAAAAAAGACTGGGTTCGTCGGTAAAGAATACAAGTATTAGAAAAACGCCTTGCAATAAGGCCGCGGTCTTAGCAAGATAAGTGTGAAAATTGGTCAATTTTTTATACCGGATCAAAGCATATGTGGTTTGTACAAAGAACAACACAAGAAGTATGATGAATATGATAACATGTTGCTTTATGAATTCAAATTTCAGTACAAACAAAGCTACCAGGCCAACCATTACAGTAAGATCATCACCAATGGAATCGAGCTTTGCACCCAGGATGCTGGTAACTTTAAATTTCCTGGCAAGATAACCGTCAATCAGGTCAGTAAAAAAACTTACCGCCAGCAGCCATTTAAATATTTCATATTGTTTGGTAAAAAGCAATACCAATAAAAAAGGTGCAGCAATTATTCTGTAAAGCGTAATACCATTGATGACATACCAGGCTTGCTTATGTGTATCCTTTTTCATGGAATGATCAAGATGGAATATTTTTTATTGGCGATTTCATGATTATCCGAAAGTAAGACTTTACCCCCGTTTGTTGATAAGCAACAACAATTGACGAAGTGACTTAAAGACGAATAACCGGGTCTGAATATCATTCTTCCTTTGTACTTTTAAAAATTACGATCCAACCAATCCCGAAACAAATAAAATGATAGAGCAAACCGAACTTATTGTTACTAAATGGCAGTATCACCCACCAGTGAACTCAATTAAAGATGATCCTGAAAAATTATTCAGCTTTATTTCATTTGATGTGATGAAGAAAAGAGCAGCCACTAAAAAAGGGATCGCCTGCCGCTTCACGGTTCGCTTTGAGTTTGAAAATGAAACGATACTTGAATATGTGGGCGAAGATTCTTATGTAATAGACCTGCAGGATATAATAGATAAAAACGAACTGCAAAGGATGATCAGTAATTCTTATTCGAAATTCAAAGAGAAATTTGAGTTTAAAAAACTGGGAACAACACTCCGCGATAAATCGTTACTGCCATTTGACGAAACAAAATATGATCTTGACCCCGTACTCGAGTTGCTGAAATAGATATATTATCAAATAAGAATTGACTTATTGCTGGTTTGCATCAAACGATCTTTCAAAACCTCTTCATGATCCTTACCAGCATCTTCGCAATGATCTCATACCCTTTGTCTGACGGATGGAGACCATCATAGGTAATATCGATCGCATCTGCAGGATATGGGTATTCATCTGTTTCGGGATTGAAAGGGATATCAATAAAATCAGGATATGAGTAATTTTTATAAACGCCGGTTTTAGTGTCCTTTAAACGTTTATATTTTACCAGGAAATTTACAGCCAACTCTTTTTTATGATAGAGATCGACAACCTTACAATGTTCATGTTCCCCGATGCTATCAATGGCCGCGACAAATTGCTCTAATGTAAAACCATTCTTTGCCCTGTAAGATCCGTATGCATTATTTTTCGGATTACTTATATATACGAAATCTGCCCGCTGCATTGGAGTGATCAAAATGATCTTTGCTTTATTATTCAGGCTGCGGATCTTATCAATGATGATGCGAAATGAGCCATACAATGTTTTACTGCCTGTGTTGTTTTTATAATCGGTAAAAAATCCCAGTGTGTCTGCATGCCACCAATCATTGGTGCCAAGAAACACAGAGTACACATCAGTCTTTATCAATCCGAGTTTTTCAATATTGGTTGCAATACGTCCCGATGTCCATCCATTATGTCCCTGGTTGATAAAATGAATATATGACAATGATTCGGTAACCATTGTCATATATCCTTTGCTTATACGATTTCCTGTTTCATTAGGATGGTCATTTAAATAAGTAATAGAATCACCAATAGCGGTCCATGTAATTTCTTTCTTAGTAAAAGAAGTAAAAAATGATGTAATGATGAATAGAACAAGAAGCTTTTTCATATATGATCAATGAAACTGGAGTAAGAACTGGTATAATTTTTCAATATCATCCTTTTTATTAAAGTTTACTTTGTTTTCTTTTAAATAATTATCAATGCTATGTTGCTCTTTGGGAAAAAGCTGCAGTAATCCCTTTTTACTGGCGGGAACAAAGAGGCTGTATCTATCTCCAAAGTAATACTGTGTTTCTTTTCGCAGCACAATATCTTCGTTCATTATCAGATCTTTACTTTTTGCCGCATCTTTTCCATTGGTAAAAGAGCTCAAAGAAGTGACAGCGACCGTAGTAGTAGGCCTGTCGTGAGTACCGATCTTTCGGATATCTGCCATTACCCAAACTTGTTTCTCGGTCAACTTTGTAAAGCCATCGTTCGCAATAAGCCTCATATATCCTTCACTATAATAAAATGTGTCCCGTTCAATGACAATGAATTTGATGTTCTTTTCATCTGCCAGTGCAAGTGTATCACCTTTGGGATTTATAAACAGCATTTGGCCATACAGGCGGTTATAGTTCATCTTCGCCGTTGCCTTTGCACCGTCCCTTAAAAAAACTTTGCCATTTGTGAATTGCGGATAATGATAAATATCGGATGGTGTAAGAACATCCTTGACACTCTGGCCTGTTTTAATAGTGACAAATGTTGAATCCTGGGCCGATAAACCGGTGTAACCAATCAAAATAAAAAACAATAGCAGTGCTTTCATCATGGCGTAATTAACGTACAATAAATTTAATCAATTAAACTGACGTAAGAACCGGCACAATTTTTCAAGATCATCCTTTTTATCAAAGTTGACTTTGTTTTCATTTAAATAATTCTCTATTGTCCGTTGCTCTTTTGAAAAAAGACTAAGCACCCTCTTTTTGCTGGCGCGGACAAAGTGGTTGTATTTATCTCCAAAGTAATATTGTGTTTCCTTTCGTAACACAAGTTCTTCGTTCATTATTAATTCTTTACTTTTTGCTGCATCTTGTCCATTGGAAAAGTAGCTCAAAGAAGTAATAGCGACTGAAGTAGTAGGCCTGTTGTGAGAACCTACCTTTCGGATATCTGCCAGTATCCAAATTTGTTTCTCAGCCAGCTTTATAGCAGTATCGTCCGCAATAAGCCTCATATACCCTCCCTGGTAGTAAAATATGTCCCAATCATTAACAATGAAATCTATGTTCTTTACGTCGGTTAGAGCAAGTGTATCGCCCTTCTCATTGATAAAAAGCATTTGGTCATACAGGCGATTATAGTTCATGTAAGGGTCCGCCACAGTACCGTCTTTGAAAAGAACCTTGCTATAAATGAATTGCGGATAAAAATATATATCAGATGCTTTAAGAACATCCGTGATCTTCTCCCCTGTTTTAACAGTGACAAGTGTTGAATCCTGGGCTGACAGATCGGTATAACTGATCAAAATAAAAAACAACAATAGCAGTGCTTTCATAAATGGGTTAATTAGCAAACAATAAAATTAATCATAAATCATTACATGAAAGATCGGGTATAAATCTTACCAGACGGATGTAAAAACATTAACTTCGGAAACAAATGCCGGTTTCATGAAGATCATTTTCATAATCCTGTTACAAACTATTTTCATGAACAATTTTGCACAATTGCAACCGATCGCCTCTGGTGTTTTTCACTGGAATGATCTGCCTGTTAAAAAAGACAAGGAGCGGGAAAGCCGAAAAATTTTCGAAGGCACTACTCCCGAGTTTGAATATTTTGAAATACATGCAACAACACAATACAAAGGAGCAGTACCCAGGCCAGCCGCATACACAGGATAGTATAGAAGAAGTGATCATTATTAAAGAAGGTACACTTAAATGTACTATTGGCAACTTCACTTCAACACTTAATACCGGCAGTGTGTTACTGATACCGCCACACGAAGTGCAAATTTTTGAAAATACCGGTGACGGTCCGGTTACTTATTATGTGTTTATGTTCCGGGCAAGAAAAGGGATGAATATGGAAAGAAGTAAAAAAGCCGGCGGCACATTACTCTTAAACTATGACTCCCTCACCTATACTGAAGCTAATAACAAAGGCACCCGCAAATATTTTGACAGGCCCACGGCTATGTGTGATAATTATGAGATGCATATTACTTACCTGAAAGTAAAAGGACCGAGCCATGCACCTCACCAACATGTGGATACAGAGATCATTTTAATGATCGATGGCGAATCTGAAATGATGATCGATGGAAAAATATATAATGCCAGAGCCGGTGATCTTTATATTGCAGTAAGTGGTGAGAAGCACGGCATCAGCAATGCAACGGATAAACCCTGCAGCTATTTTGCTTTTAAATGGCGATGAACAGCCTTCTCTTCGCAATAATTTTTTTGGGCAACTGAAGCAATTATTATTGCAATTCCATCCAGGAAAGCATGGTGCAGGTTGCTTTAAATTCTTTTGCCTTCGCCTCCCTTACACCTGTAGTAAGACCTTTTATTTGGGTGTATAAATTAAGTCCCGACTGCAATAATGCTATTGGATTTATAGGGACACTAAAACCACTGCCCCCGGTTCTCGCTGATGCTCCTCTGATATAGGAAGATTTAAATGCCTCGGCCTTTACTTTGATCGCTGCTAAATTATCATCTATGCCTTTTTGAACAGACGATGAAATAAGACTGGGCTTTTTTATTATGGATTGAAAACTTGCGATAATACCATCTACAGCTGCTTTAAGATTAGCATACTTTACTTTGCAATCAACCATGAAAGAATCCGTGGGCCAGGTTGATTTCACTTCTACGGCATATTGTTCTGTTTCACTTTTTATTGATACCAAAGCAGAAACAAGCTCCTGGTAATCTTCAATGATCCTTTTGTTTTGAGAATTAGCAAAAAAATGAACTCCCACAAGAATGAATAAAATAAATATCTTTCGCATAAAACAACTTGAATAGTGTTAAGCTAAGTAAAAAATTAGTGCTAGCCAAATATGGGTAGTACTCCTGGTCCCTTTGCAGGTATAAAAAAACCAAGATCAAAATTTGTTTATTGGAATCATAAATCTAACTTTAGAAATCCTTAGCCACCATCCATCGCTTTGGAAAACCTCATCCACCACTCTTTGGAACCCCCCGGTTAAATTCCAGTAGCTTTTATTATTTATTAATTCTTAAACCAAAACTCTTTATCATGAAGACAAAAATTCTTCCTATTGTCCTTGTTGTGGCAGGGCTTGGTCTTATTGGCTTTCATTTTTTACGCGGAGGCGGTTCAGGCAATTTTGACCTGAAGATATTACCCGCCCCTTACATAATGCCAAGCGCCTATAAAGTCTATGAAAATTCACAGGCACAAGCCGGCAGGTTCTATTTATTTAAATCCGTAATTACAAATAAAGGCTCTGCCCCTTTACATGATGTAAAAGTTTCCTATAGGATCCCTAACTATATTGACTGGACAGATATCAAAGAGATCCCTGCTATTTTACCGGGCCAAACTATTATTGTTACCTGCTATCCAAAGTTCAAAGAAACTATCATTGAGAAAAAAACTCCTTCGAAAGAAAGCGGAGAGATCAAAATATCGGCAGGCGGTAAAGAAAGAAAAGAAACATTTGCATTTGAAATGAAAGGAGTGAATGATTTTGTTTACTCAGCTATTCCCGCAGACGAACAAGCATCTTACTCAGATGTATTTGATAATGCCAGTTTGTTCAGTTGCTATGTTACTCCCAATGATCCGATCGTAAAATATTACACAGCAAATATCCAGGAGAAAATATTAAAAGGAGAAACTGCCGGTGTTACCCGTGAACTTAAAGAAGCGGTTCGCTTTCTTATGGGCATTTATGAAGCCACAAAAAGAAGTGGTATGGTATATAGCAGTACAGGTGGTATACCTACAAAAGTTGGCGAAAACTCCGCAATGACACAAAGCATAAGATTACCAAGAGAAGTGATCACCGGTAATACAGGACTATGTATAGAACTTTCATTATTATATGCCAGCATTCTTAATAGTGCAGGACTTGAGCCGATCATCTTTCTTATACCCGGCCATGCTTATCCGGGTTTTAGATTGAATGGACAATTTGTAGCATTAGAAGCTACCGGAATTGGAGGAGAGAATATCGGAGGAGTTATGACAGCAGAACAAGCACTTGAAAGAGGAATGAAGGAATTAGATGAATTCATTAAAGCTGCACAGGTGGGTGATGAACGCTATAAGGTAATAGACATAAATGCGCTGATACAAGATGGCGTTGTGGCAATGGAGCTAAAAGATGATACATATTTAAGGCAAAGAGTGGATGCAATGGCTGCAAAATTCGGTGGCGAAATACCACAGGTCCGCAATCAGGAGATCATTCAAAATAATAATCAACGTCGTGAAAATAATAACGACAATAACAACGATGGTGGAAATGACAATAGAGATAATAATAATAATAATAATGATAATAATGACAACCGCCCCACCGGCAAATCGTATTCAGGTGTTGTAAGCTTTACTTACCCGACAAACTGGTTAAAGACCAATAACCCGGTTCCCGGTCTTAATTATCTTGTTACTTCTGTTTATCCATCAGATGCTACAGCAGGCGTGGAAGTCTATAACTTCAAAGGTTATTCTTCCGTAGAAGATGCATTGCAGCAACTCCAAAGTGATGGTGCTTCATTGGGTTTGCAGATATCATACCAGGGAGCAGGAAGTTCAGGTGGATTTCAAAAAGTAAACGGGAATACAGCTTCTCAAAATGGTAATTTCCGATGGGTGGGAATGTTTAAGGTAAAAGGATCTGGTGTTGTAGGAATATCGGCCGGTGCTTATACACAGGTTTACAATCAGTACAGCGGAATAATATCATCAATTGTTTCAACGCTTCGATAAGCTTATATTTTATTTCACCTATTAAACTTACATACATGAAAAATATATTGAAACTTTTTGTTTGTGGCATGATCGTTATGGCACTTAGTTTTCCTGTTATAGCACAGACAAATTTTACACAAACGATGACCTATCATGTTACGGACAAAGGTTCTGCGAGTGTGGAGCTAACACAGAAAATGAATGCCCAGCAATGGCAAATGTTCAAAGCAAATATCAATTCCTCAAACATGGCAGTTAAAAAAAGAGATATGGAAAGAGTGCTTCCCATGTACGTGCTGAAAAATTTTAAATACAGTGATGACGAGATGGAAAGAACTTCAAAATTCGCTTTTGATATTGATGGCATCGCAGAATATACTGGCAATAATAAATGGACCATAAAACTGGAAAGCAAAAACCCACAGATAGAAAAGCTGTCAGATAAAAGCTACATGCTTACCTCCAGCACAACAACTGTTGACGGCGGTGTTTACCAGGTTATTCAAAAAGTTCATTTGCCGGAAAAGGCAACTTCCATTGAAGTAAATAAAGATGCTTTTGGGATGGCAAAGATCGACTATGATCTGAAATCAGAAAGCGGAGGCGTACCAGTAATGCTGATCGGCGGTGGTCTGCTTACTCTTGCTGGCGCCGGATTATTTGTCTTTAAACCAAAGCCAAAGAAAGTATAACGATCGAAAAAAATAGTAAGCCGCTTGTGTATTTGCAAGCGGCTTTTTTATTCAGCGGCGACTAAATCTGCTGCTGCTGGATCTGGCCACCGTCAATATATGCCATACGAAGTAAGAATTTCTTCATATTGTAAGTCCCCGAAGTGACTGAAAAAAGATTACATTTACTCACACCTCCTGAACTCACATAACTAAGCTGATCTGGTATTAGTTGAAAACTTTTCTGTTTGATCCTCCATATTTGAGTATCATTTTTTTAACCACGTCCGATCCTGAATTATTTGGAAAGGATATAAATTTTAAATTATGTTAGTAATAGCGCAACACACCAACATCACTGATCCAGCAGCTTTCTGGGCAAAGGCACAAACTGTAGTTGGAAATACACCTGCCGGCACAAGTGTTCTATCTGTTTTTCCATCCCAGGATGGTAAAACCGGGACCTGTGTTTGGGAAGCAACCAGTGCTGATGAACTTCAAAAATTTCTTGATGGAGCGTCAGAAGGTTTGGCAACTAATTTTTGCTATGAAGTAAATGAGACAGCGGCAATTGGCTTACCCGACAGAAAAAAAGAAGCAGTACTTAACTGATCCTTTTTTATATTTTAAAGTTTAAGAGCTGCATAGGCAGCTCTTTTTATTTAGACAGATAATGGCTATAGTGTGGAGCGATCAGCTTCCTATAATTCTTTGCATACACATCCGCCGAAGAAACTGGAAATAAAAAAATCTGCAGGATGAATATCCCGCAGATCAATTAATTAAAAGATATAGCCCGATATTATTGTCTTACCATCTTTTGTTATCAGTACGTGTTGATTTTTCTTTTGCCACTGAAACTGATAATGCTCTTCCTTCAATTTCTTTATTGTTCAAGGCCTTCATAGCTGCCTGACCTTCTGCTACAACATCCATTTCAACAAAACCAAAACCACGGCTTCTTCCGCTTTCCCTGTCATTGATAACTTTTGCAGAAGTGACATTGCCAAATGGCGTAAACAAATCTCTTAAAGCTTCCTCATTTGTGTGAAAGCTTAAATTCGAAACATACATGTTCATAAATAAAAAATTTAAAATAATAAAATAAAATACTTCCCGCTTACAACGGGACAGGTTGTGACTAAAATCAGAAACAAAGAGTAAAGAAGGATAAATTAATACTGAAGGGAAAAGTAAAAAATTTGGAGCGGTCTTATACTGAATGTGAGCCTAATTAAATGGCACAGAGTAAAGATAGACTAATAAAAGGCAATATGCTAATCTAAATAAACGGTGCTATTTCACCTGATAATCGATAGCCCTGCTTTATTCATTGCTTAATTCTATGTTCACCTTTCATGCGTATTAAGATGGGTCTGATATCTTCAATACCCACACATGATCGCTGATGGTTTTTAATTCCTTTGGCAAATTTATTTCAAGACCATTGACAGTTTGAGTATAACTTATTTTTTTTGAAGAACCAACCATGGAAAGTTTTTGCCGTTTACCTATTGCGATCTTTGTAAGCAACAAGTGTTCACCAGGAAAATTGAAAAGAAAAATATATTTCGTCTTACCATCTTTTGTTTGTGTATAGCGAATGTTATCTCCTTCGCCAAAGACAGAATACATTCTTGTTCCATAGATCGCTTCACTGTTTATTTTCATCCAATCACCGATCTCTTTTAGTCTTGCATAAGCCGAATCACTGAACTCTCCTTCCGGTGACGGCCCGATATTCAATAAATAATTTCCACCCTTACTCACAATGTCAACCAGCTTTTCGATCAATTCATTTGTTGGTTTATAAATATCATTGGGCACATAACTCCAACTTCCTGCCATCGTCATACATGTTTCCCATGGATAAGGCAAGCCATTCTCTGGTATATGTTGCTCCGGTGTAAGATAATTTTGTTGTTCACCCGGCACAGCCCTATCCACTACGATCAACTTCGGTTGTTTCGCTCTTACTTCTTTTACCAGTCGTGGCATATCTATATCCTGGTTCTGCGGATTGCGGGCCCAGCGTACACCTTCATATTTTTCCAGTAAAGTATTTTTCACTTCCTCATCACTTGTCTTTCTAACCCATCCGCCATCGAGCCAGAGAATATCGAGTTTACCATAATCACTCACCAATTCATTTATCTGTCCGTGTGTATAGTCCACAAATTTTTTCCATTGCGCAGGATATTTATCGATCTGGTAATTACAATTCCTGTCTGCCGGCGGAAATTGTTTCCACCAATAATAATCACTGTGCCAATCAGGTTTTGAAAAATAGGCCCCTATCCACATGTTTTGGTTTCGGAATGCATTAAAAATTTCTTTAGCAACATTACTGCGTGGGTTCGATGAAAAAGCACAAGCCTTATCGGTTATCTTATAGTCAGTGTATTTAGTATCGAACATGCAAAAGCCGTCATGATGTTTAGTAGTAAACACCATATATTTCATGCCTGCATACTTAGCAGCCGCCGCCCATTTCTCCGGGTTGAATTTTACAGGATCAAACGTGGTCTTTAATTTTTCATACGCTTTTACATATTCAGAATAATTTCCTTCGGCTATTCCTTTTTTACGTGCTGCTGATGCCCAGCCAAGATCTTCAGGACATATGCTCCAACTTTCCACAATGCCCCACTGACTATAAGTACCCCAATGCATCAGCAAACCGAATTTCAAGTCTTTCCATTCTTCAAGCCGATGTTGAATAGCTGTATCAGGATCAGGAAAATATTCCCGGTGCTCCTGGCTAAATGAATTGTTGCTGATAGTAAATAAAAGAAGCAGAGCTAAACCAAATTTCATTGCGGGGTATTTTGTCCGGTAAAAATATTATGAATTAAGATAGAAGTTGTAAATCTTATTTTGCATAACATTGAACATAATCTATTTTTCGTTTACCTGAAGTTCTTCCCATTCAGTAGTTCCATCTTTCTTTCTTATGAATTCATAAGCTGCAGTAGTGCCGACAACAATTTCTGCTGTTGTATAAATTTTACACCCTTCCAATAAATGACCGCCAATTGTTTTACCCTCGCTATCGCTGATGCTGATATGCAGGTGACTGCCATTAACCGAAACAGTTCCTGTAAGACTTACAATTTCAAAATGACCGGAACCATGAGTGCCTTCCTTTTGGTTGGCAAAGCGTATCGTATAATCAGTAAGGCTGCCCACACAAGTATTGATCCAGCCGGCCTCAATATTTTTTTCTTTTACTATCGCTTCAATACTCTTGCGAAGGTCTTCACCGGGTTTGAGACGTAAAACATATACCTTATTATTATCCATTGCACCTGGTTTTTAAATCCGTACTAAGAACTAAGACTGCAACTATTTTATTTTCTTACATGGTATTTTCGCACCGCCCTGGTGCAGGATAAATCCATCTATTTCTTTCTTCTCATTTCTTGTAAATTCTAACTGTATATCCTGCTGTTTTCAAAAATAGAAGATCTTCTTTTTCTGCATACAGCATCTCCGTTTTTTGGCCCGTTGGTGTTGCTACCAGTGCTCCATCTTTTAAACTTATAACTACATGCAGATCCGTCATTAATTGCATACTCGCCTACGTACTCTTTTAGCTTTTCTTCTGGTAGTTTTATTTCTGTTCTTTCTTTCGGTAGTTCATATTCTTTTCCATAAAGTATGGCAAATATGCTTTGGCTAATGTCTCCCACTGCGGTATTGATCCATTACTAAGCAATACAATGCATATATCATCTTCCGGCACCCGGGCAATATTCGTAATAAACCCATGTATACCGCCACCGTGAGATACTCTTCTTTTTCCTTCAATGCTGTCAATGCTCCATCCATAACCATATCTATTTTTTACCGGTGTATATGCTTTTTCCTGCTGCTCCCTGGATAAAATAGTATTTTTCTCCAATGCCTTATGCCATAGATACAGATCACCAGCGGTAGAATAAATAGCACCTGCAGAAAAGGAAACGGAAGAATCTACTATAGGAGCTTCTTCTTTTTCTTTATCATTCAGTTTAAAATAACCTATTGCTTTTTCACTACTTTTTAAATGGGTGAAATCAAAACCACTATGTGTCATCTTTAAAGGTGTGAATATATACTTGCGTACTGCCTGTTCATAGGGTTTTTTAGTTACCGCTTCAATAATATATCCCAGCAGGGAATAACCGCTATTGGAATAACTCCAGCTGGTACCCGGCGAAAAATCAAGTGGTTTATCCCTGAACAATGCCATCATCATTTCCCGGTTTGCTGGCTTGGTCACTTCATTAGCCATAAATTTCTCGTCATTGGTATAATTATAAATGCCGGAAGTATGTGTCAGCAATTGTTCAATAGTAATACTGTCTCCTTTTGGGTAGCCCGGAAAATATTTACTGAGTTTATCCGAAACGCTTAGCTTCTTTTCTTCCTGCAATTTCAGAATGACAGCTGAAGTGAATTGTTTTGTAACAGAACCTAACTGGAAAATGGTTTGTTCATTGTTTGCTACTTTATCTGTGGCATTCCGGTACCCATATCCTTTATTCAGCAGTATAATGCCATTCTTTGCAACGAGTGCCGAACCATTGAACTTATACAACTTTGCATAAGCATCTATCAATGCGTCGAGCTTATCGCCCTGTGCGAAGCTGAAATGAACGACGAACAGTACGGCAATGAGAACAAATATTTTTTTCATTTAACAATGTATTTGAGTAGAGAAAGATATGTCATTAGGCGCAATAACTCCTTATCGGTTACATAGCTTAATTCGCTGTTCCCGATCCCGTGAATGGTACAACATCAGGTGATAGATATGATCAATTTCAACGCAGCTTCTTTATCTTTTTCAAAAATTTTAAGCTCAATACCACTCACAGGATCCAGGCCAAGCACATTTTCATCTGTGAGAGATGATGTAATACCATGTTCTTCCAGTTTGTTCTGCATTGCCTTTGCATCCATGATATCTGAAAAGGTTTGAAGTACTATTGTTTTATCCTGTTGCATAATTATTAATTAAGTGAGTAATTTATAGAAAACCAGGGGTCGCAATGTATGACAAAATGATTACCTGAATTATAACTTGTCCCGACTTATCGGGAGACTAAACATAACATCCTATAATTTTTATACCCTTTATTGAGAACCGGGACAAGAAGAAATGGAATTATCTATAGAAGACAGACACCGACCCGCACACAGAAATAAGTTCATTTCACCCACCACTTTTTCGTTTCAAAAATTTCCATATTTCGATCCATAAAGTGCCAAACATCCCAATCATTGCACAAGTTCCAATGCTTACCAGGGATAATGGACTCAATTTGAACAAGTCCCTGGTAAAAGGTGTATAAAGAAACAAAACGATAAAACCTACTGTAATACCTGTAATAAGCAAGAACCAAATTGTTTTTATAGGTAATCGTTTTAAGAATTGAATATTTAAAAGAACGGTTAACAAGTGTAAGAAAAATATTGCTGAACAACAGCGTAATAAAAATTACAGTTCGTGTAACGTCATCGTTACTTCCCTGTTGAATAAAATAATAGCCAATACCTAGACAGCCGGCAGTGATCATAAGACCCTGGACAATACTGATCGATTAGCTGACGCATCGACAAAAAGGTGGAACCCATTTTTCTCGGAGGACGATGCATAGTTCCCGGTTCCATAGGTTCATTTTCATAAATAATAGAACAGGTTGGCCCCATGATGAGTTCCAGGAAAATGACATGAACCGGTGAAAAGATATTTGTGAACTTCCAACCCAGCAATAAGGGCAGTGTGACTATAAGTATAATAGGTATATGAATGGACACGATATACTGAATTGCTTTTTTAAGGTTGTCATAGATCTTCCTGCCCAGCGCCACTGCTTCGGTCATATGCGACAGATCATCATCAGAAAGGATCAATGAAGCAGCATTCTTTGCCACTTCGCTTCCCCGCTGCCCCATAGCTATACCAATATGAGCAGCTTTTAATGCCGGACCATCATTAACACCATCACCGGTCATGGCAACTACTTCGCCATTTTCTTTAAGGGCATCGATCACTTTTAGTTTAGCTTCGGGAAACATACGGGCAAAAATATTTACCTGCTTTTACCTTTTGCTGTAATTCTTCTTTCGTAAGATGCAATACCTCCTTTCCGGTAAGCACTTCACCGTTATGATTTAATTTTATCTGCCCGGCAATGGCCAAAGCAGTTTCTGCATAATCACCTGTGATCATTTTTACCTGTATGCCTGCATCGCTAAATGTTTTTATTGTTTGAGAAATATTTTCTTTCGGAGGATCCTGGAAAGCGATCAATCCTAAAAATTCAAACACAAATTCTTCCTGGGATACCGGCCATCTTTTTTCCCTCCCAAGCTTCCTTTACCAACTCCCAATACACGGTAACCCTGTTTGGCATAAGCAAGTGATTGCTCTTCTACATGTTTTAATTCTCCTAACCGATAAATTACTCTGACGCAAAATAGCTTCGGGTGCCGCCTTTGGCAGCAATAATTGTTTCCCCGGTTTCATTTTGAAAAATATGTGTCATCATGGGCGGCTTACCGCCTATGGGATATTCATGCACCTGTCTGAAATAGTGTTCTTCTGTCTGCCATCGCTGTTCTTTCATATAAGTCATGAATCGCTTTTTCCATCGGATCAAATGGAGTTGGTTTCACTGCTCCACATCGCATACTCAATTAAGATGCCGGCAATTCTATATTTTCATTTACAGGAATGGATACTTTTCCGCAACAGCATCATATAAATATTCAATGCTCATTTTATTTTGCGTCAATGTACCGGTTTTATCAACGCAGATAACCGTTGCGGAGCCTAATGTTTCAACATACTGAGGCTGTTTTACAATAATATGATTGCGCAGCAAACGGAATGCGCCCAAAGCCTGGAACGTACTGAACGCTACAGGAATTTCTTCCGGCAGAATACTCATGGCCAAGCGTAAGACCCTGCAAAAAAGACTGAACAAGATTTTCGGATTGATAATAATTAAACCCGACAACAATCAAAAATGCGATAGCCCCGACCCAAACCATGTTACGTACAAATGAACGGATCTGATGTTGCAGCGGTGTTTTTACAATGGTAATCTCTTTAAGAGACAAACCGATCTTCCCAAACATTGTTTTTAAACCAACAGCAGTAACTGTTACAGTAGCACTGCCGCTTGTCACCAATGTTCCTTTGTAAACACTATCATTATTGTCTGCTGTTTTTGTTACAGCAAATGATTCACCGGTAAGAATGGATTCATTGAGTGAAAAATCATTTGCCGATACGATCAATCCATCTGCCGGCACCACTTCGCCTTCTTCCAGCAGCAACAGATCCCCTGTTACAATTTCTTCGGTAGCAATTTGATTGACTATACCATTGCGCATCACTTTTGCTCTTCCGGCAGATATTTTTTTTAATGCCTGTACCGCATTCCTGCTTCTGTATTCCTGGAACAACGAAATACCGGCTACAATAAAAATAGACACCAGCATAATAATGCCTTCCTGGTATTGCCCCACCACAAAATAAATAATACAGGCAGCCAACAGTAAGATAAACATTGGCTCCAATACCACTTCTTTCAGCACATGCCATAAGCACACGGTCTTCCTGCATTTCAATAGCATTGCTCCCATATTGTTCACGGCTGGCTATCACCTGTTCCGTTTTCAACCCGGTATTGTTGATGGCTGTGTCAGTCATGTAAAAAGCAATTTAGGTTTTTCTATTTCATATTTTAATGACTTTAAAATATGGTTGCCAGGAAATCGAGGATCATATAGTCTCTGAAACAGAAATGCATTTACCCGTTGGCATGGACACAAACGGGTGCATAGACTCAGGCCAGCATTTATTGTACTTTTTTATTTATGGAAATAATTTGGAACACGACGGACAGCCGGGCTAGTTGGAAAAAAGCTGAATCAATCCGTACAGCCCGACACAGACAATAGACAAAACACTCATTACAAATGCCACATTATAAAAACTGCCCGAAGCCAAATACCGAAACCGGTTTTTATAAAATTGTATGGCGGCAAAAACCACAACAAAAAGCATAACAGAACCCACAATTCCCCCGGAGAGGATCATCAATACAGGAAGATTGATAAAGAAATACATCAGGGCCCAGGTGCTGGGGATGATCCATGCCAACCATCTCACTGTTTTTTTTCTTTGCGCTTCATCAGTAAAATTTATCCAGCCAACTTGTCCAAAAATATCAGGAAAAAGTCTTGTCCATGCTGCAAGCGATGCAAATACACTGGAGAATAAAACAAAGAATGCCCCGATAAGATAAATGAGTTTGGCCCCTTCCCCCAATGACTGCGTATAAATAAATGAAATTGCTTCGATCACTTCATTGCCTTGCGGAATAACGGACTTGCCGTGCAATATCGCAGCACCCAATAAATAAAAGGCTGCCGTCACTGATGTATAAATGATCATTGCCACGGTCGCATCCAGGTACATCACCTTGATCCATCCCCTGGCTCTGTTTTTCCATTCATCACTGTTATCCCGCGGCCCGGTATAGGCAGCATATCCTTTTTCAATGCACCAATAATTATAAGCAATGATCTCATCGCTTGCTACTCCTGTTATTCCGAATGCACCAAAAGCCACTGCAACATATTCAGAAGGTAACCTGAATTGTAACCCGCTGGCAACATCTTTCCATGTAAAGCTGAATGATGTGTAGTGAAGTGCAATTAATGCAATGATGGTAGTGACCGTAAAAGCAACAACCATTATCATCGATATTTTTTCCACTGCTTTATAATAACCGCCATAGATCATTGCAGCTACTACAATAACAAGTAAAATAACATATAGATATAAGGGCAACCCGTTAAATAACATTTTTAATACAACTGCTGAACCGCCGATCATTCCTCCCAACTGTACAATTTTAAGAGTGGTCAATATACCTACTGTCCAAACGGCCCATCCTGCTTTACCGAAACGGATGCCCGGTAATTTATTAAACAGGGTCATAACAGTTTCACCGGTGAGTATAGCCTGTTTCCCAAACTCCAATTGCACGGCTACTTTTATCAGGCAACTTACAATGATCACCCAGAAAGCAATAAATCCTGCCTTTGCACCCAATATGGTTGTGGCTATCAATTCGCCTGAACCAACTATAGAAGCTGATAAAATAAAACCAGGCCCAAGAAATTTCAATCTCTTACTAAAAGAAACCGGTGGCTCCTTAATTGTTTTTTCAGTTATAATGTATTTATCGGTGGTCATGGTAAACAAAATGAATTAAAATGAGACACTCGGACAGATGGGACTGAAGTTATAACTTGCCGATAAAGGTTAATAACTATTCTATTGCCTTCCCGAGATAAATCGAATTCGAGTTTTGTTGGTTTCCCTTTTGGATAAACATGAAACTTATTTTCCTGGATCCATGAATTTATTTCTTTAGAATAAAGATCGAATCCTTTAGGAAGCGGTGGTCCACATGTTGTATGCGTTTCGAAGGTATTATCTGACGTTTCGATAAAAACAATTCTTTTTCGATGAACGAAATACTGATTAGAGTCTTCATTACTAATCCCAAGCCTATATGATCCGCTACCTGTTGGTTGAACTGCGAGAATTAGTCGTGGCATTGTTTTTTGGTTAAGTTAATAACTAAAACCTATATAAGCAGAACTTCGTAAACTTTTTGCTATAGATTATTGCAAATTTAAACTGAGCGAAAATTTCGGTATATTAGTTCAATAACCATCCCCACCAAATTTAGCAATGAACAAAATATTTAAACCAGAACAAATTAATCTCAGAGAACATCTTGAGATTACTGAAAGAATTATTCAGGATAAGATTGCCGAGGATCCTTCTATACTAGGAATAGGAGATCTTGTTTTAAAGGATAAAGAACGAATGCAACCGAAGGCCGGCCGGCTTGACTTACTTTTACTAGATCCTGAAAGTTTAAGAAGGTATGAGGTAGAAATACAACTTGGAAAGACAGACGAAACTCATATTATTAGAACAATTGAATATTGGGATATAGAAAAGAAAAGATATCCTCAATACGATCATTGCGCAGTAATTATTGCCGAAGACATAACCAGTAGATTCTTAAATGTAATTAGTCTATTCAATGGCTTTATTCCCATCATAGCAATTCAAATGAATGCATTTAAATTCGGCGATGACGTTGCGCTTATTTTCACGAAAATATTGAATGAAATGCCCCTCGGGCTTGTTGATGAAGACGAAGAGAAAGAGAGTCAACCTAGTTCAGTAAATAGAGAATTCTGGATTAATAGAGGACGTAATGAACAATTGCAAATAGCTGATAAGGTTTTAGAAATCATGAACGAAACTGGAAGTAATAATCAGTTTAAGTATTCAAAAGTTAATTTGAGGTTTCTAAGAAATGGGCAGCTTGTTCATCCAGTGAGAATAAGATTAAAAAAAACAAATCATATTCTCTTGGTGCTAATAACACAAAAATCAGAAGAAATCGACTCTATAATAGAAAAAAATGACTTCGAGGATATGGGATATTCAGCTAATAGGTATCGAATATTAGTCAGTAATGAAGATGTGACAACCAAACGAGAAGCATTAAAAGAATTACTCTTTATAACCGAAAAAAAATACAACGAAGAAGGTTGATCAGATTAAGCGGTTTTATAGAGCCAAAGCAAAGTTGAAGACTTTGTAAATTGATTGGCCTGAGTCACAGACTCAGGCCAGCATTTATTGTATTTTTTTTATTTATTGAAAAAAAATGAGAACACTACGCACAGCCGGGGGAAATACTACAATAATATAAATTAGCTCAATTATATTGTAAGACACTTTTAATTACACCTTCAATTCGAAAATCTTTACCTGCAATAAATGGCGGGAAATCCTTGTTCTCTGAATGTAAAATTATTTGTCTACCATGTCTTTGATATTTCTTAATAAGAACCTCCCAATCATTAATACAAACTACTAAATCGCCATCTTCTGCTGTTCTTCTTTTCTGAACTATTACTAGATCGCCAGGATTAATTTTAGGCGTCATTGAATCTCCTTTGGCCTCAAGCAAGAATGCTTCTTCTGCAGGAAATCTTATCAATTTTGAGGCAATAGGAATCCGATCAATTGGATCTCCGTCCAAAATCGAACCTTTTGGACCACATTGCGCAAGCCCATACAGGTTTAAATAAACAATTGGCCTTTCTGGGTCAGAAAGAATCTGATAATCCTTTGGATTAGAAGGATTTCTTTTTAAATACCCTTTCTTTTCAAGTTGTTGAATATGATGTTGAACAATGCTAGATGAGGATATTCTTAAGTCGTGTTGAAGTTCTCGGATAGTCATCGGATCATCTATATTTTTCGTAAGCAACTCAAGAAGTGCTTTTTGCTTTGGATGTAACTTCTTCATTGAACATTTTTTCAAAGATAAGAAAAGCTCGAAAAATATCTTTAGTGTTCTAATATTATTTATATTTGTTCTACTTTTTGTTCTGATTTAAAAATAACAGCCATGGCAGTAAAAATTACATGTATTAAAAAGGATAGCGGAAATCATGAGAATCCATATATAGCAATTACTTCTTTACGTTGGAAGGAAGACGGTACAGGCAATGAAGGTGAATCAACTCGACTTCAGATGTATGATTTCGTTGAATTAACTAAAGGAATTGCTTATGTGATTGATTCAAGAGGAAATAAAGCAAATTTAATTGGTGCTATAAGCTCAAAAGGCAACAAATATGTGAAGACTGTTGCTGATGATGTAACGAGTGACAATTTATTAAAGCTGCAGGAATGCAGATAGAATACTAATATACATGTGTAGGAAATGGTTTAAAATTTAAAATAAAAATCATGTCAGAAAAAACAAATGGTCAATCAAATGAAGAAATGATTGCCGAACTTCAGGAAAAACCTAAGTTAAATGGAAAATCAAAAAGGATAGCTCCAAAGAAAACTTCGAAACCTAAAAAGAAAAAACCAGGAAGAGTTGCTGGAGAACAAAGTAAATATCCAAGGCATTCAGTAATAAAAGCATTACGGATTCCAAAAGTAAATACTCGATCAAAATGCTGGTAAGGAATGTTCTGAAACTGAGGCCGCAAATTATCTTGGAATAAATTGGAGCGGCCCTTTTGCAATGGAAATAAGCTCAGGGATTAAATATGGATTTCTTGAACGAACAGGTCCAAAAAGAATAAAGCCAACTGAGCTAGCAAAAAAAGATAATCAGGCCACAAGCTGAGGAAGATGAACTCAATGGATATAGAGAGGCTGTCTTAAAGGCTCCGATTATTAGTGATGTTTATAAACATTACAGAGGGGAAAATTTACCAGACAGGCAATTTTTTGAAAATGCACTAACAGACAATTTTCATGTCCCGACTGAGAAACAATCAGAGTTTATTGAGATTTTTACGGAATCGCTTGGGGCAGCAAAGCTATTGGAAAAAGTAGGGGATAAAATCCGTGTTATAGATGTTTCAGTAGATGCTTTGACTCCATTAGTAGATACTTCATCGGAAATAAAAAAACTTGGAAAATCTGTCGTAATAAGTGGAACTGATTCTTGCTTTGTAATGATGCCGTTTGCTGATCCTCTCGGCAATTACTATAAACAAATATATGAACCTGCAATTAGAAAAGCAGGATTAAACCCTATTCGAGCAGATCAAGATATTTTCGGCACAGGAAAAATAGTTGATCAAATTTGGAATGGTATAAATTCTGCAAAGGTTTTAATCGCAGAATTGACCAAAAGAAATCCCAATGTATTTTATGAGCTGGGAATGGCTCATGCTTTAAGAAAGCCTGTAGTATTAGTTTCGTCTAACGAAGAAGATGTTCCATTCGATTTGCAACATATCAGAGTAATTTATTATGATGTAAATGACCCGTTTTGGGGAACCAAACTAATAGACAAAGTCGCTGAAAATATTCTTTCTGCAATTAAAAATCCAGATGAAGCAGTTTTGTTCAGATAGTATCGTCATTAATATTTCCGAATAGGATTACCGAACGCACAAGAGTGCGACCCTTCTTCGCTAAAGTTACGGAGGACAGTCGCAACAGATGCAATGAAAACGGAACGTACAAGTGAGTGACACAACAGCCGATGCCATGAAAAACCGAAGCTGGCAAACAAAATAATACTCAAATATTTTGCTTCTTCATCTCCCCCACCGCATAATCACATGCTCTTGCTGTCAACGCCATATAATTGAGTGAGGGATTCTGGCAGGCACTGGAGACCATGCAAGAGCCATCGGTAACAAATACATTGGGCACTTCGTGCAGTTGGTTCCATTTATTCAATACAGAAGTTTTGGGATCATGGCCCATGCGTACCGTACCCATTTCATGATTGGCATTGCCGGGGAAAGATATGGTGCCATTCACTTTTATATTTTTAAACCCTGCGGCATCCAGCATTTCCTTTATCGTCACCTTCATATCCTCATGCATTGCTTTTTCATTGTCTTTGAATTCACAATCGAAATTGATCACTGGTCTTCCCCAGTTATCTTTTTTGTCTTGCATCCAAGCGTGATACGGTTGTCCGCATAAGGAAGACATTCACCATAAGCATTCATACTCATTTGCCATGGTCCCGGCTCACACAATGCTTCTTTTAATTCAGCACCCATCATTGCATCGGTCTTTGCTGAGCCCTGTATGCATTCCCTCCCACATGATAACCGCGGATAAAGTCCGTTCGTCTTTTCTTTTATATTTCTGAAACGTGGAATAAATAATGGCAATGGCCTGTTGCCGAAATAATATTTATTTTCAAAACCCTCCACTTCGGCTGTTACGTTTAGCCCTTTATGATGATCCATCAGGTTGCGGCCAACCTGGTCGCTGCCATTTCCCAATCCATTGGGAAAACGGATTGGATGTTGAATTCAACAGGATGAATGCAGTGGCAACGGTGGAGGCATTGAGAAAAATAATGCGTGCAAAGAATTCTTCTGTTTGTTTTGTTTCCGTATCAACGATCTCAATACCTGTTGCTTTTTGTTTTTGTTCATCATAGATCACCCTGTTCACCAGCGAATGTGGCCGCACCGTAAGATTGCCGGTAGCATAAGCAGCGGGCATCGTACTTGCATTGGTACTGAAGTAGGCACCCCATGGACAACCGCGGTGACAAAGATTTCTTGCAAGGCATTGTCCCCTGCCCTTTACCGGTTGTGTAAGATTGGCGGTTCTGCCAATGATGACGTGACGATCATGTAAATTTTGATTCTATCTTTTGCTTTGAAAATATTTTTCCACCACATTCATTTCAAATGGCGGTTGAAATTTTCCATCGGGTAATGTTGGTATGCCATCACGATTTCCGCTTACACCAATAAAAGATTCTACATAATCATACCACGGTGCAATATCTTTATAACGTATCGGCCAATCCACGCCATGACCATCTTTTAGATTGGATTCAAAATCAAGATCACTCCAGCGGTAACAGGCCCGGCCCCATAAAAGCGAACGGCCGCCAACAATATCACCTCTTATCCAGTCAAAGCGTTTTGTTTCGTCATACTTGTTCTCCTGGTCGTTGATATAAAAATGTTTGTTATCCTCACGATAAGAGAAATGCCGGCTTTGAATAAAATTTTTTTGTTTTTCTTCCTGTGTTAGGTTTCCGCGATGTGGAAATTCCCAGGATGGTGTTGTTGCAGTTGGATAATCTTTTGCATGTTCAATATTGCGGCCACGTTCCAGCACTAGAACTTTTAATCCTTTTTCACAAAGTTCTTTAGCGGCCCATCCGCCGCTGATGCCGGAGCCTACTATGATTGCGTCGTATGTGTTTTTTGGATGGGGCATCTGGAAAGTTAAGGATTAAAAATTAATGATATTTTCTGTTGTTTAGTTTTTTGAACCAGGAGGCAGGGAGGCATAAAGAAACACATGAGTGACTACCGTGTATCTCACGTGTCCTTGTGACCTCCGTGGTTTCATATTCTTAATTGACTATTAAAATGTTTTTTCATCGCAACAGGATAATCCGCCAGCGCCGTTTCGGGATCTTCGAGTTCGGGGTGCCAAAGTTTTTCCCATTCAAAACTGTAATAACCTTTGTATGCGCTTTTTGATAAAGCATCAACAGCTTCGAATATGGGGACCTCGCCTTGTCCTAACCTTGTGTACTGCGGTTTGCCATCTACCAGCTTAGCATCTTTTATATGCGTGTGATAAATATATTTTTTTAAGATCCGGTACATTTCTGACGGAGGTTCTTTTGTTATCGTCCACATATTGCAAGGATCCCAAACTAATCCAACATTTGAATGTGCAGCATCCTTCATTATCTTTTCAACATCATGTGTCCATACAAGATCGCCATGTGTTTCCATTAACACCATCGTGCCGCTTGCTTTTGCATAGTTGCCTAATTCCAATAATCCTTTTACGATAAATTCCATCGTCTCATCTTTATCCCTGTCTTTTGGAAGCAGGTTGGGATATACCCTCACGTTGGGGCAATTCAATTGCTGAGCAAGATCAATAAAGGCTTTGCCATCGTTTATATTTTTTTCTCTTTCTGCACCTTCGCCAAAATGTAATGTGCTGGATGATCCAAGATCAACAAACCGAAGTTTTTTATCCTTCATTATTTTAAGAACCTCTTCTATATTTTTTGTGCTGCTGAACTCCGGACATTTTGGAAGGTTGATCTCTCGTTTCAATCCACGTAATTCTATCCCCGTGTACTCATGCGCCACTGCATAGTCGGTGATCTTTTTAAAGTCCCAATCAGGACAAGCCAATGTAGAAAATGCTAATGGGAGTTTGTCTTTTGTAAAGTCAAATGGAGTTCGTGCAAACGCTGTTCCCAAAAGCAGGGCTGATGATGTTTGCAGGAATTCTTTTCGGGTTGTATGGGGCATCGTGAATGGTGTTATGGATGACGAATTTACAAAACTAAAAACCTTTTAAATTTTTATGTTGCCATTCCTTATATCTCTCTGCAATAAAATGAAGGCCCTTATCACGATATTCCGGTGTACCAACAGTAAAGTGATCGCCGGGAAAATATTCAAAGGTCATGTTAGCATTCAATGTTTTCATTTCTTTATCCAGCAAATGAACAGCGCCATTGAGTAAAAAATTATCCTGTTCTCCTACTGTTACCCGGATCTTTCCATCCAGATCATTCTTTAATTTATCCCAATTGGTCCGGAGATAAAGTGAGAGATCATAATTTTTCCAATGCTCAAAAACTTTTTGATCCATAACACCAGTAAACGGATCGCAAATGGGTTCAGGATTTCCATCTTTACCACGGGCACTGAATACTGCATCGAATGAATGCATTTGTTCGCCGCGATAAATAACACGTTCGGCCTGGTAAACTTGTTTACTGCTTGCCCATGGTATTCTTCCTGCAACCGTAGCCACCATGCGAAGCTTGCCTTCTTTATCGTAGATCAAATTCTCATTTTCATACAAATTGATTTTTTGATAATCCCTGAAATCAACCGGATCAGGTGAACTGGACCAGCAAGCTGCAAACACAGTTGGATAATGTGATTGCAAATACAATACTGTCCAACCTCCGCTGCTATGTCCCCTTAAGAATCGGGCACCATTGCAACGAAATTTTTTCTCCAACTCCGGAATGAATTCCTTTACCAGGGCATCACCCCACGGACCATTATTATCACTGTTTGCATACACCGAATGGCCCAATGAACAATTACCATCTAAATAAACAGTGATACATGGAAAAGAATCAATAGCCCTGCTGCGGGTAACCGAATCTCCTGAATAAAAATGATAATCACCGCCATAACCCGATACATTGAACATTACAGGAAAACTTCGTTGTGGTTCCTTAAAATATTCTTCCGGCAAGATCACGGCTGCATCTACGGTCATTGCTTTATGATGAAATGACCCAAGCAATGCTGATGAAACTTTTAATTCTTTTACAAATTTCGTTTCCTTAAAAACTTTTTCTGCTACTGCTTCATCAGAAACAAGTGCATATACTTTCGAAAAATCTTTGGTCAACATCACTTTTTGTGATTTAGAAAACATATTACCCGGACTTTCTGCAATTGCACGACCGCCCATATTCCTGTCCCACACAGCCTGTACATAATATTCGCCTCTTTCGATCTCAGATAATTTTACCGGGAAAGAACTTGCCTTATCATCCATAATAACAGCAGCGCCGGGTTTTATATTCATTACATCGATCGACATGCAAGGAAAAAATTCAATACCCACGCCTCCTGATCTTGGTTCAGGATTGTCCTTGCTTAAGTATAAAAAGACTTTACCGGTAAATGGCCCTTTAAATGCGTCTGCTGCATAACTTATTTTGAATTGCTGTGCCTGCACATGCAATAACATGCTTACAAACAGGAATAAAATTGTTAGTTGCTTAAACATGATGAGGATTTGAGGAACATGAATGTACTCATTAATTTTTATTGCACTAATGTATCGGAGGAATCGCTGGTCGGGTAATCTTAAGATCCTTTCAGTAAGTTCATTTGCCCGATATGATTTGCCATATGACCGGTACGATTGATCAACACATTTAATTTATTGCGGTGTGGTTCTTTTGCAAAATCTTCTGGTGATACGGACATATGCCTGCTAAGCCATCCATTAACATCTGTTGATTGAAAATGATTATTGAGTTTTGCATTCACTGTTTTTAGTCGTTGTTTTAATTCTGCTACAGGGGGAAAGCTTAATCCTGACTTATCAGGGCTTTTGAGAAACACTTCTTCCATTTCAGGAAATAAGCGATCGCCGAAACCCAATAAAGGCAAAAGGCCATCACTCACTGCAATTAAATGTCCAAGTAAATACACACCCGTATTTCTGCCCGGCGCTATTTCTTTGGCCATCTGTTCATCAGGTAATGAACTGATAAGTTTATTAAGATAATTATTTTGCGCATCCCATGCCATCAATGACATCTTCACCAATAGATCCGCTTGTGTTGCCGTTGTATTCATTTTGATTGTTATTATGTCTTATAATATTCTTCAGGACTACGTCCGCAAGTTTCGAATAAGCTTCGCTTATTCTTACTTGTGTTCAGGATGACAAACGCTTCTCAAGATCAAGTCCGTTCTTACTTGCTGTATCTATCGCTAATTGATAACCCGCATCTGCATGTCTTATCACTCCCATTCCGGGATCATTTCTTAAAACTCTTTTTAATCTTGCCTCTGCATCATCTGTACCATCAGCAACGATCACCATTCCTGCATGAATGCTATAACCCATACCTACTCCACCTCCATGATGCAATGAAACCCAACTTGCACCACCAGCAGTATTTACCAATGCATTTAATATCGGCCAGTCAGCAACCGCATCACTACCATCAAGCATGGATTCTGTTTCTCTGTTTGGGGATGCTACACTTCCTGTATCTAAATGATCTCTTCCAATTACGATCGGCGCTTTTACTTTTCCTGATTCTTACCAATTCATTAAATGCGAGCCCGGCTTTTTCCCTTTCGCCTTGTCCGAGCCAACATATTCGTGCAGGTAATCCCTGGAAAGCAATTTTTTCTTTAGCAAGTTTTAACCAGCGCATCAATGATTTATTTTGCGGGAATAAATTCTTTATCACTTCATCCGTAACAGCAATATCATTTGGATCACCACTCAATGCTGCCCAGCGGAAAGGACCTTTGCCTTCGCAAAACAGCGGTCTTATATATGCTGGTACAAATCCGGGAAAAGAAAAACAGTCGAGGGTCTGTAGCTTGGGTCATCAAGTGTCCTCTTATATTCATCTGCTCTTGCACGAATATTGTTGCCATAGTCAAAGGTGATAACGCCTTTATGCATAAGTTCGATCATCAGCTTTACATGCAGGTACATGCTTTCATAGCTCAACTTTAAATATTCCTCAGGGTTTTTTTCTCTTAACACATTTGCCTGTTCATTGTTGAGCGTATGCGGTATATAACCGATCAACGGATCATGTGCACTGGTTTGATCGCTGAGTGTATCGGGAATGATATTTCTTTCGATCAGTCTTTGTAACAGATGAACTGCATTACATAATACACCAATGCTTATTCCTTTTCCCTCGGCCCTGTATTTTAACGCTGCGTCGATCGCCTGATCTATGTCAGTATATTTTTCATCAAGATATTTTGTCTCAAGCCTTTTATTGATCCTCCATTCTTCCACTTCAGCTATTAAAGCAACACCTTCATTCATTGTTATTGCCAACGGTTGGGCACCACCCATACCGCCCAGGCCTGCAGTTACATTCAATGTTCCTTTCAATGTTCCTTTGAAATGTTTATTCGCAATTGCTGCATATGTTTCATAAGTTCCTTGCACAATTCCCTGTGAGCCGATGTAGATCCAACTGCCGGCTGTCATTTGTCCATACATCATCAGCCCTTTCTTTTCAAGCTCATCAAAATGTTTCCAGTTGGCCCAGTTGGGAACGAGTTGACTATTACTTATTAAAACTCTTGGTGCATCTTTATGTGTTTTTAAAATACCAACAGGTTTACCGGATTGTATCAGCAATGATTCATCATTCTCCAAAATTTTTAATGCTGCAATAATATTATCGAGGGCTTCAAAGTTTCTTGCAGCTTTTCCCCTGCCGCCATATACGATCAGGTCATCGGGTCGTTCAGCTACTTCGGGATCAAGATTGTTCAATAACATTCTTAATGCTGCTTCCTGTATCCAGCCTTTGCAGCTGAGTTTGTTTCCAGTTGGAGTTTTATATTTTATGGCGTCGTATCGTGTTTGAATGAGTGTTGACATAACCTTTTTATCGTTTATGGTTTTTAGTTTTTCGTTGGGTTCAAAGGTAGTAAGAGTTTCCTGTTTGAGGTCTCTGAGATACCTCCATAGCTTGTACTGAGGAACGAAGTATCGGCATGACAAGACTCTGGCGGTTTGATATTTTACTTTTATAGTGAGGTTTGTCATTCCGAGCCAAAGCGAGGAATCTCAGAGACTGCCTGCCATGTTCAGTAACAATAAGTGTTGTATAATCCCGCTTTTTTATTCTTAAAATAAATATCTTCATCCCATGAGTATACATATTAGTGCAAAGCCGGGGGAAATTGAAAAGATCGTTTTATTAGCCGGTGATCCGTTAAGAGCAAAATATATTGCCGATAATTTTTTGCAGAACGTAAAATTGGTAAGCAGCACCCGTAATATCTATTTTTTTACCGGCACCTATAAGGACAAGCCATTAACTGTTGGCGCCAGCGGTATGGGTTGTCCAAGCATTGGTATTTATTCTTTTGAATTATTTACAGAGTATGAAGCGGACTGCATTATACGCATTGGCACCTGTGGTGCCTATACAAAAAAAATGAAATTGTTTGACCTTATAAATGCTGAAACAGCTTGCAGCGAATCCACTTATGCAGAATGTGCCTTTGGTTATAAAAAAGATTCCTTCAAACACCAGGGAAAGGCGTTTGATATTATTAATGAAACTGCAACGAAATTAGCTCTCGAATTAAAGGTTGGGCCAATTCACTCCGGCGATGTTTTTTATCGTGCAGAAAAAGATAAACCAGCCATTGTAAAAAAATATAAATGTTTAGCAGCTGAGATGGAAGCATTTGCTCTATTTGCAAATGCACGGTATTTGAAAAAATCCGCTGCTACTATTCTTACTGTTTCAGATATCATTCCCACACATGAAAAGATCTCTGCTGATGAAAGAGAGAAGGCTTTATTGCCAATGATGAATTTGTCACTGGAGGCAGTAGTGAAAATATAACTGCAATCCCAACACGCAAATGACTCTCCAACCTATTAGGGTCTTGTCATGCCGAGGCACGAGGCATCTCAGGTATTGCTCCCATGAGTCGATAACTATTGTTTTTAACTCTCTTAATGGAAGTCCCTGAGATTCCTCCTTCGTCGGAATGACAAGAGTCATTGGAGGTTGAAGTGTCTTTATATTCTTGAGCTGCTTACCCGAAACTCAATAGCGTTTTGGTTTCTCCTTTGGTGGCCAATGATTACACACAGATTTATTAAGGAATATCCAATCAGGATTTTTGGCATTAATAAGTGTTTCTTTTTTTGTTCTACTCCACCCTTTCAATTCCTTTTCTCTTGCTATTGCATCATTCACATATTGGAACTCTTCAAAATAAATAAGATTGTAGCAATAAAATTTACCAGCAAAAGTTTTGGGAATTCCTTTGTTGAAATAATGTTCTGCCAACCGTGATTCAAGATTGTTGGTCACGCCGATGTATAAGACAGTCTTTTCATGATTGGTTACGATATAAACAAAATAGAGGTGTTGTTTATAGATGTACATTGTGATTAATGGTTGAGAACCCTGAGATGTCTCACTGCGTTCGACATGACAAGAGTCATTACAACACAAATTGTTTCTCGTAACCGGAATTCAAAATAATTTTCCTGTCAATGGTAAACTCATTCACTCTCTCTACAAAAGAAAAATCCTTAATAATGCCGGCGATCTTATTAATATCATCAGCAAAGATGCGATCCTCAGATGCGAAGCTGACGATACTTACGAACATAACCATGTGCAAAGTCTAAAAGCTCAGAACTTTTTAACGGTGAACGAAATTCAATTGCCTGGCAGGCGGACAGTAATTCAATAGCAAGTATAAATTCAAGATTATCCAAAACACGATTTAGTTTTCTTCCACTGATGCTTCCCATACTTACATGATCTTCTTGTCCCAGCGATGTTGGAATACTATCTGCACTTGCAGGAAAACATAAGGTTTTATTTTCTGTCACCAATGCTGCCGTTGTGTATTGTGGTATCATAAATCCACTGTTCAATCCAACATCTTTCATTAATAACATGGGTAATCCCCATTTACCTTCTAATAATAAATAACAGCGGCGATCGGAAATATTTCCTAATTCTGATGCAGCAAAACATGCATAATCTAATGGCAATGCCAATGGCTGTCCATGAAAATTACCACCACTGATTGTATCATCGGCGCCAAGAATAATTGGATTATCTGTAACAGCATTCAATTCTATTTCTGTTAACTCTTTTAAATGAAGCCATGCATTTCGGCTGGCACCATGCACCTGCGGCATGCAACGCAAACTGAATATGGATCCTGCACACGACCACAATCAACATGACTTTGCATGATGGCAGAATCTTTTAGTAACAATCTTAATCGTTGCGCTACTAATTTATTTCCGTTAAATGGTCTCAGATCATGTAATCTTTCATCAAAAGGAGCTTTGGTTCCTGTCAATGCTTCCAAACTCATTGCACCAATGATATCTGCAGCTTCCAAACAATTATGCATCCGCTGCACTGCTTTTACAGCAAACGATAAAATGAATTGTGTGCCGTTGATAAGTGCCAATCCTTCTTTGGGTCCAAGTGAAATCGACTTGATCTTATTCTTTTTGAAAAATTTCAGCTGTGTTTTTTCTTTCGCCTTTATAAAAACATTCACCCAAACCGATCAACGGCAAAAATAAATGAGACAATGGAGCCAGGTCACCGCTTGCACCTACACTACCCTTTTCAGGCACAACCGGTATCACATCATTTTCAATATGCCATATTATTCTTTCAATCGTTGATAACTGTATACCACTATACCCCTGTGCCAGTGCATGCACTTTTGTTATCATCATCAGTTTCGCAACTTCAACCGGAATGGGATCTCCCACCCCTACGCTATGACTTTGTAAAATTTTATATTGCAAGTGTTGCTGTATCTTCTTCTGAAATCTTTGTATTGGCTAAAATGCCAAAGCCGGTATTGATCCCATAAACAGTTTTATTATTTTCTATGATCTGTTTGACATGATCGTGTGATTCCCTTATTTTTTTTGATGCTTGCGCATTAATTACGCCTTTTAGTTTTCCATTTGCTAGTGCAATTGCATTTCCGATAGTAAGTGTATCAATTCCGTAATTAAAATTTTGAGACATAGCAGGCAAAACTAAGAGTTTAAAATAGAAATGAAACTCAAAAATAAAGGTTGTCGTAAATGTTATTTAACTTGTAATACCGCAAAAGTGGTATTGGTAAGATGTTTTACGAATCTGAAATTTGAGGAATATATCTTTTTAAAGAATTGAGCTAACTGATCCTTTCCCTTTCCGATCCCAAGAAATTTATACTGTACCCGTGATTTTAATTGTTCATTTAAGCAACAGATCAACTTTTCATAAATTAATGATCATGAAAAACTTAAAAGCTAAAGTTGAAAAAAAACCTAAACTGGGTGTCCCGCATCGAATATATGATGTGGAATCAAAGACAGAAAAAGGAGCTCCAAAAACTATAGCACAAAATGTTTTGAAAAAAATTGCTCCTGAGCTTAAGATCAATCCAGATCTGTCTCAACTAAAATTTTATGAAACAAAAGAAAGTATTCTTGGTAAACATGTCCTTTTTCAACAACAGCAGGAAGGTAACCCGATTTCAGGTGCATGGATAAGAGTGGATATTGACGACAAAGGAAAAGTATACAATATTCAAAATGATTTGGTGCCCGAACCGGTTTTGCAGAAAGCTAAAAAACTGAAAGCCAAAAAAAGTAAAGCCGCTCCAAAAAAAATAAGTGTTGATGAGGCAAAAAAAATTGCGCTTGATGATGTGACGCCTGGTAAGACTGTTGCCCAGGTAACAGAAACAGAACTGACCTGGTACCAGCATGATAATGTACCCACTTTAGCATGGAAAGTGATAGTGGTCATAAAGAAACCGGTTGCTCAATGGAAATACTATATTGATGCATTAACAAAAAAAATACTAAATAAGATAAACTTACTTAGAAGTGCACAGGGCGAAGGAAGGATATTTGATCCCAATCCTGTAGTAAGACTTAATGGTGTTAAGCTAAAGGAAAATTCAAAAATACCAGATGAAGCTTATGTTCAAGTTGTTCTTAATGGCGTGGCTAAAAGCGGCAAGCTTGATGGCCCTTATGTGAATACAAAAAAGACAGTAAACAGAGTGACACGTAAAAGTTTGAAATTTCTTTTTAAAAAAGAAGACCGGGCATTTAAAGAAGTAATGGTCTATTATCATATAGACAGGATGCAGCGATATATACAGGAACTTGGTTTTCCAAATCTACTCAACAAGCCTGTGGGGGTTGATATCGATGGTGAAAAAGATGATAATTCCTATTATTTACCCGATACAAAATCATTGTTGTTCGGTACAGGTGGGGTTGATGATGCAGAAGATGCCGAGATCATTATACATGAATATGGTCATGCAATACAAGATCATATAGTAAATGGTTTTGGCCCTGAAGGCGAGGCCCGTGCCATGGGTGAAGGATTTGGCGATTATCTCGCTGCAAGTTTTTTTGCCAGTATGAAACACGCAAGTTTACGACCTACATTCGGAAGCTGGGATGGTTATTTTACCGGGACTGGTAAACCACGCAGTGTACGAAGGCTTGATAGCAAGAAAAAATATCCAACGGATATGGAAGACGAAGAACACGAAGATGGTGAAATATGGTCAGCATGTTTATGGCAAATACGATCGGCGATGGGTGCTAAGCCTGCGGACAAGCTGATCATCGCTCATCACTATCTGCTTACTCCAAAATCAACTTTCCAGGATGCTGCAAAGGCATTGATCACAACGGATAAAAAACTTAATAAGGGTGCAAATGAAAAAACCATTCGTGACATTTTCATTAAAAGAGGCATTTTGAAAAAAGGAAAGAAATAAAATAGTAAGCAGAATTAAATTTTATGAGCCGTAGCAAATCAAATAATCATTAACTAAAAAAATATTTATGCCAAAAAAGAAACCAGTTGATAAAGGAGGTTATAAGCCTGATTTTCTTGGTAAAAAATACAGGATAAAATTTCCAGAACTGAACAGTGATCAAAAAAATGATTTACTGAAATTTGATGGCAACAAGTATCGCCTGAATTATGTTCATTATTCTTCTGTTATGTGCAAAAGCCGGCGATTGGCATTTTTTACTGCTGTAAATATCGATGGCGATACCTGGCAGGATAATCCCCGAAAAGGAGATTGGGATGAAGATCCGCGAATCGAATTGGAAGATCAGCTTGGTCAGAAATTATATGATGCTAAAAAAAGCAATTTTGACAGAGGTCATCTTGTTCGTCGTGAAGATCCCGAATGGGGTGAAAAAGAAATTAGCATCACCGCCGGTGAAAATACTTTTTGGTTTCCTAATTGTACTCCTCAGCATTTGAAGCTGAATCAAAAGATCTGGGCTGAACTTGAAGCAAATATTCTTCACCTGGGTGCTGATGAACAGAACCTGAAAGTAAATGTATTTACCGGCCCCGTATTAGCAACTTCTGATGGAACATTTGTTACAAAAGTAGAAGGGAAAGATATACAGATACCCAGCCTTTTCTGGAAAGTAGTAGTATGGACAAAAAGCAATGGGAAAGCTTATGCAGTTGGATTTATAATGAGCCAGGAAAAATTTTTAATAGACGATGGAATAATTAAGAAGCTATTGGTGATTAACAAAAAAAAGCTTGGCAAGATTGCTGACGAAGATATTTTTGAGCACTTGACGTTTAAGGATGGAAAAACTTACCAGGTAAAGATTGATGAAATTGAAAAATTAACAGGATTAAAATTCGATTGGCCAGAGGTTATTCGTCCTTTTAAAAAATCGAAAGCTGCACCCATTACCGGCACATCAATACCTCCTTCAGCAAAGAAAAAAGCAGCCGAGCCGGGTATGAAAAGAAATATGCGGCTTAAAGGATTGACCTTATAAATTCAATATGCAATAAATAAAAGAACCTCTCTGTTGAGAGGTTCTTTGTGATCCGGATTGGATTCAAACCAATGACCTATTGCTTAGAAGGCAATTGCTCTATTCAACTGAGCTACCGGACCAATAATTAACAAATAAGAACTTCATTTTATGAGCCGTAATTCAACCAATGACCTTCCCGATTAGAAATCGGGATGCTCTATTCAACTGAGCTACCGGACCAAAACCAGATAAGAACCGGACCATTTTTTTAGAATGGCGGCAAAAATAAGTTTTTTATGTTTGTGCCCCAAAGCAAATCACTAATGGATGTAAAAATAGAGCCACATTGGAAGGAAATTCTTAAATCAGAATTCGATAAACCTTATTTTCAGCAAATCGTTTTGCATTTAAAGACAGAAAAATCTCAAAACAAGACCATTTACCCTCCCGGCTCACAAATTTTTAATGCATTTGACACAACACCGATCGATACGGTAAAAGTGGTGATATTAGGACAAGACCCTTATCACGGACCCGGGCAAGCTCATGGTTTATGTTTTTCAGTACAAAATGGCGTGCCGCCACCGCCATCGTTGATAAATATTTTTAAAGAACTACACGAAGATGTTGGAGCACCAATTCCAAATCATGGCAATCTTACACATTGGGCTGAACAAGGTGTGTTTTTATTAAATGCATCTCTTACTGTCCGTTCAAGCGAGCCAATGAGTCATTCTAAAATTGGTTGGGCCGAATTCACTGATACTGTGATCAAAAAAATATCTGCTGAAAAAAAACATGTCGTGTTTTTATTATGGGGAAAATTTGCACAGGAGAAAAGAGTTTTAATTGATGAAAACAAACATTTAATCTTACGGGCTGCTCATCCTTCACCATTATCTGCACATGCTGGTTTCTTTGGTTGCAAACATTTTTCAAAAGCAAATGAATGGCTTACTAAGAATGGAATAGATCCAATCGATTGGAGACTGTGAACTGATACTGGATGATGGATGCTGGATACTAGATTCTGGGATCAAGCATCTCGCCCATTATTCTGTACCCGTTATCCAGCATCCAGCATCTAGTATCTAGTGTCTGGTATCTATCCTACATTTGCTCACATGATAATTTCACAAAATTTAAAATTAGAAACAGACAAAGTAATACTTCGTCCAATGCAGCATTTGGACATTGCTTCCTTTGCACGATTAACAAATGATGCATCGGTATGGAGATACTTTACTTTTTTATTAAATAACTCTGCTGAATTGCAACGATGGGTGGAAGCTGCATTGAAAGAAAGAGAAGAAGGAAAAAGAATTCCATTTACCATTATTGAAAAAGCAACTGGAGAAGTTTGCGGCAGCACAAGTCTTGGCAGTATTTCTTACTATGATAAAAGAATTGAGATCGGTTGGAGCTGGCTGGCTAAACATTACCAGGGAACCGGTATAAATTTTCATGCAAAATTCTCCATGCTCAGCTATGCATTTGATGTGCTTGATTGGGAAAGAGTGGAAATAAAAACAGATAACCTGAATGAAAGAGCCAAACAAGGATTAAGAAAGATCGGCGCAAAAGAAGAAGGTGTATTACGCAGCCATATGCAAATGCCATTGGACAGAAGAAGGGATTCTGTTTTTTTCAGCATATTAAAAGATGAATGGCCAAAAATTAAACACTCAATTTTTAAAGAGATAACTTCTTTTCAATATTCAGAATGAAAATTATAAAAGAAATATTGGGTCGTGTATTTGCCTTATGGGCCTTAATTACCTTTCTCATTACATTCCTTATCATATTTATCCCATCTATGTTTTGCTGGCTGATACCCGAACCAAAGGGACAGGATATTTTTATTAAGATCGCAAGGATATGGATGAATGTGTGGCTGAACCTTGTTGGATGTCCTATAAAAGTAAAAGGCAAAAATAACTTTATCCCCGGCGAAACATATGTTGTTACCTGCAATCATAATTCATTGATGGATGTTCCGCTTTCCTGTCCCTATATTCCCGGACCAAATAAAACCATCGCCAAAAGCAGTTTTGCAAAAATTCCTTTATTTGGTTTTTTTTATATGAAAGGTTCCGTATTGGTTGACAGGAAAAGTGAATCAAGCAGAAGGAGAAGCTTTGATAAAATGAAAGAAGTCCTTGCAAAAGGTATGCATATGAGCATTTACCCGGAAGGCACGAGAAACAGAACTGCCGAGCCATTAAAAAAATTTCATGACGGTGCATTTAAGTTAAGCACCGATACCGGCTGTTCCATTGTTCCTGCGATCATGTTCAATACAAAAAAAGTTTTACCGATGGGTAAACCTTTTTATTTCTGGCCACATAAACTGGAAATACATTTTTTACCTGCAGTCCCCGTAAATGAGAATGGATCTTATGCAGACCTGAAAGAAAAAGTATTTACCATAATGAAAGATCATTATGCAAATAATCTTCATTAATCACTGGTGAAATATCTTGTACGATTAACTTTAAGATCCTGTAACATTCCAGACTTAGGACTTATTGTAAAACTAAAATAACGGTAGGGCCCTACCGGTGTCACATTAATTGATAATTGCCAGCAATGCATTTCCCTGGCAATGCTCATTGTAAACGTCTGAAGATTTTTTGTATCGAAATCATAATATCCATTCATCGAAAAATTCCATTTTGGCGTCAACGAAAAACTGCCATTGAATGTTAAGTTGCTGCTGAATTCTGTTTCAAATCCACTGTAATCTGCTTTTCGCCTTTCGCTGTAGTAAACACTAAGTCCCAGGCTTATACGCCATGGGATATTAAAATCAACAAAATCGGCTGGGTTGCGCCGCATATAATCCAACTGGCTCTGCGCATCGGTTGACAATAATGGATCATTGAGAAGCCTTTGCTCCGTTTGTTTCCGTTCCTGTTCTTTTTTCTCATCTCTTGGTTTGCTTTGAAAATCTGTTGACATGGAAAGACTGCCACTTGTAAATCTTCCTAATTTAAATTTATCTCCCTGCCATGCATATTTATTTATTGGGTTTCCGCTTGAATCTGCCTGGTAAGGATTCAATATAGTGCTGGCTGTGATATTTATTTTATCAAAGAGAGTGCTTCGCAGGTAAAAATTAATATTGGTAAGCTGAAATGAATCTATGAGAAAATTATAGCTGCCATTAAATCCAAACCCATCAAGCAAGCGGATCTTTTTCGATTTAATGGTGGTATCTTTTTTTGATCTCATTTTCATCTCAAGATTATTATCCACGCCAAAACTTATTCCACCAAAATCGTCCGGTCCATAAAAGCCAAAAAGAGCTTCCTTCAAATTCCGAAAATGGTTCTATTCTTCCCGTAGTATCAACCTGGGTTTTGTACCAATGCGATTTTGACAATGATGGAGAGTAACTAAAACTCATTTGAGGGCGAACAACATGTCTTATCGAAGTTGATCTAAAATTAAAAGTACCGTATAAGGCTGTGTTCATTCCAAGACTAAAAGCTGCTCTATGATCTACATAAAACCCTTTGGTTATTGTAGTATCAACTTTTAACAATGAAGAATTCCAGCTTCTCCTGAACTTTTGCGCTATCCATGTGTTTTCATAAGATATGCCTGGCGATACAAGAATTTTTCCGCCAAGTATAGGGGGTAAGGAAAGGCTAAGCGGGAAACTATGCTTACCACCCCATTGGAGAGTGTCGAGAAGTTTATTCACACGAACTGCAGTATCATAAAATGAAACCTGGCTTCTTACATTTCCACTATAAGCGATGCCCAATTTGTCATACCATTTTGGTGTGGCAAATTCCTTTCTTTGAAATGGATAAAGCGTATTTAACGTATAACTTATATCCGGTAAATTTAAATTGATCAGGTGAAGCTGGTTATTCTGATTATGATTTGCACTTACAGTTAAGTTGGAATTTTTAAATGTTCTTGCATAAGTAATAGAAGAGCCTAACTGGTTTTGAAAATTCTTATTCACATTATTAGGAACATACTGATTATAGGTAGTGGAGCCGGCATTTACATTTGCTGAAAAAGATGTACCCGGTCTAGCACGACTATCGGAAGAATGACTCCACATGATCTGATAGCTCTTGTTTACCAGGTAATCAGGGTCGCCTTTAAAATTGTATTTGGTATTTTGAATACTGAAATTCATTTGACCCTGGTAGCGATATCTTTTTCGATAGGTCGGAACTACATTAAACGTCCATCCTCCATAAGAATAAATATTGGCCCGGGTTGTTACATCAAAATATGGACTTAACACTTTATAGTATCCCAAACCTTCTAGTCCTAAACCAAAATCTTCATTTGCAGTAAAGGTCGGAGCTAAAATGCCTGAATGTCTTTTGCTGCTTATTGGAAAAAACCCAAAAGGCAAATAAATGGGGATCGGCACACCTTCGAACTCCGGGTGTATAGGACCGGTTATTGCAACTTTATTATTTACAATTTTGATTTTGTCATACCTAAAGCCAAAATGGGGATCGTCAAGATTACAGGTGCTGATGGTTCCTTTTCGTGAATAAATCACGTCGCCAATTCGTTTGGTATCCTGGCTTATCATTACCATTTCACCTTGCATTGTATAGGTGTTTTTTGTAAGCCCTTTTTGCGTTTTAAAATTATACCTGATCGTGTCACTTTGAAATTTGTTTTCACCTTGTGTAAAATGTGCCCTTTCGATAAGTTCACCTGTACTATCAACACTTTTTACAGCGGTTAGAATTTGTGTTTCCTGGTTAAGCTCCATTTTTGGAGCTGTTAGTTCAATGTCTTTGTAAATTGTTTTTGCTTTCCCATATAGTATCACTTTTTTATCCTTTACGAGAATCACAACTGAATCTTCAGCTTCATAGTCGACCCTGGCATCCAGGGAATCCTTTGAGAGTTTGAGATCGAATGTGTCCACCCTTGCTATAGAAGTATCAATTAATGCATTTACAGAGTCTCTTTTTAAAGTATCAGTAGCATTTATTGAAGGACTTTTTACAAGGCTATCCTTATTTTTTTGCGGTACGGTATCTAGCTGAGGTGTTAATGCCGTGTAAAAATTTTGATGATAACTATAATTAGCGCTACTTTTCCACGTTTGTGTAAAGAAGATGGCAGTTAGCAGGCCTGCAAAAAGGTATTTTGATCTAAATTTGTGCAGTAGCATCATAGCGTTGGGAAACAAAAATATATCATTCAGACTTAAAGGATTTGTGAAGATTGAAAACTAATCCGTTAAAATTAATATCCACCATGTCCATGCGAATTATTACCGTTCTTTTTTTCGTTGCAGTTTTACCTTTTGCATTTGCTTTCAAAAATGCTCCCCTCAAGAAGAAAGGGGTTCAAACCATTATTATTGACCCGGGACATGGCGGTAAGGACCAGGGAGCAAAGGGAGCTTTCACTACGGAAGCCAGGATATGTCTTTCAGTAGGATTAAAACTTGGTAAAGCAATTGAAGAAAGATTTCCCGATGTGAAGATTCTTTATACCCGGACAACCGATGTTCTTCCCGGAAATAAGCCGGATAAAAACCAGGCCCTCCGTTATCGTGCCGAATTTGCCAATCAATCAGGTGGTGATCTCTTTATTGCTGTTCACGTAAACTCTGCCCCCAAAATAAAACACAGGGTTGAAAGCGGATATAAATGGGTTGGCAAAGGGAAGAAAAGAAGAAAGGTCAAGACATACAGATATTATTATACACCCAATCTTGCCCACGGAACAGAAACGTTTATTTGGGCTGCAGACAGAAGTGATGATAAGTCAGGAACGATAACGCCTGATGATGAGTTTGGAGAAACCGACAGCACTATAACTATCCCCGAAGTCAATGACCCCGTAATGAAGGCTTTTCAATTATTATATGCAAAAAAATATTTTGAAAGTTCACTTCATTTTGCCAATCTTATTGAAGCTGAGTTTGTAAAAGAGGGAAGGTTCAGCCGGGGTGTAAAGCAAAGAAATGACAAGGGTATATGGGTATTACAAGCTACGGGTATGCCAAGTGTGCTTGTTGAAACAGGATTTATTAGTGATAAAGATGAAGAGGTATACCTTGATAGTGAAAGAGGTCAAAATGAGATCGTGCAAAATATAACAGATGCATTAGCCAACTATATTGCTTCAAAAGAAAAAGCCCCGGCAAGTAATGGCGGAAAAAGCCCCGACACAAAGAGTGCCCAAACAGATGCAGCAAATCTTACACGCAAAAATGTTTCAACAGTTCCGGCGAATAAACGCTGACAAGTCACATTTTATCCCCGCATTTTAAAGATTTAAATAGCTTGAATTATTTTATTAATTTGGCATTCTGTAAACATTTAGGGAAAACAAATATTCATGAAGATCAGCAACGAAACCAAAGTCGGGATTTTAACTATTGTCGCTCTCACACTACTTATCGTAGGTTTTAATTTTTTGAAAGGCAAAAATGTTTTCAATAAAGAAAAACATTTATATGCTGTTTTCTCCGACCTCGGCAGTCTTCGAAAATCAAATGAAGTAAAAATGAAGGGACTCCCTATCGGGACCGTTTACGATTATACGGAAATCGATAAGAACCTCAGTGGCATCATTGTAACGATCACAATGAAGCGGGATGTGAATGTCCCAAGAGACTCAAAAGCAACAATAGAATCTGAATTGCTGGGTTCTGCCTATTTAAATGTAGCCCAGGGGCAATCAACAGATTATTTAAAAGATGGAGATACATTGGTAACCGACCTTGCTACTTCCTTTCTTGGCGATGTGAAAGCACAGATCACTCCAACTTTAACGAGTATCAGGGGCGCCATCGATTCATTGAAAATAGTTTTAGGGGGTCTTAACCGGTTGTTTGATAAAGACACAAAAGGAAATATTAGTGAGATCATTCTGAATCTTAAACAAACAACGGGCAGTCTTAATAAACTTTTAGATGCAGAAAGCGGTGCATTGGCTGCTACATTGGATAATGCAAACTCAATTACTAATAATCTTAAAAAGAATAATGATAGCATTACTGCTACCATAAGCAGCATTAAAAAAGCAGCAGATAAGTTTTCTACACTGGAAGTGCAACCCACTATTGATACATTACAGGCTGCCGTCAATGAACTTAAAACTGTGTTAAGCAAATTCAATTCGAACGAAGGAACGCTGGGTTTGTTAATGAAAGACCGAAAATTATATGATCAGTTAAATAGTTTATTGTTAGGTATTGAGATCCTGTTTGATGATATTCGTGTTAATCCAAAACGATACACCGGCAGTGTGATATTTAACAGAAAAGATAAAACAGGCCCTTTAACTTCGCCTGCTAAAAAAGATTCCATTCCGCAAGGCAATCAAAAATGACCCGAATAAAATTCATTCCCTTTTTATTCATCTTGTCGTTGTTTACAAGTCCTCTGATCATTTTTTGCCAGGAATTACCAACTACAAAAACATTTACACCTGCGGATACAGTTCGTACTGTCGAAATTCTACCCGGCGTAAGAAAATTAGAATACCGCAAAATTGATTCCGTTACAGAAGTACAGATACTCGCAGGCAATGTCCGGTTAAAGCAAGGCAATTCAATTTTCGAATGTGACAGTTGTGTGATCACAAAAAGAATTAATCTTTTCGAGGCATTTGGGAATGTTCATATCAACGATTCTGATACGGCGCATGTATACTCAGATCATCTTCGCTATCTCACCGATAGAAAAATTGCTTATTTAGATGGCAATGTCAAATTAACTGATGGCAAAGGAGTACTTACTACGCCAACCTTAGAATATGATATGAATACTAAAGTTGGCATCTATAGAAATGGTGGCCGGGTTGTAAACAAAGAAACTGTTTTGACAAGCGAAGAAGGTTTTTACTACGCAGATATAAAAGATGTTTATTTCAAAAAGAATGTAAAGTTGAAAGACCCTGCTTATGATCTTGAATCTGATTCATTATTATATAATACCGGAACGGAGATAGTAAGATTTATTGCAGAAACACTTGTTAAGGATAGTACCAACAGAACTATTAAAACAAGAGAGGGCTTTTATGACAAACGAACCGGTAAAGCCGAATTTGGACAACATCCAATTGTAACAGATGGACATACAGGTAACTGGAGAAACGATCAAAAGTGATGACAGCACTGGCATTACACAAATAATCGGCAGAGGAATAATTGTAGATACCGCCAATAAAACAACGGTGATCGCCGATACATATTTTCTATAACAAAAAGAATGAATCATTTCTTGCTTCGCAAAGCCATTAATGATCGTCAAGCAGGAAAAAGATTCCATTTTTATAGCTGCAGACACTCTTTTTTCTGCCCGGCTTACAGACTTGTATGGATCCGAAAAGATTCGTTGCAAAAAAAGACACACTGAAAGAAGTAAAAATTAATTGACACCAAAACAAAGGACAGTACGAACAGGTATTTTGAAGCATTCAGGCATGTACGAATTTTTACAGATTCATTACAGGCAGTTTGTGACAGTATGTTTTATTCATTTAAGGATTCTGTATTCAGGTTGTATGATGATCCGGTGGTTTGGTCAAAAGAGAACCAGATAACCGGTGATACCATTTTGCTTTTTACAAAAAATAAAAAAGCAGACCGAATGGAGATCTTTAAAAACAGTTTCTTAGCCAGCATTGTAAAACCGGAAATCTTCAACCAGGTAAGATCAACCCGAATGGATGCCTATTTTATTGACGGCAATATTGATTCCGTTCGGGCACGAGGCTCGATGCGGAATGTATTTACTATATACAGGATGAGGACAGCGCATTTACCGGCATCAATCAGTCAAATGCTGACCTGATGGATGTTTATTTCAAGGAAAAAGAACTTCAGCGTGTCGTTTTCCGAACTGCCGTAAAAGGAACGATTTGGCCAATGAAACAAAAAACGCCAAAGGAGATGCATCTCCAAAATTTTAAATGGCGTGATGCGGAAAGGCCGAAGACAAAGTATGAACTGTTCGAGTAGATGCGGACAACGGACGACAGACCACAGTCCACAGCCAAAAGTCTTTTAGCATGAACAATTATAGAGTAATAATGTATCATCCATAGTCTTACTGTCGTCTGTCGTCCATTGTCCGTGGACATTTTTTGCATTTCCTTTAAACTTATCTGGCATCCTTTTCGTTAAACGAATACAAAACATTCCCGCCATGAAAAAATCACTCCCCATTTCTTATTGCAGCGATCTTATTTTCAGCCACTCAATTAAAAGCACAGGATTATAAAACAGCCCTTGGCATCAGGCTTAGTAGTAACGGCCCTGCTATTAACAATTCGGTAAGCTTTAAACATTTTATGAATCCCAAGCTTGCGATCGAAGGACTTTTCACTTTCGATAAAACAGCAGCGATCGGCGCATTATTCGAAATTCACAACGCAATGCCGTCAACAGAAGGATTGAAATGGTTCTATGGTGCCGGCGCCTATCTTGGTTTTGATTCTGATAAAACTCATACTGACCGGGCATTAATGGGAGCACAAGGGATCATTGGCCTTGATTATAAATTTGTCAACCTTCCCTTAAATCTCTCACTTGACTGGAAGCCGGAATTGAATATAATTGATAACATCAACTTTGAACCTGCCGCAGTTGGCTTTAGCATTCGATTTACATTTGGCAAATCACAAGCTCAAACCGTCTCAGAGTAATACTTATATATACTATTGAAAAACCCGGAAAGCTTGCAGCACTTCCGGGTTTTATTTTGTCTTTTGCTTTAATTGCGTTTTTTTGTGCGGTAAAATGCAGGGAATAAACGTTTGTCATTCATTTTTTTCCTTAACTTCATTTTCACAAACTACTGCTTGTGCTATTAAGAAAGCGATTTTCGTTGTTCATGCTTTTATCTCTTTTATGCCTTTCTCCTTTGCACAGAAGAAGACAGTTTGTACTAAGCATATCTTATACATTATTGATGATCTTTTGCTCAAGCCTTATGTTCTAGCAGGTCTTTAAGTATCATAAACTAAAAGAAAATTGAATCCGCTTATTAAAATAAAAAAACAAACATGATGAGAAGAAAAATTACATCACTCGTGTTTTTGATACCGATTGTGATGTTGCTGCCAATAATAGGAATGGCACAGCAAAGAAATATTAGTGGCACAGTAAAGGGAGAAAATCAAAGTCCATTACAAGGGGCAACCATTAGTGTTAAGAGTTCTAACCGGGTTACACAAACAGATGTTAATGGTCGCTTTAGTATCCAGGCTGCTACTGGCGAAATTTTAGTAATCACCTATGTAGGTTATGAACCACAGGAATTGAATGTGGACAACAGTTCTGTTTTTGCCGTTACTATGACGGTCGCCGGCAACAACATGAATGAGGTGGTTGTAACTGCACTGGGTATTAAAAAGGAACGAAAGGCATTAGGGTATTCGGTTACTGACTTGAGTGCGCAGGAATTGATGAAAAATAAAAATACTAATGTCATTAATTCTTTGGCAGGTAAAGTTCCTGGTGTAAACATTACGCAATTCAGCGGTTCAGCAGGCGCCGGAGCATCTATAACTATTCGTGGCGGTAACTCTACATCGGAGAGGCAGGCAAAATCAGCCGTTATTTGTTATTGATGGTATTATATACGATAACTCAACTACTGTTACCGGTAATACAGGTACTGATGGTCTGTCCCGCAGTAATACAACTTACTCAAATCGTATCATGGATGTTAACCCGGAAGATATTGAAAGCTTGTCGGTTTTGAAAGGCGCTGCGGCTGCAGCCTTGTATGGATCACGTGCTGCTGACGGCGTTGTTATTATTACCACAAAGAAAGGAGCTGAAGGTACAGTAACGGTTAATGTCACCAGTAAAATAAGTACATCCTGGGCGAATAAGTTGCCAGAGGCTCAAACCGCATTTGGACACGGTATCTTATTCCAGTAACGGTGTTCTTAACGACTACTGAATTCGTATAATTCATGGGGACAAAAACTTACGGCCGCAGATACCGATATATGACAATATCGGTAATTTCTTTCAACATGGTATTATATATGATAATAACGTAAACGTATCCGGTGGTTCAAAGAACGGTTCTTTTTATTTGTCGGGATCTAACTTTAAGCAAACAGGTATTGTTCCCAACACCAGGTTATGATAAAACCACTTTTCGTTTTAATGGCGAACAGAAATATGGTCGCCTTACATTGAATGCAAATGTTGCCTATTCTATTGCCGATATCGACAGAACATTAACTACTGCCGGCTTGTATGGAAGCGGGGTTGGAAGTATGCAATCTCTATATAGCTGGCCTCAAACGTATCGATATGAAAAATTATATAAATCCTGATGGAACGCAACATCGCATATACGCCGGAACACTTGCTTTGGAAAACGATATTGACAATCCTTACTGGATCATCAATAAGGATAAATTAACATCACAAACCAAGCGTATCACCGGAGGTATAAACGGCAATTATAAAATTACCAACTGGTGGGATGTTACAGCACGTTTGGGTTATGACCAGTACGACACTAATGATTATACTTATATCGCTCCGGGTTCTGCCGTGGCTCCACTTATATCAGAACGGACGTCTGAGCAAAGACCTGTTTAACTATACCTATCATTACAACAACGGTGATGAGTAATTTTCATAAAACATTTAGAGATTTTGATACGCACCTGATGTTGGGAACTACTTCAGAAAACACGAAAACTGTGAGTCAAAACCATTGGGGATACAACTTTGTTACAGCCGGCACCATCAGCTTCAATAATATCGCAACAACGAATAAATTTTTTACTGATGGTACATATCAAAAAGGCGCCTGGTAGGAGCTTATGGAGAAGTTGGCATATCTTATAAAAATATTGCCTATCTTACTGCAACCGGACGTAATGACTGGTCGTCAACATTGCCCATACAGAACAGGTCTTATTTTTATCCTTCTGTAAGCGGTTCTTTTGTTTTTACGGAATTGTTAGCCGAAGAAACAAGATTCTTTCATTTCGGTAAAATTAGGGCAAGCTGGGCAAGAGTTGGTAAAGACGCAAATGCCTATGCTACCAATACTTATGTAAATCCACCCATCACCATTGGCTCTTTTACCGGGGTGGGTAACCAGTAGGCTAGCCGGTAATCCTTATTTAAAACCTGAAATTCAAAATTCCTGGGAAGTTGGTGGTGAATTCAGATTTTTGAAAGGTCGTATTGGTTTGGATTATACCTACTATAATAGCGAAACAAAGAATCAAATTGGGCAACCACGTTTAGCCCAATCCGGCGGATTTATTTTCAGCACCCTCAATTCCGGCTCTGTAATTAACAAGGGTATGGAAATAGCTGTTTCAGGTAAAGCAATAGCAAAAAAGGATTTTGCATGGGATGTAACGCTGAATTACTCCTATAACAAAGGCAGATTGGGAACTTTCATTCCAGGTGTAGCCTATTTTTACCCAACAGACGCTCAATTTGGAACAGTAAAAGCTGCATCAATTCCCAACGGCGGTTATTTCCTTGGTATGACAGGTCAGTCCTTATTTACGTGAACTTGATTCGAAAGGAGTTGAAATACCAAACGGACGCTACCAGGTAGATCCGACAACAGGATTCTATAAAGTTAACGCCAACTAACCCGGTTGTAGGTAACCGTGAACCGGATTTCATCGGTGGCTTTAATAATACTTTCCGGTACAAAAAGTTTACCTTATCATTTCTTCTCGATATTCGCAAAGGCGGAGATGTGTATAATGGTACAGAGTATGCTATGGTCGCAAACGGTTTAAGTAAACTAACCTTGGTGAACGATCGCCAATCAGTAACTGTAAGCGGCGTCAACAGCGTAACAGGAGCTGATTTTACACAAACCTACAATGCAAACCAGTCCTATACCATTGGTAGTACAACGGTTGCCGGTACGAATATGATCCAACGGTATTGGGCAAACTACGCAGCCAATTCCTATAATTTTATTACTTCGGTAAATTGGCTAAAGCTGCGTTCGCTGTCATTAACATATGATTTTACCGGTATGTTGAAGAATCAAAATGTTATTAAAGGAATCTCAGCAACGGCAATAGGAACCAATTTATTTACGTGGACCAACTACAAAGGAATGGATCCTGAAGTAAGTGCAGCTGGAGGAACAGGAGGTTCTGGTTCTACAGGTATTGATTATTTAGGAGTGCCTGCAGTAACAAGTTTCACATTCGGGATAAATATTACTTTTTAACTAATTCAAAAAGATAAATTATGAAAAGTTTAAAATATATAACATTGGGTTGCCTACTCGTATTGGGTTCAACTTCCTGTAAAAAGTATTTGGACGTCAATACAGATCCGAATAATCCGAACAATCAAAGCGTATTGGTTCAAAACCGGTTACCCTGGATCGAACACTATTATATGTACACGCAGGAGTTACCAATTTTCGTACTTCATGCATGGCGGGAATTTATTATACTAATCGCTGCTACTCAAAATACGTTTAGCACATCATGGCAATGTACTAACGGTAATTCAACAACTCCCTATCAAACATGGTTTGTAGCAAGTATCTTCCAATGTGGTTGATATGTATAATACCGCTCAGAAACAGGGTGCCTATCATTATATGGCTGCGGCTGATGTATTCCATGCACTGGGTTTTATGCAAATGCTGGATGTTTATGGCGAAATGCCTTACACAGAGGCGGCAACAGGAAATCCAAGTCCTAAGCCTGATGACGGTAAAACCATTTATCAACGGATGTATGGCAAAATTGAATGAAGCTATCAGCTTGTTCAGTAAAACACAGGAAACCGGAGCACCTCCACTTTCTGCCGGCGATCTGTGGAATAAGGCAGATATAAACAAATGGATAAAATTATGCTGGGGATTGAAAGCTCGCTACATGCTTAAACTGTCAAAAAAATCAGACCTGTATAATGCAGATTCTATTCTATACTGTTTGTCCAAAGGTCCACAGTCTATTGCCGACAATATAGTTGGGCCAGGCTTTAATAACAGTACCGTAACCGATTATTTAATTGGTGACCCTGTTGTAACAAACGGGAACTTTGATTATGCGGCTTATGGCAGCACTCAACGTATTTCCCAGTACCATTATAACCTGTTGACGAATATGAGTGGTGCCGGCGTAACAGATCCCCGAATGACTAAAATTGTACCTGCTTCACATGGCGAATGTTCAATTGATGCCAGCGGTAAAGTAAACTCTTATACCTGGAATCGTTCCAATAGGCGTTGATTCATATAGTCCGCAAGCAACCCGTTTAGTTGAAAGAGCAAAGGAAGTCCTACTTCCATTGCAACGCCAACCTATGCCACTACGAATACGAATATTAAATATACTATTGCCAATGCAACAGACCGTGCCACCTTTATTGCTGATATAACTGCAGCCGGGAAGACCTTTACAACGAGCGGGAATGATGTAACCGTAACCTACACCGCAGGCTCCATGTATATAAACAGTACCAATTACGTACTTGCCGGAGATACTGTTTATGTAAACATGCGAAGCAATGCACTGGCCACATCAGGAAATCCTGCTCAGCCTGCAACGGATGTTAACTGGTATGTTAATGCAGCTGCATATACTGCCGGAGTAGTTGGCTCTACAGGTTCGTTTCAGATTCGTCCGGTTTCCGACCAGGAGATTTTGACTTACCATGAAATGTGCTTTATCAAAGCAGAAGTTTATATGAGAAAAGGAGACAATGCAAATGCTTACACAGCATATAGGGCAGGTATCCAGGCACATCTGGATATGATGCAGGCTAAATTAACCGAATGGCAAGGCAGCTATGGCACAACAAATCCAGATATGAAGCCAATGAATTCAAGCTGACATTACTACCTATCTTTCAAGTGGTGCAGTTTGCCAGAGTGCAGGTACATTAACAATGTCAGACATTATGTTGCAAAAATATATTGCCATGGGTTGCAGCATAGAAAACTGGAACGATATGCGCCGGTTTAACTTTAGCGCCGGTAATGTTGGTGCTTTTGGCGTTGTTTATCCGGGTTATGACAGAGGACCATTATTTACAGGCTCCGCTCAATTGACGGGTGCTTCTAAAACAGATCTCAAGTATTGGATGCGCCGTTGGGCTTTACCCCCAGTATATGAAATACAATACAACTCGATAAATACACTTGCCTTAAACCCCCATGCCACTGATGTGAATATCTGGAGTATGCCTATTTGGTGGGATTGTGCAACAGATGATGAATATTATGGATACCTCAAAAAATAATATAATAAGAATGTCTGTAAGAGTTAATATGGAGAAGTTTTTGGGTAACCGAGGTTGTAATAAACAAAATAAACTCGATTTCAAATAAGGCTGCAAAACCGTTCGGATAGCAGTCCGAACGGTTTTCTTATTTACCCAAAGAACATATAAGCAAGAATATTGATGTAATGATACCAACAAGATCTGCAAGCAACATGACGCCTACTGCATACCTCGTATTTTTTACAGATACTGCTCCGAAGTAAACAGCAATCACATAAAAAGTAGTATCAGAAGAGCCCTGGAATACGCAGGCAAGCCTGCCGGCAAATGAATCTGGGCCATATGCATTCATCGTATCGATCATCATTCCTCTTGCGCCGCTTCCAGCTCAATGGTTTTATTAATGCTGTAGGCAAGCCATCAACAAATCTTGTATCAGTACCCAATGCTGCAAAAAGATTTTTTATTCCATCAATGATAATATCAAATGTACCGCTGTTGCGCAACAAGCTGATGGCAACAAGCATTCCGACGAGATAAGGAATGATGCGGACGGCTGTTTCAAATCCACCTTTTGCTCCGTCAATAAAAGCATCAAAAATGTTTATCTTTTTATAAATCCCACCAAGTAACGATTAATAAAAAGTATCAGCAACAGAATGCCATTGCTTAAAATACCGGAAAACAACTGCACACGATCTGAACTGCAGTGATGTTAGATAAAAAACCAATGCAGCAATGATAGCTGAGATACCCCAACCCATGCAAGAATAACCGGTTGAAATACATTGATCTTTTGTTTGAATGAAACGATAAACATAGCAGCCATGGTTGCAACAAAAGTGGCGATCATACAGGGAATAAAAATATCCGTTGGATTTGATGCAGGTTTCACAGCCGCACCTGTCTGCAATGATAGCTACTGGTATTAATGTAAGCCCGGATGCATGAAGACACAAGAACATTATCTGTGCATTGGATGCCCTTGCTTTTATCAGGATTTATTTCCTGCAGACTTTCCATTGCTTTTATTCCAAAAGGTGTTGCAGCATTATCAAGTCCAATCAGGTTAGCAGAAAAATTCATCATCATATGTCCCATTGACGGATGATCTTTTGGTATATCAGGAAATATTTTTGAAAAAAATGGCCCGATGATCCTTGATAAAAATCGAATACCGCCTGCTTTTTCCGCAATGCTCATAAAACCCATGAACAAAGCCATAATACCAATAAGACCGATACAAATATTAACTGCATCCTTTGCATGTTTCAATGATACCATTTGCCGGTAGCATATTTCGAAAAGCTTTGTAAGCTGTTCACCTTCGCTTATACTACTCTTTCCTTATCCCATACGGCAGCTTTTTCATATTGAGAGCTGAGATAATGAACACTTAACCGGTAAACTTGCGGAAGAATCTACAAGCCGGGTAGAAACGTAGTATCTGTATTTTTTCCTGTTACCATCTGGCTGAATATATTCTGCTGTCCGGGTTGAAATGCAAATCTTATCGCTGCTACCAAAATAGCAATAATGATAAATGCTGACCATATCCTGCTTAGAGCCATATATAAAGTTTGATGAGTTTATAGTTTGAAGGTTTGAAGTTAATTGTAAATCTTCATTACAATAGCTTATGCATCTGCACATGAATTCACTTATCTTTGCGCCTCGAAAAATAAGGCATCGTTGCTGAATAGAATGATGCAGTACAAGAGTGCGACGCAACGAAAGCTTAATAGTAATTCAATGCTGGGCTCACAATATTAAATCTCAATTTAAATCTAAAATCGAGTCATGGCTTTACAAGCAGGAATTGTAGGATTACCCAATGTAGGAAAATCAACTTTATTTAATGCAGTAAGCAATAGCGCCAAAGCACAGGCAAGCAATTATCGCTTTTGCACCATTGATCCGAATATAGGACTGGTGGATGTACCCGATCCGCGATTGAATAAATTGGCTGAACTGGTAAAGCCCAACCGAATTGTACCAACACAAATTGAGATCGTTGATATTGCCGGACTTGGTTCGTGGCGCCAGCAAAGGCGAAGGACTTGGGTAATAAATTTCTAGGAAATATCCGTGAAGTGGATGCGATCATTCATGTGATCCGTTGTTTTGAAGATGAAAATGTATTGCGGGATGAAGGAGCAATCAATCCGGTGAGTGATAAAGAAATTATTGATACCGAACTACAGTTGAAAGACCTTGATAGTGTTGAAAAGAAAGATCCAGAAAACTGAAAAGCTGGCTAAGTGTAGATCCGAAATATAAAGCTGAACTGGAAGTATTGATCACGTTGCAAAGAACATCTTGGAAAAAGGAAAAAGTATCCGTGAATTGAGATTGAGATAAAGAAGAAAAAGTTGCTATTGCTGATCTGTTTCTTACTTACCGATAAACCTGTTTTGTATGTTGCCAATGTGGATGAACCATCCATGCATACCGGCAATAAATTTTCTGATGCATTGAAAGAAGCTGTGAAAGCATGAAAATGCTGAAGTGATCATCATGAATAATTCCATTGAAGCACAGATAGCAGAAATGGAAAATCCGGAAGATCAGCTAGTTGTTCATGGAAGAATATAAAATGACAGAACCTGCTCTCGACAGGTTGATACATTCTGCTTATAAATTACTTGAACTTATATACTTACTTCACTGCCGGTGTACAGGAAGTAAGGGCATGGACCATACATGAAGGCTGGAAAGCGCCGCAGGCTGCCGGTGTTATTCATACTGATTTTGAAAAAGGATTTATAAAAGCAGAAGTGATCGGCTATGATGATTTTATAAAATATGGATCAGAAGCTGCCTGCCGTGAAGTTGGTAAATTAAGAATTGAAGGAAAAGAATATGTGGTGAAGGATGGTGATGTGATGCATTTCAGGTTTAATGTGTAACCCCCTGTCCCCCTAAAGGGGAGACTTAGATCAATCTTACTCTTTTTTCTGAACTTTGGAATTGATGAAAAAGGGAATGTTTTACAAAGCAGATCCTTTGATCTTTTCGAACGCAAGAGAGCTTAGAAATAAGTTAACTCCTGCCGAGGAAATTTTCTGGCTAAGATTAAAAGAACAATTTTCCAAGTACAAATTCAGAAGACAACATCCGATTTCAATTTATATAGCTGATTTCTACTGTCACAAACTCAAATTAGTAATTGAGATCGATGGATCAATTCATGATTCTGAAGAAGCGAAACTGAACGACAAAAGGAGACAACAGAAATTAGAAGATTTAAATCTGACAGTAATTCGTTTTACAAACGATCAGGTCAAAAATGAAATTGAGAGTATAATTGAAATGATCTCTTCGACTATAAAGAAGTTAACTACAAATAAGGAATCAAGTTCCTAAGTCTCCCCTTTAGGGGGACAGGGGGTTGGCCTAAAACAATGCCCTAATCGATGCTCTTCCAATATGCACCGTTCTTGCATCTCCGGGTTTTCTTCCTTCGTACGCAAAATTCAATTCAAGACTATTGAGTAAGCGTTTTGTAAGATCAATACTCCAGAGATAATTACTTCCGGGTAATAACCCATCAAGCATTATATAACTTACTGTTGTGTTAGCTGGGGCTGTATAATCAATATTGCTGAAAGTGAACTTCCCGGTGATCGAACTGTTTGAAAGCACATTGTATTTTGTTTCTATGTTGATAGAATTTGAAGTTGATCTCTCGCCTCCATACAAAGCGTTGTTCTTTTTGTTATCATATTTATAACCCGTTGCCAACCGGAATTTTGTTCCCTGGATAAAGACAACCCTTGGTTCGAAATTATAAATATCCAATTCATAGTTACGATTCGCAAAGCTTGGTGTGTATAAACCAGTTAATCCTTTTTTACCACTGATATCAAATGTTAAAGAACGGCTTAGGTTCAATCTGAACTTTATTGTCCAGTCATTTATCCTGCGGCTTTCATAGCCATAGGTAAGCAAGATCTTACCCCTGTTTCGCAGGTTACTAATATCAAAACCCCATTTGCTGCTAAAGCGGTTGAATGAAAATGTATTTAGAAAAACTGTACCTAATGTCAGCAACGCAGTATCCGCCAGCTCATATTTAAAAGGATTGAATTCTGTATTCCCTTTGGCTACTGATTTTTTAGATACTTGTAACGAAGATTTAAAATTGGTACGTGAAATAAGTTTTTGAAATCCTTTTATATCAGTCTTATTTAATACGGATCTTGGATTTAACTGGAAGCTATAATTGAAAGTGGTGTAATTCGCTTTTACAAATTGATTGGTGGGAGTAAATATGCGAATGAACTTTGCCTGGTCCGGAAACAAGGCTTCTTCAAATTCATTTAATTGCTGAATATGGTCATTGTTATAATCGTTCCATGCAAACTGACCGGTACCTGCCGGCACTTCCAGGTAAGAGAAATCTCTTTGTTGCTCCTGCCCTGTTCCTAGTTCATATAAGACATTACCCATCAGCAATCCTTTCCATTCATTAATGATATATTCAGCTCTTCCAAGAATTGTTTCATCTTCTTTTTGTTTGGAAACACTATTCAGTACCTTCAATTTTCTAAACGTAGTGTTCACTAAGAATTGGTGATGCGGATTAGATAACAACTCTGTCTGCAGGTTCAGGTTCATGCTTCTGTCGCCACGACTAAAATTTTTGCCGACGGGATATTTATCAGAACGTGTAAAAAAAGTGATCCCGTATTTATTCTTCTTTTTTTCTGAAGATCGCAGGTAGGCCGAATATGTATCAAAAGAAAAACTCTGACTCGTTAAGGTATCTGTAGCTTTATCCTTTGTCTTATTTTGTTCCAATGCATATCTGAATCCCAAGCCTGAAATCTTTTAATCGTTTTAATTCTTTGCTAACATCGAGAACAGGTTTTATAAAACTTCCTTCTGTGAATTGAGTTTTAAAATTTGTAAAGAAAAGCTGGTTATTCAATTGCCATCCACCCACATTCTGATATTGCTGGAGATTATTTTGAAAGCCATTATAATCATCACCCCGGTGATAATTCAACAATTGGTAACTGAGCGAATTATTTTTTGCATTTTGCAATCTTGCAGCTGCTTTAATAATATGCTCATCAGCAGGTAAAGTTTGTAATCCAAGTCCCCAATCCCTTGTAAATTCCACACTCCGTATTCTCTCCAATGGCTTAAATTTCCCTTGGACAAATTCGTAATCAAAACTCGAGACCAATTCTGTTTTCTTGGCTCCTGAAGATTTGATCGGTGAAGTATTGGCAAACTGAACTTTGGCAGCAATGCCTGCATCATCTCCGTTGTCTTTACCTGAAAATGTGTTTACATCATAATTGCTCACAGCAAGCTCTGTTTTTAATGATGTCTTATTACTGATCTTATAATCTGTTCCTAACGTCATTAATTGTTGCTTCTTTGGAGTAACAAGTAAGATCACAGGCTCATACCTTCCTTGTTTCACGCCGGCAACAGGCATAATGAATTTATATACTTTGCCATTGGCCCCATTTAAATCGGGAACATAATTACCCTTTCCCTCTCCCAGATCAGTAAAAGCAAGGTTATATTTTGCTACAAGGGGATCAGCAGAATATTGATAAAAAGAATCTACACCTGTGCCGGGATTGTAATAAAGTTTTTCATACAAAATTTTTCCGGCATCAAATACGGTGTCAATAACAGCAGATGGATAATATGCATTTTGAACACTATCTCCAATATTTGATAAAAATGCTTTTTGCTTATCATCCAATGTTTGATTGATCTGTGAATTCTTTGAATCACTGTTATTAAAAAAGCCGACAAATAATTTTAGCTTGTTATTGAATGCGAATTCTTGCGATACATAAAGATTCGCATTCAGATAATTCCGGTCAGCATATTCAAACTCCACTTGTATACGGCTGTCTTTGGTGATCATTCTTTGAGGTGTGAAAGTGATCTCGGCCGTGTTATAATTGATCACATAATCCTGGTCTTCTCCACGCTGCAATACTTCACCATCAATAAAAACTCTTTCTGTTCCGGCAAGAACGATAAAGAAAAATTCATTGTTAGCACCTGTAAGCCGGTAAGGTCCCTGGTTACCTTCCAATCCCTGGAAAATATTGCGGGTAAATTTTCCCTTAGCGATTGACCCGCTTAAGAAGGTCCTTGAAGCAGTAGTTTTTGAAATGTCATTGTTTGTTTCAAATGAAATTCCCTGTAGTCGCTTATAAAAATTAAGAAAATAACTTCTATTCTCCCGAATGTCAATATCTCCAAGATTCAAGTTCCAGGTTCTTTTTTTAAACTGAAGGAACACCTGGTCAAATTCATTCAGTTGCTGGGTAGTGCCATCAGGTTGTATCGGTAAATTATTATCAGTAATGGCAGCATTGATCTCAATACTATCGCCCAGCAATCCATTGAGAGTAAGATTAAAATTTGAATTAACAACAGCATCCTGGCTATTACCAAAAGAAACACCGCGGCCAAAACTTCCATTATATTGAAGATTACCAAAGTCAAAAACCCCTTTGGCAAGTTGTTGTTCATTCTGACCAAACTCAAACGGCTTTGCATAAAATTTATAACTGACACTGTCGTAACTCAGTCGTTGTACAACGGAATTAAATTTATAAGGAAAAACTCTGTAAACGATCGTAACACTATCAACTGATGGCAAGGTTCTCCATTTCAACAAGGCATTTATATTATCAAAAAAGTAAGCTGAATCACTAAAATTTTCTATTAAAAAAGTATTAGGAATAACACTGAATGTGTCAACACGGATCGTGTCGGCAACTACAGCAATTTTTTTCCTCCGGAGATTAGAAAGGGGTTTATTATCCTGTGCAGGAAATTGAGCAAAGCTTTCCAGTACAGCAAACAAAAGGATAGCGAGAACCAGTATCAGCCGTTTTTTTCTCAAAAGCGGTGGTTTTTCATTTATAAACGTAAAATTCAGCATTTTATGGCAGCTATCCTACGGTGATTTTAATAAAAAAAGTCCCGCGTGAAGCGGGACTGACGATCAGTTTTTAACAATTTTATTGAGTTATTCCTTCCAATGAAAACAGGAAAGCATAGATCAGGGCAACATCCTCCAATGCTTTGAAACGTCCGGAAGCGCCACCATGACCAGCTTCCATATTTGTTTTAAAGAGAATTATATTTTTATCTGTCTTCATTTCACGCATTTTAGCCACCCATTTTGCCGGTTCAAAATATTGTACCTGGCTATCATGAAGTCCTGTTGTGATCAACATATTCGGATAAGCTTTTGCTTCAACATTATCATACGGTGAATAAGACTTCATGTAAAAATATTCTTCCTTATTAGCAGGGTTACCCCATTCAAGATATTCACCTGTCGTTAATGGAATACTTGGGTCACTCATCGTCGTGATCACATCAACATAAGGAACCTGGGCAACAATGCCATTCCAAAGATCAGGACGCATATTTGTAACGGCACCCATTAACAAACCACCTGCACTACCACCCATTGCATATACATGTCCTTTGGAAGTATATTTTTCCTTGATCAGGAATTCAGCACAATCAATAAAATCATTGAATGTATTTTTCTTATTCATCATTTTTCCATCATCATACCATTCACGACCCATCTCCTGCCCGCCACGGATATGTGCCAGCACATATATAAAACCACGATTAAGCAAACTAAGCCTGTTACTATTGAAAGTTGCATATGAAGTGGCACCATAAGAACCGTATGCATAAAGCAACAATGGATGGCTTCCATCTTTTTGAGTTCCTTTTTTATAAACAATTGAAACAGGAACTCTTTTTCCATCTCTTGAAGTTGCAAATGCTCTTTCAGTTACATAATCAGTTTTATCATATCCGCCTAAAACCTCTGTTTGCTTCTTTAATGTCTTTTCTTTTGTATCCATATTATAATCATACACCGAATCTGGTGTGATCATAGATGTATAATTGAAACGAAGAGTATTAGTATTAAAATCAGCATTCACTCCAACAGAAGAAAGATAAGCTGGCTCATCAAACTGCAGGTAATGTTCTGATTTATCTTTTTGATTAATGATCCGAAGATTCATCAATCCTTCTTTTAATTCTGATACCACCATGTGATCTTTAAAAAGAGTAAATCCTGCTAAGTAAACATCCGTCCTGTTTGGTATCACTTCTTTCCAGTTTTCTTTTGTTGTATTGGTAAGCGGACATTCCATCAAACGGAAATTTTTAGCATCAAGATTGGTGCGGATATAAAATTTATCATTGTAATGATCGATATCATATACCAATCCCATTGTACGTGGATGAAAGACTTTGAATTCACCTTTTGGATCAGATGCATCCAAAAAACGATGTTCACTTTGCTGCTCACTTAATTCAGAAGAAATGATCACATATTTTTTTGACTTGGTTCTTCCAACACCGATATAATGGCGATTATCTTTCTCTTCATAAACTTTTACATCATTCTTTGGATCTGTCCCGACTTCATGTCTCCAAACCTGGAAACCTAACAATGTGGTCAGATCTTTTATAATATAGAAAACAGTTTTATTATCAGCAGCCCATGCATAAGATCCCCCTTCTGTATTTGAAATTGTTTCCGGAGAATACTCACCTGTTTTCAGGTTCTTAAACCTTAAATTGTACAAACGACGGCTTTTTTCATCTTCCCCAATTGCCACCATTTCATTATTATCACTTATTTCAAGACCTGCAACGCTGTAATAAGGCTTTCCTTCTCCAACCTCATTCGCATTATGAATTATTTCTTCAGGAGCATCCAGTGTTTCTTTCTTACGGCAATAAACTGCATAATTCTTTCCTTCTTCTACCCTTGTGTAATACCAATAACCATTATCCTTATATGGAACTGATTCATCTTTTTCCTTTATCCTTCCTTTTAACTCGTCGTATAAATGTTTTCGAAACTCTTTTGCGCTTGACATCATTGTATCCACATAAGCATTTTCAGCTTTCAAATAATCAACAACCTTCGTGCTGTCAGGTCCTTTCTTAAAAAAGTCATTCATCCAATAATAATTATCGACTCTCTTATCTCCATGAGCCACCATTTCGTATGGTTTCTTTTCTGTCGTTGGTGCGGCCACGCCTTCGGGCCATTTGAATTTTGTTTCTGTTGTCACGCCTTTAGTATTATCGTTACATGATATAATCAGCAGGGATGCTGCTGCCGGTAAAATATTTTTTAAATTCATAAAGCAAGTTTAGAGTCGTTGAATATACGAATGTCTGTATTAAATAAAAAAGTCTCGTCTAGCCTTAGGCCAGACGAGACAAAAATCACTTTTTAAAAGATCTATTTTTCAGAAACCAATCCCGCCATTAAATACTCTTTGTTCAAACGGGCAATATTTTCAATTGAAATTTCTTTTGGACAAACAGCTTCACAGGCACCGGTATTTGTACACGCGCCAAAACCTTCTTTATCCATTTGTGCCACCATATTCAAAGCTCTTGTTCTTCTTTCAGGATCACCTTGTGGTAATAAAGCCAGGTGTGAAACTTTTGCAGAAACAAAAAGCATAGCCGAAGAATTTTTACAAGCAGCAACACAAGCTCCGCAACCAATACATGCAGCTGCAGCAAAAGATGTATCAGCTTTTTCTTTATCAACCGGAAGTGCATTTGCATCAACTGCATTTCCGGTATTTACAGAAATAAAACCTCCTGCCTGTATAATTCTGTCAAATGAAGTTCGGTCAACAATCAGATCTTTAATCACAGGAAATGCATTTGCTCTCCATGGTTCTACAACAATCGTATCACCATCCTTAAATGCACGCATGTGTAACTGGCAAGTTGTAGTTGCATGCCATGGTCCATGCGGACGACCATTGATATACATTGAACACATGCCGCAAATACCTTCACGGCAATCATGATCAAATGCAATTGGGTCTTTTCCTTCCTTGATCAATTCTTCATTCAGCACATCAAACATTTCAAGAAAAGACATTTCAGAAGAAATATTCTTTGCCTGATAGGTTTCGAATCGACCAGCAGTATTACTGTTCTTTTGTTTCCAGACTTTTAGTGTAAGATTCATAGTTTTATGTTCCATAGAACCCCTTGTCCCCCTAAAGGGGGAACTTAGATTTGTTATATCAAAAAATTTAATGACAATTCAATTATAGTTAACCAAAGCCCCTTTAGGGGTTTGGGGTTTTTATTTATATGAACGCTGACTTGGTTTCGCCACTTCAAATTTCAATTCCTCTTTATGCAATTCCCATTCATGCTCACCTTTTAATTCCCATGCAGATACATAAGAAAATTCATCATCCCGTCTATTGCTTCACCTTCTTCTGTCTGGCTTTCTTCTCGGAAATGTCCACCACAACTTTCATTTCTTTGCAATGCATCGATACACATCAATTCTCCCAGTTCAATAAAATCAGCAACCCGTCCTGCTTTATCCAATTCAGGATTCATTTCATTTATATCACCGGGAATTCTTACATCACTCCAGAATTCTTTTTTCAATTGCTGTATTTCTGCAATTGCTTCTTTCAATCCTTCTGCATTTCGTGCCATACCGCATTTATCCCACATGATTTTTCCCAAACGCTTATGAAAACTTTCAACAGTTTGTTTGCCTTTAATATTCATCAACTGTATTGATGCGGTCAGCAACTGCTTTTTCTGCTTCTGCAAATGCAGGATGATCGGTTGGAATATTGCTTTGTTCGAATTTCATCAGCCAAATAATTTCCGATGTATAAGGAATAACAAAATAACCATCAGCTAATCCCTGCATCAATGCAGATGCACCGAGACGGTTGGCTCCATGATCAGCTGAAATTTGCTTCACCCAAACAATACAAACCCGGAACAGTTGTCATCAGTTCATAATCCACCCACAAACCACCCATTGTATAATGCACTGCAGGATAAATTCGCATTGGTATTTCATAAGGATTTTCACCGGTAATCTTTTCATACATATCAAAAAGGTTACCATATTTTTCTTTCACTACTTCTTTCCCCAGCTTAATGATCGTTGCTTCATCAGCATTTTCCAAACCATGTTTTCCAGCTTCAATTTTTCCATATCGTTTTATCGCATCAGCAAAATCAAGATAAACAGCCTGCTTTGATGTACCTACTCCATAACCTGCATCACATCTTTCTTTTGCAGCTCGTGATGCAACATCTCGTGGAACAAGGTTTCCAAATGCAGGATATCTTCTTTCTAAATAATAATCTCTTTCTTCTTCAGGAATTTCATTTGGCTTGCGGTTATCACCTTGTTTCTTTGGCACCCAGATACTTCCATCATTTCGTAATGATTCACTCATCAATGTCAGTTTACTTTGATGATCGCCGCTAACAGGAATACAGGTTGGATGAATTTGTGTAAAACAAGGATTACCGAAATAAGCGCCTTTTTTATGTGCTTTCCATGCAGCAGTTACATTACAACCCATTGCATTGGTAGATAAGATAAAATACATTTCCATATCCACCGGTACAAAACAATACTGCATGACCAAAATGTCTTTCTAATTCTCCGGTCACAGATTGCGGCAAATAATTCCTCTTGCCTTTCCATCAATCATCACAATATCCAGCATTTCATGACGGCTATACATTTTTACATTTCCCAATGCCACTTGTCTTTCCAATGCCTGGTATGCACCAATCAATAATTGCTGACCAGTTTGTCCCGCTGCATAAAATGTTCTTTGTACCTGTGTTCCGCCAAATGAACGGTTACTTAATAAACCACCATATTCTCTTGCAAAAGGAACACCTTGTGCCACGCATTGATCAATGATATTTGCACTTACTTCTGCCAGACGATGCACATTGGCTTCTCGTGCACGATAATCGCCACCTTTTATTGTATCATAAAATAAACGAAATACACTGTCACCATCATTCTGATAATTCTTTGCTGCATTGATACCGCCTTGCGCGGCAATACTATGTGCACGTCGTGGTGAATCCTGGAAACAAAATGCTTTTACTTTATAACCCAATTCTCCCAATGAAGCAGCAGCAGAAGCACCGGCCAAGTCCTGTACCCACAACAATTACTTCCAGTTTGCGTTTGTTGGCAGGATTTACCAGTTTGCAGTGACCTTTGTAATAAGTCCATTTGTCATCTAAAGGAACTCCCTGTGGAATTTTTGCGTCTAGCATAAATCAATTTATAGTTTGTCTTGCGAGGCGAAGCCGAAGCAATCTCCCCGTTTTATTTTTATGTTATCAACTTCAGTAATTCTTATCATCGCCTGTTGTGTCACTCACTTGTACGTTCTGTATTTCTATTCAACTTTTTGTCCACCTCTTATTTATAAATTCATTAATGTCGAACTACTTCCCCCGCCAGCGGGGGACAATGAACATTCTTCTTACTGATCTTCTATGCTCAATAGAATTGATGCAGTACAAGAGTGCGACGCAACCAAAGCAACATAGTAGTAATGTCGCTTTGGTTCATAATTTTAAACCATTTAAAGAACTACCCAATTCATTATCACATCAGCAAATCATTACATCGGCACACTAGCCTATCCATCCCATTATAAAACTTAATGGCATTAATGCAAAAACCAACGGAACAACAATTGAGAATCCGACTCCTATTGCATTTACCATAATCAAATATTTTTTATTGTGCAAACCCAAGTGTTCTGAATGCACTTTGAAACCCATGCATAAGATGCCATGCAAGTGAAATACAACCGACAATATATACGATCACTATCCACCATTCACTGAAAGTTGCTTTCATCAACTGGAACATATCATGACCGATAAAGCCATTCGACAAAAGTTTTGGCTCTTCCAAACCTGCATGTGTAAATCTTGATGGGATCCAGAAATGCCACCAATGAAGAAGCAAAAACAATAAAAGGATAGTGCCAAGCAATCCCATTGAACGGCTGTACCATTTACTGCCACGATTGCCCAAATTTATTTCGTAGCCTATTTTTCTTTTCGCCTGGTTTTGAAATGTAACGGCAAGTCCTTGTATGATATGAATAAAGAACCCTGCAAACAACACAATTTCCATGACTCGTATTACAACTGTACGGGCCATAAATTGTGCGGCACGGTTAAACATGTCGCCATCATCTGCTGGGATCAAAAAAATCTTTAAAAATGCAGGCATTCACACTTACATGGACAACTAAAAAAGAAACAAGAAACAAACCTGTCACACTCATCACTATCTTTTTGCCTATCGAGGAAGTAAACAACTGGGACCAATTCATATAATCAGAGTAGTTTAGATGGAACTATTTTCCGGCCGCAAAAATACTATCGGAATGCCAAACTTGTTAGAAAAGTTTCTGCTGGTTGCTAGATACTTGATGCTGGATACTGAATACTTGATTCTGGATGCTGATCATTTGTTGAGATAGTTACCAATATCTGGTATCTGACATCTAGCATCAGCATCCAGCATCCAGTATCTAAAACTTCATCCCGGCAATCGTGCCTGTTCTACCGCATCGATCTTTTTAAACAGGTGGAATGGTTTATAAGTTCGCCATTCGGGAATTTCCATTAATTCGAGATAGCGGTTGAGTCTGGCCTTTTTAAAATCATGTTGTGTGGCTTCCGGCATATTCAACACCACGATCCAGCCATGTTCATCCGTGGTTTCTTCATACCATTCTTCATAGTAATCCCTGTCGCCGCTGTGAAAGTTGAGTACATTTTCAGCGATCAATATGAATTTATTGATGCCCTGCTGCTCAAAAACATCGATCACTTCCCGTTTCAGGATCATTATATCATTCTCGATCGCATCATTCCACTCTCCTATTAATTCAATGATCGCATATTTTTCGTCATAATCAGCCATCAGCACTTTCATATAAAGTGTGCGGCTGCCAAATTCGTCCCATTGCGGATGTATATAATAATTGTAAACAGTTTGTGTGAATTCAAACTCAGAATGCGTTTGTCCATAGAAAGGAGAACGCTGATCTTCCTCAGATATATAAATATGTTGCCAATTGTAAAAAGGTTCTATATCATGCATACACAAAAACTCCTGTGCAAAGATACATCAGCAATGCATGGATATACCAATGGAAAAGTCTAAACTTGATAAAGAAAATTGTGAGAAAATAAATGCTGAAATATTGGTTAATCCAATAGAAAATTCTTAAATAATTCGTAAGAGGCTTTCATCTTAACGCTTTTCTTTTCGCTTTCATAATAGAAGATAAAGATGAAGGCATATTAATTTTAGTTGATGTAGCTTTTTCTACCGCATCAGGGAATTTCACAGGATGTGCAGTTTCAAGAAAGATCCCTTTCCTGCCCGGATGTTTTTCAAGAAATCTTTTCAGAGATAAATAACCAACAGCACCATGAGGATCCAAGAGATAATTAGATCGTTCATAAACTTCTTTAATTGTCGCCATTGTTTCTTCATCGCTGATGCTGTATGAAGAAAGGTTTTTAGCCAGGTCAGGAAATTGATGATGAAATATTTCGAGTATGCGAATGAAATTACTTGGATTACCAACATCCATTGCGTTAGAAAGGGTTGGCACCGCAGTTTGTGTTTGAAAAATTTCCGTCTGTAAATATTTTGTCACTGCATCATTTACATTACAGGCTGCAATAAAATGATGAACCGGCAAGCCAGATTGCTTTGCCAGAATACCGGCGCAAATATTTCCAAAATTTCCGCTTGGAACAGATATAACCGGTGAATGGCCCCTATCCCCTAAAGGGGAACCGATCTTCCATTGTTTGTACGCAAAGAAATAATAAAATTGTTGCGGCAACCAGCGAGCTACATTTATTGAATTGGCGGATGTAAGAAATAACTTTTGATTGATTTCCTCATCAGCAAAAGCCTGCTTCACCATTTGCTGGCAATCATCAAAATTCCCTTCGATCTCTATTGCATGAATGTTTTTCCCAAGCGTTGTCAATTGTTTTTCCTGCACAGCACTCACTTTGCCGGATGGATAAAGAATAATTACATCAACACCGGGAACATCATAAAATCCATTAGCAACAGCGCCGCCAGTATCACCTGAAGTAGCAACCAAAACCGTTACTTTATTATTTTCAGGTCGCTTTTAGAAAAATACCCGAGACAACGGCTCATGAATCTTGCACCAACATCTTTAAAAGCAAGTGTCGGTCCATGAAAAAGTTCAAGTGAAAAAATATTGTCATTAACTTTTACAAGTGGGATCGGGAAGTTTATTGTTTCACTTACTATTTTAAAAAGATCATCATCTTTTATTTCATCTGCTACATAAGGCTTGATAACACGAAAAGCGATCTCTTCATTTGAAATATTTTCAATATTATCGATCAAATCCTTTATCAACTTGCGGAATAGTTTCAGGAAAATAAAGCCCTTTATCAGGTGCCTGTCCTTTTATTGTTGCCTCTTTGAATGAAACCGTTTCAGAATTCTTATTTGTGCTATAGTATTTCAAGAACTGTCTAATTGTTTAGATTTGTTAATTATTAATTTACTCCTATACTAATCTCCACACCTTTTTTATTTATTGTAGTCACATAAGTATTGAAATCAATTCCGATCTTATTATACACTTCTTTCATAACTGATTCTACATTTTTTGCTGTTGCTTCATCCCTGCTCAACATAAATACTGAAGGGCCAGAACCTGAAATACCACCGCCTAATGCTCCTGCCTCTTTACATTTCGTTTTCACTTCATCAAAACCGGGAATAAGAATACTGCGAACCGGTTCAATGATGACATCTTCGAGTGAACGGCCAATAAGATCAAGATCATTTTTTAAAAACCCTGTTACAAGTCCGGCAATATTTCCCCATTGGCGTATTGCATCTTTTAATAATATCTGCTGGCGAAGTATCTGTCTTGCATCAGAGGTCCTTACTTCTATTTGCGGATGAACAACCGTAACAAAAAGATCAGGTGATGCGATAGAAATAATATCGAGCGGATAAATACAGCGGACCAGACTTACACCACCAAGAATACAAGGAGCAATATTATCTGCATGCTTTACACCAGATGCAAGCTTTTCGCCATTCATTGCAAACTGTACCAACTCATCATTTGAAAAAATATTTCCAAGCAAATGATTTGCTGCTACTGCTGAACCGGCTGCACTTGCTGCGCTGCTTCCTATTCCGCTACCGGGTTTTATATGTTTTTCAATTTCAATTTCAAAACCAATTTTATTTTCCATTCTTTCAATCACTGATAACAATACAACTCCTGCAACATTTTTCTCCGGTTCAGTTGGTAAATTAAAATTGTCTTTATTATGAATGATTACTTTAGGCTCATCAAGCAATTTCACCTTCATCACATCATAAGGTGCATTCAATGCCAGGCCAAGTATATCAAAGCCGCAAACAAGATTAGCAACTGTGCCGGGAGAATGTACTGTTACAGTTTTCATTTTACATTTTTACAGCTCTTAAAATATCGGCAAACACACCACTGGCAGTAACCTCCGCACCAGCTCCTGCTCCTTTCACCACCATTGGTTGTTCTTTATAGCGATCAGTGTAAAACAATACTACATTATCTTTTCCATACAAATGATAAAGGTCATGCTTGGGGTCTATATGCTGCAAGCCAACAGAAGCCTTGCCTTCATTATAAGAAGCAACAAATTTTAATTTGCATCCTGCTGCATTTGCTTTTTCATAGATCTTTTTAAAATGAGCTTCTTCTTTTGCCATTGCAGAATAAAAATCATCCACTGTCCCTTTCATGCATGATTCAGGCATAAATGAATTATTAACGATCTCAGTCATTTCTATTTTTTCGCCTGCCTCTCTTGCCAGGATCATGATCTTACGCATTACATCAGTGCCGCTGAGATCAAGTCGCGGATCTGGTTCTGTATAGCCTTCATCCTGTGCCTGCTTTACAACATCGGCAAATTTTCTTGTGCCATCGTAATTATTAAAAACAAAATTGAGTGTGCCGCTAAGAACCGCTTCGATACGATGAACCCTATCGCCGCTGTTGAGCAAGTCATTTAATGAAGCGATGACAGGCAGACCTGCTCCTACATTTGTTTCAAAAAGAAAATGGCAATTGAATTCCCTTGCAATGTCTTTTAGTTTTTTATAATTATCATAAGCAGAAGACGCCGCTACTTTATTACATGCAACAACTGAAATACTTTTTCTTAATAATTGCTCGTAAACATTTGCAACAAGATCGCTGGCTGTAATATCCACAAAAATTGAATTGCGAAGATTCCGTTCGATGATCTCGTTTATGAATTGCTGGATATCGGCATTTTTAGCATCAGTTACCTTTTGTTCCCATTGCGAAAGATCGATCCCATTTTCATTTATCAGCATTTTTCGGCTATTGCAAATGCCGACAACGTTAACCACTAACTTCATTTGCTTTTGCAAAAACTCAAGCTGCTTTTGCAATTGCCCGAATAATTTTTTACCAACATTTCCTGTTCCTACTATAAATAAATTGACCTGCTTGTAAGTTGTTTCAAAAAACTCTTCGTGTAAAACGTTAATTGCCTTTTTTACATCTTTTGTAGCAATTACTGCAGAAATGTTTTTTTCTGAAGATCCTTGTGCAATAGCACGAATGTTCACTCCATTTCTTCCCATTGCACTAAACATCCGGCCGCTGATTCCGGGGTGACTTTTCATATTCTCTCCTACCAATGCAACAATTGAAAGTTCGGCTTCAATTTTTAAAGGTTCCACTTTTTGCAAAGCAATTTCATTTACAAAAGCAGCATCAACTGCTTGCTTTGCTTTTTGAGCGGATGCAGCATCAATACCTACACAGATGGAATGCTCTGATGAACTTTGTGTGATAAGAATGACATTTATCTTTTCATTACTCAATGCTTCAAATAATCTTTTTGAAAAACCCGGAATGCCGATCATGCCGCTTCCTTCCAAACTGATCAGCACAATATTGTTGATACTTGAAATACCTCTTACAATATTTCCATTTTTTGTAGCAACAGATTCGATCAATGTTCCTTCATCAGCCGGCGCAAAAGTGTTTTTGATCCAAACCGGGATTCCCAAACTCATTACTGGTTGAATAGTTGGCGGGTAAATAACTTTAGCGCCAAAATGCGAAAGCTCCATTGCTTCCTGGTAAGAAATATGCGGGATGATCCGTGCATTGCTGGTTAATCTCGGATCAGCTGTCATCATTCCACTTACATCTGTCCATATTTCCAGCACAGTTGCTTTAACTGCCGATGCAATAATGGCTGCTGTAAAATCAGAACCACCACGGCCAAGCGTAGTAGTCACACCATTTTTATCTGTAGCAACAAATCCCGGTAAAATAAATAATGAAGAAGCTTGTGAATTGAAGTAATCGTTTACTTTTTTATTTGTTTCTGCATAATCAACTTCGGCAGCAGTAAATGAAGAATTAGTGAGGATCAATTCACGGGAATCTTTCCATGTCGCAGCAATACCATCACTATTAAACTTTGCAGCAATGATCTGTGAAGAGATCAGTTCGCCATAACTGCTGACCCTGTCTTTAGTTCTCGGCGTTAATTCCCTTAATAAAAAAACACCATTACAGATATCTTCTATTTCATTGCAACTCTTTTTTACCAGACTTAACAGATGGCTTTGTTGTGCTACAGGAATTAATTGCTTTACCGCTTCCAGATGTCGTTGTTCAATAACCAGCAATTTTTCTTTAAAAGTTTCATCGCCTGATGAAGCTGATGCAGCCGCATTCAACAAAAGATCTGTGACCCCGCCAAGGGCAGATACCACCACTATTGTTCTATCTTTCTTGACCGTTTCTTTTACAATGGCTACAACTTTCGAAATATTTTCAGCATTGGCTACGGATGTACCGCCGAATTTTAATACTTGCATATTTTACCCCCAACTCCGCCTCGGCGGAGAATTTAGTTAGTTAATTAATACAAAATGATTTTCTTTTTATTCATCCCGGTAACGGGAGCCTGATTTAATATGGTAAAGTATCCCGCAGTTGCGGGATTGTTGTAGTGGTAATAGTGGCAAATGAAGTATCACTTGCCGCAGAAGAAACGATATGTAAACGATGTAATTTCACTACTGAACCGTTAAGGTTACAAGATAAAAAAGAAAACCAATAACACTCGTTATTTTGAATAATTTTCAACAGCTTTTTTTACGCTACCATATTTAAGAAGTAGCTCTTTGGCGTTATCGTAGCTATTCATCTTTAGCTTTTCCATTAGCATTTTAGTGCCGCGGTCCACTAGTTTTTCATTGGTAAGCTGCATATTCACCATTTTGTTATCCTCCACCCTGCCGAGCTGGATCATAATGGCCGTGGAGATCATATTCAATACGAGTTTTTGAGAAGTACCGCTTTTCATTCTTGTGCTGCCGGTAACAAACTCAGGACCCACTTCAATTTCAACAGGGTAATCAGCCACTCTTGCTAATGGCGATCCGGGATTGTTGGTAATACTACCTGTTAATATGCCAAGTGCTTTGCAGCCTTCCAGTGCACCCAATACATAAGGCGTAGTGCCGCTGGCAGCAATACCAATCACGAAATCTTTGTCTGAAATATTATTTTTAACCAGGTCATTCCAGCCTTCCTCTTTATTGTCTTCTGCATATTCTACAGCCATTGTGATCGCTTTTTCTCCGCCGGCAATTATTGCATTTACCAATCCGTAAGGCACACCATAGGTTGGAGGACATTCGCTGGCATCTACAACGCCCAAACGACCACTTGTTCCCGCACCAACATAAAACAATCTTCCACCGCTGAGCATTTTATCACTGGCCGCTTCTACAAGCTTCTCAACTTGTGGAATGGCCCTTTCTATGGCGTAGGGAACCGTTTTATCCTCATTATTTATACTTACCAAAAGCTCTGCCACCGACATTTTATCTAAATGCCGGTAATTACTTGGTTGCTCTGTTATTCTTTCAAATGACATATAAACCCTCCAAACCTCCCTAAAGGGAGGTTTACATTTGTATTTCAATTAAACTTCAAACAAATTCTCATCTTCACTTCTGTATTAAACAATGTGCTTTCTTTTTTGAACTTTCCCCAAGTCCCCTTTAGGGGATTTAGGGGGTACTATGATATGCTACTAATCCTTCCATCGGGTTTTTTATAACATTTCCCATTTCAAATTCATAAGTGTTGCAAAGTTGCTGCAACACATCCTTAAAACCAAATGCTACGCTGCCTACAAAATGAATAGGCATTACCCAGGATTCCCTAAACTTACAAAGATGATAAAAGAAAAATTCATTCAAGCCATCTTCAATAATATTATCGATCATAAAATGTCCCCTGTTTTCAGCAAGGAATAATGTAAAGGATGCAAGGTAGCGGTTAGGCAATGGCTTTTTATATACATTTTCCAGTATCTCACTCCGGTTCGTAATATATTTTGCATTAAATCTTGCCCGAAGATCATCATCAAATGTTTCGTATAAATAATATTGAATAACTTTTTTTCCAAGATAAGCGCCACTGCCCTCATCACCCAATATGTAACCGATGCCAGGGATTTGTTTCACGATCTTTTTTCCATCATAATAACAGCAAAATGACCCGGTGCCGAGGTTGGCAACCACACCTTTCTTCTTTCCACAAACTGATCTTGCAGCTGCCATCAGGTCGTGAGTTACTTCCACTTTTTTTGTATTGGTAAAAACGAATTGAATAGCCTTTTTTACCAACCGGGCATTTGCAGGATTGGCGCAACCAGTACCATAATAAAAAATTTCATCAACTTTTATATTCTTAAGCTTTGGCTTAAGCTCTTTTTGCAGCAGATCTTTTATTTGTTCAATATTTAAAAAGTAAGGGCTGATACCTTGGGTAAAAAAAGTTTTCTTTTTCCCATTGTTTATAAGACACCATTCCGCTTTCGTAGCCCCGCTATCGCAAACAAGTTTTATCATTCGTTCTGGGTTTAATGGCTTATCGCTATTGAATATTTTGTTTCCGGTTTATTAATAATCATAAAATTCTATTAACTCTTATTCACAAGATCCCGGAAACCTGTACAACGCAACAGCAACCAGAAACTTTTCTCTATTTTGCATCAAAATACAAAGAAACAAGTAACGATGGGTAATAAAAAATTACAAGTATGGCTCCCGCTGATCTTTTCAATTGTGCTGATCGGGGGAATGTATTTTGGGTTTAAGCTAAGAGAGAACACTCCTTCCGGATCCGGTTTTTTTAAAGCAGACAAAAAGAGTTCTTTACAGCAAATACTGGATCTTGTTAAACAGCGATATGTTGATCCCGTAAATACCGACTCTTTGCAAGGCAATGCGATCGAAGAAATGATGAGTCAACTGGATCCGCATTCAATATATATCCCTGCATCACATTTACAGGAAGTAAATGAAGACCTGATCGGCAACTTTGAAGGAATCGGCGTTGAATTCAATATTTTTTCCGACACCGTTCATATAGTGCATGTGCTTGCCGATGGCCCAAGCGACAAAGCCGGTGTGCAGGTTGGAGATAAGATCATCAAAGTAAATAATGAAAATGTTGCTGGCACCTCTATTTCCTCAGATGAGATAAAAAAGAAAATACGTGGCGAAAGAGGTTCTGCTGTAAAGATCACCGTGATAAGAAAAAATGAGCAAAAAGAAATATCAATTACAAGAGGTACCATACCGATCCCGGCCATTGATGCTTCTTACATGCTTGATCAAAAAACAGGTTATATAAAGCTGAATAAATTTTCTGAAACGGCTTATGAAGAATTTATGCAATCGCTGGAAACCTTGCAGAAAAATAAGCTAACTAACCTGGTACTTGATCTGCGTGGCAATGGCGGCGGCCTGATGAATGAAGCTGTAGAAATTGCCGATGAATTTTTAAGTGATGAGAAGCTTGTTGTTTATACACAAGGCGCTAACGTGGAAAGAATAGATTACAAATGCAGACGTCCGGGTTTATTTGAACAAGGCGGTCTTGTGGTGCTTGTTGATGAACTTTCGGCAAGTGCCAGCGAAGTACTTGCCGGTGCATTACAGGATTGGTGCCGTGCAACGATCATTGGTCGCAGAACATTTGGAAAAGGACTTGTTCAACAACAATATTCCTTAAGTGATGGAGGAGCTATCCGATTAACTGTGGCAAGGTATTATACCCCAAAGGGACGCAGTATTCAACGTTCCTATCAAAATGGAAAAGAAAAATATTTAGAGGAAATAGCCGACCGATATGAAAATGGCGAGGTCAATCATCTTGATACCGCTAAAGTTGTTAATGGTAAAATTTATAAAACCCAATGCGGCGATACTGTTTATGGCGGAGGTGGTATCACCCCCAAATATTTTGTAGGTCTGGATACCGGCAGCCTTCACAGAAATGTAAGCAGGCTTTATCTAAGTGGTTCATTAAATACTTTCATGTACACTTATTATATAAAACACCTGGATGAAATAAATAAGTTTACCACACCACAGGATTTTACCGCAAACTATAATAACCTTGAAGGCATGTGGCAGGAATTGATCGCTCATGCCGCAAAAGACAGCATCGATCTGAAGCCCGTTTCCGGAGCTGATAAAGATTACTTACAAAAAAGAATAAAAGCTCAACTCGCCAGGTTCAAATGGAGATCAAAAGGTTTTTATGAAGTAGTGAACGGCGATGATCCTGCAATAAAAAAAGCATTGGAAGTTTTAGAAAAATAAAAAAGCAATCCGCCGTGGCGCATTGCTTGATGAGGATAAGGTGGAAATTTATATCGAGGGTTTATTCACCGTTTCCATTGTTTTTGTCGTACCAATGTTTTTTCTCCACGAAATAAGAGCCGATAAGCCCGAGACCACCGCCCATTGCTATTAAGGCAAAATAAATTCCCGCTGGCTCTATTCTGTAAGGTAGGTTCATATCAACAAAGAAGGCGATCAACAACCCCAAACCTGCTCCGAGTAATAATAAACCCCATTTTAAGCTTCTGAATGGTGCGGGGCGATTCATTTTATCTTTAGGATTCATTCCTTTTTCAACCATTGCCAGGTTTTCCCTGCTTTTCAGATAAACAATTCCAAATATCATGGCAAATCCGCCAGCAAACATTACAATTGGTATTAATACTTCTGCGCCGTGCATAATTTAATTTTTTATAGTTACTAATTTTTAATTCTGTTCTTTATGACTACAAGTCTGGGAATCTGGTTACAGCCTTTAAAGAACTTTTATTAAAATGGTTTACATAGTCTTTGACTACTGCTGTTCCCATAAGGTTACAGGCAAAGGCACAATGCCCACACTATATAATAGTCTAAATAAGGTCTAACTTTATTGTAACCAAAGATCATCTTTCGTAGTCTTAGTTATTGAATGTCAACCGGACTTCGTGATAATGAGATCATAAGCAGGGTGCTTAAGGGTGAGCAGAATGCCTTTGCTGAACTGGTAAATCGTTACCAGGCCTATGTTTTTACCCTCACTTTACGGATGATCAAGAGTCGTGAAGATGCGGAAGAAGTGGCGCAGGATGTTTTTGTTAAAGCCTATCGTTCCCTGGCAGATTTCAGGGGTGAATCGAAATTCAGCACATGGCTTTATACTATTACGAATACCACTTGCATTACTTTTTTAAGGAAAAAGAAACTGGATGTGCATTCGTTGGATAACGAAAAAGTATTTGAAGTAGCTGATAGCAAAGACTCAGGTTTCAGGGCAAATTTGGTGGAACAGAAATCAAGAGTGAATATGGTGAATGAAGCTATAGCCATGCTTAGTCCGGATGATGCTGAGATAATAACTTTGTTTTATAAAGCTGAGCAAAATCTTGAAGAAATAAGCAGGATACTGAGACTTGAAACAAATACGGTGAAGGTTAGATTGCACCGTGCAAGAACACGATTAAAAGAAAAAATGGAAAAGAACTTTAGTGAAGAAGTAAAAAATATTTATTAAACTGTGCTGACATGAACCAGGAACAAAATATTGAACAACAATTGTGGGCATACATTGATGGAATTTCTTCAAGCGAAGAAAGAACCTCAATTGAAAAAATGCTGCAAAGCAATCTTGAATGGAAAAACAAATACCACGAGTTGATGGAGATCCATCAATTAATGAATGCTGCCGAAATGGAACAGCCTTCCATGCGTTTTACAAAAAATGTAATGGAGAAAATTGCTCAATATCATATTGCGCCTGCAACCAAAAATTATATCAACAAAAAGATCATTTGGGGCATTGCAGGGTTTTTCATCACACTTATTGGCGCTTTTCTAATTTATGGATTTGCACAAATAGATTGGAATCTACAGGATAATTCTAAACCATTGATAAACCTCTCAAGTTTTGATATCGGCAAGGTCTTCAACAACAATTTTGTAAATGGGTTTATGATGGTGAATGTGTTGCTCGGTCTTGTGTTGCTTGACAGGGTACTTGCCAACAAAAGAAAAAAGTTTCAGAAACAAGCCTGACCACAGCTTATTATAATTTAAATCAAACCGACTTTGTTAAAGTTGATTAGTGCTTGCCCGCCGAAGCTTCAGCGAAGGCGGGATATATCACTAAGTCCGGTAAGCCCTTCCTGTTCACAGGAAGGGCTTTTTATTAAGTTACTTTTTGAAGTTCCTCCGCCATAGCAAAAGCAGTAGCAGCTTGTTTATTATCGTTCAAAAGATTATATACATTCCCGATGTTTAAAAAATAGTTTGGTTCTTTAGCATTGATCTTTATAGCCTGGCTGTAAAGTTCCAAAGCTGTTTTGTAATCTTTTCTCTTTGTATGATAAAACACCCCAGCTAAATTTAAGCAACGGTCATCATTTGGGTCGATCTTTAAACTTTTTAAATAAGCATCTTCCGCCTGATCATTTTGTCCAGTGTCATCATACGCCAAACCAAGATTCTGATAGTAAAGAGCAGACCGGGAATTTAATTCAATAGCTTTTAAATAACTCGTGATCGCTTTTTCAATTTGGTTTGTTCTGTAATAAATTACTCCCAGGAGATTATGGATCTCATCATTAGCCGGATCCATCTTTAATATCGTTAGATATGTTTTTTCCAGTTCTTCATTTTTCCCAAGAACTTCATAAGCGATCGCTAAATTTTTATGATAAAGTACATTATCCGGATTTAACGCTAACGCATCCTTATATTTTTCAACGGCTTTTTCAAAATGACTCGTTCTGTAATACAATACTCCCAAATAATTATGAATGTCATCATTATTTGGATCTCTCTTTATTATCGTTAAGTATATTTCTTCCGCTTCTTCATTTTTACCAAGACTCTCATATGCGATCGCCAAATTTTTATGAAAAAGTGTATTATCCGGATCTAACGCTAACGCATCCTCATATTTTTTAATAGCTTTTTCAAATTGGCTCGTTCTGTAATAAAATACGCCCAAATTATTATGAAAATTGGCGTTCCGAGACTCAATGCTTAACAAATTAAGATAGGCTTCCTCCGCTTCTTTAATTTTATTAAGTCGCTCATAAGCAAGTCCGATATTTTGATAATATAATGAGGAATTAGGATTTATCTCTATCGCTTTTTTACATAATTCAATTGCTCTTTCAAACTGATCATTCTTGAAAAAGAATTCGGCATAAGTAGAATAGAACTGATCATTACGTGGTTCTATCTCAATCGATTTTTCGAATGCCTCTACTGCTTTGTCATTCTCGACAGTCATCACATATGCTAATGCCAGGTTTTGATAAACGATACCCGCCGAAGGAGATAACTCGATTGCTTTTTTATAATAGCTTATTGCTTTTTGTGCATCTTCTTTAGTTCCTCTACGATAGTATAATACACCGACCTTGTTATTGATGTCCAGATCGTTTGGGATTTCTTTTAGCAGTGCACTGTATAAACCAAGAGCCTTTTCACTGTCATTCATTTTTTCATACAACGCACCGAGGTATTTTTTATATAAAATATTTCCTGGATCTTCTTCACAACACTGTAACAGGTTTTGTAAAGCATCCTGGTAATGGGCCTCACCCATTGTGTATTGGGCGGATGCGAGCAAAGCCCTGACATTATGATCCGATTTATTTTCCGCGAGTATTCCCAAATAAATATCAATGGCTTTTTGCGGCTCTTTGTTTCCTTCGTATGCCAATGCTAAATTTGTTTTATACAACTGCACATCTTTTTCTTTTTCTATAGCTTTCAAATAATATTTTATCGCAAGCTCATCTTTTAATTGTGTAAAATAAAAATATCCAAGCCTGTTAAAATAAGCACCTGTCGTCTTGTTCAATTTCCGATGCTTTTATATATGCCTGCTCAGCTTCCGGTAACATTTGTTTTTGCTCATAAGCCAATCCCAGGTTTTCATATAGCACCGCATTTTCCGGGTCTAGCCCGATCGCTTTTTGATAATATTCAATTGCCTTGTCTGTATCATCATTTTGATTTCTTCTATAATAAAGAATGCCAAGCCTGTTGCAGGTTTGGTATTCTTCCTTATGCTTCAGCGCTTCCAGGTAATACTCTTCTGCTTTCTCAACATCTTTTATCCCTTCATATGCCAGGCCGAGGTTTTCATAGTAAACATTGTTAGCGGCATTTATTTCGATAGCCTTCTGATAATATGGTATTGCTTCTTCGGTCCTGCCAGTATTGTAAAAATGAACACCGAGTTTGTTGGCCACCAGGTCATTCTTTGGATTCTTAGAAAATTGCCGGATGAGAATATCTTCTTTTTCTTTTAAACTTTCTTTATCATCCAGATGATCGAGTGCATCGATCATATTATCGTAATAAATGTTTTCCTTTTCCCGGATCTCAATTGCTTTTTGATAATATTGTTTTGCATGCAGGTAATCTTTCTTTTGGTCAAAATACATTTTACCAACAGCGTTATAAGATTTGTCGGCCCATTCAGGTCGTATCGTAATACATTTTTGATGTTCTGATAATGCTTCATCAAATTTTCCTGTTTGTTCATACACCCACGCTAGACCCCAATGCACATCGTAATAATCGGGAATGGCTTCAAGACTTTTCAGCATACTTGCGGCTTCGTCATACTTCTTTTGATATCCTTTAATATATGCAACGTCAATTTTAGCAATAGTATAATCAGGCTTTAGTTCGATTGCTTTTTGATAATACATTTCTGAGGTAGCATAATCACCAGCTACAGAATAGGAATACCCAGCATCACGATAAATATTATAAAGCATGTTCTCATACTTATCAGATGGAAGCAACAACTCGCATTTATAGATCAGATCGGGGATCAAACTAAGTTTTTCTGCTTCGGCATCCCAATTTCCATATAATTGTATCAGCTTGGAATAGGAGTCGGTATTTGTAAAATCATATTTTATTGCATTCCGGTACCACTGCTCTGCAACCGCATAATCTCCTTTCTCTTTATGACAAGTACCAATTTGGCCATAGTTCTCGACATCTCTGGGATCCATTTGCATCGCTTTTTCGAAATGCATGATCGCATTATCATAATCCTGGAGTTTTAAATAATATGAGCCCCATCCTTTTTCTACCATGCTATTTGTCGGATCTGTTTTACCGGCTTCCTCAAAATACTTTACGGATCCTTCAAAATCAGGATACCAAAAAAGTTGTATATAGCCGATATTCACAAGCATTGAACTTTTTTGAAAGGCCGAAAGCTGTGGATCCTGTGAAAATTCTTTTGCAAAAGGAAATACATCTGCCCATCGGCCATCCATTATCAGATCGTTCATTTGCCTGCCTTTTTCAACTATCTTCTTTTGTTCTTTTGTAAAAGGAAAATCATGCAGGCACAAAGGATTAAATACAGTTCCTGAAAGATAAATTATGGAATCAATGTATTCATTAAACCATACTTTGTAATCAAATTTATTTTGCAGACTTTTTTTAATGTTCTCAAAATGCTCATCAAAATATTTTTGTCGCAACGGCACAAAAACCTTCAGAATATTTTCTTTATCGAATCGAAAACGATCGAGTTCCAAACCGTTCCAGGCTTTATATGGTTCACTTTGTTTAGCAACCAGGTTAGTTCTTATTTTTTCAAGCAATTCAGTAACAACAAACATGTCATTGACGGGATCAAGAGCTGCCTGGTGATAAGCATTGGCAATTAATTTTGATATAGTTTCTTTTTCAAAATTCATTTAGAATGTAGTTAGTTTAATGATGGTCTTCCCTGTGGTAGTGGGGCTGCTCCTGCTTTGGCCGGGTCGGAAGAAACATTTTTATTACCAATGGCAGCATCTTCTTTATAGATCTCGAGCCTGCCGCCACACCGGTTCAATGTGCAGATCTCTTTATCAAGTTTTACGTTTTTCCAGAGCGTTTTACACTTAGGACATATTTTGTTTACCATCTGTATTTCCACTATACTTGAAATTTTCTCAGGCATCATTCTTATTGGCTGAATTGTACTGATAAAAAGTAAAGGCGTTCCAAATGTGTTATTATCATAATACTCATTCATCTTCCTTTTTTCACCATTTCTTCTTATTCCACAACCAAGGAATTGCCGTCCTCTTGTTACGGCTCTTGCGACATCTTCCCCATTTAGCAACGAAGTATAGAACTGTTCAATAAAATCAATAGATACATCTTCACGTACAATATTTTGCATGGCGACTATTGCCGGAATGTTATTCATGGCAAGAGTATAAGCAAGTCCACCGGGATCTTCCGTATTGGCATTGCATACCTGCCCGCTTTCACACGCCTGCAGAATTATTAATTGTGGTTTTTGTATGTTGGTATTCTGACTAAATATTGCAGCAAATTCTTTATCGCTGATCCAGGCCAGGTTTTGATTTTCGTCTGTAAAAGCTATCATGGATTCTTTGTCTTTTGCTTGCGCATGACCATAAAAATGCAAGACGTATGGTTCACCGTTGAAAGGAGCTATAACTTCAGCCAGGTCGTTTTCAAAATTTCTGAAATCAGGTTTTTCATCTTCCCTTTCATTCGTATTTATGAGGCTTCCGAATTTTTGATTGAGGCGTTTAAAACAATTACTTAGTTCATCAGTATCTAATGGCAGCCTGCCCTCCGGTTGATTTCGCGGATTTGAGACGATCAAAGCAACATTGAGTTTTTGATCAGGCTTTGGAGTGAAAGAAATTTTATTTTCGTTTACTATTCTTATCAGGTCAAAACGCTGATTGCTGTCTGCTGCGAGATACAATTCTGATATTTTCCTATCCTCATCCTCAACCAGCATATACTCCCACGGCAACTCCGGAATATCCCCGGTTAGATCTTTGAAACGAAGATATATTCTGCAATAAGTATCGGGGCTTTCTCTTACTTCAACTAACTCATCAAGAAAGAATTTTTTTACAAGTGGATCAAAAAAAAGAACCTTAAACAAAGTTTTTCCTAAAATCTCATAGTCATTCTTTTCAAAAGCTGAAACAACCCTGAACTTATTCAACACTTTATGGAATATCTTGGCAATACTCAATTCAAGTTTTATAACTTCCCGGTTTATATTTCCTGTTTCAGGGGAACCAACAGAACGTGTGATCCCAATCTTATCAGGTTGTACAATTATTCTTAGTTCTTTTACATTCATTGGTTGATCACTATTTCATTTTTAAAATATCAACAGCTATTGAATCCATATCTTTTTCCCATGCGTCTTTTTTAACAGGTTGTTCGGGTTCTTCATGTGCACCAAGTTCTTCTTTATCTTTTCTTATTTCTTTTAATTCGGTCTTATAAGTTTCAATTAATGTTTTTACCTGTTCACGTATCAGGTCAGGACTAAGTCTCATATTGGCATGCAATGCAAAAAATTTTGCTTTGATAAGTTCCCATTGTTCTTCTGATATTTTTGTAAGTGGCATGGCAAAACCAAGCAATTCCTGCCACTGAGGATAAAATGGCAATTGATCAATGTCTGACCTGTTATTTGTTGCTAATACACTGTACAGCACATAATCGGCATCACGATAAGGTTCGGATTCTCCGATTGAAGTACCATAATAAAGCTCGCCATCTCCTTTCACAAAAAAATTCTTTCCTTCATATTCCTTATCATCACTAATTTCTCTTTCCGACTTATTTATTAAAACAAAATAACCGGGTTTAAAATCATCACGGGCATTTAACATCAGTGTTTTTCTATGACCGATCAATCCCATTACTTCTTTTTTGCCGAACAATGTGTCAATACCATCTAATACAAGCGTGGATACTTTCAGGTAATTATTAACCATATTTACAAAACTGCCGGTGTAAGTAGCAGCAGCTGACTCCACCAATTTCAGAACATCTCTTAAATAATCTTTCTTTTCAAGCTGTGCAAGCACGACTGTAAGGGTAAAAGGATCACCTTTAAAAGGATGAGTACCTGCCACAGTAGTATTCCTGATAACAATACCATTTTTAACAACCAGTTCATTGTTAAGACTTTTTTGTATAAGGTGTGGCCCTACTACAAATGGGATCTCCACTTTTTTGTTGTCATAAACAAATTCAGAAGCGATAAAAACAACGGGATCGTATCTTCTAAACCATTCGCGGTCCTGGTGCAAAAACAATTCATTAACCCTTACGGTAAAATAATTTTTATCCGGATAAAAAGAATCGTTCAGATCTTTTGCTCTTTCTACTTGTTCCGGTTTAAACTCAATTATTGAAGGCATGAATCTTTCTGAGCCGGAAATTTTTGACCATAGATTTTTTAAAAATTCTGACATAGGTAAAGTTTTAATCGGTAGCGAGTATAATTTTGACCGTATAACCAGGGCGGGGAGTAGAGCCATGCTAACTTACACTTTTTGACACAAACGCCAATACCACTTTAAGGTTATTTGCTACCATTGATATAAAATGAGCAATTTTAGCAAACTGATTAACTTTGTACCCTAACAAATGAATATGGAAATAAAAAACAATATCCTTGAAACGATCGGTAATACTCCCCTGGTAAAACTCAATAAGATCACCAAAGATCTTCCTTGCACGGTAGCGGCTAAAGTTGATTATTTTAATCCCGGCAACTCTATCAAAGATCGTATGGCTGTAAAGATGATCGAAGTGGCAGAAAAGGAAGGAAAACTAAAACCCGGTGGAACAATTATAGAATGTACAAGCGGAAATACAGGTATGGGTTTAGCATTGGCAGCAGTTGTTAAAGGTTATAAATGCATTTTTACAACAACGGATAAACAGAGCAAGGAAAAGATGGACATATTGAAAGCCGTCGGCGCTGAAGTGATCGTTTGTCCAACTAATGTTGAACCCGATGACCCAAGAAGTTATTATTCAGTTGCAAGAAGACTGGCAAAAGAAATTCCAAATTCATTTCACGCTAATCAATACGACAATCTTGCTAATCGTTTAGCTCATTACGAAACTACCGGGCCAGAAATATGGAATCAAACCGATGGCAAGATCACACATCTTGTTTGCACTGCAGGTACCGGTGGCACTGTTACAGGTACAGCTATGTTTTTAAAAGAAAAAAATCCTAGCATACAAATATGGGCCATTGATGTATATGGTTCATTGCTTACAAAATATTTCCGCACCGGCGAAGTGGATATGAATGAAGTGCATCCTTATATCAGCGAAGGCTTTGGTGAAGATTTTGTACCGGGGAATTATGATATGAGTGTGATCGATCATTTTGAACAGGTAACGGATAAGGATGGTGCCATCATGGCAAGACGTTTAGCAAAAGAAGAAGGAATTTTCTGCGGATATAGTGCAGGTAGTTGTATACAGGGATTAATGCAATTAAAGGATCGTTTAAAAAAAGATGATCTTGTCGTTTGCATATTTCATGATCATGGCAGCAGGTATGTGGCTAAAGTGTACAACGATCAATGGATGATAGAACGTGGTTTTCTTGATGTAAAAACATTCAAGGACATTATAAGCAGCCGCACAGGCAAGCAAAAACTTGTTACTGTTCAGCCAACACAAACTGTTTCAGAAGCTGTTGACCTGATGAAAAAATTTGACATCGAGAATATTCCCGTCATGAATGGTAACGGACCTGTTGGAGCCATTAGTGAAAATGGTTTATTCAAAAAGATCTTTTCAAACCCTCATATAAAAAATGATATGATTGAAAATGTAATGGAACCATCCTATCCTCTTGTTGAATTTAATACGCCAGTTGAAAAACTCAGCACCCTGATCAATAAAGAGAATGGTGCTGTATTAAGTAAAGATGAAGCTGGTAATTATCATATCGTTACCAAATATGATGTGATTCAGGCATTGGGAAAATAATTTCAATTTATTATTAACAACTATCGTTTCATTATCAACAATGAAATATTCCTCTAACATTTGTTCGTGATAATGAGTGGTTAAATCAATTATCTTGCGGCCCATTGAAAATTGCCTGCCGGGATTTTATCATGAAACAAAAAAACAAATGAGTAAGTACAAAGCCGGAGTTTTATTCGGCGAAGAATTAGAAGCACTTTATAATGATGCTAAGAAAAACCAGTTTGCATTACCTGCTGTAAATACGATCGGAACAAATACCATTAATGCCGTTCTTGAAACTGCCGCAAAAGTAAATTCACCCGTTATCATCCAGTTTTCAAATGGTGGCGCACAGTTTATTGCCGGCAAAGGAATGCCCAATGACAAAATGCAGGCAAATATTTCCGGTGGGATCTCCGGTGCATTGCATATTCATAATGTAGCAAAATATTATGGAGTGCCTGTAGTATTACACACAGATCATGCCTCCAAAAAATGGTTACCATGGATCAGTGGGTTGATCGATGCAGGCGAACAATACTTCAAAGAAAAAGGACAACCACTTTTTAGTTCGCACATGCTTGACCTGAGTGAAGAACCAATTGAAGAAAACATTCATACATCGGTTGAGTTTTTCAAACGAATGAAACCGCTTGGTATGGGAATTGAAATTGAACTGGGTGTTACCGGTGGTGAAGAAGATGGCGTTGATAACAGTGATGTAGAAAATTCAAAACTCTATACACAACCAGAAGATGTTGCTTATGCATTTAAAGAATTAAGTAAGGTTGGAAAAATGTTTACTGTTGCTGCCGCATTTGGAAATGTTCATGGTGTATATAAACCCGGAAATGTAGAGTTGCGTCCCGTGATCTTAAAGAACAGCCAGGATTATATTGAAAAAGAATTAAAGACTGCACCACAGCCCGTTTACTTTGTATTTCATGGCGGTAGTGGCTCACCCCAGCACCAGATACGTGAAGCGATCGGTTACGGCGCTATCAAAATGAATATTGATACCGATCTGCAATGGGCTTTCTGGGATGGTGTTTTAAATAATTACAAAAAGAACGAAGGTTATCTGCAAGCCCAGCTTGGAAATCCTGAAGGAGAAGATAAACCTAATAAAAAACATTACGACCCCCGTGTATGGTTGCGTAAAGGAGAAGAGTCATTTATAAAACGACTTGAAGTAGCTTTTGAAGATCTGAACTGTATTAACAGGAACGCTTAAACATCTTTACAAATCATTTAAAGCCCTGTCTAGCCTGAGGCGAGACAGGGCTTTTTTTCTTATTTAGGAAACAATTAATACAACAGTCTACCAGATTGGTGTGATAAATACGATAATTTTATACCATGCATTAAACTAAAAGCATGGAAAAAGAATTTTACAAACTCATTTATCAGCAACAGAAAGATACCGAAACCGTGCCACCCAATGAAGAAATCGCAACCTGGGTAAATGATCTTATTTGCCTTTTATTTCCTGAAAGATCCGATATCAATCTTTCATCTGAAAAAGAAGTTGAATTACGGTTTAGCGATCTAAGATCGGAATTAATAAATTTATTAGATGCTACAAGTGGATGCATGGCGAATGGCAATAAAGAAAAAGCAGATCGTTTCTTCAGCAATGCACCTGAACTATATCGGATTCTAAATACAGATATTGAAGCATTACTCGCCGGTGATCCTGCTGCAAGAACAAGATTTGAGATCATAAGAGCTTACCCCGGGTTCTATGCAATTTCTTTTTATCGCATTGCACATGCATTGTTCGATCTTAATATTCCTTTGCTCCCACGTATTATTACTGAATATGCGCATTCAAAAACAGGAATAGACATTCATCCCGCTGCTGAGATCGGAGAACATTTTTTTATCGATCATGGTACAGGCATCGTAATTGGCGAAACAACTAATCATTGGTGATCATGTAAAACTTTACCAGGGAGTAACATTGGGTGCCTTAAGCGTTGACAAAGCATTGGCTTCAGTAAAGAGACATCCGACAGTTGAAGATCATGTTATCATTTATTCCGGTGCAACTATTCTTGGCGGAGAAACAATCATTGGACATAATAGTATCATCGGTGGTAATGTATGGCTCACCAAAAGTGTTCCCTCCTGCTCTACTGTTTATCATCGCCCCGATATTGAAGTTGTAGAACAAATTAAATCCTGATCATGGCAAGCATTATTGATTTGGTAGGCAATACACCAATGGTGGAGATAAAAAAATTAAATCCCAACCCAAATGTTACGATGTATGCAAAGTTGGAAGGTGATAATCCCGGCGGAAGTGTAAAAGATCGTCCTGCATTGAATATGATCCGTTCTGCATTAGAAAGAGGCGATATAAAACCCGGATCTAAATTAATTGAAGCAACAAGTGGTAATACCGGCATCGCATTAGCAATGATCGCAAGATTGTATGATCTCGATATTGAATTAGTGATGCCATCAACATCAACCAGAGAACGTACATTAACGATGGAAGCATTTGGCGCTAAAGTCACCTTGCTTGATAACATTGAAATATGCCGCGACTATGCCGAAGAGAAAGCAGCAACAGGCGAATTTTTTATTTTGAACCAATTTTCAAATCCAGATAATTATAAAGCACATTATAAAACAACCGGTCCTGAAATATGGAAAGACACCGATCAATGTATTACTCATTTTGTAAGTTCAATGGGAACAACAGGAACGATCATGGGTTGTTCAAGATTTTTCAAAGAAAAAGATCCTTCTATTCAAATCATCGGCTGCCAGCCGACAGAAGAATCTTCTATTCCCGGTATACGCAGATGGCCGAAAGAATATTTGCCGAAAATTTTTGAACCGGAAAGAGTTGACCGTGTAATGGATGTATCGCAGGATGAAGCAACTCAAATGGCAAGACAATTAGCAAAAGTGGAAGGAATATTTGCGGGCATGAGCAGCGGTGGAGCTGCTTCTGCTGCTATACGTTTGGCCAATGAAATTGATATCAGGTGTGATCGTCTTTATTACATGTGATAGAGGTGATCGTTATCTGAGCAGTACTTTGTTCGGGTAAATTTTTCCTGACTATGAGAATTAATTTGAGGTCAATCTGAAGTAGAAAAAATAATATTCTGCAAGCAGAAGCAGGCGCATGATTTTTGTGGTATTGTTTTCCATGTTTCTAACTCCGCCGACCTTAGAAGAATTAAAACAATCCGGTTTGCCCGACCTGGTGGATATGCTGTCAAAACAATCAATAGAATATAGTCGTTTAATAAAACTGGAAGGAGTTACTTCCAAAAGCATTGCAATTAAAGAATTCATCCTTAACATTCAGACCGCAATAGAAACTAAAAGGGGCTCTGAAAATTCAAAGACCTCTCGATAGTCTATATTTCACCTTCTATTTACTTGCCCTTACCTTTGTCCAGAACAGTCGTTAGTGACTGAGAATTTATTTTACCTGTTAAACCATTAACTATGCTTACCGCATCAACAAATAAGATCACTGAACTTCTCGGAGATAAAGCAGAATATTTATTAAGTCATGTATGTAAGACGATCTCAAAAGAAAAAATTCATTTACCCGGGCCTGATTTTGTAGATCGAATTTGGATCAAGAGTGATAGAAACCCGCAAGTACTTCGCAATCTTCAATTGATGTATAATACGGGAAGATTATCGAATACAGGTTATTTATCCATTCTTCCGGTTGACCAGGGAATTGAACACAGCGCCGGTGCATCATTTGCAAAAAATCCAATTTATTTTGATCCTGAAAATATAATTAAGCTCGCCATTGAAGGAGGCTGCAATGCTGTTGCTACTACTTATGGAGGCTTAGGTTTTCTTTCAAGAAAATATGCGCATAAAATTCCCTTTATTGTTAAAGTGAATCACAATGAGTTTCTAACTTATCCCAATAAGTTCGATCAAATAATGTTTGCATCTATAAAAGCAAGCTGGAATTTGGGGGCTGCTGCTGTAGGCGCTACCATTTATTTTGGCAGTGATGAATCAGCAAGACAAATACAGGAAGTAAGCAAAGCATTTGAAATGGCCCATGAACTTGGAATGGCAACGATCCTCTGGTGTTATTTAAGAAACCCCGCATTCAAAACAAAAGAAAAAGATTTTCATGTATCAGCTGATCTTACAGGACAAGCAAATCATTTAGGTGTAACAATTGAAGCAGATATCATCAAACAAAAACTTCCTGAAAACAATGGCGGTTATCTTGCATTGAATACAAAAGAATCTGCTTATGGTAAAAATGATCCACGCATTTATTCTGAACTAACATCTGATCACCCAATTGATCTCTGCCGCTACCAGGTCGCCAATTGTTATATGGGCCGTGCAGGATTAATTAATTCTGGTGGTGCATCATCCGGTGCAAGCGATATGGCAGAAGCTGTAACTACCGCAGTTATTAATAAAAGAGCCGGCGGTATGGGATTGATCAGTGGTCGAAAAGCATTTCAACGCCCCATTAAAGAAGGAGTAGAAATTCTGAACGCAATACAGGATGTATATTTAGACAATGATATCAGCATTGCATAATAAAAAATTCACATTATTAATATACCAGTTTGCCTAACGTAGAAAAATGTTATTTTTTTTAACATTATTTACCGAAAAAAGAAAATATGTGGCAACTTTTGTTCTACCGATTCCGATAGGATAAAAAATCTACACTCCCTAAAATACATTTATGAAAAAAGGCATACTGGTTATTCTTGCATCATTTCTTTTAATTGTATCGTGCAGTAAAAGTAGCGGTGGAGGGGGCGGCGGCGGTGGTACTGGAGGAGGGGGCGGCGGTGGTGGCACAGTTAATTGCACCGGTGTAGCAAGTGCTTTTGCTGCTAATGTTAACCCTATCATTCAATCAACTTGTGCAACAGATGCAACTTGTCATGGCGTCGGCAGTGCGAATGGTCCCGGCCCATTGCTTACTTATACACAGATATCCGGTGCATCAGCCACGATCAAATCCGCAGTATCTAGTGGAACTATGCCAAAGGTCGGGACACTGACAACAGCACAAAAAAATTCTATCATCTGCTGGGTCAATAATGGAGCACTTAATAATTGATCTTATAAAGACTAGTGATCTTTTTAATAAATGCCTCATAGAAATTTGAGGCTTTTATGTTTTGGTACCAACAATAGTAATTCTATCAGGCTTCTGTTGCGACGCTCCAGTCAAGGTTCTGTTCGCTTATAAACAATAGCGTCGCAGTTTACCCAGACACTGAGCAAAGCGAAGTGGAAGGGTCGCACTCTTGTGCTTTCTTATGTATACTCAGCTCTGTCCACCCCCATTTGATCATTTCTTTTTATTGGTCTGCTTCCCCCGCCAGCGGGGGACAATGAACATTTCCATAGTTCGAAGAATAATGTTTCTTTTATTTCAAATAAAGTGATGATTAATTATCCCCCGCTGGCGGGGGCGGGATGTTCGATAAAAGAAATGATCAAATGGGGGTGGATTAAAAGTTGAATAGAATTGTTGTAGTACAAGTGTGCGACGCAACAGAAGTTGATCAGGGAACAAATGCCGGGAGCATAATAACACTCGTTAATATTCGACTTTAAACCCAAAAACCTCAAATCACAGATTCCCTATATTTGTGACCACTCAAAACTTTTTGCATGGCAAAACAGGTAGAAGATTTTGATTCGAACCTGGCTGGTGAAGAAGGAAAAGAATCGACAAGGACAAGCTGGTTTAAACGAATTAGAAAAGGGATATTGACGGGTACGCATGAAAAAAAGGAAACTCCCGAGGGGCTATGGACCAAGTGCCCTGAATGTAATTTTATTTGCACATCAAATGAACTGAAAGAAAATCTTTTCGTCTGCCCAAAATGCAGTTACCATCACCGCATCGGCAGTGAAGAATACTACTCAATTCTCTTTGATGATAATCAGTACGAAGAACTGTTTGAAAATATTCTAAGTAAAGATTACCTGGAGTTCACCGACCTGAAACCTTATAAAAAAAGACTGGAAGAGATCTGGAGTAAAACGGACCTGAAGGATTCGATGCGGGTAGCGGTTGGAAAAATTGCCGGCAATGACATCGTCATTGCTTGTATGGATTTTGAATTCATTGGTGGCAGCCTGGGAAGTGTGATGGGTGAAAAATTTTCAAGAGCGGTCGATTATTGCATTAAACATAAGATACCATACATGGTGATCTCAAAAAGTGGTGGTGCAAGAATGATGGAAAGTGCTTTCTCACTCATGCAGCTTGCAAAGACAAGCGGCAAGCTTTCTCAACTTAGCGATGCTAAACTTCCTTATATATCTTTTTTAACTGACCCGACATTTGGCGGTATCTCTGCCTCCTTTGGTATGTTGGGCGATCTGAATATTGCAGAGCCGGGTGCATTGATCGGCTTTGCAGGACCAAGAGTTATTAAAGAAACAATAAAAAAAGATCTGCCTCCCGGTTTTCAACGCAGTGAGTTCATCCTTGAACATGGCTTCCTCGATTTTATCGTTCCAAGAAAGGAGCTGAAAGATAAAATGACGAAAGTGTTGTGGATGTTTAAGAATTAAACTATCAGGGCTAAAGCCCTTTAATATGTTTTATATTTTTAACCCCAGCCTTAAGGACTACCGTTAGGACACATCTTCGAATACAAGATGCAGGAACACGGATGACACGGATTGAACTGATTTTATTGATTTAAACTTGGTAAAAAGATAAAAATCTGTCCTATTTCTATAAAAAAATTTAAACAAAATTGGATAACCACAGATTTATTCTGCTTCGCAGAATAAAAAATCCGTTATCATCCGTCCAACCCGTGTCATCCGTGTGCCAAAAATATTTGTGTCCTAACGGTAGGCCTTAAGGATGGGGTTACCAGCAAGATAACTATATGGGCTTTAGCCCAAAGATTATATTTGCAATCTTATTTACACATTTGATCATGGAAATAAAAAATCGTTCTGCCTTTCATGAATATTTTTTCGACAATAAATATGTCGCTGGTGTTGTATTGACTGGAACGGAAGTAAAGTCATTAAGAGAAGGTAAAGCAAGTTTCAACGACAGTTATTGCCTCATTCATAAAGGTGAGATGTGGCTCAAAAGTTTGCACATTGCTGAATATTCTCATGGCACTACAAATAATCACGATCCGATAAGAGACCGGAAATTACTTTTGCAAAAAAGAGAAATATCTAAAATAGAAGGAAAGCTGAAAGAAAAAGGATACACATTGATCCCACTCAGGATCTTTTTTAATGAAAAGAATCTAATTAAAGTTGAAATCGGGCTTGGTAAAGGCAAAAAACTCCACGACAAACGGGAAACCATTAAAAAACGTGATGTAGAAAGGGAAATGAAACGATTCATCAAGTAATTTTTCGGGTAGAACTGCGTTATACTTGAGCACAGTTTTTGATTTACTTGCAGTTCCATGAAAAAACCGTTTCTCCTCATAGCGCTATTGTTCACTTTGCAACTTTTTTCTCAATCCCCAACCGGTTATTGGTATGGAGCAGCGAATGTAAAATTGCGAAACAGTTATAGCAATTATCTTGTTGAGCTTATTATTATTGAGCAGGATCACAACAACGTAAAAGGGGTTTTGAATTATTTTTTCAAAAATACTTATCGCAGCATCCCGATCCGTGGTACTTATAATCCCACAACGAGACTTGTCTATATTTCGAATATTCCTGTTTCATACTATGGTTCTTATTTTAACCGTGATGTGGACTGTGCAATGAATTTTGCCGCAACGTTGCGGGTGTCACAGGTAAATTCAGTACTTAAAGGTTCCTTTATAAGTAAACCAGAATATAAATATACCTGCCCGGAAATTTTATTTACATTGAAATTAAATACTGATCCATTAAAACAGGATTCAGTTATGCATGCCATTAAGATACTTAAAGAAAATTTCCAGGTATGGCGACCTTCTGAAACTGATACAATTGCAACGGTAACGATTCAACCAAGGAACGTGGTCAATTATGTAGTGAGCAATCAATATAAAGAAAGAGAAAAAGTTGTTGCTGATGAACTTATTGTCGAGTCAGATACATTGAAAGTAGATTTTTATGATAATGGTGAGATAGATGGAGATTCTATTTCTGTTTTTTATAATGATAAGCTGATCGCATTTAACCGTATACTCAGCACCCGGTCAGTTCACTTTGAGATCCCGATCGATTCAACAAAAGAGATAAACGAAATAACAATGTTTGCAGATAACCTCGGCACTATTCCACCCAACACTGCATTAATGATCCTAAATGATGGAAAGAAACGCCATGAATTAAGACTTACCAGCAACTTAGAAAAAAGTGCGACTATCAGGATCAAGAAAAAGAAAAACCCTCCAAACCTCCCTAAAGGGAGGCTTTAAGCAATAGAACAAAATTCAACTGCAAATAATTTATTCAACATCTGAATTCTATTCCGCAATTGAATAGAATTATTTCAGCATAGTCCCCTTTAGGGGATTTAGGGGTTTAAAATAATTCTTGCTGACTACTACCTTTTGGCTTTACCCATTCCATTTCTACACTCTTACTATAATCCAGCAATCTTGTACCAACAGTTCTCCAACCAGATAACTTCAGCAATTTTTGCGATTTTCATTTTTCCTTTTCTTATTTGTGCACCTCTGCCCTGTTGCATAGCCAAAACCGGTTCGGTATCGGTAGTGACCGCTTCCACATAATTTCCTTCTCCTTCTTTAATAAAAAGGAATTTATTTTTTAATGTTGTTGTTTCAATCTTAAATCGTTTTACCATGTATTGCTTCTTATCCATATCGACATAAACAGCAGTTACAATTTTTTCAGGATTGAATTTTTCAATCAATAATACTTTTTCCGCATCAAACTTTTGAGTCAGTTCCTGGTCAGTTATTTCATAATTACCATCATTGTAAACAACAAGTATTCTGATCATCTGCATCAAACATGCCAAGGTATTGACCTTTCTCATCCGTATTTAATCTTCCAAACTGATCATCATACCATAATTTTTTACCGGCAATAGTTGACTTTGCCAGCTTCTTTCAGTTTAACGCCGTCAGATTTGATCGGATATTTTGTTACCGTAATTACCCATACTGCTTCGTCCTTTGATCTCCAGCTCTGCAAAATAAAATTCAAATTCCTTTTTATGTGCTTTGCTGCCCGGAGTCAAAATAATTCTTACCACTTCTGCTTCACCATTTGGATTTACACTCAGGTAATGAACCTTGCTTTTTTCATCTCCTTTAGCTAAGATCATATTCTTTATCTCTTGTTACACCGGTTACATTAAATCGTTTTGCAAAACTCTTTCCGCTTTTCCCATCCGTATAGATCATATTGTAGGTGGTTCGTTCATCGTTCTTCTGAAATACAGCGACATGCAATAATATCTTTCCCGATATAAGTTTTCTCTGCTACTTTAACCACTTTCATAATACCATGCTTTGTAAAAGCAATGATATCATCAAGTGTCTGAACATTCAAACAAGTAATTCATCTTTCTTCAAACCTGTTCCAATAAATCCTTCTTCACGGTTCACATAAAGTTTTGTATTGGCAATAGCTACATTGCTTTGCTTCGATCACTTCAAATTGTTTGATCTCTGTTTTTCTTTCCCTGCCTTTACCATATTTCTTCAACAGATTTTCATAATAAGCAACTGCATAATCAACAAGATTATTCAGATCATGTTTTACCTGTTTGATATCCGCTTCCAATCCTTTTATCTGGTCATTCAGTTCATCAATATCCAGTTTATAAATACGACGAACAGGTTTTTCTGTAAGCTTAATAATATCTTCTCTTGTGATTGCTCTTTTCAATTGTTTTTTAAAAGGAATAAATGCTTTATCAATTGCTTCCAGCACTTTATCCCATGTTTCATGTTTCTTCTCCAGCTCTTTATATATCTTTTCTTCAAAGAATATTTTTTCCAATGAAGTATAATGCCATTTCTCCTGTAATTCAGCCAGTTTGATTTTCAATTCCTGTTCAAGCAGGTCTTTTGTTTTGTCAACAGAAATTTTCAGCAGATCATTTACAGCCAAGAAACTGTGGTTTCTGATCCACGATCACACAGGCATTGGGAGAAATAGAAATTTCGCAATCCGTGAATTTGTATAATGCATCAATTGTAATATCCGGAGAAATGCCCGGTGCCAGATCAATCTGTATCTCTACATCAGCAGCCGTATTATCCGTTACTTTTTTGATCTTTATTTTTCCCTGGTCATTTGCTTTTACAATTGAGTCCATTAATTGCGTAGTAGTAACTCCATAAGGAACACTCTTGATCGCCAATGTTTTCTTATCAACTTCTTCAATATGTGCCCTTACTTTTACTTTACCACCACGTTTGCCCTGGTTATATTCAGCTACATCGATCATGCCCCCGGTCTGAAAATCGGGAAAGAGTTCAAATCTTTTTCCACGCAAATATTTTATCGATGCTTCGATCAGTTCACAAAAATTATGAGGAAGAATTTTTGTTGATAAGTCCAACTGCAATTCCATCTGCACCCTGCGCCAGCAACAAAGGAAATTTCATTGGCAACGTAACCGGCTCATTCTTTCTGCCATCATAACTCAGTTGCCATTCGGTTGTCTTTGCATTGAAAGCAACTTCCAATGCAAATTTGCTTAAGCCTTGCTTCAATATATCTTGGTGCTGCTGCATCATCACCGGTTCTTACATCACCCCAGTTACCCTGTGTTTCTATCAGCAGATCCTTTTGACCCATATTCACCAATGCATCACCAATACTTGCATCACCATGCGGATGGTATTGCATTGCTTGTCCAATAATATTTGCCACTTTATTGAAACGGCCATCATCCATTTCTTTCATTGCATGAAGAATACGGCGTTGCACAGGTTTCAATCCATCTTCAATAGCCGGCACAGCTCTTTCGAGAATTACATAAGATGCATAATCAAGAAACCAGGTTTTATACTGGCCATGTAAACCTGTTTCGTTGTTTTGAATTTGGGATATAGATTTATTTTTGGACATGTTCTACATTAATATTCAATATTCAATATTCAACAATCAATATTCAATGTCATTGACGACCCTTTTTATTATTCCTACTTGCGGTATTCAATACTTTTTGAAATTATCATGATCAATTCCTCACATTCTGTTCTCAAATCATTCAAACAGCTTGACGGGCTTTATCATCTGTTTCCGAATAATCAATTTTATACAGTACTCTTGATTCCTTTAATTCTTTAAGAACAATTCTCATTTTATGTATAAAATCATCTCTTGACTCAGCACTTTGCAGCTTCTCCATATAATAATGCCGGAGCAAGTCCGCAACGTACAAATTGCCCGGCGATATCAGTTGCCAGCTCTTGTATTAGGCAATGCTTCAACAACATCAATTACTCTTGCAGCGAATTCAACAAATCTATCCTCCAAATCATAAACTTTATCTGCCATAAATTCTTCCAGTTGATTAATTGAATATTATATATTGATTATTGAGTGTTGAGCTGTTTCTTCAGAAACTTGCATATTCAGACAGACGCTTGGCCGGCTTTACAACATCAAACTCTTTCCATCCTTTATCTACATCACCCATTGTTTCGATCTTTCCTGTCACTGATCAATTGTTTCATCCGCCACATAATAAACACATCGCCTGTTTTTATTTTCATCCGGTGCAAGTGTATTGGTTAACACTCTTGTCGCTTTTTGCCATTCGGCGGTAATATTTTTTAATATTTCATTATCATAAAATGATTCTTCTTTACCAACGATCTTTTTTCCTCCTTCCAATATTCTTACTATTGCATTTTCATCACTGATTTTTTTCCATTCATCCGGATCAACTTCAAATTCACTTAATGTAATTGGTCTTGCCAGTTTTTTTGCTTTCACTGCTTCTTTTGGAAGAATATCATGAACAGACCATGGATAAAACAATTGTCCTTTCTCATTTATAAAAGGAAGATTATTGAGATAAAGGATCATTACCCTGCCCTGGTATTCTTTTAACTGCGGCATCAGCCAGTAATAACCTGTAACATCATGCTGGTTTTGTCCCATCCATATCCAGTGCTTCCAATGCTTCATCAGCATCCATTTTTCCTTGATGATCTTTACCGTTTCCCTGTCATCAAAACTTCCGACCAGTTTCTCTCCATAAGGAGAACCTTGCAAGCAATTCTCTCCACCAATCCTAGTCTTGCATTCCAGCCTTCTTCTGTATCAATATCTTTTAAAGGCCCGACACCCCATTCATCTTTGATCTCAAATACTTCGCCCTGTAAAGTTTCATCCAGTTTCATTGCTTCTTTCAGCAATCGCACATCTGACTGTTGAAAAACAATATGTATCATAATCACTTTTTAATTTTAACTGCTAAGAACAAATAATTATTTGCTGCCCCGATCACTTCATAGTTCACATAAAAACTTTCTGTAAATATTTTAAATGCCATGAACTCATGTTTCGGCACTGCAAATTCGTCAAACATAATAATATCACCATCATTCAGATACGTATACAACTGTGACAAAGAAAATAATAGTAGCGCTGAAAAGATCAGCATCCATGTGGATCAGTTTCTTCCTATCACTTTTATACTGATCCAGAAAGGAACTAATGTATCCTGGAAAAGACCTTTGTAAAAACTTGCCCTCGGATCATTAATATTTAAAGATTCCAATGCATACCGCCATTGAACCTTTAGCAAATGGTCCAAATGCTTCGGGCAATCCTTCAAATGTATCAAAACCATAAAATCTTGAATCAGCATTCTTATTATGCTCCAGCCACCATTTGAAAGAATGTCCGCCGCAAACTCCAAATTCAAAATAATCAATCGACGAAGTGTCTAATTTTTCTGCCTTACTAGTTTCTTCATATAATTTATCCCGTCTGTTATAATCCCATTTGCCCTGGTACCAATCATTATAACCATTCACTTTTGTTTTGCTTCTCCACTTACTCAGCTTCGACATGTGATAAGCATTCAACATAAAGCCGGTAAATGGCTCGAATATCCCATGCAAGTTTCCATTTCATGAACAGTGATTTGGTTTTCCGTATTATGTCAAGTTTTGTCAAATGATATTGTTGAATAGAATTACAGAACGTTGAAGAGTGCGACGCAAGAAAAGTTTAATAGAATTACGAATGCTGGTAACATAATAAGATTCCTCGCTCCGCTCGAATGACAATCTTCATTATCAAACTGTCTCTTCCACTTTATCCAATTCCACTTTCAAATTCTCAATAATAAACTCCTGTCTTTCCATTGTATTTTTTCCCATATAATATTCCAGCAACTGCTGAATATGATCGCCATGCTTCCAAACGCATCAATTGTTTGCGCATATCAGCACCAATAAATTGTGCAAACTCATCCGGACTTATTTCACCCAATCCTTTGAATCGTGTGATCTCAGGTTTGCTGCCCAGTTTTTTCATCGCTGCCTGTTTCTCTTTTTCATCATAACAATAAATCGTTTCCTGTTTATTTCGTACCCGGAACAAAGGCGTTTCCAGCACATACACTTTTTCATGCTTCACCAGGTCGGGGAAGAATTGCAGGAAGAAAGTCATCAACAATAAACGAATATGCATACCATCCACATCGGCATCGGTAGCGATCACCATATTATTATAACGAAGTCCTTCCAAACCTTCTTCAATATTCAATGCATGTTGCAACAGATTGAATTCTTCATTTTCATACACCACTTTTTTTGTAAGTCCAAAACAATTCAGCGGTTTACCACGCAAACTAAATACCGCCTGTGTTTCTACATTTCTTGATTTGGTAATAGAACCACTGGCACTATCACCTTCCGTAATAAAAATGGTGGTCTCTTTTTGCTTGGCAACAAATTCTTCTTTGCCTTTTGCCGGCGGATCATCATTGAAATGATAGCGACAATCACGCAGTTTTTTATTATGAAGATTTGCTTTTTTAGCTCTTTCATTTGCCAGTTTTTTAATACCTGCCAGTTCTTTTCTTTCTCTTTCACTTTGCTCAATTCGTTTTTTCAATCCATCAGCAGTTGTTGGATTTTTATGCAGAAAATTATCCAAGCTCTTTTGCAAAAAAATCACCAACAAATTGTCGCATGCTTGGTCCATCCATATCCAACATTTACTGAACCAAGTTTTGTTTTTGTCTGGATTCAAATACCGGCTCCACCACCCTAACTGAAATAGCAGCAACAATACCTGTTCGTATATCCGAAGCATCATAATCTTTTTTATAAAAATCACGGATCGTTTTTACATAAGCTTCGCGGAATGCCTGCTGGTGTGTACCACCCTGTGTAGTATGCTGACCATTTACAAAACTGTAAATATCTTCTCCATAATCATTGTTATGAGTAATGGCAACTTCAATATCATCACCTTTAAGATGAATGATCGGATAACGGATCTCATCTTCATTGGTTTTGCGTTGCAGCAGATCAAGCAAACCATTTTTGCTTACAAAACTTTTTCCATTGAAAATGATCTTCAAGTCCTGCATTCAGAAAACAATAATTCCATATCTGGTTTTCCAGAAACTCAGGATGAAATTTAAAATTCTTAAACACCGTTTCATCAGGAATAAAAGTCACCAGCGTACCATTCTCTTCACCGGTCTTTGCTTCTTTATATTCTTTTATTAAAACACCCTTTTTCAAATTCAGCAGTTTTTTCTTTTCCTTCCCGAATAGCCGTCACTTTAAAATAATTGACTCAATGCATTCACGGCTTTTGTACCCACACCATTCAATCCAACTGATTTCTGAAAAACTTTGCTGTCGAATTTGGCGCCGGTATTTATTTTACTCACCACATCCACCACTTTACCGAGCGGAATACCACGGCCATAATCCCGGACCGTCACCTGTTTTCCTTCAATAGTTAATCTCCACCGTTTTGCCATAACCCATCGCATATTCATCAATACAGTTATCCATCACTTCTTTTACCAGCACATAAATACCATCATCCGGGATGATGCCATCACCCAGTTTACCAATATACATACCCGGCCGCAGGCGGATATGTTCTTTCCAGTCGAGGGATTTGATACTCTCTTCGTTGTAATCGAAAAGATCGGTTGTGTCTTTTACTTTTTCCTTTGCCATTTACACGATACGGTTTAGTTTTTCATATTTTGGCTTGCCTACCGAAGCTATAGCGTAGGTAGGTTATCAGCTTTTGTAATTCTATTTAGCGTCCCTTGCGTCGCACTCTTGTACGTAAGATTCACTATTCAGCTATTTCCAATCGGGCAAATATAACAAAACCGCATTTGCTGCTTAATTTTAGATTTACTAACCCATGTTGATAAAATAATTTTTTGAATTTGAAAAAGCCAGGATTAAAGGTTTCAAATTGTGACAGGACATTGCAACTACTTTTCCCGAAATTGCTACTTTAGTAATACAACAACTCATACTTATGTATAAGTTCCTGCTTTCTCTCATTTCGATTTTCATAATTAATTGCTCTATTGCTCAAACAACAGCAACTGATGGTGATTGGAAAAAACAGTTTGCAGTATTAAAAAACACAATTGAGGCTGATGCCATGATCCGCGTCGGTGATATTGATAACCTGAACCAGGGATGGATCGAAGGCTTTAATCCATTTTCAGGGAGGTCAACAGATGCTCATCCATTCCCCTGGGAAATCAATAACAGTGATGCAGCAGGTACAGACAGGATCTACATTCCCACAAGTTTTAGATATGGAAGTGATAGTTCTCACGATGGTTATACCGGATCTACTGAGAGACCTTTCAACACTCCAACTGCGATCATTATTCCACTAAAAGATATTACTGGTATTACAGTTGCTTCTGCTTCACTCCAGATATTTATCGATGATTTTCAATCACCCGATTTTAATTCAAAATTTTTGTTTAAAATAAATGGACGTCGCTTTGTCGAAGGAGAGAAAATGATCGGGAAAATTGGTCAGGGAGGACCTGTTGGAAAATTGATCACATTAAAACTTGCTGATGAATTTTTGCCTTTCATTCATCCTGATTCCACATTAAAAATTTTTATTGACGATCCAATAACAGGATTAGGGGATGGCTTTGCCATTGATTTTGTCAAACTGCTTATTAATCCTAAAGGAATTTTATATAAAGGCAGTGTCAAAGGAAAAATTATTGACGCAGAAACAAAAGAACCTATTGCCAATGCCGAAGCTGCAGTAAAAGATTTTGGCAATGTAAAAACAAATTCAGATGGGGATTTTGAATTAAATGGAATACCGGCAGGGTTAACGATTGTTTCTGGCAGCGCTTCCGGATATTCATCTGCTCAGAAACAGGTTGACATCATTGCCAATGAAACAGCTATCGATGTAATTCTTGAGCTCAACAGATCGGGAAAAGTTACTTTCAATAATAAAACATTGCAAGAAGGTGACAACCTTATCATGAACAATATCCAGTTTGAAGTAAGCAGTGCGGTTCTGCTGGCTGCCGGAAAAACTGAGCTTGACAAACTATATTTATTCATGAAGCAAAATCCAGGTGTTGAAATATTACTGTCTGGCCATACTTCATCAGAAGGTTCTGCCACACTTAATCGTGAGTTATCACTGAAACGGGTAAGCAGTTGTAAAAAATATCTATTGGAAAAAGGAATTGATGAAGGCCGTATAACAATCAAAGGATATGGCCCAGATCAACCAATTACATTAAATGATACCGAGGCAAACCGGGCAAAGAATCGCAGAGTGGAAATGAAGATCACCAAACTTTGATCACAGTTTGGCACTTAAAAAACTTTTGCCTTTCATAAAAAATTAATTCTTCCGGCACAAAAACTGTTGTAACTTTTCTTAACTAAATAAAAGGGTATGAAAAAAACAATCGTTGCCCTCATTCTGGCCTCCGGTGTTACCGCAATTGCATTCGCGGCTTTGGATTCTTCTTCTGCATCAACTAAAAAGATGAAAACAGAAAAAAAAGCCGAAACAAAAAAGAAAAAAGAATGCAAGCATACTTGTATGTACAGTATCTGACACCGGCAAAAAGCCTTCTGTTTCGCAGAAGGCTTTTTTGTTAATGACCAAAGTCTCTTTTGTTAATGATAGCCCTCAGGTAAATACGGGTTTCTACAGGCTAATTTTATTCTATAATATAAATAGTATAGTATGAAAAAGATATTTTTGATCTTGTGTGCAGTCTTTCTATTCTCCTGCCAAACGAGTAAAATAACAGCTACATGGACCGATAAAAATGTATCTCCAAAAAAATATAATAAGATACTTGTGTTGGGTATATTAAAAGATAATGATCGTGAATTGCAATCAAAAATGGAAAAACATCTTGCCGGAGATTTGAACGATCTTGGTTATAGTGCATTTGCAGCAAGCGATGTTTTTCCCTCCGGCACTTTTATAAGAGGTGACACAACAAAAGCTATTGAAGCACTCAATAGTAAGGGATTTGATGCAGTCTTGACGATCGTGCTTCTTAATAAAGAAAAAGAAAAGCAATATATACCTGGCCGGGTGAAGTATACACCTTATGCACCCTATCATGATCGTTTAGATCTTTATTATTATTCAATGTATGATCGCATTCAAACAGAGGGTTATTATGCAACTGATACAAGATTTTTCTGGGAAAGCAATTTCTATGACCGTAATTCCAGAAAAATGATCTATTCATCCCAAACCGAGTCTTTTGAGTCCGGCTCCACGGAAACCATGGCCCACTATTATGGTGCCCTTTTGGCCAATAACCTGGTAAAACGCAAGGTCCTGAGCAAGCCGGAAGAACCCCGTTTTTAACACCAAATCAAAAAAGGCCTGTATTTCAGGCCTTTAATTTTTGCCCATCTCTGAGGCCGTCTTTGATTGGAATTAATTTTTTGTAAAAAAAAATTTTTACCCGAAACCGCTTGGCTCTGTCAAGACAAAACCCCTAAATTTGACCTACTGACCTTAATGAATAACTAACCCATCATTGCAGTTTTACCCGTTAAATTCTAACTAACTACTACCCATTCCAGCTTGTTTATTGGAAAGGAAAAATTATTTTATTCAAAAAGCGGAGGAGCTATGTATACTTATGATTTGCTGGAAGCAGGTTGTTACTACCTGGTGAAAGAAAAAGAAGACTCAATGATCACATTGATCAAAGTAGCATTGGAAACAGATCATTGTTTATTTATTATGAAATTTGAAGACCCAACTGACACAGAATGGAAATTGAAAAAAGATCCGTTGTTTGACATTATTGAATGTCTGACCGATTCGGCTGTCAAGGATTGGGAAATTCATTATAAAAGCAGCGAAGATGCTTACACAGAAGAAGATGACGATGATTGATCGGTCGCATATCTAACCTCCATTCATAAAATTTCTATTGAGTGGTAATTGAAAAGATTTATTTTAGCCTGCCTACCGCAGGCAGGTTCGCAACAATTACCACTTTTTTTATGAAAAAGACTTTAACACGCATTTTATCACTTCCTTATTATTTTTAGTTTCACTATTACATTATCTGCACAAGATGATCTGCCAACAGATTATTTAAGTAAAGAATTTCATGCTGGTCGCCGCGATGCATTACGAAAGCTAATGCCGGATAATTCCGTGTTTGTTGTAATGGCGTACCCAACCAGAACCTTCAGCAATGATGTGGATTATTTATATCATCAGAATCCTGACATGTATTACTTCAGCGGGTATAAAGAGCCGCAGTCAATGCTATTAATTTTTAAAGAAGAACAAAAAGGAACTGATGGGTCTGCGTATAAAGAAATAATTTTTGTACAAAAGAAAGATCCAAGAGCTGAACAATGGACAGGACGAAGATTAGGCACAGAAGGAGCCAAAGAAAAACTTGGCTTTACCTATGCATTCAATGGTGAAGATTTCAAGCATACTCAAATAGATTTTTCAAAATTCGATAAAATAATTTTTGACAGGTTTCCTGATGACCTGGCAAATAGCAATCGTGATAATGCAGACCTCGCTGATCTCATTGAACAGTTTAAAAAAATGGCAAACGTTCCGGCAGAAATACAGAAGGACAGTAGATATGATACCCGCCTTTTCCGTGAACTTACGGGCAAGCTTCGTGAAATAAAAACACCCGAGGAAATGGATCTTATTCGTAAAGCAGTTGAGATCTCCTGTCGTGGTCAAAATGAAGTAATGAAAGCGGTGCAGCCGGGCATGAGTGAATTAGAGATACAGGGACTACATGAATATGTACATAAAAAATATGGAGCTGAAGAAGTTGGTTATGGCTCTATTGTGGGAGCAGGAGCAAATGGATGTGTATTGCATTATATGGAAAACACAAAAACAAAGATCGGAACTGAACTGTTATTGATGGATGTGGGTGCAGAGTATCATGGATATACAGCAGATGTAACAAGAACTGTTCCTGCTAATGGAAAATTTTCCCAGGAGCAAAAACTTATTTACAATCTCGTGTACGAAGCACAGGAAGCCGCATTTAAAATTTTAAAAGATGGCGCAAAATGGGCTGATGCTTCGAAAGCCGCAAGAGAAATTATTGCAGAAGGACTTTTAAAATTAGGGATCATTAAAGATGTAAGTGAAGTAGGAACTTATTATCCGCATGGTCTTTCGCACCATATCGGTCTTGATGTTCATGATCGTGGTTTTTCACAAACGCTGAAAAAAGATATGGTCATCACCATTGAGCCAGGAATATATATTCCACCAAATAGTAATTGTGATAAAAAATGGTGGGGCATAGCAGTAAGGATCGAAGATGATGCATTGATCACGGAGAAAGGTTATGAACTGCTTTCTGTGTTTTCACCTCGCAAGATAGAAGACATTGAAAAAATGATCGCTGAAAAAAGCGCCTTGGATAATTTTACGGTCCCAAAATTAAAATCTGCTGAGAAAAAAGCTTTCTAAGAACTAAATTCATTTTCGTAATTTTTCGTTTCATAAAATCAAACTATGAAACGAAAAGATTTTATAATTAATTCCGCCGGACTCGGTGCGGCCGCATTTGTCAATCCTTCTGCTATTCTTTCAACACAAGAAAAAAAACCTCCATTACGGGTCGCTCATTTAACGGATATGCATGTAAAGCCTGGTAAGGACATTGAAGCAAGTGTTGCAAGAGCAATGCATCATGCACAAATATTGGTGCCAGAAGTAGATTTTATTATAAATGGCGGTGACTCGATCATGGATTCACTGGAAGCGGATAAAGAAAAAACACAAATACAATGGGATCTTTTTACCTCCATCCTGAAAAAGGAGATCAGCCTGCCCATTTATCATTGCATCGGCAATCATGATATATGGGGTTGGTTCATTAAGGAAAATAGACCCGAAAATGAAAAACAATATGGAAAGGTGTGGGTGGTAGAAACTTTGCAAATGAAAAAAAGGTATTACAGTTTTTCAAAAGATAAATGGCATTTTATTGTTCTTGATAGTACACAACTAAATCCTGCCGGAGGTTATATTGGAAAGATCGATGAAGAACAATTGGCGTGGCTGCAAACAGAGCTTGCATCGGTACCAAAAGAAAAATTCATTTGCATCGTATCACATATACCTATTCTTTCAATTTGTGCAGGTTTGTTTTTTGATAAAACAGAACCGAATGGTGATCTGAAAATTCAGCGAAACCTGATGCATTCAGATTTTCTTGCATTGAAAAAAATATTCATCAATTACCCGAATATAAAGGTGTGCATAAGCGGGCATATTCATTTGCAGGACGAATTAAATTATTTGGGAATAAAATATTACTGCAATGGCGCCGTTAGCGGAAATTGGTGGAAAGGAAGTTTCCAGGAATTTGCTCCCGCCTATGCAATGCTTGAATTTTATGCTGATGGCACATCAAAGAGATACATGCAGAATTATTAGTTCCACCCCGGATTAATTATCTTGTTACCAAATCGTTTCTATGCAGAACAACCCTGGAAAGTCCTTTTATATTTTATTCTTTTTACTTGGATTTGCAACAACAGTTTTCTCACAAAGAAAAACTTTACCAAAAGTTGAAATACTCAATACAGGTGTAAAAACAAGTATTCGCGGATTGTCAGTTGTAAACAATAATGTAGTATGGGTAAGCGGAAGTAATGGAATGGTAGGAAAAAGTTCTAACGCAGGAAAGAACTGGAAATGGATGACAGTAAAAGGTTTTGAAAAAAATGATTTCCGGGATATTGAAGCATTCGATGCAAACACCGCGATCATAATGGCAATAGCGGATCCTTCCTATATATTAAAAACGACAGATGGAGGAGAAACCTGGAAAGTGGTTTATGAAAATAAGACCAAAGGAATGTTTTTAGATGCAATGGATTTTCGTGATCCTAATAACGGTATGGTCATCGGTGACCCCGTTGATGGAAGATTTTTTATAGCAAAAACAACAGATGCCGGGAATTCATGGAATGAGTTATCCTCTGAACAAAGATTTGTTGCAGACAGCGGTGAAGCTTTTTTTGCATCCAGCGGTACCAATATTCGTATGCTGTATAATGGTTCAGTAGTAATGGCAAGCGGTGGCAAAAATTCAAGATTGTTTTATAATAAAACAATTGTTGATCTGCCAATGACAAAAGGGAAAGAAACCGCAGGCACAAACTCAGTAGCGGTATATGACAATTACAAAAAAAGTTCGGCAAATAAAATAATTATTGTCGGAGGAGACTTCACAGCAGATTCATTGATCGATGAAAATTGTTTTTTTTCTAATAACGGAGGTAAAACATGGGAACGGCCAAAAACGCCTCCGCATGGTTATAGAAGTTGTGTTGAGTTTTTAAATAAAGAAACGATCGTTACTTGCGGATTGAATGGGGTAGATTATTCATTTGATGGTGGAAAAAATTTTTATTCGATCAGCAATGAAGGTTTTCATGTATGCAGGTATGCAAGAATCGGCAATACTGTTTACCTGGCTGGTGGCAATGGAAAGATCGGAAAACTTATATGGCCGGATTAATACAATAATTAAAGATTATCCAATATCTCCTTTACACTTGCTCTCTTTTTAAAATCAGAATCGAAGAAACGATAGGTAATAGCCCCTTCTTTATCTATTATATAAACAGCAGTTATTGGTAAATAAATTTTATCTTTTTGCCCATTTGTTTTTGCAAGGTCTATATCTGCATTCTTATACCTGGAAACTGTTTTTTCGTCAACTTCAAAAGCGACCGCATAGGCTTTCATTATTTTCATTTCCTTATCATATAATAAAGGATAGCTTGCTTTTGTTTTTTCAATTGTTTTAGAAATGAATTCAGGTTTTTCGGGAGTAACTGCAATCAATCTTGCTCTTTTATTTTTTATTGCATGAACTGAATCCTCAAGAGTTTTTAAATACTTGATACAGTAAGGACTCCATTCTCCTCTATAGAAAATTAAAACTACGTTGCTGTCTTTTAAAACATCCTTTAATCTTATTTCTTTTCCATACTGATCTGTTGCTTTAAAGTCGGGAGCTTTTGAATTGATAAATAAGCCTTCTGGTTTTTCTTGTGCAAACAAAAATGAAAATGCAAATAGCGAAAATGTCAATAAAAAAAATTTAGTCATATAAATATTTATAAACAAATTTAGAACACATGTTGTAACTATTATGACGAAAAAAAGGTATTAAAAGAAATTTTTTTATAAAATTTCCTGTTGGTTCAAATCATTTATCGAAAAAATTATATTGCCCCGAAATCACGACCTGTAAACGATTTGGGGAAATCTATCCTCAAAAAAATGGTTGAAAAAAAATCAAACAATCGTGTTAATAAAAAAATAACAAGTCGTTGCTCGTACATTTACGATGTTGGTTTCCATGGATTTATTTAAAAAAAAACAGTATCTCATTTTTGGAAATCAATACAAACAAACTAACTTAGATTAGATTTTGCACTTTTTCACCATCCAAAGATCCTCCCAATTACCACCGATCATAGTCTTTCTGAAAACTTTTTTTTATTCCTATTTCCTTTGTGAAAGTAGATCATAATATCTGCTGAAAGATTTATTGCGTCTGATTTTTAGGCAACCAAATTAACATTTTAAACAACACTAATTGTTTATGAAAACTTCAACAGAACTGTCATTCAGTAAATTGAATTTACTGAGGCTTTTCATTCTGATCTGTACTACTGCTGTTAGTACCGTATCTTTTGGACAATCAAGAAATGCACAGACACAGACATGGCTACAATTTACCGGCAACTATTCTGATGTCAATCTTGGTTGTAACCCTGCTAATCCACAAGCTTCGCTTGGTTCTGCTAGTGCAACTAGTGCTTGTGGTGGAGTAACCATTACTTATTCCGATGGTCCTGTCATCCGCAACGGATGTAACCGTTCTCAAAAAAGAACGTTCACCGCAAAAGACGCATGCGGTCACACAGCAACTAAATCACGTACGGTAAGATGGACCTATGATCATACTCCACCAACTATTAATATAAGTGGTGGTGGCTCATTAGATCTTGGATGTAATCCTTCATCAATTAATATTAATAACGTTTGCGGTAATGTTACTGCGAATGATAATTGCTGCAATCCAACTCTGACCACTTATGATGGTCCGGTTGTCAGCCAGGGCTGTTACCGTTCTCAAACAAGAAAATGGACTGCAAAAGATGCATGTGGTAATACGGCTACAGCATCTCGTACAATAACATGGATATATGATCATACTCCTCCATCGTTTACCGGAAGCTATGCAGATATAGACCTTGGTTGTAACCCCGCGAATCCGAGTGGTTCACTCGGTACAGCAAGTGCAACTGATGCTTGCGGTGCAGTAACTATTACTTCTTCCACTGGTTCTGTTGTGAGCAATGGATGTAACCGTTATCAAAAAAGAACATTCACTGCAAAAGATGGTTGTGGCAATATTGCAACTAAATCACGTACGGTAAGATGGATCTCTGATCAAACACCACCAACTATTAATATAAGTGGTGGCGGCTCTTTAGATCTTGGATGTAATCCTTCTTCGATTAATATCAATGATGTTTGCGGTAATGTTACAGCGAATGATAATTGCTGCAACCCAACGCTGACTTCAAGTGATGGTTCTGTTGTCAGCCAGGGATGTTACCGTTCTCAAACAAGAACATGGACTGCAAAGGATGCTTGTGGTAATACTTCTACAGCAGCTCGTACTATAACCTGGATCGTTGATCATACTCCTCCATCATTTACCGGAAGCTACGGTGATGTAAATCTTGGTTGTAATCCAACTGAACCTGCTGGTTCACTCGGTACTGCTACTGCAACTGATGCTTGTGGTGCAGTAACCATTACTTCTTCCACTGGTTCTGTTGTCAACGAAGGATGTTACCGTTCACTCACAAGAAAATTTACGGCAAAAGACGGTTGTGGCAATACAGCTACAATATCACGTACGGTAAGATGGATCTCTGACAGCCAAACTCCTCCTTCATTTACCGGAAACTACACTGATGTAGATCTTGGTTGTAACCCGACTGAACCTGCTGGTTCACTCGGTACAGCTACTGCAACTGATGCTTGTAGTACAGCTACCATTACTTTTTCTGATGGTTCCGTTGTCAGCAATGGATGTAACCGTTCAAGAACAAGAACATTTACTGCAAAAGATGGTTGTAACAATACTGCTACAATATCACGAACAGTAAGATGGATCTCTGATCTGACCCCTCCATCATTTACCGGCGACTATGGCACCTATGATAATGTAAGTCTTATTTGTAACGCAGAGAATGCTCCTGGTTCACTCGGTTCTGCCAGTGCAACCGATGCATGTGGCCCGGTAACTATTACTTCTTCTGATGGCTCTGTTGTCAGCGATGGATGCAGCCGTTCAATAACAAGAACATTCACGGCAAAAGATGGATGTAACAATACTGCTACAATATCCCGTACAGTAAGCTGGCTGGCTATTACTACTTCTCCTATTATATCTGTAGGTGGTCAATCTATATCTGGTACAACTATTATAGATCTTTTATGTAACCCATCTGATGTTCAGATCAACGCTACTCTTGGTACCGGCAATGCGACCAATGGATGTGGCAACACACCATCACCAACTGTCACTGCACAGGATGGTCCTGTTACCAGTGATGGCTGTGCCCGTGCTAAAATAAGAACATTCACTGCAACCGATGGTTGTGGTCATATTTCTACTGCAGCCATAAAAGTTATTTGGATCATTAACAATCTAGGTCCCCAAATAAATACTCAAAGTACTACGCCTACAAATCTTGGATGTAATCCATCTTCAAGTGATATCAATGCTGCTTTGGGTACTGTTACTGCTACTGATGCTTGCGCCAATGTAACCATAACTTCAAGTGATGGCTCTGTTATCAGCGAGGGATGTAGCCGTTCAAAAACAAGAACATTCACCGCAACCGGTGGTTGTGGCAATACAATAACTGCCTCCCGTACTGTAACATGGAAAGCTGACCAGGTTCCTCCATCATTTACCGGCAGCTACACTGATGTCAATCTTGGTTGTAATCCAACTGAACCCGGTGGCTCACTCGGTACAGCTACTGCAACGGATGCTTGTGGTGCAGTAACCATTACTTCTTCTGATGGTTCTGTTGTCAGCGACGGATGCAGCCGTTCTCAAAAAAGAACATTCACTGCAAAAGATGGTTGTGGCAATACAGCTACAACATCACGTACAGTAAGATGGACATTTGATCATACAGCACCAACTATTATTCTTACTGGAGACTGTCCATCAGATCTTGGATGTAATCCTGGAAGTCATCACGATGATGGTGATGACGACGATGATGATGACGATGACAGGATGAATAGGAATACGACTAATAATCCTCCTAATGATATTTTCTGTAATGCTACTGCAACTGATGCATGCGGCACACCAACGCTGACTTCAAGTGTTAGTCCTGTTATAAGCAATGGTTGTAATCGTTCTCAAACAAAAACATGGACTGCGAAGGATGCTTGTGGTAATACTTCTACAGCATCACGTACTGTAACATGGATCGAGGATCATACTCCTCCGGTATTTACCGGCAGCTATGCTGATGTAGACCTTGGTTGTAACCCAACTGAACCTGCTGGTTCACTCGGCACGGCTACTGCAACTGATGCTTGTGGTGCAGTAACTATTACTGCTTCCACTGGTACTGTTATCAGCAATGGTTGTAGCCGTTCTCAAAAAAGAACATTTACTGCAAGAGACGGTTGTGGCAATACAGCTACTAAATCACGTACGGTAAGATGGACATTTGACCATACAGCACCAACTATTATTATAGCTGGCAACTGTCCGTCAGATCTTGGATGTAATCCTGTAATTCATCATGACGATGGTGACGATGACGATGATGATGATGACGGTAATGACAGGGTGAGTACCAATGGCGGTAATTCCAATGGTATTTTCTGTACTGCTACTGCGACTGATGCATGTGGCAAACCAACCCTGACTTCAATTGAGAGTCCTGTTGTCAGCAATGGTTGTAATCGTTCTCAAACAAAAACATGGACTGCAAAGGATGCTTGTGGTAATACTTCTACAGCATCTCGTACCGTAACATGGATCGAGGATCATACTCCTCCGGTATTTACCGGAAACTACGGCGATGTAAATCTTACCTGTAACGCGGAGAATGCTCCTGGTTCACTCGGTACAGCTACTGCAACGGATGCCTGTGGTGCAGTAACTATTACTTCTTCCACTGGTTCTATTGTTAGCAATGATTGTCTCCGTTCGATCACAAGAACATTCACTGCAAAAGACGGTTGTGGCAATACAGCTACAATATCACGTACAGTAAAATGGAAAGCTGTTCTTACTTCTCCTATTTTAACTATACGTGGTCTGGCTATACCTCCTTCGTCAAGATTTGATCTTGGTTGTAACCCACCTGAAGTTAGATCAATGCTACGCTTGGTACTGGCTAATGCTACTAATGGTTGCGCACACCAACTGTCACTGCACAGGATGGTCCCCACAACTAGCACAAGTCAATGCATGTGCCCGTGTACGTCAAGAACATTCACTGCAACCGATGATTGTGGTCATATTGCTACTGCAGTCAGGATCGTTAGATGGATCGTTAACAACCTGGGTCCTCAAATAAATACACACAAGTAGTACGCCTACAGCCCTTGGATGTAACCCATCTTCAAGTGATATCAATGCTGCTTTGGGTACTGTTACTGCTACTGATGCTTGCGCCAATATAACCATAACTTCAAGTGATGGTTCTGTTGTCAGCGAAGGATGTAGCCGTTCAATAACAAGAACATTCACGGCAACCGGTACTTGTGGTAATACAGCAAGTGCATCCCGTACTGTAACCTGGACCTCTGATCAGACTCCTCCATCATTTACGGGCAGCTACGGTGATGTAGATCTTGGTTGTAATCCACCTGAGCCTGCTGGTTCACTTGGTACAGCTACTGCAACTGATGCTTGTGGTGCAGTAACTATTACTTCTTCCAACGGTTCTGTTGTCAGCGATGGATGCAGCCGTTCTCAAAAAAGAACATTCACTGCAAAAGACGGTTGTGGTAATACAGCTACAATATCCCGTACTGTAAGATGGACATCTGATGTGGCCCCTCCATCATTTACCAGCAGCTTCGCTGATGTAGATCTTGGTTGTAACCCTGCTAATCCACAAGCTTCACTTGGTACTGCTACCGCAACTGATGCTTGTGGTGCAGTAACTATTACTTCAGATGATGGCCTTGTTATCAGCAATGGATGTAATCGTACTCAAAGAAGAACATTCACTGCTAAAGACGCTTGTGGCAATGCAGTTATAGCTTCCCGTACTATAAGATGGACATCTGACAATACACCACCAACTATTATTCTAACATGTGGCTCATTAGATCTTGGATGTAATCCCGGCAATAATTCTAATAACAATGACAAGATAAATACCGGTGGAAATGGGAATGCGATCAATTTCAATACTATTTGCAGTGCTACAGCCACTGACGCATGTGGCCCAACAACTCTCACTTCAAGTGATGGTGCTGTTGTCAGCAATGGTTGTAATCGTTCACTCACAAGAACATGGACTGCAAAGGATGCTTGTGGTAATACTTCTACAGCTTCCCGCACTATAACATGGATCGAGGATCATACTGATCCGGTATTTACCGGCGACTATGATTTTGTATACCTTGGTTGCAACCCGGATGATCCGCAAGCTTCTCTTGGTTCTGCTACTGCAACCGATGCTTGTGGTACAGTAACCATTACTTCTTTTGATGGCCCTGTTCTCAACCTCGGATGTCTCTATTTTCAAACAAGATTCTTCACGGCTAAAGACGCTTGTGGCAATATTGCCGTCAAGTCACGTACAGTTAAATGGATCTCTGATCTCACTCCACCAATTATTCTTATAGTTGGTGACCGCTCACCAGATCTTGGATGTAATCCTTCTTCGGTTGACCTGGATGATATTTGCGGTATCGTTACAGCGTTTGATCTATGCAGCATCCATGCAGAGCTGACTCATTCTGATGGCCCTGTTGTCAGCAATGGATGCAGCCGTTCTCAAACAAGAACATGGACAGCAACCGATGGTTGTGGCAATACAGCTACTAAATCTATTACTGCAACATGGATCGTTGATCATACTCCTCCATCATTTACCGGTAGCTATAGTGATGTAAATCTTGGTTGTAACCCGCCTGAACCTGCTGGTTCACTCGGAACAGCTACTGCAACTGATGCTTGTGGTGCAGTAACCATTACTTCTTCCACTGGAACTGTTGTAAACGATGGATGTAACCGTTCTCAAAAAAGAACATTCACTGCAAGAGATGCTTGTGGCAATACAGCTACAACATCACGTACAGTAAGATGGACATCTGATGTAACCCCTCCAGTATTTACCAGCAGCCTAGCTGATGTAGATCTTGGTTGTAACCCGGCTAATCCACAAGCTTCTCTTGGTACTGCTACTGCAACCGATGCTTGTGGTGCTGTAACTATAACTTCAGAAGATGGCCTGGTTCTCAGCAATGGATGTAACCGTACTCAAAGAAGAACATTCACTGCAAAAGACGCATGTGGCAATGCAGTTATAGCTTCCCGTACAGTAAGATGGACAGCTGACCTGACCCCTCCATCATTTACCGGAAACTACGGCGATGTAAATCTTGGCTGTAATCCAACTGAGCCTGCTGGTTCACTCGGCTCAGCCAGTGCAACTGATGCTTGTGGTGCGGTAACCATTACTTCTTCTGATGGTTCTGTTCTCAGCAATGGATGTAACCGTTCTCAAAAAAGAACATTCTCTGCAAAAGATGCTTGTGGCAATACAGCTACAACATCACGTACTGTAAGATGGACATTTGATCATACAGCGCCTACTATTATTATTGCTGGCGACTGTCCATCAGATCTTGGATGTAATCCCGGAAGTCATCATGATGATGGTGATGACGATGATGATGACGATGACAGGATGAATAGGAATACGACTAATAATCCTCCCAATGATATTTTCTGTAACGCTACTGCGACTGATGCTTGCGGCACACCAACTTTGACTTCAAGTGTTGGTCCTGTTATCAGCAATGGTTGTAATCGTTCTCAAACAAAAACATGGACTGCAAAGGATGCTTGTGGAAATACTTCTACAGCATCACGTACTGTAACATGGATCGAGGATCATACTCCTCCGGTATTTACCGGCAGTTATGCTGATGTAGATCTTGGTTGTAACCCGGAAGATCCCGAAGCTTCTCTTGGTTCTGCTTCTGCAACCGATGCTTGTGGTGGGGTAACCATTACCTCCTTTACTGGTCCTGTTATCAGCCACGGATGTGAACGTTCTCAAAAAAGAACATTCATTGCAAAAGACGCTTGTGGCAATATAGCAACCAAGTCACGTACGGTAAATTGGATCTATGATCATACACCACCAACTATTATTATAATTGGCAGCAGTTCATTAGATCTTGGATGCAATCCTACCTCAGTTAATATCATTGATCTTTGCGGATATGCTATCGCTATTGATGATTGCTGCAGACCAACCCTTACTTCAAGTGATGGCCCTGTTGTCAGCGATGGATGCAGCCGTTCCCAAACAAGAAAATGGACCGCAACAGACGGTTGTGGCAATACTGCAACTAAAGCACGTACAGTGAGATGGATCGTTGATCATACTCCTCCATCATTTACCGGAGGCTACAGCGATATAGATCTTGGTTGCAACCCAACTGAACCTGCTGGTTCACTTGGTATAGCTACTGCAACTGATGCCTGTGGTGCTGTAACAGTTACTTCTTCCAACGGTTCTGTTGTCAGCGACGGATGTTACCGTTCTCAAAAAAGAACATTCACTGCAAAAGACGGTTGTGGTAATACTGCTACAATATCCCGTACGGTAAGATGGACATATGATGTGACCCCTCCATCATTTACCAGCAGCTTCGCTGATGTAGATCTTGGTTGTAACCCGGCTAATCCGCAAGGTGCACTCGGTACTGCTACGGCAACTGATGCTTGTGGTGCAGTAACGATAACTTCAGAAGATGGCCTTGTTCTTAGCAATGGATGTAACCGTACTCAAAGAAGAACATTCACAGCTAAAGACGCATGTGGCAATGCTGTTATTGCTTCCCGTACTGTAAGATGGACATTTGATCTGACCGCTCCGGTATTTACCAGCAGTTTAGCTGATGTAGATCTTGGTTGTAACCCAACTGAACCGTCTGGCTTCACTTGGAACAGCTACTGCAACTGATGCTTGTGGTGCTGTAACTATAACTTCAGATGATGGCCTTGTTCTCAGCAATGGATGTAACCGTACTCAAAGAAGAACATTCACTGCTAAAGACGCTTGTGGCAATGCAGTTATAGCTTCCCGTACTGTAAGATGGACATTTGATCATACAGCACCGACTATTATCATTGCTGGCGACTGTCCATCAGATCTTGGATGTAATCCTGGAAGTCATCATGATGGTGATGATGACGATGACGACGATGACAGGATGAATAGGAATACGACTAATAATCCTCCCAATGATATTTTCTGTAATGCTACTGCAACTGATGCATGCGGCACACCAACCCTGACTTCAAGTGTTGGTCCTGTTATCAGCAATGGTTGTAATCGTTCTCAAACAAAAACATGGACTGCAAAGGATGCTTGTGGTAATACTTCTACAGCATCACGTACTGTAACATGGATCGAGGATCATACTCCTCCGGTATTTACCGGCGACTATGATTTTGTATACCTTGGTTGCAACCCGGATGATCCGCAAGCTTCTCTTGGTTCTGCTACTGCAACGGATGCTTGTGGTACAGTAACCATTACTTCTTCTGATGGCCCTGTTCTCAACCTCGGATGTCTCTATTTTCAAACAAGATTCTTCACAGCTAAAGACGCTTGTGGCAATATTGCCGTCAAGTCACGTACAGTTAAATGGATCTCTGATCTCACTCCACCAATTATTCTTATAGTTGGTGACCGCTCACCAGATCTTGGATGTAATCCTTCTTCGGTTGACCTGGATGATATTTGCGGTATCGTTACAGCGTTTGATCTATGCAGCATCTATGCAGAGCTGACTCATTCTGATGGCCCTGTTGTCAGCAATGGATGCAGCCGTTCTCAAACAAGAACATGGACCGCAACCGATGGTTGTGGCAATACAGCTACTAAATCTATTACTGCAACATGGATCGTTGATAAAACACCTCCATCATTTACGGGAACCTACAGTGATGTAAATCTTGGTTGTAACCCGACTGAACCTGCTGGTTCACTTGGTACAGCTACTGCAACTGATGCTTGTGGTGCAGTAACCATTACTTCTACTACTGGTTCTGTTGTTAGCAATGATTGTAACCGTTCGATCACAAGAACATTCACGGCAAAAGACGCTTGTGGTAATACTGCAACTACATCACGTACGGTAAGATGGACTTTTGATGTGACCCCTCCATCATTTACCGGCGACTATGGCACATATGATGAAGTAAGTCTTATTTGTAACGCAGAGAATGCCCCAGGTTCACTCGGTTCAGCCAGTGCAACCGATGCCTGTGGTCCAGTAACTATTACTTCTTCTGATGGCTCTGTTGTCAGCGATGGATGCAGCCGTTCAATAACAAGAACTTTCACGGCAAAAGATGGATGTAACAATACTGCTACAATATCCCGTACAGTAAGCTGGTTGGCTATTACTACTTCTCCTATTATATCTGTAGGTGGTCAATCTATATCTGGTACAACTATTATTGATCTTTTATGTAACCCATCTGATGTTCAGATCAACGCTACTCTTGGTACGGGCAATGCGACCAATGGATGTGGCAACACACCATCACCAACGGTCACTGCACAGGATGGTCCTGTTACCAGTGATGGCTGTGCCCGAGCTAAAATAAGAACATTCACTGCAACCGATGGTTGTGGTCATATTTCTACTGCAGCCATAAAAGTTATTTGGATCATTAACAATCTAGGTCCCCAAATAAATACTCAAAGTACTACGCCTGCAAATCTTGGATGTAATCCATCTTCAAGTGATATCAATGCTGCTTTGGGAACTGTTAGTGCTACCGATGCATGCGCCAATATAACCATAACTTCAAGTGATGGTTCTGTTGTCAGCGAAGGATGTAGCCGTTCAAAAACAAGAACATTCACTGCAACCGGTGGTTGTGGCAATACAGCAACTGCATCCCGTACTGTAACCTGGATCGAGGATCATACTCCTCCGGTATTTACCGGCGACTATGATTTTGTATACCTTGGTTGCAACCCGGATGATCCGCAAGCTTCTCTTGGTTCTGCTACTGCAACCGATGCTTGTGGTGCAGTAACCATTACTTCTTTTGATGGTCCTGTTCTCAACCTCGGATGTCTCTATTTTCAAACAAGATTCTTCACGGCTAAAGACGCTTGTGGCAATATTGCCGTCAAGTCACGTACAGTTAAATGGATCTCTGATCTCACTCCACCAATTATTCTTATAGTTGGTGACCGCTCACCAGATCTTGGATGTAATCCTTCTTCGGTTGACCTGGATGATATTTGCGGTATCGTTACAGCGTTTGATCTATGCAGCATCCATGCAGAGCTGACTCATTCTGATGGCCCTGTTGTCAGCAATGGATGCAGCCGTTCTCAAACAAGAACATGGACCGCAACCGATGGTTGTGGCAATACAGCTACTAAATCTATTACTGCAACATGGATCGTTGATCATACTCCTCCATCATTTACCGGAACCTACACGGATGTAAATCTTGGTTGTAACCCGGTTGAGCCAGCTGGATCACTCGGTACTGCTACTGCAACTGACGCATGTGGTGCAGTAACCATTACTTCTACTACTGGTTCTGTTGTCAGCGATGGATGCAACCGTTCTCAAAAAAGAACATTCACTGCTAAAGATGGTTGTGGTAATACAGCAACTACATCACGAACAGTAAGATGGACATCTGACAATACACCACCAACTATTATTCTAACATGTGGCTCATTAGATCTTGGATGTAATCCCGGCAATAATTCTAATAACAATGACAAGATAAGTACCGGTGGAAATGGGAATGCGATCAATTTCAATACTATTTGCAGTGCTACAGCCACTGACGCATGTGGCCCAACAACTCTCACTTCAAGTGATGGTGCTGTTGTCAGCAATGGTTGTAATCGTTCACTCACAAGAACATGGACTGCAAAGGATGCTTGTGGTAATACTTCTACAGCTTCCCGCACTATAACATGGACAGAGGATCATACTGATCCGGTATTTACCGGCGACTATGATTTTGTATACCTTGGTTGCAACCCGGATGATCCGCAAGCTTCTCTTGGTTCTGCTACTGCAACCGATGCTTGTGGTGCAGTAACCATTACTTCTTTTGATGGCCCTGTTCTCAACCTCGGATGTCTCTATTTTCAAACAAGATTCTTCACGGCTAAAGACGCTTGTGGCAATATTGCCGTCAAGTCACGTACAGTTAAATGGATCTCTGATCTCACTCCACCAATTATTCTTATAGTTGGTGACCGCTCACCAGATCTTGGATGTAATCCTTCTTCGGTTGACCTGGATGATATTTGCGGTATCGTTACAGCGTTTGATCTATGCAGCATCCATGCAGAGCTGACTCATTCTGATGGCCCTGTTGTCAGCAATGGATGCAGCCGTTCTCAAACAAGAACATGGACCGCAACCGATGGTTGTGGCAATACAGCTACTAAATCTATTACTGCAACATGGATCGTTGATCATACTCCTCCATCATTTACCGGAACCTACACGGATGTAAATCTTGGTTGTAACCCGGTTGAGCCAGCTGGATCACTCGGTACTGCTACTGCAACTGACGCATGTGGTGCAGTAACCATTACTTCTACTACTGGTTCTGTTGTCAGCGATGGATGCAACCGTTCTCAAAAAAGAACATTCACTGCTAAAGATGGTTGTGGTAATACAGCAACTACATCACGAACAGTAAGATGGACATCTGACAATACACCACCAACTATTATTCTAACATGTGGCTCATTAGATCTTGGATGTAATCCCGGCAATAATTCTAATAACAATGACAAGATAAGTACCGGTGGAAATGGGAATGCGATCAATTTCAATACTATTTGCAGTGCTACAGCCACTGACGCATGTGGCCCAACAACTCTCACTTCAAGTGATGGTGCTGTTGTCAGCAATGGTTGTAATCGTTCACTCACAAGAACATGGACTGCAAAGGATGCTTGTGGTAATACTTCTACAGCTTCCCGCACTATAACATGGACAGAGGATCATACTGATCCGGTATTTACCGGCGACTATGATTTTGTATACCTTGGTTGCAACCCGGATGATCCGCAAGCTTCTCTTGGTTCTGCTACTGCAACCGATGCTTGTGGTGCAGTAACCATTACTTCTTTTGATGGCCCTGTTCTCAACCTAGGATGTCTCTATTTTCAAACAAGATTCTTTACGGCTAAAGACGCTTGTGGCAATATTGCCGTCAAGTCACGTACAGTTAAATGGATCTCTGATCTCACTCCACCAATTATTCTTATAGTTGGTGACCGCTCACCAGATCTTGGATGTAATCCTTCTTCGGTTGACCTGGATGATATTTGCGGTATCGTTACAGCGTTTGATCTATGCAGCATCCATGCAGAGCTGACTCATTCTGATGGCCCTGTTGTCAGCAATGGATGCAGCCGTTCTCAAACAAGAACATGGACCGCAACCGATGGTTGTGGCAATACAGCTACTAAATCTATTACTGCAACATGGATCATTGATCATACACCTCCATCATTTACCGGAAACTACAGCGATGTAAATCTTACCTGTAACGCGGAGAATGCTCCTGGTTCACTCGGTACAGCTACTGCAACCGATGCTTGTGGTGCCGTAACTATTACTTCTTCCACTGGTTCTATTGTTAGCAATGATTGTAACCGTTCGATCACAAGAACATTCACGGCAAAAGACGGTTGTGGCAATACAGCAACAATATCACGTACAGTAAAATGGAAAGCCATCCTTACATCTCCTATTTTAACTATAGGTGGTTTGGCTATACCTCCTAGTCAGGAATTTGATCTTGGATGTAACCCACCTGATCTTAGTATCGAAGCTCAGCTTGGTACGGCTAATGCTACGAATGGTTGCGCTACACCAACTGTCACTGCACAGGATGGTCCGACCACAACAAGTACAAGTAATGCCTGTGTCCGTGTACGTGCAAGAACATTCACTGCAACCGATGATTGTGGTCATATTGTTACTGCAGTCAGAATCGTTAGATGGATCGTTAACAACCTGGGTCCTCTAGTAAATACACAAAGTACTGCGCCTACAGCCCTTGGATGTAACCCATCTTCAAGTGATATCAATGCAGCTTTGGGTACCATTACTGCTACTGATGCTTGCGCCAATGCAACCATAACTTCAAGTGATGGTTCTGTTGTCAGCAACGGATGCAGCCGATCACTCACAAGAACATTCACAGCAACCGGTGGTTGTGGCAATACAGCAACGGCCTCACGCACTGTAACCTGGACATCTGACCAGACTCCTCCATCATTTACCGGTAGCTATAGTGATGTAAATCTTGGTTGTAACCCAACTGAACCTGCTGGTTCACTCGGTACAGCTACGGCAACTGATGCTTGTGGTGCAGTAACCATTACTTCTTCCACTGGTTCTGTTGTAAACGACGGATGTAACCGTTCTCAAAAAAGAACATTCACTGCAAGAGATGCTTGTGGCAATACAGCTACAACATCCCGTACAGTAAGATGGAAATTTGACAATACCCCACCAACTATTATTATTACTGGAGGCGGCTCATTGTATCTTGGATGTAATCCTTATACTATCAATCTCAATGCTGTTTGCGGTAATGTAACAGCAACTGATGCATGCGGCTCAACAACCCTAACTTCAGGTGATGGTCCTATTGTCAGTGACGGATGTGATCGTTCTCAAACAAGAACATGGACTGCAAGGGATGCTTGTGGTAATACTTCTACAGCATCTCGTACAGTAAGATGGACATCCGATCACACTCCTCCAGTATTTACAAGCGTTCCTCCTTGTCTTGATTATGTTTGCTCCAGCGATGTACCAGGTATCGTTACACCTACAGCATCAGATGCATGCTGTATACCAACAGTAACTTTGGGCGAATGCACTGATAATCCTGAAGGCCATAGAACAACAACAGGATCAAATTGCAACCGGATCATTACAAGAACATGGATTGCGAAAGATTGTTGTGGTAATACATCTTATTACACTCAAACGATCAAAGTTAAGTGCTGTTGGAACGATGGTGATCATAAAATTGTAACAAGCAATTCAACAACGCCAAAAGATTCATTAGTTGTGTCACCATTCCCGAATCCATACAAGGAGAATTTTTCCCTTAAAATAAATTCTCCTATAACAGGCCAGGCATTGATCAGCTTTTATACTGTCAATGGTGTAAAGGTTGGTGAAATGAAAAGGGAAGTTTTTGCCAACAAAGAGGTCTGGGTTCCATATAAAGTACCTTCTGCATTCAGAACAAGACTTGTCTATACAGTTTCTGTCGGTCATTATTATGCAAGAGGCATAGTATTAAGTCCTAACTAAACTATAAGAAAAACTCTGATAATTTTAAGTCCCCCGCTAATCGGGGGACTTTTTACTTTCAGAATCCCGGTAAATATTAGAGGGATTGGTGTTTATATTTTCTCGCTTAAAAAAATCATTTTATTTTAATAATTTACCGGCGCAATATATAAATATGGCTAAGAAAAAAAAGATAGAAAAACATATTCATTCGAAAATCTCTAAACCAAAAAGCAGCCCGGTACCCAAATGGCATTTACCATTTATTCTCATTATTACTTTTGCTGCATACATACCTGCCTTGAGTGCCGGCTTTGTCAATTGGGATGACCCTGATTATGTTGGCAGAAATAATTTTTTGATAAGGGATATCAGCCGGCTTCCGGAATTGCTTACTACACCTGTACAAGGTAACCATCACCCGGTAACTATGTTCAGCCTTGCTTTGAATTTTCTTATCAGCGGAGACAATGCATGGTCGTATCATTTATTCAACCTCATTTTTCATCTTGTCAATTGCATTCTTGTTTACCGGTTAGCTCTTTTACTCAGCAAAAACAACACGCTAATTGCATTTGTTACTTCATTGCTTTTTGGTATTCATCCAATGCATGTGGAATCGGTAGCATGGGTCTCGGAAAGAAAGGATGTTCTTTACACACTTTTTTTATTGCCGGGCATATCTCATTTACTAAATACATTGATTCAGGATCAAAAAAACAATACTGGTTAACTATATTATTTGTCGTGCTGTCACTGTTGTCCAAGCCGGCCGCTGTTATTTTCCCGGTTTCTTTGTTTTGCATTGATCTTTTACGTAACCGTCGGTTCTCATTTAAGCTCATTATCGAAAAGATCCCATTTTTCATTCCGGCAATAATCATTGGCTTGTTAACTATTACAGCACAAAAAGATGTTGGCGCAACAGGTGAAGAATATTTCGGTCTTGGCAAAAACATTCTTTTCGGTTGCTATGGGATCATGATGTACTTTTTTAAAATGATCATTCCATTTAAACTTTCTGCATTCTATCCTTTTCCGGCGCTTAATGAAAAGTTATCTGCTGTCTATTATGCGTCACCAATATTTGTTTTAATTCTCGGTTTACTGGCATATTTCGCCTGGAAAAAATACAGGGCCGTTACTTTCGGCATTAGTTTTTACATCGTTAACCTGTTATTGGTCCTACAAGTATTCTCCGTCGGCAGCGCTGTAATTGCAGAACGATATACCTATGTCCCTTACATCGGCTTGTTCTTTATTGCAGGCTGGCTTTTAGATAGATTTGCCAAACAGAATATCAATAAAGCTTATGCTATCATCATTCCCGTTGCATTGATCTATTCTGTATTGACTTTTCTGCAGGCACGAACATGGAAAGAAGGCGCCACACTTTGGGATAATGTAATTAAAAATCAACCATGCTCGAGAGCATACAGTGCCCGTGCAACCCTATTCAGGGCAGATGCAAATTTGCTTAATGAGCAGGCAAATTCGCTTTTGGCAAATAAAAGAAACCAGGAAGCGAAAATAAAAAGTGAAGAAGCAAATAAGATCTATAATAAAGCCATCGAATATTATTCAGAAGCAATCGAACTTAATAAAATTGACCATGAATCCTATAATAACCGTGCAAATATTTATATTGACATGAGCAAGTTTGATCTTGCAATGCAGGATTATAAAAGTTCTCTTGAAGTCAAACCTGATTATTATGTTGCGTATGATAATATCGGATCCTTGTATGCCCGAAGAAATATGTTTGACTCAGCCTTGTTTTATCTTAATAAGGCAATACAACTAAAGCCCGATTACAAATCGGCATATAGTAACAGGGGGCTTACTTTAATGAGCCTGGGACGTCATGCGGATGCTATAAAGGACTGGCAAACATTTTTACAATACGAACCTGATGCTGCGGATGTGGTAAATACCATTGGCTTATGTTATCGTGTACTGGGGAAAAACGAGGAGGCACTGGGCTATATAAACCGGGCCATAAAAATGAACCCGCAAGCTGGTTTTTTCCTTAACAGATCTTATACTTATACGAACCTAAATAATATTGAACAAGCCAAAAAAGATGCACTAACTGCAAAGCAGGCAGGTGTGGAGATTCCTGATGCTTATGCAAGATCATTGGGTATACAATAACCTAAAGTTTAAGCAACTGTTTGTAATTGTCCGGGATCCTGATCCCTTTTCGCATGGCTGTAGTCACATCTGCTTTTGCAAGTTCAATTTCGCCGAACTGATAATGACAGTAAGACCTGTTAAGATAATAATCTCCCAAGGGGTTTATTTGTATTGCCTTAGTAAAATCAGCCATAGCTTCTTTATACTTTTTGTAATAATTAAACAAAATACTTCCACGGGCATTCAAAGCAAAATCAGTATTGGGACTTAATTCAAGACATTTATTAAAATTAATAATTGCTGAATCCGGGATATTCGTTCGTTGATAATAAACACCTGCTGTATAGTAACCTAATTTGTTGTTTGGTTCTAACCTGATCAATGATCTTGCATCCAAAAAAGCCAATGAATCTTTATTTAACCGCAAATAAATATTCTGCCTGTTCTCATAACCTTTTGCATGAGCGGCGTTAGTTTTCAAAGACTCACTGCAATCTTCCAAAGCTCTTTGTAATAATTCGCTTTCCTGAGCTTTGAATTCAGGCTTTGAAGATTGACGTATCAAATAATTTGCACGATTCGTTCTTGGCACCGGGGCGCCCGGATAATGTTTCAATACATCTGTCCAAAGTGTATCACTGTCTTTCCAAACTTTAGTTCGTTGAAATGTGATAACACCGGCTGCCAATAACAAAACGGCTGGGATACTCCATAACAATGATCTGTTAACTGATGCTGAATATTTATCCAGCAACATGCCAATAAGAAATGCAATGCCAATATAAGGCACATAGGTATATCTTTCAGCCAGTAACGTACCTCCTATTGCAATGATCTGCAAAACAAGAATCATGTTAATGAAAAAGAAAAAGAAAGAAAATACAAACAGTTTGTTTTTCCTTTTGAACCACATCAGAAGTAAGATCGCAAGCATGAACAGAGGCGATAACATGATCGGCCAACCCAAACTTTTTGTCATTGGGAAAGGATGAAATGCCGATAAGGGATATGGAACAAAGAAATTTGCTATATACATCATGCTTGTATATGTAGCAAAAAAGAATCTTGCCCAAAGTGGATAAAAGTCGAGACCTGCAATAGCTGTTTTTGATTGCAGTTTCACTGTAAGTATGGCAAAGACGATAGAGAGAAATAAGAAAGGAATTTTTTCAACAATATTTCTTTTTGTAAAACTGCGTCCGTACCAATAATCAAGTAAAAAAAGAATGAATGGTAAAATGATCGCTGCCGGCTTTGATAAAATGGATAAGGCAAAAAATAAAAAACAATAAATTAGATTTTTATTCTTTTTACCTGTAATAAAATACCAGTACTGAATTAATGAAAGAAGAAAAAATAATGTGTATAAAACATCTTTACGCTCCGATACCCAGGCCACTGATTCTACATGCATAGGATGAATTCCAAAAACAATAGCTGAAAAAGCTGCCACCCATAATTTTTTTCCTGAAATAAGCCAGATGAAATAAAAAACAAGCCCTGTATTTATAAGATGTAATAATAAATTTGAAATAAGATAAGAAGACGCATCAAGCCCCGTCATTGAATAGTTTGCAGCAAGGGTTGCAATTGTAATTGGATGATAATTTGAAACAACAGGTTTACTGAAAATTCCGGCCCAATCAGGCCCGCGCAATAAAGCATTTTGAATAACATAATATTCATCATCCCAATTGGTAAGCCCGTTTTTAAGCATCGGCGATAAACAAATACCCGTAACTGCTAAAATTGGCAATATCCATGTCAGCAATATTTTACCCCCCCCTTTTGTTTTGACAGGTTTACTTGCTGGTTTGGACTGTATAGGGCCTGTTGTTTTCGCCGGTTTAATTTTCTTCTTTTTACTCATCTAAGAAATTTTATTTTACCTAATTGCCAAATTAAAACAGGTTTTTTATAATTCATAGCTGTAGACTACTCTTATAGGCGTCGGGAATTATAAATCCTTTTTGCAAGGCTATTGACGCATCTGATTTTGCTTTTACAATATCCCCCATTCTGAAATAACAATTAGAACGATTATAAAAATATTCTCCCTTGGGATTTAATTCGATTGCCCTCGTAAAATCAGCTAACGCTTCATTGTAACGCTTAAATTTGTTGAACAAAAGGGTTCCCCTGCTATTCAAAACGAAGTCAGCATTAGGATCTGCTTCAATGCTTTTGTTAAACCAAAACAAAGAGCTATCCTCCCGATCAAATCGCATATAAGCAAACCCTTTAGTATAAAATGCCTGGCTGTTGGATGGCTCTAATTTAAGTAACATATCAGCATCGGTCATTGCTAAAGAATCCTTGCCAACCAATAAGTAAATGTTTTGACGATTTTGATAAGCTTTGGAATGACCAGGTTTTATTTTAATAGCCAAATTACAATCCTCCAAAGCTCTTTGAAGTAATTCATTTCTTATTAGCTTATTCTCCGGAATGCCGGCAATCTTTCTCAGGTAATCAGCACGGTTTGATCTTGGAGTCGCAGCGTTTGGATAATGCCTGATCACATCAGACCACAACGTATCTCCATTTTTCCAGACTTTTGTTCTTTGAAATGAAATAAATCCAAAAATTATCCCAATAATAAACAGCAGTGCTATAATGAATCTTTTTGATGAGGAAACGAGATAACCATTCAGCCACATCCCAAGTAAAAACGATATACCGATATAAGGAATGTAAGTATACCTTTCGGAAACAATAGTAAGTCCAATGGACATGGCTTGCATTACGAGCAAAAGATTTATAATAAAAAACCATAAGGAAAACACAACGAGTTTATCTTTTCTTTTAAACCATAAAAGGATCAGCAAAGCAATAATAAATATTGGCGACAATAATACAGGCAAACCAAGTGCATCAACCGACGGATAAGGATGAAATGCTGATAATGGATATGGAACAAAAAATCTTACAACATAGGTCATTGTCGTATAGCAGGCAAAAAAGAAACGTGTCCATAGAGGATAAATATCAAAACCAACAATAGCCTCAGCCGATTGCACTTTTATGGTGATAAACCCAAAGAGCAATGACAATATGAAAAAAGGAATTTTCTCAGCCCATACTTTCCAATTAAGTGGCCGGCCATGCCAGTAATCAAGCAAGAGCAATACCAGTGGCAAAATAATTGCTGCTGGTTTCGACAGAAGCGATAAAATGAAAAATACAAAACAAACCAAAAGTTTAAGGCGTTTGCCCGTTTCAAGAAAATTCCAGTATTGAAGTAATGCAAGCAGGAAAAAGCAGGCATACAAAACATCTTTCCTTTCCGATACCCATGCCACAGATTCTATATGCATCGGGTGAATACCAAAAATGAGTGAAGTAAATGCTGCAACAAATATTTTTCTTCCTGAAATTTTATAAATAAAAAGGAATACCAACGAAGTATTAAGAATATGAAGCAACCAGTTGACAAGATGATAGGAAAACGGATCCATACCCGAAATTGCATAGTCAAATGCAAGTGTCAGCATAGTAAGTGGATGATAATTAAAAGCAGATGGCTGAGTAAAAATAGCATTCCAGTCCGGTGCTTTTATTATTAGATTATTGGTCACATAAACATCATCATCCCAATTAGTAAATCCATTATTGAGCATTGGCAGAAGACACAAACCTGTAATTGCCAAAATGCTGATCAGCCAAAACGAAAAAGATCTGTTCCGTGTCGGTTTTAGGTTTTCAATTTTTATTGCTGGCTGATGTGTTTTACTCTTTGCCTTTATTTTTGCCTTCTTTTTCATTGGGATCCCGATCAGCTTATTTTAATTGTAAAAGAGATTTGTAATTATCAGGGATCACAACGCCTCCTTGACTTGCTATTAATGCATCTTCTTTAGCTTTTTGCATATTGCCCATTTTATAATAGCAAATAGAACGATTAAGAAAATAACTAGCCTGCCGGTTTAAACTAATAGCTAAATTGAATTCATTGAGAGCCTCATTATATTTTTGAAATGAGTTCATGTAAATAGAACCTCGGTTATTAATTGAACGATGATCATCAGGTTTTATCTCTATACATTTATCATAATCTGCTAATGCTTTTGCAGGTTCATTCATTTTATAATAGCAGGTTGCTCTCATATCATAAGCGATACGATAATTCGGTTTTAACCTGATAAGTTCATTTGCATCAGCAAACGCTTCTTTAAATTGTTGCCTGTCTATGTACATCAATCCGCGGTATTCAAATGCCGGCGCATGACCGGGTCTCACTGATAAAGCGATTGCACAATCTTCAAACGCAACTTTGTAAATGCTATCGGCAAATGGCTTTTGATCGGGCCGCAGCGCAAGTTTTGAAAGATAGTTTGCCCGATTTGTCCTTGCATAAGGAGCCCTCGGAGAAGTCTTCAATGCATCCGTCCATAGTGTGCCACTATTCTTCCAAACTTTCGTACGCTGAAAAGTCATTATTCCAAATGCGATGATAAATGCAGCGCCAACTGCTAAGGATACTTTTTGCGGAATAAATTTTATACGACTTACCAACATAGCGATCATAAATGCAAGACCTATATAAGGCACATACGTATATCTTTCAGACACGATCGTAAGTCCAATAGAAATGATCTGGAGAACAAGTAACAGGTTGATTACATAAAATAATATTCCAAAGACAAAAATTTTATTCTTTCTCAGGAACCAAAATGCAATTAATAATGCAAGAACAAAGATGGGAGAAAGATAGATCGGCCATCCGGCAAAATTCGTTATCGGGAACGGATGGAATGCAGATAAAGGATAAGGAACAAAAAAACGATAGAAGTAAGTCATCAAAACATAACAAGCAAAAAAGAACCTGTCAGTGATCGAAAAAATACTTAGACCGGCCATCGCCGATGAGCTTTGAATACTCACTGTTATGATCCCAAATAAAATTGAAAGCGCAAAGAATGGTATTTTAAATACGATATTTTTTTTAAGGCTTTGCCCATACCAATAGTCAAGTAAAAAAAGAATGAAAGGCAAAACGATCGCTGCCGGTTTTGACAAAAGCGATAAAACAAAAAATAAAAAGCAAAAAACAAGGTTTTTCTTTTTCGCCTTTGTTAGAAAGATCCAGTATTGTATCAAAGAAAGAAGAAAAAAGAATGTATAAAGAACATCTTTTCTCTCCGCCACCCATGCTACCGATTCCACATGCATTGGATGAATACCAAAAACAAGCGCAACAAATGCAGCAATGACCTTATTTTTTCCCGATATATTCCAGATAAAATAAAATACAAGCAGTGAATTGACAATATGAAATAAATAATTCACTAAAAGATAAGAGAATGGATCAAGCCCGGAAATGGCATAATTAAACGCATAACTGAGAATAGTAAGCGGATGATAATTTCCTAATACCTGCTCTGAAAAAATTCTTTTCCATTGTGGTCCGCGAAGAAGCGGATTGTTTATTACATAAAATTCATCATCCCAATTCGTGAATTCATTTTTTAACATGGGCCATAAGCAAACCGCAGTAAGAATAGCCACTAAAAAAAACCATGGCAACAAAGAATAATCTCTCTTTTCTTTTAGCTTCTTTTTCGGTGCAGGAGAGTGTTGGTTCGTTCTTTTCGACTTTGGTAGCTTTTTACTTGCCATAATGGTTAAATAATAAGATCATTCTCTAAAATCCCAAATTAAATAAATATGATGGATTAACATAATCACTTTAGTGCTAAGCCTGTAACCTGCCGATAGTACATCGGTCTGCATTTGCAGCTTTGCTGAATCTTTTATATTTTACCGCCTCAAAATCAAACATCCTATCCATGAAATACTCCATTAAAAATTTGAAGGAAGGATGTCGAAAAAACATAAAATAAAGAAGAAGATCAGCCGTACCTGAAAGATCTTCTGAAAGTAAACCAGCCCCGTACCAGGTCCTGCAAAGCTAAACACAGCAAGCAGTCTTATTTTATTTGATAGAAAGACCAAAATATTTCTTCTCATTTTACTATCCGCTTACCTCATTCTTAGTTCATTAAAAATTCATACTTCAAATATTGCTAATTGGGATCTTTTTTTTGGCCTGAAGAAATCCGAATCTGTTATTGCAGGCAAGCCAAGATTTATAAGAATGGATGAATGGATGATCACTGCAACAGGGGTCATTGGTCAATATAATGCCGGTATGCCGGTTAAAAACGAATCACTTGGCGATCTTAATACTCCCGTTATTTTTGGAATGCCTGTTAAAGATATCAGTACAATTTTACGTCCGAATTTATGGTCATACTTTATATTTGATGTCGAAAGAGCATATGCATTTGACTGGAATTTTAATATCTTCTTTTTTTTAGCCGGCACATTTCTCCTCTTGATGTTGCTGACAAGAAATAATTTCTGGCTTTCCGTTACAGGTACATTTTTTATTTTCTTCTCAGGTGGTTTACAGTGGTGGTCCTATTTTATTGGTAACTATATGCTTTACCTTAATGGCATGTTTATATCATTCGCTTATTTGCTTTATAATAAAAAACGTTGGCCGATGATCATCGCCGGGTTGGTTTTTATTTTAAGCTCCTATGGTTTTATTTTTCACCTGTATCCTCCTTTCCAGGTGCCACTTTTATATTTATACCTTTTTCTTTTTGTTGGTTTTTTGCTTCAACGGAAAAATTTTCAAACCATTAAAGAAAATTGGCGATTAAAAACTGTTGTCTTTAGTGTGTCATTGATCATTTTAGTTCTTTTTACTTATCACTATTACAACCTCGTTAAAGATACATACACCATGATGTTGAACACCGTTTATCCTGGCAGAAGATTTTCAACAGGAGGTGCTCTGAAGGACGGGAAATTATTTGCAGAATTCTTTGGCATATTCATGACGGATACGCATACTCCCGTACAATGGCAGAACATTTGCGAGGCAAGCGGCTTTATAATGTTCTTTCCAATTGTATTTTATGCAATGGGCTACTATTATTTTAAAACAAAAAAAACAGACCCGCTTTTGATATCGATATCAATTTTCCTACTTATTGGATTATTATATGTTTTGGTTGGTTTCCCTGTATTTCTAAGCAGGATCACTCTTTTCTCAATGAGCCCCGATTTCCGCACATTACCAATAGTTGGGGTTGCTAATTGTTTTTTACTTATTTGCTATATCGCAAGCAGTAAAATGGAAATTAAGAAGGAGAGAATTTCCTGGATCGAATTGGGAGCTCTTGCAGCAGCAACACTTATTTTTATGTTGATCGTTACAACTCAAATAAATAAAACAACTGAAAATTATTTCACATCAACAGAGGTTGGTGTCTCTATTACGCTTATTGTTATTTCGTATTTACTTACCCGCTATAAAAATTTTCGTTTCGCAACACCGTCCTTATTAATTTTATTAATTGGAATGGTGATACCAAATGCGAATGTGAACCCTGTAACTAAAGGACTTGCTCCTATCCTGGAAAATCCATTAGTGATCGACAGTAAAGAAATACATCAAAAAGATCCATCCGCAAGATGGGCCTTATTTGGAAACACAAGACTTTCGCACCTGCTTAAAGCAAACGGCATTAATGTTTTCAATTGTGTAAAATTTGTACCCCCATTAAAAGATATGAAAGTGCTTGATCCAACAAGAAAAAATGATTCAATATATAACCGATATGCATGGATAACAATGAATTCAAAACAAATTGCCCAAAACCTTGATGTGAATTGGAATGACACCGTAATTTTCAGGCAAACTTATCCATGACGGCTATACAATTTTTATGGACCCATGCTCACCAAAATTGAAACAACTTGGAGTAAAATATTTTGTATTTGATACTGTGCCAAATCCAAAAGAAGATAAGGTGTATGACTAAGCTTAAAGAAAATGCAGGCCTTTTTATTTATAAAAGAAACGATCAATGATCATTACAGTAGTCATACCTTGTTACAATGTATCTAAACACATTGAAGATGTAATAAAACAACTTCCCGCTGAAGTAAGCTGGGTCATCGCAGTAAATGATTGCTCAAAAGATGATACAGAAAATAAATTAATTCGGTTAACAGAAGAAAATAAAAAACTCATTTTCATTAATCATGAAGTAAACCAGGGTGTTGGAGGTGCTATGCTAACCGGTTTTAAAAGATCACTTGAATTAAATAGCGATATTACTCTTAAAATAGACGGCGACAACCAGATGGATAGTTCGTTAATCCCTCAACTTATTAAGCCTATTATTGAAAATAAAGCTGATTATACAAAAGGTAATCGCTTTAGGGATTTTAAAGCGCTGAGAAAAATGCCGATCCTAAGAAGAACTGGCAATCTTGGGCTAAGTTTTATGATCAAAGCAGCATCAGGTTATTGGAATATTTTTGATCCTAACAATGGATTTATTGCCATCAGCAATGAAATGCTGAAAACCATAAATACTGATAAGATCCATAAAAGGTATTTTTTTGAATCTTCGATGCTGATCGAATTATATCATGCTGATGCTGTGATACAGGAAATTCCAATGAAAGCAAGATATGGCGATGAAGTTTCACATCTTTCACTTACGAGAACTCTATTTGGTTTCCCACCAAAACTTGTTAAAGGCTTTCATCAGGCGAATCTTTTTAAAATATTTCATGTTTGACTTTAATATTGCATCTGTGTATATGCTCGTTGGTGCTCCTCTTTTTCTATTAGGCTCCGTTTATGGAATAGTAAATTTTGTGAAATATGCCAAAGAAAACGTCTTGGCCCCCACCGGAACAGTGGTAATTCCAACTTTATTAATCATTCTTGGGTTCCAGTTATTATTATCTGCGCTTAATTACGATATAACTAATTATCCTAAAAGATAAACCCGGCATTCTAGCTTACATTGAAAATATTTTGATCACAGGAAATGAAAACAGCACAAATAACACATATTTATCTTCCGCATATCGGTGGGCTTGAGTTTTATGTAAAAAGACTTGCAGATAGTTTGAACCAGGAAGGTACACTTACTGAGGTCCTTACTACAGATATGAATACACCATCAGAAGGCAGAAAAGCTGAAGCCAAATATTTTACTGCCACATTTCAATATATGCGGAATCCTTTTTCAATGGAATTTATCAAATACTTGAAAAAGCATGACTATGACATTCTGCATCTTCACAGCGTTTGGTTTCTACATAGCTTACTCGCTGTTTATTTCAGGAAAAAAGCAAAAGTGGTTTCAACTATTCATGGAGTTTATCCGGATGATTCAAATTTTAAAATTAAATTATTTCTTCGCCTGTATAAGCCATTTATAAAATATGTATTAAATAAATCTGAAGTTATTTTTGTCTACTCAGTTATTGAACAGGAAAAACTAAAAAAGATATTCAAAATACAGCCCGAAAAAATAAAAATAGTACCTATGGCGATCGAGATCGAAGATTATCAAGATCAGCCAAAAGAAAAAATGATCCTTTTCACAGGAAGAATTATACCTGATAAAAACCCGGAGCTTTTAATAAAAGCAGTAGCCCTTATGGATGCTAAATTCAAAGATCACAGGGTTGCCTTTGTTGGCCTGATCACCGAAGCTTATAAACAGGAATTAATTGAATTATCAAGAAAATTAAAGGTGAAAAACAAAATTGATTTTGTTGGACCATTTGATCCTTCAATTGAAAGTCAGAAAAATGAATTGATGGATTACTATAAAAAGGCATCTGTTTTTGCTTCATTAGGCTCATGGGAAGGTCAACCGACCAGGTTAATGGAAGCAATGCAATTTAAAACGCCAGTGATTGCATTTGCAGCCGGAGGTACCGCTGATTTTGTAAATGATAATGTAAATGGTGTCATAATAAGAGAGCTTAATGAGAATTTACTTGCTGAAAAACTAGAATTAATTTTATCAGATGATACTTTTTCAAAAAAACTGGGAGAAGAAGCAAGAGAAACTATAATAAATGAGTATAGCTGGGATAAAACTTTTGAAAAGATCCGAAAAGTTTATGTTAGACAAAACAAGCATTCATAATTAACTACTGAAAATCAAATGAAAATCTCAGAAGAAATACAACAAAAATTAATATGTCCTGCTACAAAAAGTAAACTTAGAAAAAATGGTGACTATTTAGAGAGTGTTGCAAACCCGGCTATAAGATACCCCCTAATTAATGGTATTCCAGTCCTGATCAATAGCAATAACAGTATTTTTTCAATAGAAGATTTTACAGAAACTGTAAATACAACTTTTGAGTTGGATGAAAGCAAAGTAAGAACTATCGTAAAAAAATTAATGCCAAAGATCACACATAATATAAAAGCAAAAAAGAACTATGATGAAATTATCAAGCTGCTGCCTGTTAATGCAAAAATTCTCGTAATTGGTGGCAGTATAAAAGGTCTTGGCACTGATACATCTATTCAAATGACTCTTTTGAAATAATTGGCTCTGATGTTTCATTCGGACCTTTTACAAAGTTGATATCAGATGCACATGACATCCCATTTGATGATGAAGTATTTGATTGCGTCATTGTACAAGTTGTGCTTGAGCATGTCTTAGATCCGCATCGCTGTGTCAGTGAAATACACAGGGTTTTGAAATCTTCGGGCATCGTATATGCTGAAACTCCTTTTATACAGCAAGTACACATGAGGCAATATGATTTTACAAGATATACTCATTTAGGTCATCGCAGATTGTTCAGAAATTTTGAAGAAATAAAAAGTGGGGCAACCGCCGCGGCCAGGCCTGGCCCTTGCATGGTCTTATACGTGGTTTCTACAGAAGCTTTGCTACCTCGGCATTGATGGTTTACTTATTAACTTTTTTTGCTTATATAACCTCATTCTTTTTAAAATATTTTGATTATATCCTGATCGAGAAACCAGGCTCGTATGATGCCGCTTCACAATTTTTCTTCATAGGCAAAAAAAGTAATACCGTGTTGGCTGATAAAGAACTACTGAAGCAGTTTCGAGGTGTAAAACATAAATTTTAAAAGAAGTAACCGTTTCTCGAAAAATCTTTATAAAAATATTTCGAATCCCCAAGTAGAAGCTTTCAAATCCCAACGATCATTTGAAATAATGCAGGTTAAAGTGGTAGAAAAGTCGGGATCTACTGTAACCCAGGCTTCACAATATAGAGCAACACGAAGTTTGGGAAATCTACAATTTATGCAAGCCTAACAATGTACAACGTCGAGCCGTGTCTGGTCCATTTTGTCGATAATTATGTAATAAACAATAACATTCCCGAAGTTCCCGTTGCTGAATTTGGGGCCGGCGTGGTGGTACCAGTATGTTGATCGCGAAGATTTGCTACACTCCAGCCCGTACAAATTGTCGATTCGGTTCATATGCATCATACTTTCTGAATTTACGTTCCAAGCATGTCAAAAGCCACAAATGACGATGCGGATTTTCCGGGAAATGCGCAGTTTCAAACAATTAAAAATAACTGGCTAATAAGGAAAAATCAGTTGGTGTTATTAAATGTCCAAATCGTGGCTACAGATGTACAATATCATAATGCGCCGAGATCTTTTGATGTGAGCTCTTCCAAAGAAATTCAATTCCCTGCTTCTCAACAACCGGGCGAAAGCCGAAGCAACTATCAAATCCCTTTAACTTCTCTTGCTATGACCGAGCAAGATATCATCTGGTGCCCACACCAGATTCCAGACTGGTCATCATCAACACGAAATACACGGACTGTAGCTTTGTGGCTCTTCGTTCTGCCAAAGCTGGAATACCCATAACGGCCCCAGTCTCCATGATCGTTCGATGATATGCTTTACCGCCGTCTACTTGGGATAGGTCATTTGAAATGTCGTAGATGCATAGTTTTCCATAGGCAAAAAATTACTGCGGATAAATGTGATCGTTGCTTCGAAATGAATAGATTATAAACGTTGAGATAAAAACTTTTACTCGTTATTTTTAACACAACTGAAGGAAGGATCACGGGCAACTCAAACTGCAAAGCCGTTAAAACTATACGAGCGATTTCAGCATGAAATCCAAAACTCCTTTCATTTATTAAAATACTATTCTCTGCTCGTTGTCGCAGCAGCCCTTCTTTTCCTTGCATTTCGAGGCATGGATATAAAAAAAATAGTACAGGAAATTCTTACATGCAAATATGTTTTGGGTGGCTGTATCCGGGCTTATTTCTGTTATTGCTTTTGTTGTTCGGGCTTATAGATGGAATTTGCTTATTGAGCCTATGGGCTATTCCCTTCACTTAAAAATACCACCTACTCGTTGATGGTTGGATATTTTGCCAATCTTGCAATTCCCCGGCTGGGAGAAGTTTCCCGATGCGGAGCATTGAGTAAAGCAGAATCAATACCATTTAATAAATTATTAGGAACAGTAATAGTAGAAAGAGTAATTGATGTGATTAGTCTTTTGATATGTATGCTGCTTAGCCGCAGTAATTGAATTCAAAAGGCTTGGCAATTTTTTCAATGAAAATATTTTTAACCCAATTATTAAAAAATTTGAACAGCTTACAAATTCCCGTTATTCTTAACGGCAATAATATTTGTGTTCATAGGTTTAATAGCAGTAGTTATTTATTTTAACAGGAAAAATAAGATCAAGGGAACTGAATCAGCTATTTCAAAATTGATAAAAGGCTTTATTGATGGACTTCGTTCAGTTGCAAACCTGAAAAAACCCGGTCAATTTATCTTTCATTCAATACTTATTTGGTTCCTATATTATCTCGGTGTATATGTTGCTTTCTATGCCTTTCCTTTTACCACCGGACTTGGGGGCAGCGCTGCATTATTTCTGCTCGTTGCGGGAGGCATAGGAATGTCTGCACCTGTGCAAGGAGGTATAGGCGCTTATCACCTGCTGGTGTCGCAGGGATTGGTGCTGTATGGATGTTTCAACAGGATGGACTTACCTTTGCTACATTATTGCATAGCCTTCAGTTATTCTTGTAGTAGTATTTGGAGTAATTTCCCTGTTCTTTTTGTTTACTGCGAGTAAAAAATCAAGTGATTCTGTCTTGATAAAAAAATAATTAGCCCTGTAAAGTGTTTAATGGCATTATCCATTATCTCAGAAACCAAAGTAATTTGACGTTTTGAACAACCTTTTATATTTTTCCGGAAATTAATCAGAGCATATGATCCACGGGAAGAAAGTTGTAGTGGTGTTGCCTGCGTATAATGCAGCAAAAACCCTCGAGAAAACTTACAACGAAATTGATTTTAATGTTGTAGATGATGTGATACTTGTTGATGATAACAGTAAAGATGATACTATTGAAGTTGCAAAACGGATAGGTATTAATCATATTTTAAAGCATGATCGCAACTACGGCTACGGTGGAAATCAAAAGACTTGCTATAATTATGCATTGAAGATCGGCGCTGATATTGTTATCATGCTTCACCCCGATTATCAATACAATCCAAAATTGATCCCTTCCATGGCTTATTTAATTGCCAAAGATGTTTTTCATGTTGTACTTGGTTCAAGAATATTGGGAGACAGGGCAATGATCAATGGGATGCCTGTTTATAAATACATCGCAAACAGGATCCTTACATGGACACAAAATTTTCTCATCTGGCAAAAACTTTCGGAATATCATACAGGTTACAGGGCTTTTTCAAAAGAGATCTTAGAAAAATTAAATCTCCAGGCAAACTCTGATGATTTTATTTTCGATAACCAGATGTTGTGCCAGATATTTTATCTTGGCTATGAGATCGGCGAAATATCATGCCCCGCAAAATACTTTGAAGAAGCTTCTTCTATTAACTTTAGCAGGAGCTCAAAATATGGGTTGGGAGTAATTGGTACTTCTATAAAATACCGGTTAAATAAATGGGGTATTCTTAGATCTGATATTTATCACAAGCCTGCTGAAAAAAAAATAGAAGTGATCGCAGGAAAATAACCGCATATGAGTAATTATCATTTTGAAAAATGGCTTTATAAAACAGTATTCGGCTTTTTTTTAGTTGCCGGAGGTATATTTTGCATGTACTATTTTCTTTCGCATTTTATGCGCAAAGATTGGATCCTGTACGGCTCAATTTGTTCAGTGGGGATCACTATTGGCGTATACCTTTTAAGCAGCGCATCTGTAAATAAAGTAAAATCCGATATGATCAAAAAGCAAAAGATAAAGCAGCAATCAAGCTAAGAACATTTACTTCTTAAACATAAAATAAACAGCACCAAGAAGAAAGCAAAAGCTTACAAGATATTTCCAGTGCAACGGTTCTTTCAGATAAATAATCGCAAAGACTGCAAATACAACTAATGTTATGATCTCTTGTATTAGTTTTAGCTGAAAACCACTAAAACCGTTTGCATAACCAATTCTGTTTGCCGGCACCATCAAACAATATTCAAACAAAGCAATGAACCAGCTTAGCATAATGGCTTTCCATAAGGGCCAGCCATCTTGTTTTAAATGATAATACCAGGCAAACGTCATAAATACATTGGATGCAATAAGAAGAATAATTGTTCGCATACCCCTGTCCCCTAAAGGGGAACTTAGATCCATTAGTTTTTACTATTGGGGATATTCATTACAGTAGTAAGAACCAATGGCAGTTTTTAAATGTTATTAAAATTATAGTGAAAAAGAAATGAACTCTTACAAAGCAATTTTTCAGTAAAAAGATATTTGATTACAATAAAGTTTCTACCTCCTAAGTCTCCCCTTTAGGGGGACAGGGGGTTCAACTCAAACTTCTGAAATCAACAGGCACTAATCTACTAACACCTGGCTCCTGCATCGTAACACCATAGATCATATCCACCGCACTCATGGTCATTTTATTATGTGTTACAATGATGAATTGTGAATTCCCGCTAAACTCACGGATCATGTTCGTGAACTTGCCAACATTGGCATCATCAAGCGGAGCATCAACCTCATCCAATATACAGAATGGTGCAGGCTTGATCAGGTAGATAGCAAACAACAAAGCTGTTGCTGTTAAAGTCCTTTCTCCACCACTTAGCTGGGTAAGAGAAGATGGTCGTTTGCCTTTAGGTTTTGCTATTACATCAATTCCTGTCTCAGCAAGATTCTCCGGATTCTCAAGTATCAAGATCGCATTGATCATCTTCTGTAAATAAAGTTTTAAATACTTCTGGAGGAAGTGTTCTCTAACTAAATGGAATGTTTCTAAAAATTTCTGATTCGCTGTTGCTTCTACTTCCTGTATCGTCTGTAATAAACTTTCTTTTGCTGATACAAGGTCATTCTTTTGTTCAAGAATAAACTCATACCGTTTTTTCATTTCCGTAAAAGCTTCGATAGCAGTAGGATTTACTTCGCCCAGATTTTCCAGGCGTTTTTTCATCCTGTCTGATCTTTCCTGCAGTTCATCAACGGTCATTTCATTTATTCTTGCTTCATCCAAAATATCTTCAAGCTGAATGCGGAACTCAACATGCAATCTTTCTTTCATTCCTGCCAGTTGCAGCTTCACATCATTCAGTCTATCTTTTATTTCAGCAAGCAAATGCTCCACCTGTTCTTTATCCTTTACTTTATGACGAAGCATGCTTTCTTTCTCACTTAATTCATTTCGGAAATTATAATAAGCCTGGTCTGCTTCATTTAATCTTTTCTCTTCATCTTCTTTTAACTTCAGCATGTTGAACAGTTCATCTTCGATCTGCTCAAGCTGAACAATACATGATTCGATCTGTTGTCTTGAATCTGAAAGCTGTTGTGTATTATTTTCGATCTGCTGCTTAAGTTCATTCAACTGGTTGTTCTTGAAATCAAGTTCCTGCTTCAAGGCACTGATCTTGCTATGCTGCCTTGTTACCAATAAATTGAACTCATTATATTGACGATTCGACTCATTATAACTTCCTTCTTCATTTTTAAAGATCTCTTCGCCTTCATTCACCTTTGCAGCTTGTAATACTAATTCTTCGCTCAGCCATTTCAGATCATTACGTGTTGCTTCAACTGATCCCTGGGTTTGCTGGATCTCAGTTTTTAATTCCTCAAGCCTATGCTGGCTTTGACTTTGCAAGGCATGCAGGTTTTCTAGTTTATTATGGAATGAAAATACCTGGTTGGTAAGTTCCTGGATCTCTATCTCGGTATTCTTCATGTAGACTCACGCAGTTCTTCATTAAAAGCAATCACTTCATTATGTCTTTCCTGTATTTCTTCTTTCAGCAATTCAACAACTGCATTCTGAGAAATAATTTCTTCCTGTAATTTTTCTAAATTTTTTGCACGACCAATTTTCTTTCCTTCAAACAAACCAACGCTACCGCCGGTCAATGAATATTTTCCTTTTACATATTTGACCGCCTTTTTCTATCACCACAAAGCCATTGCTGTTTTGCAATGCTTCTTCATTTTCTGCAATAATCACATTCGCCAACAAATGACGGGCAAGATTAAGATATTTTTCATCAACTTCTATTACATCTAATGCCGGTATTGCACCTTGCAGATTGATGAGGATCATGCATCTCTACAGCCGTTTCATTCAATTTATCCAGCAAAAAGAAATTAGCTTTCCCTTTTTTATTAGTCATCCAACAAATGAACAGCTTGTAAACCTTCCTGCAAATTATTTACAACATAATAATTCAAATAAGGTTCTAATACATTTTCCAACGCTGTTCTGTATTCTTCTTTTACATAAATAATATCAGATAAGAATTGGCGCTGTATGATTCCAGTCCTGGATTATTGTGTAAGAATTTTACACTATCAGGATAACCTTCCATTGAATCGATCAAACTTTTCAGAAGATCATGTTCATTTTTCTTTGAATCAAGTTTTCTTGTTTCATCAGCCATTCTTGATCTCAAGGTTTCAAGTAATGCCTGTGTTTGCAATATCTGGTCCTTTGTATAATCCTGGTGCTTTTGTAATTGGTCGAGATCAGTTCTTTTGATGTTCAGTTCCCTTTCACGCAAATGTAAGTTCATCAGCAAAATGTGTTCGCTGCTGATCTCTTTTCACTTTATCATCTTCTATCTGGTTGATAGCACGGTTGAGATTTTGAATTGAAGTATCGGCAACAGCAACTTTTTTCTCAGCTTCAAACTGGTTGCGCTGCACTTGCTGATAACCACTGCGCAATGCATCCAGCGAAATTCTTTTTTCATCCATTACTCACCCTCTTCGCATCCATTTCATTTCGCAACTGCACCAATTGCTCGTTCATTCCTTCCAGGCTCTTCGCTTCTTCCTCTAACTGTGAGCTGGTAAATGCTATGCTTTCTTCTATTCCCTGTTGTTGTCCTTCTGCTTTTTGTAAAAAATCCTGTAAGCCTGCTTCTCTTTCTTTCAGATGATCCAAACGTTGAGCAGCAAGATTTTTTTCATTTTCTTTTGTTCTCAGGTGTTGCAGCATTTCATTAAATGCATGCTGCATGGCCTGTAACTCTTTTTCCTTTTCAATAAATACAACTTTATCCTGCTCTAATGCAGCTTCATCAGTGGCTATCTCCGCTTCCAGTTTTATTCGCTTATCAGTTTCAGTCTCATGCTGTGTGTTCAGCTCTTTGTAAGTAACATTAAAACTTTCCAATGCTGCTTTTGCCAATTCAACACTTACTTCACGATATTCTTTTTTAATCTCGTAATATTTCTCCGCTTTCTTAGCCTGGTTCTCTAAAGTTTTTAATTGGTTGTTTATTTCAAACAACAAGATCTTCGATACGGGCAAGATCCTGTTCAGTTGCATCAAGCTTCAGCTTTGCTTCTTTCTTTCTTGTTTTATAAATTGAAATACCGGCAGCTTGTTCCAGCATCCGGCGGCGGCTATTTTCTTTGTCTTTGATCAGATCATCCACCATTCCCAATTCAATGATGGCATAAGAATCAGTAGATACACCCGTATCCATAAAAAGATTCTGGATGTCTTTCAAGCGGCACTGCACATCATTCAGGCGATATTCGCTTTCACCACTTTTATAAAATTTACGGGTAATAGTAACGGTGCTAAACTCAGTTGGGAGAAGATTCTTCGTGTTTTCGAAGGTTAAGACTTACCTCGGCAAGCCCCGATGCAGAGCGGCTTTTAGAGCCATTAAAAACAAGGCTATCGAGGTTTTCGCTTCGCAGGTGGCTGATCTTTTGCTCGCCAATAACCCAGCGGATACTGTCTACAATATTCGATTTACCGCATCCATTGGGGCCAACAATACCGGTTACATTGTCATCAAAGTTGACAACAGTTTTATCAGCAAAGCTTTTAAACCCTTTAATTTCAAGACTTTTTAAACGCACGGGCAAACGTTTTAATAGCGGCGAATATAATCTGCAAAACTCATTTAAATAAGAAGTACTTATTCACAGGGTTGCGTTAAAATTAGGGAAAAGATTTTTTGGTAGCCGGCTTCAGTTCCCTGATTAAACATTGGTTGCGTCGCACTCTTGTACGTTCATATTTCTATTCGGCTTTGTCCACCCCCATTTGATCTTTTCTTTTAATTGTACATCCGGCCCCCGCCAGCGGGGGATAATGTACTTTTCTTTAACTCGAATTGAAAAATACATTTTTGTTAGCTTCAAATAATGTGATGATTTTTTGTCCCCCGCTGGCGGGGGAAGTACCTCGACCGTAAAGTTGTTTCAAGTTGGGGTGGAAAAAAAGCTGAATAAAGTTATTATAGTACAAGTGTGCGACCCTTCACTTCGTTCTGGGTAAACTGCGACGCAATTGCTCAATGTTGAATTGAAACATGAATGGAGCGTCGCAACAGAAGCTCAATAGAATTACTATTGGAAACACAATCATCACTCTACAATTTTTTATACCCTTCAAAATAATGTGCTATTTTCGGCCCGAATTTTTGAAACGAATAAAAACTGACAAAATTCCTGATTCATGAAGACCGTGATCATTCCTGTTGATTTTTCTGAAACTGCACTAAACGCCGCCCGTTATGCTGCTGAAATGCTAAGCGGAAGCCCTAATACAAATATTATTCTTTATAATCTTTACCGTCACGATAACGAATATGAAATGTCAGGCGCATATCTTGACAGTTTGAAAGATGAATTGCTGAGAAAAGGTGATAAAGAAATTGAATGTGTTCGTGAAAAAGGGAATGATGTTGTTGATTCATTGGAAAGACTGGCTTACCAAAAATCGGCCACACTGATCGTAATGGGGATCACGGGTAAATCTCCTGTAAAGCAAGCGTTGATCGGCAGTAATACATTGAAGATCGCAATGCGTGATGTATGCCCTGTGTTGATAGTACCGGCGCAAGCTACTTTTAAGGGCATCAGTAATGTGGCACTTGCATCTGATTTTAAAAATGTAGAAGAAATAACTCCTGTTACTTATCTGAAAGCAGTGCTTGATTTCTTTAAACCCAATCTTCATATTGTAAATGTGAACAGCGAGATACATGTGGCGCTGAATGAAGAGCTGAAAGAAGAAAGAGCATGGCTGGCTGAACAATTTGCCGAATACAACCCGGAGTTTTATTTTATTACCACTTTTGATTTTGAAGAAACAATTGAACAATTCGTTCAGGATAAAAATATTGATATCGTGATCAATGTTCCCCGCAATCATAGTTTTTATGAGAATGTTTTCAAGCATAGCTCTACCAAAAGGCTTGCTTTTCATAGTTCTATACCGGTGCTCGCAGCACATGAATAAACAGTTAAGGTTTCGCCCAATCACTAACACTCATTAGGTATTCCGGCCTTGTTTTTTTAGCTTTGCCGTTCCTGAAAAATCGATTGCTGCATCATTTTTTGCCGCCCTGACCACCGAAGCTTCTGCCTGCGTTAAAACTACGGCAGATAAATTAGCGAAGGTGGTTTCCTGAAACAGATCAATATTACAGTGGCTCATCTTCACAGATTTTTGGATGCAGGAAAAGAAATAAATTTTATGAAGAATATCAAGCTGATCGAAGTACCATCAGAGATCGGGGCCGGCACCCGTGGCGCCAGTCTTGGGGTGGAAGCTATTAAGATGGCCGCGCTGGATTTTATGAGTAATTTCTTTATTCATTTCCCTTCGGAAAGAATTCCGAACGAGAATAAATTGTTGTATGAGCCAATAGAATCTCCTTATGCAAAAAGAATAAAGGGAGTTTATTCGATGTATGAAAAAGTAAGCAAAGCTGTTTCTGAATCTCTTAAGAATAATTTTTTCCCCGTTGTTATCAGCGGCGATCATAGTACTGCAGGTGCAACAATTGCCGGGATAAAAATGGCAAAACCAAAAAGCAAATTGGGGGTGATCTGGATCGATGCACATGCAGATCTGCATACTCCCTATACTACACCATCCGGAAATCTGCATGGTATGCCGCTTGCGATCACACTCGGCGAAGACAATAAAGATTGCGCTGTGCATGAACTTGATGATGAAACAAAATCTATTGGGAAAAATTAAAGAACATTGGCAAGATCTCGCCAAAGGTTTTGCCCGAAGATGTTGTGCTTATCTCGGCAAGAGATTATGAGAAAGAAGAGAAGTATCTGATCGATAAACATAATATGAAAGTGATCTCCACAAAAGAAGTGCGGATGAAGGGACCGGAAAATATTGTTCGTTCAATTACCCGTCACCTGGATGACTGCACTGATATCTATATAAGTTTTGATGTTGACTCTCTCGATTCTTCTATTTCAAGAGGTACAGGAACGCCTGTGGGAAATGGTTTAAGAGAAAGAGAAGTGGAAGACCTGATCAGTAAATTCATGCACAACCGAAAAGTTTGTTGCTTTGAAATAACAGAAGTGAACCCCACTCTTGATAAAGAGAACCTGATGGCCGAAATTGCATTCAATATTCTGCAACGAAGTGTGAATGTGCTGATGATGAATTAAACCACGGATTACGCAGATTAAATATGATTACACGGATTTTTTTATTGCTCATTTGTTTCTCTTTAGCAAGCTTATCCTTTGGGCAAAACAAATCTTATAAAGATTCTATTGAAACGTATTTGAAAAAATATGTGAAGGAGCATGAGGTGGTAACAGGAAAAGATAAAGAGCTGATGTCTTTTTTTGCAGTTAATGAAAAATACAGGATGATGTGCAGGTTTGAAAGAACAATGAACTCACCGTGGTTCAGAATGGAAAGCTCGGGTCCGATAACAAAAAATTACAGGGTGTACGGAATAATTCATTTTACAATTAATGATACAGTCGTTGCATTAAACATCTATCAAAGCCAGGACCTGATGACAACGAAGCAATACAAGGATCATTTATTTATTCCATTTACAGATGCTACCTCAGGCGAAGAAACTTATGAAAGCGGACGATATATTGACCTGGAAATAAAAGACATCGTCAATGATAAAGTGCTGATCGATTTTAATAAAGCCTATAATCCATATTGTGCTTATGTGAGTGGCAAATATAATTGCCCAATACCTCCGGCTGAAAATCGATTAACAGTTGCTATTCGTGCAGGTGAAAAATCTTTTGGAAAGCATCATTGATCAACTGAAAGTTTTCTTTCAATCCTTCTTCAAAACTTATTGGCTCATATCCTAGTACTTTTCTTGCTTTATCAATGATGAACCCCGTTTTCAAGGGCCTTTTTGCCGGCTGGCTAAAACTTGATTCGGTCACTTTTTTTATTAATGAACTATCGAGTTTAAGATATGCTGCAGTTTTAATTGTCATTTGGTATGGAGTCAAAACATCTTTCCCCGATAAATGAAAAACTCCTGTTGCTTTTTTTTCAATAATGGAAACAATTCCTTTTGCAAGATCTTCAACATAGGTTGGTGTTCTTACCTGGTCATCAAAAACACTATACTCCTCTCCTTTCTCCAATTTTTCTCTTACAATTTTTAAAAGGTTATTATGCCCGGAATGATTTTTTCCATAGACCAAAACTGTTCTTACGATCGCCCAGTCATGTTCATATTCTTTTACTGCTTCTTCTGCTTCCAGTTTAGTGCGACCATAATAATTAACTGGTTTCGGAACATCTTCTTCATTATACATTCCTCTTTCACCATCAAAAACAAAGTCTGTTGAAAGAAAAATAAAAAAGCTTTTTAACTCTTCCGAATTGATCAATAGTTGTACCGTGCCTTCTACATTCACTAAATATGCCTTCATTTGATCCAGTCTCGCATTCATCGGGCTTGCTCATAGCACCGGAATGAATCACAACATCTGGTTTTATATTTTCGAAGACATCGTGAATAGAAAACGGATCGGTAAAATCCATTGTGAGCCATTGAAAATTTAGAGTCGTGAGTAAAAGGCAAACGACATTCACCTTTGCCTGTGGCAATCACTGAAAATTTTTTTGCGAGTAATTGTTCAACGATATAATAACCGAGAAATCCATTGGCGCCGGTAACAAGAATTTTCATGCAGCAAATATAGTCTCATCAATTTGTAGTGACCTGCGGCGATTTACTTATGACCCAGGTAGCAAATATTTCAGATAGCTTCCATGTATTCCCGGCATAATTTACGGGTCGTGCAACAATGTATTTTAAAAACTCTTCCAGTTCTTTTCTGCTGGTTGCTTCCATTGCTTCAAATACTTTTTTACCATCAAACAAACCGCCAACAACAAGCTGATTTTGACCAGGCATTACTTTCTTCATCTCAGTTCCCGTAAATCGTATATCAGCAACCATTGAATCCAATAAAGTCTTTTCTTTTTGTGCATTTAACTGAAACAACTCAGCAGCATGATAAAACTGATCCTCATAAACTGTGGTCAGGCTGATTGCATGACTGTTTATATCAAATAAAAGACTTTTATAATAAGGTAGCGTTTTGCATTTTGTATAAAGCAGGTCACCTTGCTTTGGCTCTTGTACACCGTACTTATGTATGGTGAAATAATAATAATTGCCTTTTATAAGATTACATCTGCCCCAACCTACTACTGTTGTATCAATGGCGCCATTTTCATAGCGATGTTTGAGGATCGCCATTTGTTTATCGCGAATGGAAACGGGCAATGCATCCGGTAAATTAACTTGTACGATCGTAACCGAATCATTTAGGGCAACAGTATAATCCGTGATCCTGTAAGCAAACATCACTTCTACCGAATCCTTTTGTGAAAAACAATTGAGGAAGCAAAACAAAATGGCCAGGGAGGTGGTTATCCTTTTCATTTTTAATGGCAAAACGGAAAAAAGGGCACATTGTTATGCAGGTCTATACTGAAAATGTTAAATAAAAGCCTCTCATAATGAGAGGCTTTTAGTGACCACGTCATCCCGCTTCAAGCGGGAAAACCTGAAACCTTCCCGCCTTAGGCGGGATGCTCTATTCAGTTGAGTGTATTCAAAAAAAACAGCCTCTCATAATGAGAGGCTTTAGTGACCGCGTCAGGATTCAAACCTGAAACCTTCTGATCCGTAGTCAGATGCTCTATTCAGTTGAGCTACGCAGCCATTTGCGGGCAGCAAAAATAAGGCAATTTGCCTTGCAGGCAAAAGAACAACTCAAATAAAGGATCATTTATCATCTTTCTCCTTGTCCTTATCCTTGTCTCTGTAACGATATTCAAGCCGGGGCGATAGATCCCATTCTGGTTTCCAATACCATTTGGGAGGGAACTGAAGGTCTATATAATAGGTTTTAGGAAATGGGCCGGCTGTTTCCGATTCTTTGATCCTCGGATCACCAAGGCAGCAGCCGGGATTCCACTGATAACTTCTTCTAAAATCATAACTTTTGGGAACCATGATCCGGAAAGATGCAACCACATCATCCTTCGGGTAAGTATCTGCTCCCGAAGTAAATTGCTCCGAAGCAGTTGCTTTTATTTCCCACACTACATAATCAACAATATAACTTACTGTTACTTTAAAACATCTTGATCCATTTCTCCAGTTTGGCGGCATATTACCAACATCGATCGTCAGATTGGCAAAATTAAAATTAGTTGCCAGGTCACTAAGTAGCATGACCGAATCAAGGCTTTCACCCTGCTGTGCTGCACCATTTAACAAAGCACCCAGCTCCCCGCCTTGCATATACTGTTGTTGTATCAATGACCCTGCTTCTGTTTCATAAACAAAATCCCTTTGTGCACCATTAGGCGGAGGAATACAATCTATTTCAAACATTACGATCCACCTGCCACTTTCCTGGTGAAGCCTGGTGCTCTCAAATTTTATTTTCCCTCTTTGATAAGTTGCCATAAACAACCTCCTTTTTATACTAAAAAGGTACTGCAAAAAAGAACAGCTGCATAATTATTTTAGAACCTCTCGTTCTTACACACCAGCTTATCTTTCAAACGAAAAAATATTCGCATCGCTATTCTTTTTACCTTTTATGAGTGAAGCAATGATCTCCCCTGCCACCTGGCTAAATGTAATTCCATTGCCACCAAATCCCAGTGCAAAAAAACTGTTTGCCAGGTTTTTATAAGCTCCGATATATGGCAACCCATCTTTTGTAGAACCAAATACACCTGCCCAGCGGAACTCGGTTTTAAAAGGAATCGACGGAAAAATCTTTTTAAAATCTTTTTGTAGCTCTTTTGATTTTCGCAAAATGAGCTTATCCCTTTTAATATGAGAAAAAAATTCCTCATCCCGTCCACCAATAATAATGCGATTGTCATTTGTGGGTCGCATATACAGGTAGGGTTTTGCTGTATTCCAGATCAAAGCATCGCTTTTCCCAAGTTTAATTGGTGAATTAAAAGCTTCACTTGCGATAGCGTAAGTGCTGGTAAGTTTTACGATCCGTTTTGAAATAAAATCGACCACTTCATACCCGGTTGCATATACCAGCTTCTTTGCTGTAATGATAAATTTTTCTTGCGTTTCTAATTGAACATTGAAACGATTGTGTTTGATCGAAACAACAGGTGTCCTGTCATAAACTATCAGTCCTTTGCTGATATTATATTGCAACAGACGATGAGTGAAAAGATAAGCGTCAGTTGCTGCAGCCACATCTGATAGAATTGCTCCGGGGCATGAAAATCCAAACTGTTCATACACCTGGTCTTCGTCCAGCCATTTTACTTCAAATTCATACTTCCTTCTTGCTTCAAATTCCTTTTTCAGAAAAGGAATATCCTTTTTATGTGCAGCGTAGTAAAGACTTTTTTTCATTTCAAGATCTTCCATCCCGATCTTTGTTGCAAGCCCAATAAGTTTTGTGATAGCTGAAACACCAAGTTTATAGGAACGGACAGCATTTTTTTCTCCCACTATTTTTATTAATTGATGAAGTGGTGTATCTATTTCGTATTGCAACAATGAAGTGCTGGCGCAGGTACTGCCAAGACCAATCGATCTTGCATCTATCAATGTACAGTCAATTCCCGCCTGAATAAGATAATGAGCTGTTAATGCACCTGAAATTCCTCCGCCTAAGACAAGCACGTCTGTTTTTATATCTCTTTCAAGTTTAGGATAAGAAAACAATAATCCGTTTTTGATCAAACTTAAAGGATAACCTGAACTTAGTTTCATTCAGTGCCCACTTTTAGGAGAGATACCTTCTTAATGTCCATGCAATGGTTTCGTGTTCTTTTAAGAGATCAGTAAGGAAATCTGAAGTTCCTATATCCTCAAATTTTTCATCGCAATCTTTTATATGTTTTCTAAGCTGGATGATCACTGCTTCATGATCTTTTAATAACTCCTTGATCATTTCTTTTTGCGAAGGATATTTACCCGGAGATTCTTTTAATGAGGTCATCTGGAGAAATTCCTGCATGGTGCCCGGTGTTTTAGCTCCAAGCTTATTGATCCTTTCCGCTATTTCATCAATAGCTTCCTCCAATATCTTGTATTGCTTTTCAAAAAGCTTATGCAATTCCATAAAACTGTTCCCGGAAACATTCCAATGGAATTTTCTTGTTTTAGTGTATAATAAGATCGCATCTGACAAAACAGATGACAATACACTTGTAATACTCTTAAGATTTTTTTCGCTTAATCCAATGTTGGGCTTCATATTGTTTTCTTTTTAATTATTTACAATGGGTAAAAACTTGCAACTATTATTCCAGATTACACCACCGATAAGCCTTGCAAATTGAATGGCACGGTATTTTCTGATTAGTTTCCAGAACAACAATAAATATTTAATAACTTTTAAACCTAAAGCTTATGTTACGCTGGACAGTCATATTTTTAGTAGTTGCCATCATTGCTGCAATATTCGGCTTTGGCGGTATAGCTGCAGGCGCAGCTTCCATAGCGAAGATCCTATTCTTCATTTTTATCGTACTCTTTTTATTGTCTTTGATATTTGGAAGATCAGTCACAAAATCGAATCTGTGACAGGCAGGCATTTCTTTGATCTATTATTTCACAATTAAAAACGTTTAACTTATGACAACAGGAACCAAAGTGGTATTGGGGATCCTCGGTGCTGCAGCTGCTGGTGTGGTGATCGGGATGTTAATCGCTCCCGAAAAGGGAAGCGAAATGCGGACACGCATTAAAAAATCAGCAGGCGATTTAGTGGATAATCTCAGCAATCTTTTTGTAAAAGGAAAAGAAGAGTTAGAAGATCTGGGCGCCACTGCTGCTGAAAAAGGCAGGCAAGCCCGTTCAGCAGTGGAAGATAAAGTAAACAGAATGAAAGAAAGCATTAGCTAATTTTTATAAACAGTCCCGCTGAAGCGGGACTGTTTATAATTTTTCCAAACTGCTGCGCATTATGGAAGCACAAAATTTAAAAGAAGACGCAAAAGATATTCTTAATCATGCAAGTGATTACGCAGAGACTTTTTATAAGCTTAGTCTTGTAAGGTTTACAAAAAAAGTCAGCGATATAGCTTCAGGTCTTGTCAATTCAGTTTTAATTTTTTTTATAAGTCTTTGCATACTCTTGTTTATAAGCCTCGCCGGCGCATGGTGGCTGGGTGATGCAACTAATAGTCGTGCCTTAGGATTTTTATTGATAGCCGGATTTTACCTGCTGATAATATTCGTTCTCGTTCTTATGAGAAAAAAAGTTATTTCTCCTTTTATTAGAAACACCCTGATCCAAAAATTTTATGAAGAGAAAAATAAAGTCTTATGAAGATCTTGAAAGGGAAGAGCAATTGTTAGAAGAATTATTGCAAACCCAAAAACAATTGGTTCAATTGGATGTCCAGGTACTGAAACAACAGTTGAAACCAGCTTCAATGACCTTGAAATTCTTTAATAAGATAACAACCGTAGATAAAAGCAATTTATTACTTAATGAAGGCGCCAACAAAGTAATTGATCTCGTTTTAAATAAATTCATACTTGCCAGGTCAGGGTGGATCACAAAGTTTCTTGTTCCGATCTTCCTGAAAAATTATTCATCTCACCTTATTGCTGATAATAAGGCGAATATAGTGGAAAAAGTATTTTCTCTTTTTGGGCGTAAAAATGGAAGAACAACAAATTCTTCGAAAGTGCCTGGCTATGAAAATTAATTAACTTACTGAAGGATCGTGAGTACCGGAACAGATAATTGATAGCAAAAGCAACGTTTCTAATAAATATCTTATATGATCAATTTCAATGACCGGATCCGCCAGATCTTGCTATTGCTCATAATAATTCTCCTGATCTATCTTTCGCTTAGGGAATTGAAATTGTTTATGCCCGGGCTACTCGGAGCGGTCACTTTATACATTCTAAGCAGGGCCAGCTATTTTCAACTTGTTTATAGCAGGAAATGGAAAAAAGGACGAGCCGCTTTTTTATATCTTCTTTATTATTTATTGCTGCTCGGCATTCCCATATTTGCGGCTGTTACATTGTTAAGTCCTAAAATAAGTAGTGTATTCAGCGATCCTACTACAGTTATAAATAACATCAAACAAGCCGTAATGCAAATACAGGCAAAAGCAGGTGTTTCCATTATTACAGAAAAATCCCTTGCAAATTCTCTTGATCAAACGATCACATTTATACCTTCCTTAGTGAATAGTACACTCAATCTTGTTGCCAATCTTATCACCATGCTGTTCTTTCTTTATTACATGCTTTATCATGGGCGGGAAATAGAAATGACATTATTTAAAATAATACCCTTGAAAGATGCCAATACTTCGATGCTTGCTTCTGAAACCAAAAAATTGGTAAAAGCAAATGCTATAGGTATTCCGTTAATTTCTATTATACAGGGATTAACAGCAACATTGGGCTATTTTATTTTCGGTGTTGATGAATTTGTATTATGGGGCTTTTTTACGGGAATATTTGCCTTTTTCCCTGTTGTTGGTACAATGGTAGTTTGGGTACCGCTTGTGATCTACATGTATGTTACAGGGGAAACATGGGATGCGACAGGCTTATTGCTTTACAGTCTTATTATCACCGGTAATATCGACTATATAGCAAGAATAACTATCATGAAAAAAATGGGAAATGTTCATCCTGTCATCACTGTTCTCGGAGTTTTAATTGGCTTGGGACTTTTTGGTTTTATCGGTTTGATATTCGGCCCATTGCTGGTAAGTTACATTGTGGTGCTTTTCAGAATTTATATGAATGAATTTACAACTGTACCAGATGAGAAAAAATCGGATGAAAGCACTATTGTTATCAAAGAGCTGCGGTCTTAAATATGAACTTTCTATTTTGCCTATACGCAATGATTTATTTTCTGTAATTTTTTCCGATTCGCTGAGACCATTTAGGTGATAAGTCATTAACTTGATCCCTTAATAATTCTTTAAAAAATCCGAAGCTTGATCAAATTAATTATCACCATTCTTTTCTTTTTTCCCATCTGGCTATCTGCACAGGATATCACCGGTGTATGGACCGGTTATCTTAAAACACCCGGCAGCAAACTTGATTATGAGCTGACAATAAGTGAAGGAAACAAAACACTTTCTGGTTATTCACTTATTATATATCCAAAAGATGGCATTGAAAATATTGGTATTAAAACAGCAAAAATAAAACAGGGCAAAAAGGACATTCATTTTGAAGATGGAGAGTTGGTGTACGATAATTTCACTACTCCTGCCACACGAGTTAAAATGTTCGGCACATTATCGCTGGCAATAAAAGATTCATTAATGATATTACAAGGGAATTTCAATACGAGATCAATGGATTTCAGAGATACCCGAACTTATTCGGGTGAGATCTATCTTCAAAAATTGGCCAACCCGGCTTCTTCAAAACTATTGATCACATTGGAGGAGATACATTTCCCTTATAACCTTTCGTTTTTAGCACCCATTGATAAAAAGGAAAAAGAGATAGTTCAGGCCAACAACGACAATTTGAAAAAGGAAACAGCACCTGAAGTAGTGGTAATTCCAAAATCAAAAACAGAAAAAGTGATCGAGAAGGAGAAAACGATCCCTGAAGTAGTGATAACTCCTAAATCAAAAACAGGAAGAGTGATTGAAAAGATCCGTGATATAGATTTCAGTAGTGATAGTTTACTATTGAGCTTTTATGACAATGGAACTATAGATGGAGATACTCTTACCATTATATTGAACGGGAAAACCGTTATTGAAAAGCTGCGGCTTACCGGTACTGCATTTAAATTAACCATTCCTGCTGCTATCGAACCGGGTGATTCACTTTTATTAGTTATGCAAGCAGAAAGCCTGGGATTGATCCCCCCTAATACCGGTTTATTGTTTATACAGGATGGAGTAACACGTTATGAAATTCGGTTTGAAGGTGATATGCAAAGGAGTTCTGCTGTTATGTTGAGAAAAAAAGTAATAGCTCCCTAAATTTTCCTCAAAGAATAATATAAAACGCTTTTCTGCCAATTTCTTTATTTTTATTAATAATCATTAAACAAACATGGCAACAAATATTTCGACAATCAAAATAAAAGCATCAGTAGAAAAACTATGGGATGTGTTGACAAAACCAGAATTGGTAAAACAATGGCAATATGGAAGTGACCTGGTAACTGATTGGAAAGTGGGTAGTTCAATTAGGTTCAGAACGGAATGGGACGACAAGGTATTTGAGCAATGGGGTAAAGTGCTGGAAGTTGTTCCCCAAAAACTGATCAGGTATAGTCTTTTTGCTCCCCGTCCCGATCTTGAAGACAAACCCGAGAATTATTTTGTGATGAATTATAAGCTTACAAGTGAAGAGAATTTTACAAAGCTTGAAATTATACAAGAAGATAACAGGCCCGGTGCTATTCAAGAAAAACCACAAGGCGAAGAAAACCCGATATTGGCTGGACTAAAAGCTTTAGCTGAATCTTAATTCCTACAAGGATCGATCAAAATGATCACTCATGTTGGTCATGCATACAGAAAGCATGAGGTTAATACCATCTAATACAGGTTTATTAATTATACAGGACGGAGCAACCCGTTATGAAATACGGTTTGAAGGTGATCTGCAAAGAAGTTCGGGGATTGTGCTTAGAAGGAAAAGATAGAACTATCACTTCCAAATATTATTCAATTTTATATACTCAAATTTTTTCATCAAAGCATTATCTGTGGATTGAATACTAACCTGGCTGTATGGCTTATTGGGAAAGAAGATCTCCGTCATAACTGTTAGCCCACCATCTGCAAATAATTCAACAGAGCTGATATCTATCAGCAATGTAATATCCATCTTAGAATTAGTTGTAAACCTTGGCGCAACATGTCTTGCCGCAAACTCAGTGTGGAAATTTGATTTGCCCGACTTGGTTCTGTCAATAAAATATTTGTTTTGTATTTTATCGAATCCTATTATAAGTTCTTCACCCAATGTATTAGATAAGATAATGGAAAGATCTTTTGTGCCATCTATGGAAAAATTAATTATACATGGAAAGCTTAAATTTTTTATGCTTTTTGAAATATCAATTTTTTTTGACAAGGAAACATTACTGAGAATTATTGGATCTGACTTTATACTTGCCAGTTCTTTAACCGGGATAGAAACTATCAGCAATCCATTGTTTGCCTCAACGATCTTTAATTCACGTGGTATTGTCATTGCACTTCGCCATGTTTCTGTGGGAACAACATTTGCATATAACCAGTTACTCATCCAACCTAAAAACAATCTGCGTTTCCCCGTATTGGACCAAATAACTCCCGCATATTCATCGGGCCCGATAATCTAACCACTTCGTTTCTGTACTAAGCGGTAAAAAACTCTTTCCGTCAAAATCACCAAGAAAATATTGCGTGGCAGATCCTTTATTAGGCCCTCCGGGATTTAAATTAACAATGAGAGTCCAAACTGTTTTGCCGCCATATTCTAAAGTAAATAGATCCGGGCATTCCCAAACACCGCCGTGAGCTCCAACATTTTCACCAAACTCACTTTCTTTTATCCAATCTTTTAAGTTTTTGGATGAGTAAAACATTATTCGATTACTGACCGCTAAAGTCATGATCCATTTTTTACCTTTCTCAAACCACATAACTTTTGGGTCTCTGAAGTCTTTAATACCCGGGTTTTTAATAACAGGATTATTCACATATTTGACCCATGTCTTTCCATCATCAACACTATAGGCAAGACTTTGATTTTGGTAATCACTTTTACCTTGCGCCTCACCTTTTGGATCATGATGAGTAAAAATCGCAACTAATGCATTTTTTCCAAATCCTGAAGTATTGTTTATGTCCACAACTGCACTGCCGGAAAAAATATAACCAAGGCTATCAGGATAAAGAGCTATTGGCTGATGTTTCCAATGTATCATATCCGTTGAAGTAGCATGCCCCCAATGCATGGGACCCCATACTGTGCTATCCGGGTAATATTGATAAAACAAATGATAAATGCCATTGTGATACACCATTCCATTCGGATCATTCATCCATTTTTCTTTTGGTGTAAAATGAACTTGCGGCCGGTGTGGCTCATTATACATATTGCCCTTTACCTGCGCATTTATATCTGCAAACATGAAGACTGCCAAGGCAAGCAGAAAGTAGTTAAATCGATTCATTTAAAAAACCATTTAAGGTATTTAAAACTCACCCACACCTGGCTGTTTCAATTTCCAATTTGCTTTTGCTTTTTCATCATCCACAATTTTCTTTACATCAGCCAATAATTTTTTTGCATCATACACAACGCCATCTTTAATGGTGTACTTCACACCGCCAACACGTACAGCTTTATTCTGATCATTTAATTTTATAGCACCGGTTCCGTATAGCACTTGTAAATTTTCCAATGGATTTACTTCAACAATCACCATATCCGCCAACTTGCCCACTTCAACTGAACCCAGGTCTTTATCAGCACCCAATGCCTGTGCACCATATAAAGTAGCAGAACGAATTACTTCCAACGGATGAAAACCTGCTTCACGAAGAAGTTCTAATTCTCTTATATAACCAAAGCCATAAGTTTGATAGATAAACCCATTATCACTTCCTGTAGTAACTCTTCCGCCCCTGTTCTTATATTCATTTACAAATGTCATCCATAACTTATAATTTTCTTTCCAGGCAATTTCCTGTTCAGTACCCCAATTGAACCAATAGGAACCATGTGAATTACGGTTTGGTTCATAAAATTTCCAAAGCGAAGGCAATGTATAATCCTCATGCCATTCGGCTCTTCTTGCTCTCATCAGGTCCCTGCTTGCATCATAAATATTAAAAGTTGGATCAAGCGTAAAATCAAGATCCAGCAATTCTTTCATTACCGCATTCCATTTATCGCTGTATGGCGGCGCAGCCTGCTTCCATAATTTCCCGGCTTCTTCAAAACGATTTTGTTCATTGCTGTAATTATAATTTAAAGGATAATTCTGTACAGTTTTATCAGTAAACAATGCTTCGGGTAAACCATACCAATGTTCCATCGATGTCATACCGGCTCTTGCAGAATTCAATACATTCCATTGCGCCACACTCATCTGTGCATGATGACAACAACTACGCAATCCCAGTTTTTTATTTTCACGAATCGCAGCATCCATTATTTTAGGAGCAGCGCCAAAAAATTTTATTCCATCTGCACCTTTCTTTGCATTATCTCTCACCCACTCTATTGCCAGTTCAGGTGTGCTGATAGTTTGTTTAGCGCCTTGTCCAAATGCCGTGTAAGCAAAAATCCTTGGAGCAGTAATTTTATTTTCAGCGCTTAATTTTTTTTCATCCAGCACCCAATCGAAGTCCATTGCCGCAGCTCGGATCACGAATTGTAGTAATGCCATGCGCCATCCAAAGTTTAAAAACATATTCTGCAGGTGTGCCTTGTGCCGTGCCGCCAATATGTCCATGCATATCAATAAAGCCCGGAAGCAGAAACATTCCTTCACAATTCAATTCCTTTCCGCCTTCTTTCAATTTTGGTCTGCGCATCATTATTTATCGGCAAACCGGGGTTACCAACATTGGCAATTTGAACGATCCTGTTTTTCTCAACGACAATATCAACCGGGCCAACAGGAGGTGCACCGGTGCCATTGATCAAAGTAACTCCCCGAATAATTAATTGCGGCCACGGGCCATCTCCATCTTTTACTTCAGGTGCTTTTTTTATTTGGGCTGATAAATAAATACAGAAAAGACTTGTAAGAAGAATGCATGCAGATTTTCTCATAACAACAGATTTGGAAAAGGAAATTACAGAGGTTTTGGGAAATGAATTGAAAAAGTTGTGAATTGGCTTTGCAGCTTTAACAAGGCAATAAGGTCACTAATAATTTTTTCTATCTCTACTAAGGTTAATAAGATTTTACTGCAGTGTATATAAACCTTTATAGAAATAATGAGGATATAGTGAAGAACCTTATTCTCTTATTGAACTATACATTGGATTATCATTCGGGAACTATTGCTCATCTTCTTCCTTATATTTCCTGGGGAAATATTTTTTCATCATTGCTTTATAAGCAGGGTATTTGCGAATGCTGTCAAGATCAGGATTTACAAGAATAAACTCATAAAGATTATACCCTCTTTGCAATGCCTGTTCCAAATAACGCAATGCATCTTCCGGCTTATTATTTTTTGCAAAGCTTTGTGCTAAATAATAATAAGCAAGATTGTCTCTTGGATTAACTAGTATAGCCTTAGTGGTATAAGCGATCGCGGAATCGTATTGCTTCAGCTCATGATACGCTACGCCAAGATTCAAATTTGCTAAATAATAGTTTGGATCAAGCGCCAATGCCCTTTTGTACATAACAATTGCCGAGTCAGTATGCTGAAGATTTGCAAAAACAGTACCGAGGTTATAATAGCCGACAGCATTTTTAGGATCATATTGAATAGCCATATTATACCATTTTGCCGCTTCATCAAATTTTTCGTCTAAGAAATATAAACGGCCAAGATTATTGTACATAGATGAATTAACAACACCTTTTTGCAATGACCGGTTGTAATAATAAATGGCTGAATCAAATTGATCTGTTTGCTTGAACACTTGCTCAAGATTTGACAGGCCCTGCATATTTTCAGGGTGTGCTTCTACAAGGGTTCTTAAATAATATTTTGCTCCCTCGTAATCTTTGGTCTCATATAATAATCTTCCAATATTACCCTGTGCAGAAGGCATATCCTTTTTCAGCGCCATTGCTTTGGAATAATAAAACATGGCGGAATCCAATTTTCTCATTTTATGAAAAACAAGCCCAAGGTTATTGGCCGCATAAGGGTTATCAGGATCAACACTCAATACTTTTCGAAAATACGTGGATGCTGAATCCAATCTATCGCTGCTGTAATAGGCAAGCCCCATATTATTCAGCACAATAGTGTTGTCGGGATTCAGTTCTAATCCTTTTTTATAATAATAATAGGCCGAGTCAAAGTTTTTTATTTCAGTAAATAACATTCCCAATTGGTTATAGCCCCGGAAATTTTTACTATTAAGATCAAGTGCTTTACGATAATAATAGGTGGCGGAATCGTATTGTTTTGTTTGCGCATATAATCTGCCAAGATTAATAAAAGGCGCATCATAATTTGGATCATACACGGCAGCCTGCACATAGTATGCACGGGCCGAATCAACCTGGTTGATCTCCTGGTAAAATTGTCCGAGATAATTTGAAGTGATCAGTTTATCGGGATAATTCTTCAGTGCTTTTTGATAATAAGCACGGGCCGAATCATACATTCTAAGATCAGTGAATACACGGCTGATACCGTTGTATGCATTAAAAAATGTAGGATCATTCGCAAGACTTCTTCTGAAATAGATCAAAGCCTGGTCAAACTGTCTTGACTCACGGAACAACCAACCCATATTATTATTTGCCGGTGCATTTTTCGGATCAAGCAATAAAGCCTTTTCATAATAAACTTTTGCAGAATCAAGTTGTCGTTGCTGGAAATAAAAATAACCAAGATCGACATAGGCATCGGCTCTTGAATCATCCACTGCCAATGCTTTTTTAAAATAGACCAACGCAGAATCTTGTTTATTCTTTTTACTAAATGCATTGGCCATGTTCATATACGGATAGCGCCAAAGCGGCGCCTGCGCCATTGCTAACCTGCCAAAATAAATGGCGCTGTCAGGTTTATTATTATCCAATTGCAATGAAGTAAGTGTGTTCAAAATATAAGCGGCGGTAGGATCAGCCTTATAAGCCAGCATGGCATCTTGTATTGCCAGCCGAAGCCCGGTCGTGCTTGATCCTTTGTCAAAATATCCCTGCGCTTTAAAGAAAAATCGTTTTGCCATTAATTTTTTTCTGAAATTTTCATCATCCACTTCAGCGTATTCAATGGCTCTTTCCAGCATATTCCCTACCTCAGAAAAATCCTGTCGGGCAACTTTTTCCATCCGATCGAGGCTATTAGTTATTTCATCTGATTTATCATCCGCGTCAAGCTGTGAACGTATGCGTTGAATTGCTGAAACATCACGGCCTTCGAGATAAAGATTGATCTTGCTTTGTGCAAAATTTATGTATTCGGTTGCTAAACTAAGTTTTGCATCAACTGTATAATTACTGGTTGGCGCCAGTTTATTCATTTGCTGGTAAAGTTCTTCAGCGGAATTTCCATTACCTGTTAAATTAAAATCCTTTAAGGCCTGGTTGAAAGAATTATAAAGATCAAGGATCGCGGTATCTGATATATTATAGAGAATATCATAATCACCCTTCATTTTAAAACTACGACCGATAGCTGTGCCACTGCGTTTTTGCATTAAGCTTTCTGTTCTTCTTATTTGTCCGGAAAGTTTTTTTGTAGCGATCCATTTTCTTAAAAAGGCGGTATCAACTTTCGAGATCACTTTCTTTTTACCTTCATCACAACACAGAAAAGGATTTTGTTTACGATTATATTTTTGTTGTGCATAAGCAGGAACTGTTTTGCCAATGTATTTTTCTAACTCATCAAGTGTTACAAGGTTATTATGGTCGCCTTCGGTATCGGCAAGGCCAGCAAGCCCATCAACAAGATAATAGGTGAATAAACCATGCCCGGTACCGATCAGCGGATCTTCCAATGATTCCTGGCCGGCTCCAGTTGCAAGCATAATTATTTCACCGGCTTGCTTTTCAGAAATAGCCGCCTGCAATTGTTGCTGACCTTCGCCACCTCCCGGCAATTCATTTGTACGACAGGCATCCATTATAAAAATAACTTCTACCCCCTTTCGGCTAGCTTCAGCAATACGAACTTTTAAATTATAAAGCTGAATGGTACCGGTGATCAGGTAATTATTTTTATCTCCGGCAGGATTACAGTCATAGGTCAGGTAAAAATATTCCTCCTGGTTGATGGCATCGCCATGGCCAGCCAGGTAGATGTATAAGCGATCGCCTGCTTTAAGATTGCGATTACGAAGCCAACTCATTCCTTTCACCAAAAAGTTTGCAGCCTTTGCTTCTTCATTTTTTAAAAAATAAATATTGGAATCTGGCAGCTTACCACCACTCCCCGATTTTAAAAAATCACGGAAAAGTTCGGCATCACTGTCAGCAAAAGAAAGGGGGCGAATGAACTTGTAAGTAGAGATGCCCATGACCATTGCGAAAGTGCGGGGACCTGAAGGATCTTGTGAAGTTTGTGCAACCTGCCCGGCCACATCATTTTCGATAAGGCAGAAAGAAAGAATAGTTAGAAGGAATGCTAAAAGGGCTCGTTGCATATATTCGGCGCTAATTTACAGGTTTTCAGTAAGACATTAGACCATCAGTCTTCGTAAAAACACCCTTTACATTTAAACATCACCCAGGATAGCCGGCTGTTGACGTAAATAGTGTGCAAACAGTGGCAGACAATCGCTTAAATTGCAAATCATTTAACCGAACTATGGCGCTACACCATCACATTGCACGACACACAAAGCGATACGTTAGCCACGTTACAAAATACCTTTACGAAAGAGATACTTTTTTTGCCACTTTCGCTGTATTTGCTTTCCTGATAATACTCGGAATGATCCCGTTAAATTTTTATGTTCTGAATCCAATGAAGCTTGCTTTAAAGGATTTTGATTTTAATGATATCGCTTATTCAAAACTTGAAAAAACTGCTACAGTACCGGTTGATAAAAGAATTGTGGTTGTAAATACAGGCCATCTTGACCGGGCAGAACTTGGGTTCTTAATTGAAAAGGTTAGTAGCTATGAACCAAAGGTGATCGGGCTTGATATTTTCTTTGCCGGCCAAAGAGAACCCGAAAAAGATTCAATCCTAAGGGAAGCTTTTAAAAAAACAAAGAACCTGGTGGGGGTAAGTATAGGAGCCTGGGGTGAACATGAGTTTACCATTGATTCAAACAATTTTGATGATGTGATCGCTAAACGTGGATATGCCAATCTTATTGGTGAAGAAATTGGCACTATACGTTACTATTCGCCTTTTGAAACAGTTAATCATCATAAATATCCGCAAATAACAACGGCCATTGTCAAAGAATTTGATCACAAAGCATATGAAAAATTGGAAAAAAGACACAAAGAGCAGGAGTTTATAAATTATAAAAGAAGAGTAAATAATGACATACGACAATACCAGATCATTGGGTCAGAAGATATGATGGCTGACAACGTAGATAGCAACCTTTTGAAAAATAAGATCGTCCTGCTTGGTTATATTAATTACGATCACAATGATGTGGAGGATAAAAAGTTTACGCCGATGAATGATCATTTTGCAGGTAAAGCAATTCCGGATATGAACGGGATCATTGTACAGGCAAACATCATATCAATGGTATTGGATTCGGATTATATTCACAAAACGCCGAAATGGGTTGCCTGGCTGATGGCGATCGTTATCGGCTGGGTTCATATGTCTCTCTTTATCAGGTATTATCTTGAAAGTCATATTTGGTTCCATCTTGTAGCCAAACTGGCCCAGCTATTTTCGGTTATATTTTTTGCTTATGTTGGTATCTTTGTTTTCGATAAATTTGAGGTGAAATTGGACATGAAGTACACGTTGTACGTAATTGCCCTCGCGGTTGATGTCATTTACTTTTACGAAGCTTTTGTAGGATGGCTGCATCGAAAATATAAATACCAGACAATTTTCGGCCATCACCATAACCCTCTGGAACACGAAAAACATCATACAAACGATCATCATAAACATGAAACTACAACACAACCTACCGCACAGAACACCACTAACCAAAAACTTAATATGAAAAAGACAATTTATTTTTTTCTGGGTGCATTTTTTCCATTCCTTATTTCAGCACAGGAAAATATGTTTGTTGTTTACAGTGTTAAAGGCACTGTATCTGTTGTTGAAAACAAAGTGGAAACAAAAGCAAAGATCGGCACTATCCTCAATGGCAACAGTTCGCTCAAGGTTGGAGCTGGTTCTTTTGCCACATTGCTTTGTAATGAAACAAAAATGTTTTCACTGAGCAAAGCCGGCAATTATACTACAGCAGGCCTTGCAGATTCCTGCAAAACAAATAACAGCTCGGTCAGCGCCAACTACATGAAATATATTTGGAGTGAGCTGACAAAATCAAAAGGCACTCCTGAAAAAAATCGCAAGAATTACATGGCAAATGTGGGAGCAGTTGGTCGTGGCGATATCAATAATGTTTGGGTTGACCCACGTTTAGATTCAGTGAACTATGTTTCCGGCACAATTCCTCTTTCCTGGAAAGCATATACAGAAGCTGAAGAGTTTGACTTTAAATTATATGATGATAGCAAAACAAAAGTTTTAGTAGCAAAGTCAGTAAAGAAAAAGCATGTAGATATTTCTGAATTATTAAAATTATTGCAGCCGGGTAAAATTTATTACTGGAGTGCAACTGTGAAGGGTGAGCCGGAAAATCAAGACAGGAAATATCTCCACTATGTAACAAAAGACAACTATGCTAGTTTTTTAAACTCAATAAAACAACACGATGCCCCGGAAAGCGAAGCTGAGATGAATTTCCGTCTTGGTTTTGTGCTAGAGGAGAATCATTATATAGCAGAAGCTTTTAACCATTATATGAAAGCGACTCAGCTTGATCCAACCAATTCACTTTACCGGTTTACATTTATGTCATTCAAAAAAGATTTTGAAATAAAATAGTTGCTGGTTACCCGTTTCTGGTTGCCAGTAATCGTTTATAAAGTTGAAAACATCTGCATCAGGCGGATGTTTTTTATTTAAAGATGGTTCATCACTACTTTTGAACTTCACTAAAACCCCTTTAGGGGCTAGGGTATATGAAAATACATTTTTGGAGTATTGGAAAAAATAATGAGAGCTATATCAAAGAAGGTGTGGAAGATTTTACAAAACGCATCTCAAAGTATTATCCTGTAGAATGGACAATTATTCCTTTACCCAAAAATTCCGGCATGATGAGTGAAATGGATCTGAAGAAAAAAGAAGGTGAAATAGTGCTGGAATGGCTGAACAAAGACGATTACCTTATTGCTCTTGATGAAAGAGGAAAGCAATTTACATCGGAGTCACTGGCAGATTTCATTCTGAAAAGAGGAAACGAAAGTGTAAAGAACCTCGTATTTCTGATTGGCGGCGCTTTTGGAATTGATGAAGCTGTATTAAAAAGAGCTAATCATAAATGGAGTCTTTCCGCTCTTACTTTTCCGCATCAATTGGTAAGGCTGATATTGGCCGAGCAAGTTTACAGGGCCTGCAGTATTTTAAGAAATGAAAAATATCATCATAAATAATTTAGATTTACCACATGGAAATTTCAATTACTTTAATCATCATCATTGCAACCGGTATAGTTTCATTCATTGCTTTCAGCAATCAGAAGTTATTGGATCAATTTATTTTTTATCCTCCTGCAGTCCAGCCGCGGACAGATCTATCGTTTCTTTAGTTGCGGACTGATACATGCAGACTGGGGTCATCTTATTTTTAACATGATCTCTTTATACCTTTTTGGCGAAGCAGTGGAAGCTAAATTCATGGAAGCTTTCGGGCCAATAGGCAAACTTGTTTATCTCGGCATGTATGTATTGGCACTTGCAGCATCTGTTATTCCAACCTATATCAAATAATAAAGACAATTATCATTATCGCAGTCTCGGCGCATCAGGAGCTGTTTCAGCAGTCATATTTGCCGGCATCCTTTTTTTCCCGTTGGCGAAGCTTGGCCTTTTCTTTATTCCCATCTATATTGCTGGTTTTCTTTTTGGCCTCCTCTATCTTTTTGTTTCCGGATGGATGGATAAACGAGGCGGGGGAAATATCAATCATTCCGCACATATTTTCGGAGCATTGTTTGGTATTGGTTTTACGATCATTGCCTGCCAGGCGTTTTCGGATTATCCTGTACTGGAAATATTTGTTGATGCAGATAAGAAATATGGACCCAAGTCAGCTAATTACATTCGGGAGATAACTGATCTTTAAACCACTCTTTGTTTTTTCTGTTACTTTAAATCTTTCATCAATTCGATGACCAACAACCCAGATAATTTTTTTATCCATTTCAATCACCCAGATTTTTTCTTTTTCTGTTTTTGATAATTTCTGGTCAATAAAAAAACGGGAAAGCTTTTTTTTCTTCTTCATTCCCAAGTGGATAGAAATAATCGCCGGTTTTCCATTTGCGCAGCAGCAGAGGAAATGTGATTTCTTTTGCATCGAGACAAGCTGATATGGTTGGAATTTGGGATTGTGGAATTGGGAATCAGGAATAGCTTCAATTGCAGAGTTGCCCAATTGCAAATTCCTAATTGCTTAATCCCTTCTTCAATAATAATATTTTCCGATTCTGTCAGACTGAACAGGGCTGATGATAAACCAATGCCGGTGTTTGATGATCCGATAATTGAATGTTGGCGATTGAATATATTTTCCCGAATCACTTTCTGCCAGTTTGATCACTTCATCCACCTGTTTTTCTGAAAAGCCATAATCAGAAATGATCTCATAGATCAATGCCCGGTTATTGATAAGCCATTAATTGTTTGACAGGAATATGAATTTCACTTCCTTTTTTTTTGCAAGTTTCTTTTTAATTTCACCAACCGAAAGCTTATAAAGTTTTTCAATCTCTTTGAAACGATTGATATTATCCTGTAAATTTTCTTTTACCTGCGGATATACTTTGCTGATAGCAGGAATGATCTCATTGCGAAAAAGATTACGGGTGTATTTGGAAGATTGATTGGAAGAATCTTCAACAAATTCCAGTTTGTTTTCTTTGGCAAACGCAATCAATTCTTCTTTTGAAAAAGATCAAGTAAAGGTCTCCTGATATGTCCGATCGGAAACAGGGATACCTGTTAAGTCCATGCAAACCTGTACCCCGACAAAAATTCATTAACACCGTTTCTGTATTGTCATCAGCATGATGAGCAGTGAGGAGGAAAGTTCGGAGTCTGGAGTCGGGAGTCTGAGGGTTCATGACTCTGACTCCGGACTCCTGAACTCTCAACTAATTCAGCAAACCAATTCATACCTTAACTCTCTTGCTGCTTCCTGGATAGATATTTTATTTTCTGCAGCATACTTTTCTGTATCAAATTTCTTAACCATTAACTTCTACCTTATACTTTTCTGCCCAGCTGTCTTACAAACTCTTCATCTCTTTCACTCTCCTCTCCTCTTAATTGAAAATTGCAATGAGCAATGATGAAATCATAGCCTGGCCTGTTTGCATAATTCACATAAGCACAACAGAATCCATTCCGCCGCTTACAGCCAGCAGCAGTTTATCTTTTGGTGAGAAAAGATTTTCTTTCTTAATAAATTCCTGGTATCGTTGAAGTAAATTCAAATTTGTTCAATAGTATTCCAAAAGTACAAGTGTGCGACGCAACAAAAGTTTAATAGTATTAATTCCGATGGTGACACAATTCAAAACTCACTTATTTTTTAAATCTCATTGACGTAAAGAAGACTCTGTCTAAGTCTCCCCTTTAGGGGTCAGGGGTTAAAAAGTCAACTCCTCATAAGCACCTCTCAACTCACCATGCATGATTATCTCCTGCTTTCTTTGCTTCTTCCATTCCTTTTTCATATACCTTAATTGCCGCATCTGTTTCACCATTTCGTTCCAGTAATTTGGCAAGATGATAATAAGCTCCCAATATAACCCGGTTCCCTGTTCAAGTATTGACTTCAAATAATTTCCTTGCCTCATTCATCATTTCCCAGTTTAATATACTCCAGCGCCAATGCATGCTGCAGAAAACTATCCGTTGGATTTGTCTGTCAAAAATTCTTTTAATTTTTCAATCCTGTCCATCTGTAATAAATTATTAATTAATAATTATTAATTATTAATTCTGCTTCCCTATCTTTGCGTTAGTTGCATAAACAACTATCCTTTCTGACAATACGAAATATATCTACAATGAAGATTCTTAGTTTGTATCAGTAAAACGCCGGATACCACGGCAAAAATAGCCTTCACCGATAACAACACGAAATTCGATACCAATGGCGTGCAATGGATCATCAATCCATACGATGAATGGTATGCACTGGTTCGTGCCATTGAATTGAAAGAAGCAGATGCTTCCACTGTTATTCATTTAGTAACTGTTGGTGCTGCCGATACCGATCCGATCATCCGCAAAGCATTGGCACTTGGTGGCGATGAAGCCATTCGTGTAAATGCAGATAGTCATGATAGTTTTTATATCGCTTCGCAAATTGCTGAAGTGGCAAAACAAGGCGGTTATGATCTTGTATTTACCGGTAAAGAAACCATTGATTACAATGGTTCATCTATTGGTGGCATGGTAGCAGAATTATTGGATCTGCCTTATGTTTCACTTGCTACCAAATTTGAATTGAGCGGAACTAAAGCAACCATCACCCGAGAAATTGAAGGTGGTGAAGAAATTTGTGAAGTGGATCTACCGGTTGTGGTTAGTTGCCAGAAAGGAATGGCAGAACAACGTATTCCGAATATGAGAGGTATCATGGCCGCAAGAACAAAACCATTGAAAGTAGTTGAACCAGCTGCCGTTGATGCACTTAACAACAGTTGCAGGTTTTGGATTACCACCTGCAAAAGCAGGTGTGAAATTAGTGTCGCCGGATAATGTGGAAGAATTGGTGAGATTGTTACATGAAGAAGCAAAAGTAATCTAATTGCATTGATTAATCGGATTGCGGAATTTTAGATATTTATCAATCTGCAATCAGTAATTCTAAACATCTATAAATAAAATTATGTCTGTTTTAATATTTATAGATACAGCTGAAGGTCATATAAAAAAAGCTTCACTTGGAAGCAATAAGCTATGGCGCTAAAGTTGCCGAACAACTAGGCACAACTGCTGAAGGTGTTGTACTAGGTACAGTGAAGATGATCTTGCTGCATTGGGTAAATATGGTGTAAAGAAAATTCATCATGTCAACAATGATGCACTTGAATCATTTGGATGCACAGGTTTATACCAAAGTAATTGCACAGGTAGCTGAAAAAACAGGCGCCAAAGTGATTGTATTTTCCAATAATGTGGATGGAAAAGCAATTGCTCCCCGCTTATCTGCCCGATTAAAAGCAGGATTAGTTTCCGGTGCTGTTGCATTGCCGATACAAGCAATGGTTTTGTGGTAAAGAAAAATGTTTTCTCCGGTAAAGCATTTGCCAATATTTCCGTCAACTACAGATATAAAGATCATTGCACTTAATCCAAATGCATATCAAGTTGTAGCAGGTGAAGGAACTGCAGAAGTTGTTGCTTTCAATGCAACAGTTGATGCAGCTAAAGTAAAAGTAACCAATGTTACCAAAGCAAGTGGTGAAGTTCCATTGACAGAAGCAGAAATAGTGGTGAGTGCTGGTCGTGGATTGAAAGGACCTGAGAACTGGGGCATGGTTGAAGAACTGGCAAAAATATTACATGCAGCCACTGCCTGTAGCCGTCCGGTTGCAGATGCACACTGGCGTCCGCATAATGAACACGTAGGACAAACAGGTATTGCCATTGCACCCAATTTATATATTGCTATTGGTATTTCCGGAGCCATTCAACATCTGGCCGGTGTAAACAGAAGTAAGGTGATTGTTGTTATCAATAAAGATCCCGAAGCTCCTTTCTTTAAAGCTGCTGATTATGGAATTGTGGGTGATGCTTTTGAAGTAGTGCCAAAGATTACCGAAGCTGTAAAGAAAATAAAAGGCATAGCCTAATCTAAGAAATAGTTTTTAAAAGGTTGACTGGGTAACCAGTTAGCCTTTATTTTTACCTGTCTATAATCAGGCTTTTAATTGAGCAAGTCATTTATATCAATTAATCTTTATTAAATGCATTAGTTTCGTGCCATATTTATGAAGAAAATAGAACTGGAAATAGTGGCCTTATCACACAGCATTACCCAAACACATTCCTATGCGGTGGTGCTGGGCGAAGTGAATGGACTTCGCCGTCTTACCTATTGTGATCGGGGGATTTGAAGCACAGGCTATTGCTGTGGCTTTGGAAAAAATGCAACCCAGCCGGCCCCTTACCCACGACCTGATGAAAAATTTCATGAATGCCTTTGCCATTGACCTGCATGAGATCATTATCTGCGATCTGCAGGAAGGCATTTTTTATTCCAAACTGGTTTGCTCTATCTGAAAATGATACGGTTGAAATTGATTCAAGGACCTCTGATGCCATTGGCCTTGGCTGTTCGTTTTGGCTGTCCTATTTATACCTATGAAAATATTCTTGAAAGTGCCGGCATACTGATGGAAGACACACGGTACAACGGAAAAAAGAAAAAAGCAAAACAGGAAGTAGTGGTGGAAGAAACGTGCTGGCAGGTAATGAAGACCTGAAAACCATGACGTCTTGAAGAATTGAATACTCTTGCTGAATGAGGTGCTGGAAAGTGAAGATTATATTCGTGCCATTGCGATCCGTGATGAAATAAACAGCCGGAAAAAGAAATAGAACCACGATTTAGCCAGATTAGAAATAGATTTTGAGGATATTGGGAGCATACTTTGTATTATCTGCTTTGTTTATTAGTTTTCGTTTTTCCTCATAATCCATAAAATTCCCATGATCCTGGTTCTGTCTATGGTTTCATTTCCCAATTGTAAAATCAATCTTGGACTAAACATCGTAATCAAGCGAGACGATGGCTTTCATGATCTTGAAACTGTTTTCTATCCTATTCCGTTTAAGATGTGCTTGAAATAGTTGAGGAAAAAAATATTCAATATTCAACGCTCAATGTTCAATTCTACAATGAGTGGTTTGCCAATTGAAGGTGATCAAGAAAATAATCTTTGCTTAAAAGCTTATCATCTGCTGAAAAAAGATTTCCCTCAGTTGCCAGCAGTTCAAATGCATTTGCACAAAGTAATTCCGATGGGTGCTGGACTTGGTGGCGGCAGTGCAGATGCAGCATTCACATTAAAATTGCTGAATAAAAAATTTGATCTGTAACTTTCCGAAAAACAATTGATCAATTATGCATTACAACTTGGGAGTGATTGTCCCTTTTTTATTTTAAATAAACCCTGCTTTGCAACAGGTCGAGGTGAAATACTGGAACAAATAAAACTTGATCTTTCCGCATATAAATTCGTTGTTGTTAACCCGGCAATTCATATCAGTACAGCCTGGGCTTTTTGCAACTACTCCAGCCATTGAAGCCCGTTAAATCAATAAAGAAATCATTCAGCAACCAGTAGTAACATGGAAAGATGAATTAAAAAATGATTTTGAGAAACCTGTTTTTAAACAATATCCTGAAATAAAAAAGATAAAAGATGAATTGTATGATGCCGGTGCTATTTATGCATCCATGAGTGGCAGCGGCAGCACTGTGTATGGAATTTTTGAAAAAGAAAGAAGCGTCTATCAATTGTCTTTTCCTGCAGAATTATTTTGTTAATGGAAGCTGAATGTATGTAGATATTTGGATTCATGTTAGTGCTGATAATCTTGCTCATCGGGATAGTTTCGTAATGATACTAGCTAATTTCAACAGCTCATTCAGATCTAAGCATCAGTTACCATTAGTAAATTTCCTTTTTCATCTTTTGGCCATTGCTCTTTTGGTTTATCCCAATATAATTCCACCCCATTTCTATCAGGATCATTTAAGTAAATAGCTTCTGAAACTCCATGATCAGATGCGCCGGTCAAAGGATAGTTTGCATCAATTAATCTTTTCAATGCAATAGCCAGGTCTTTTCTTGTTGGATATAAAATAGCAGTATGAAAAAGACCGGCTGCGTTTACCGGTGCTGGGCCGGCATTTTTACTGTGCCATGTATTTAACCCGATATGATGATGATAACCACCTGCTGAAATAAAAACAGCGCTATCACCATAATATTGCTGCACTTCAAATCCCAGCAGATCACGATAAAATTTCAAAGACCTTTCAAGATCAGCTACTTTTAAATGAACATGACCAATGCGGGTACCTGCCGGAATTGTGTAAGACATTTCCTATTAATTTGTTTAAGGCTGCAAGTTAAACCAGGCTGATCGGCTAAACCTTATCATGCATCAATTACTTCTCAACCCAGTTGAACTCTCACGGCATTTTTATTATCTTGCATCAAATTTCAGATTATCCAACAGTCTTTATTCATATCATTCTTTCTTGAAGCAAAATCTCGATCTACTCAATCATCGAGGATAAAATCGATCTTCACCTCCCAGATGGGAGGTCACTTTCTCATTTTATATTTATTTCATCATTTTAGATTTTATGCAATCAACAATTAATATGTCAGCAAAGACACAATACTATTTCGAACTCGAAGAACAATACGGAGCTCATAATTATCATCCTATTCCTGTTGTGCTTGAACGTGGTGAAGGAGTTTATGTATGGGATGTGGATGGTAAACGTTATTATGATTTTCTAAGCGGTTACTCTGCCGTGAACCAGGGACATTGTCATCCAAAAATTGTTGCAGTCATTTATTGAGCAATCGCAAAAACTTACATTAACAAGCCGGGCATTTCATAACGATGTGCTTGGTGAATATGAAAAATTCATCACTCACTATTTCGGATATGATAAAGTGCTTGCCGATGAATACCGGTGTTGAAGCTGTTGAAACAGCTATCAAACTTTGCCGGAAATGGGCCTATGAAGTAAAAGGAATTGCAGAAGGAAAAGCAACGATCATTGTGTGTGAAGGAAATTTTCATGGAAGAACCTCAACTGTGATTTCTTTCAGCAGTGATCCATTAGCAAGAAAAAATTTTGGTCCTTATATGCCGGGCTTTATTTCATTCCATATAATGATATTAATGCATTGGAAAAAGCATTGGAAGATAAAAATGTTGCAGGCTTTCTTGTTGAACCAATACAAGGTGAAGCCGGAGTATTAGTTCCGGATGATGGTTATCTATCAAAAGCAAAACAACTATGTGAAGAAGCCAATGTTCTTTTTATTGCTGATGAGATACAAACCGGTTTGGCGAGAACAGGTAAAATGCTGGCCTGTGATCATGAAAATGTACGACCGGATATTTTAATTCTTGGTAAAGCATTAAGCGGAGGTATGATGCCAGTCAGTGCTGTTCTTGCAGATGATGAAATAATGATGGTCATAAAACCTGGTGAACATGGTTCCACTTATGGTGGCAATCCTCTTGCCTGCAAAGTAGCTATTACTGCATTACAGGTATTGAAAGATGAAAAGATGGCGGAGAATGCAGCAGCAATGGGTGAATTATTAAGAGAAGAATTAAAAAAGATCAACTCGCTGCATGTTGCAATGGTAAGGGGTAAAGGTTTATTAAATGCTATTGTGATTGATCACAGGAATAAAGATGCAGCATGGGAACTTTGTCTTGCACTAAAAGAAAATGGGTTGCTGGCAAAACCAACTCATGGTGATAAGATAAGATTTGCACCGCCGCTTATTATCAATAAAGAACAGATAATGGAATGTGTTGAAATAATTAGAAAGAGCCTTTCCGTTCTGGATTAATTTTTTCCCTGATGATAATCAACCGGTGAGATAATCTACAACGGCTTTTTATTGTAAATAAGGCCATACCTTCAAACTATAAACCTCAAACTACAAACCAACTATGGATACATACCTTCATCATGACCATAAAGAAGAACATTTAAAAAGCAGTGATGTTTTAAGAGACATGGTAATCGGGATGAGTGATGGCCTTACGGTACCATTTGCACTGGCCGCTGGTCTTAGTGGCGCTGTTGATTCAACTCATATTATTGTTATTGCAGGTATTGCAGAAATTGCTGCTGGTTCTATTGCCATGGGACTTGGTGGTTATCTTGCTGGCAAAACAGAACAGGATCATTACAACAGCGAAGTAAAAAGAGAATATTATGAAGTTGAGAATCTTCGTCACAGGGAAATAGAAGAAACAAAAGAATTCTTTGCAAATATTGGTTTAAGTAAAGAATTACAAGATAAAGCCACAGAAGAAATTGCAAAGGATAAAAAACAATGGGTGGATTTTATGATGAAGTATGAATTAGGTTTAGAAAAACCTGATCCTAAAAGAGCAACAAAATCCGCATTGAACATTGGACTTTCTTATGTGTTCGGGGGTCTTGTTCCGTTAAGCCCTTACTTTTTTGTTGATTCACCAACTGAAGGATTAAAAATATCTGTGGTTGTTACGTTATTATGTCTTTTTGTTTTTGGATTTTTCAAAAGTAAGATCACTGGTGTCAATGTCTGGTGGGGCGCATTAAGGGTAATGCTGATCGGTGCAGTGGCTGCCGCGGCTGCATTTGGTGTAGCGAAATTATTTGAAGGATAATAAATGCAGATCGTTGAATTTTATAATTGATCACCGCTCATACTGAGTCTTGTCATACCGAGACGGTAAATTTTAAACTTATATTTTATAAGAAAAATTAGTCGAGGTATCTCCGGTTGCCGCCGAACCTGAGATACCTCGCATATATTCATTCAAATTCAAGATTCATTGAATTTCGACTCGGTATGACAAGACTCCGGGGTTTAAAATTTTAAGATCAAATAGTAATAATAAACCTTAGCCTCAACCTTTTTTTTCTTCTTTCAATTTTATATCAGGGAAAAGCGCAGCGGTCAGTATTAAAGCTGACGCAAGCAATACAAGCCATAGTCCAATTTGTTTTTCGGGGCACTCTCCTTCCCTGCACATGGATATAATAAAATAGTTTCTTATGGCCCATGCTATATTCAATGCAACCACTAATAAATTACATCTCTTGGCCCACAGCCTTGGAATAAAATGAAAAATGATAAAGAAGACGCCGAAAAGAAAATGAAAGTAGCCTGGTCTGCCAAAATTTTTGATTGCTAAATTAACTCCGGTAAATGTGATATTTTTTGAGTCAATAATCACCCAGGGCAAAAAACAAGACACGATCAAAAGAATTACTGCAAACAAGCCGACCCATTTCATGTAGCGCATAAAGATATTTGAGCAAAAATAGGCGCAGGTACGGTTACTAATAAAAAAATAACCCCGACACTGCCGGGGTCTTTAATTTTTTGGTAGATGATTTTGGTTCAGCCCGAATATTCGCCGGTGGCGAACTATACCTGCCGTTGCGGATACGGTATTTCCCGACAGGATTAACGGGTTTAATAGGACCGGATAATTGGTTCGAAAGTCTAATTTAAATAAAAGATGTTTGAACATCACTATATCTTAGACACTATTTTTCTGAATCGGAGAAATCCTATATCGGCTTTGAGAAATCAGTACCTGTTTTGTTTTTGTACTTCCATCGGAAATAGTAATAAAGCGGAATACCGGAAGCTGTTACCATGATGCCGAATACAGAATTCATTAATCTTGTTTTGCCCTCTATATAGTTTTGAATATCATCCACCAGTGTAATGATCAGGTAAAAGGCATTGAATAAGATCACCAGTATAGGTATCCACGGGTAGCCCCAGACACGATAGGGTCTTTCCTTATCGGGCATTTTTTTGCGGAGGATAAAAAGGCCGATCATCAGCATCAGGTTAAATGTCCACGAAATGAATATGTACATGTCGGCCAATATAAAGAATGAACCGCTCAGCACCATCAAGATCATTAGCCCAAGATGAACCAGCAGCGCATTGCCTGGAGTATGAAACTTTGGATGCACTTTACCCGCCATTTTAAAAAACTGCGCATTCCGAGCCATGGCAAATGTCATTCTTGGTGGTGTAAAAACATTTGAGGCAGTTGTGCCCAATACTGAAAAGCTAATAAGAAATGCGATCAATCCGCCGCCAATAACTCCAAAGGCAGCAGTTGACGCATCAGCGGCTACCAAAGATGAACCGGCCATTTTATCTACAGGTAATACATAGATCATTGCTGCATTGATGAGTAGATAAATGACAATACAAGCTGATAATCCTATAAACAAACTTTTCGGAATATTTCGACCGGGATCTTTTATCTCACCAGTTATGTAGAGCATATTATTGCATCCGTCATAAGCCTGCAATGCACCATTAAAGGCAGCAACTAAAGCAGTGACAAGTGCAAAACCAGCTGGTTTTATTATTTCAGATGATTGTGCAAAATTTGCAAATGAACCATTGCCCGAAACAAACAAACCACCTACTAACAAAATGATCGCTGCAACTTTTGCAGCTGAAAAAATGTTCATTAACAATCCGCTTGTTTTAGTACTTCGATAGCTGATCCATGTGAATATGCATAGAATTATAATGGTTAATGTTTTTACTCCAAAGTCATGCAATGGAAGCAGATCACCAACCAATGGAATATGAAAAATAATAGATTGTTCTATTTCTGGTGAGAAACGCGGTAACTTAAAAAAATATTCCAAATACTGAGAAGTAATAAAAGCAATACCAGCGGAGCCGGCGCAATTAATAACTGCAAATGCAGCCCATCCATATAAGTAAGACCAGAAATCTCCATACATGTGCCGCATGAATGCATAAGGTCCGCCTGTTTCCGGGATCATAGCTGCAACCTCTGCAAATACCATTACTGAAAGCATAGTAAAAAGACCGGCAAATATCCAGACTGCAAAAATTAAAATTGGTGAACCAAGCAGTGCTGCCATTTCAGCCGGTCGCATAAAAATGCCTGAGCCGATAATGGTGGCGATGATAAGAGCTATTGCAGTGGACAATCCTATGGTTCGCTGAAATGTTGGTGGTGGCATAAAAGCAAGTAAGATAATAAAAGATATGAAAGCAGCTTGCTTTTTATGAAGTCAACTTCTGTAACTTCCGTGAAATAAAATTGAAATATGAAAATCAGATTACTGGTTATTTGTTTACTTTCTTTCTTACTAACAACCGCACAGAATAAGGTCTCGATATTCAATGGAAAAGATCTTGCGGGTTGGACTATACATGGAACGGAGAGATGGTATGTTGAAAATGGCGAAATGATCTGTGAAAGCGGACCAGATAAACAATATGGTTATCTCTCTACAAATAAATCCTATAAAAACTTTGAGCTGACACTTGAATTCAAACAGGAAGCAAATGGAAACAGCGGTGTATTCTTTCGTTCATCAATTGAGGGTGTAAAGATCAGTGGCTGGCAATGCGAAGTAGCTCCTGTTAATCATCATACTGGTGGTGTTTATGAATCGTATGGCCGTGGATGGCTGATACAACCTGATTCAACACATGAAAAATATTTAAAGACGGGTAAATGGAATAAACTCAAATTAAAAGTGATTGGAGATGAAGTGACCACCTGGCTCAATGGTCATCAAATGATCTATATTAAAGATGAAAAGATCGGTGCAGGCAATGGATTTATTGCTTTGCAAATACATGATGGTGGCGGAATAAAAGTGAGATGGAAGAAGATTAAGATAACTGAACTATAGGATCACAGCCTGTTTAAGTTCTAATCAACTATTATCTATCATCTGTAAAACTATCATCTATATAACTCTTCCTTCATCGCCTTCACTCTTTCATCAGCCAGGTATTCATCAAACTCCATCAGGCGGTCAATGATACCTTTTGGTGTTAATTCAATAACACGGTTGGCAACGGTTTGCATAAATGTATGGTCATGGCTGGTAAGTAAAACGATGCCTTTGATAATCGGTACACTGTTCGTTGAAGCTTTGAATACTTTCCAGGTCAAGGTGGTTGGTGGGCTGATCCAATAAAATCACATTTGGATTTTGCAACATCATCCGGCTGATCATGCAACGAACTTTTTCACCACCGCTTAATACATTTGTTTTCTTCAACACATCATCACCGCTGAATAACATCTTTCCCTAAAAACCCTCGTAGGAATGGTTCATCCACATCTTTCACATGATCGGGAACATACTGGCGAAGCCAATCCATCAGGTTCATTTCTCCTGTAAAGAATTCACTGTTCTCCTGTGGCAGGTAAGCATGTGTAACAGTAGCTCCCCATTCATAAGAACCGCTGTCAGCAATTGTTTCTGCCGTTATGATATTAAAGAAGCTGGTAACAGCCAATGGGTCACGGCTCAGTAATGCGATCTTATCTCCTTTATTTACTGTAAAGGTTACATTTTTAAACAAGCACCCGGCCATCAACTGACTTTGCTAAGTTTCTCAACATTCAATATCTGGTTGCCCACTTCACGCAATTGCTGAAAAATAATGCCGGGATATTTTCTGTAACTCGGTTCTATTTCTTCAATCGTTAATTTCTCCAATGCTTTTTTTCTTGAAGTAGCCTGTTTACTTTTTGATGCATTGGCAGCTGAAGCGTGCAATGAAATCTAATCAATGCCTGCCGCTTCTCTTCTGTTTTTTTATTCTTATCACCTATCTGGCGGGCCATCAATTGTGAACTTTCATACCAGAAAGTATAGTTACCGGTAAATATTTTTATTTTCTGCCGATCCACATCTGCCACATGTGTACATACTGCATCCAGAAAGTGACGGTCGTGGCTCACCACCAAGAACGATATTTTCATAATCAGCCAAAAAATTTTCCAACCAGCTGATCGTTTCAATATCCAAGACCATTGGTAGGCTCATCCAATAATAAAATATCAGGATTGCCAAACAATGCCTGTGCCAGCAACACCCGAACTTTTAAATTGGAAGGAATATCTTTCATCAGTGACTGGTGATATTCTTCCTTTACACCCAGTTCACTTAGTAAAGTTGCTGCATCACTTTCGGCAGTATAGCCACCCATTTCACCAAACTCACCTTCCAGTTCACCGGCCCTCATTCCATCTTCTTCGGTAAAATCAGCCAGTGCATAAATGCTTTCTCTTTCTTTCGTCACTGACCACAATTTTGCTATGGCCCATCATCACCGTATTCAAAACAGTTTGTTCATCAAACTCAAACTGGTTTTGTTTCAATACTGCCATTCTTTCGCCGGGAGTTATTTCCACGGTTCCTTTATTGGCTTCTATTTCTCCGCTTAATATTTTTAAGAAAGTACTTTTACCGGCACCATTGGCACCGATCACACCATAACAATTCCCTTTGGTGAAATTGAGATTCACTTCTTCAAACAAAACCCTTTTGCCGTAGGCCAGTTTCAGGTCTTTTACACTGATCATTTATTGCTATTTTTGAGGCGCAAAGGTAAGCCCAAATCACTGTTTTTAATGATTAAATTAGAATTAAACCTCCCAATGGACCTACAAAATCAATCTTTCTTTTTATATACTGCCCCGTCATATTCAAATTGGGCAATTTTTCCATCGGAATTTTGTGAAAATGTGATCCATGTCTTACCATACCACTCATAATTGTAGTAGCCCCTAAAAACATCATAATTCCAGTGCTTCAATAAAAGACTGATCTTATTCGGAAATTTTATTGTGAGGTCATTCCCATTTATTACAATTTCTGCATCGCCATAAATTTCGTTTGTAAATTTTCCTGCATATGCTATAAGTGGCAATGAAGGTTTTGTTCCCACAACTCTTTTAGCTTCTCTCTCTTTTTCCCTAATGCGTGCAGAATCCCTTCTGTCTTTATACAAGAAAAACAACTCCGTACTCCAATCGCGGCTATTATCATTAAAGCACCACAGGTCGGTAGCCTTCCACATCAATGCATGCCGTATTTCTGTATGATCAAGATTACTGAAGACATAAATAGAAAATTTTTCTTCAGGTAAGAAACCAAAAATAGCAACTGCACCATCCAAACTGCCTGTATGGAATTGAAACATTCGTCCACGATAATCCTGCTGAAACCATCCTAAACCATAAGTTGTCCAATGGGGATGTGTTTTTTCCTGTGTTGGATAAAACTCGGCCCGGGTAACAAAAGACTGTGGTTTAAAAAATTCTGCAAATGTTTCTGCCCTGATCAATCTTTTTCCATTTACAATAGCACTATCCTGCAAAAACTGCATCCATTTTGTAATATCATCAATACAGGATACAACACTGCCGGCCGGATCGTAACCACCGAAATTGATCGCTTCAATTGTTTTAATAACAGAATCCCCATATAAAAAATGTGGTGTCATTATACTCTGCTCATTTTTGGCATCAGTGAATTTTGTGTATGTATGATTCATGCCCAATGGTTGAAAAATTCTTTTAGCTATAAATTCATTCCAGGGCATGCCACTAACTTTCTTTATTACTTCACCCGCTACTACATACATCAGGTTTTGATAAATAAAAGAAGACCGCATGGAATAAGCAGGTTTCATATACCGCATGCGCCTCACAATTTCTTCAGAAGAATATCCAAACAACCAAAGCCTGTCGCCATTACCCAATCCTGCATTATGCCGAAGAAGATCACGAACAGTTATTTCATCACTTACATAAGGATCATATAAACGAAATCCCGGTAATATTTCTTTCAGCTTATCATCCCATTTGATCTTTCCTTCATCAACCAGCATACCGATACAAGCAGCGGTCATTGCTTTGGTGGTAGAAGCGCAAAAAGAAATTGTAGAAGTGGTAAACGGTTGTGGTTTATCAATATTAGTAACGCCATATCCTTTTTTAAAGATCACCTTCCCATCTTTAACCACTGCAACAGAAAGACCTGTTGTTTTCCATAAAGGCATGGACGACTGAATATATTTATCAAACACATCAACCTTGTTCTGTATTTCTTTATTATCAGTTTGTGAAAATGTTTTTACCCAAACAAATAATACCAGGAAAGAAATGAAAAGCCTTCTCATGCAGTTAAGTTTTTTTCAAGATAATGATAAATGAAATAAAAAAATCCCACCTCTTTCGAAGTGGGATGCTTGTATAATTTTCCTAACTCCCCTTTAGGGGCTGGGGGTTTAGTAACCCATGCCACCCATATCAGGTGCGCCATGTGAATGAGGAGCTTCTTCTTTCTTAGGTTTGTCAGCAATTACACACTCAGTAGTGAGTAACATACCGGCAATTGAAGCTGCATTCTCTAAAGCTACACGGGTAACTTTAGTTGGATCAATAACACCAGCAGCAATTAATTTCTCATACTGCTCAGTTCTTGCATTGAAACCAAAATCACCTTTTCCTTCTTTTACTTTCTGAACAACGATAGAACCTTCAATTCCTGCGTTCTCTACAATCTGACGAAGTGGTTCTTCCAACGCTCTTTTTACAATAGCGATACCAGTTCTTTCATCTTCATTGCTTCCTTTCATTTTATCAATTGCTTCGATAGCACGGATGAAAGCTACACCACCACCTGGAACAATACCTTCTTCAACTGCAGCTCTTGTTGCATGAAGTGCATCATCAACACGGTCTTTCTTTTCTTTCATTTCCATTTCAGTAGCAGCACCAACTATGCAATACAGCAACACCACCGCTAATTTAGCAAGACGTTCCTGTAATTTTTCTTTATCATAATCAGAAGTAGTTACTTCGATCTGAGCTTTGATCTGGTTGATACGTGCAATGATGTCAGCTTTCTTTCCTTTACCGTCAACGATCGTTGTATTGTCCTTATCAATTACTACTTCTGTCAGCCTTACCGAGGTAAGTAAGATCAGCATTCTCTAATTTGTAACCTTGCTCTTCGCTGATCACAAGTACCTGCAGTAAGGATAGCGATATCCTGCAGCATTTCTTTTCTGCGATCACCAAAACCAGGAGCTTTAACAGCAGCTACTTTCAACGTACCGCGAAGTTTGTTAACAACTAATGTTGCCAATGCTTCACCTTCGAGATCTTCAGAGATGATCAATAATGGACGCACCTTGCTGAGCTACTTTCTCCAGGATATGAAGAATGTCTTTCATGCTGCTGATCTTTTTATCATAGATCAGGATATAAGGATTCTCCAGTTCAGCTTCCATTTTTTCGCTGTTGGTAACGAAATAAGGAGAGATATAACCACGATCGAACTGCATACCTTCTACTACTTCAACAGTTGTTTCGGTACCACGAGCTTCTTCAACAGTGATAACACCATCTTTAGCTAACCTTTGTCATTGCTTCAGCGATCAGTTTTCCAATTGCTGCATCATTGTTTGCAGAAATAGAAGCTACCTGCTCGATCTTCTTGCTATCATTACCCACTTTCTGAGATTGTGATTGCAAGGCTTTCAACAACAGCTTTAACAGCTTTGTCAATACCACGCTTCAGATCCATTGGATTAGCACCGGCAGCTACGTTCTTCAATCCTTCTGTGATGATAGATTGTGCAAGAACAGTAGCTGTAGTGGTACCATCACCTGCTACATCAGAAGTTTTGGTTGCTACTTCTTTTACCATTTGTGCACCCATATTTTCAATGGGATCTTCCAGTTCAATTTCTTTTGCAACGGTAACACCGTCTTTAGTTACACCCGGTGCACCGAATTTTTTTTCAATAACTACATTACGTCCTTTAGGGCCCAGTGTTACTTTCACGGCATTTGCCAGGATGTCAACACCTCTTTTCATTCTATTGCGGGCCTCAATATCGAAGAATAATTGTTTTGCCATTTTTTTTAAGATTTAAAGTATTTAGTACTTAGTATTTAGATTTTTGTTTCCAGCTTTCCTAACCTTGATTGATCGTCCCTTGCGACGCTCCGTTGAAAACCTGGAATTCTATTTTGCAACTTGTCTCAGACTATTATCTGAGTACTGAGTGCTAGATTACACAATTGCCAATATATCGCTTTCTCTCATGATCAGCAGGTCATCGCTGTCGATCTGAATTTCTGTGCCAGCATATTTACCATAAAGAACCGTATCGCCAGCTTTTACTGACATTGGTTCATCTTTTTTGCCAGGACCAGCAGCGATAACAACACCACGTTGTGGTTTTTCTTTAGCTGTATCCGGAATGATAATGCCACCGGCAGTTTTCTCCTCAGCAGGAGCCGGTTTCACAATTACCCTGTCGTGAAGCGGGGTAACACTTAACTTTTTAGCCATAGTTGTATTGATTTTTGAGTTTTTGAAAATGATCTGCCCATTGATTTTGGGGACTGCGAAGGTATAGGAAATACTGTGCCGCATGTCCCGAAACGGAAAAAATTTCAGGTTTAACGGACAAACCATGCATTGAAGATTTTATATGGGTAAAAAAATCAGTTCGCCGTGTCAAATTTTCACTTTACTTGTTCATTATACGGATCATAACAGTTCCTTTCCGCCAGCAGCAAGAAAACATAGGCCAACTCCTGCCGTAGGAATACCATATATCAGGCCGGCCCTGGCATCATTAAAGTAGAAAAGATAGCCAGCCATCAGTAATGCCCCAACGATCATAAACCATCCACCTTTTACAGGATGACGCCATGCAATAAAATAACCAAGAAGTGCTGGAAGCGCAAATGGAAGGAAGATCAATAGTTCTCTTCCTCTGCCCTTGATAATATCAGGAATTCCTTCACCTACAAAAAACAAAAGAAAGAATCCAACGATAAGCAGACCGCAAACCCGGCCAGTCCAATTTAAAATCTTATGCTTTTGCATTTATTGTCAAACAAACAATCTACATATCATATTTATCATTTAGGCTGATTTGTATCACTTATTTCTTTGAGAGTACTCAGAAGATCGTTAGGAAGGGGCAGGTAATTTGCGTGCAAGATCAAACAATAACTACCAAAAAATATTTTGTATGACTATTGAATTCTTTACACCTCAAGGCGAAGTACCTGAGCATATGATCCTTTTTATAAAAGAAAAACTGATGGAATTTTATCATCGTGACAATGAGATCTATGGCGCTGAAGTAGTTTTAAGAAACCAGCATACCGACCCAGTCAATGATCATATTTGCGAAATTACCTTAAGCATTTACGGAGAAGTGTTGATGGTGCACAGAACTTCTGACAATTACCTGCAAGCGGCCAGGGATGTTTTGGATGAAATTTCGTTGAAGGTGGATGAGTTTTTACTACGACAAAAAGAACCACCGGATCAAATTACGAGTACAGTAAGAGTTTAAATTGTATTCGAAGAATTTCTCTATTGATCAATTTGCCTGGATAACCCGTATAAATTAGACTATCCTCAATAAAATCTATCAACTTTTTAAGATCTTTTCTTTTTTGCAACCAGTGAGTTAATTTTCTGACTCATCTTGCCAAGTATTTTTCCAGCTGTATCTTCAACCGTTCTGCCAGCTAATATTCCTATTTTATGGCTCAAAAAAACAGATCCGAAATTCAATGCTCCATTTAAAAATGCATTACCTGTTTTGAAATTGAAACCGGCCCCAGGTTGCTTTTGCTCCGCAACTCTATTAATGGAAAAATTATTCCTTAATCCTTTCCATGATCGGTCCAATTGCTTCTCCAACTCGAGTTGTTTTACCCGAAGTTTCAATTTTTCCTGTTCGAGATCTTTTATGTTTCTAATCTTTTTCATTTTCTTCTTTGTCAAACATTGCTTTGATCAATGCATTCATGATCGGCTTTCTTATTAGTGAATCTTTAGCTATCCAGAAGAGGAGGCCGACGATAAGCACTATTCCCCCAACTATCACGAATCCGAGCCAAAAACTATCCATCCACTGGCCTATAGCTATAGCACCGGCAATACATATTAATACAAGGAAAAGAAAAAAAACCAGGGCTGACATAACAACAGCTATCATAACAGCCATCACTTTTGACGTCCTCTCCGCAAATGACAGCTTTAATTGTGCCAGCCTGGTATTCACATATTCCTTTACATCGTCTACAAAAGTTTCAGCATTATTAAAATCATTTTCCATATATCTGTAAATTTAATTTGCCGATCATGTTAATTCTTCTTCCATGACGTCATTCATTTTACTAAACTCTTCCTGCAATTTTTCTTTCCCAAGTTTGATCTTACGATTAAAATCATCAGCAAACTTTTTACCGCCTTCAGCTAGTTTATGCCTGGTTACGGTACCCTTATCTGGAGCAAACAAAACACCCAGTACAGCACCAATTGCAACACCGGCTCCGAGTGCAATCAGGATCTTTGAAGTATTTTTCATAACCGAGTTTTTAATGGTGAATAATTATTTACCTAACACTCCAAATTTAACCTTCTTAACTGGTAATATTAATGAGTTTGTTCATAAGTTATACTGATAATTGTCACAGCATGGTACCACTTCATCAATTAAGAAAATGCTTTAAATATATTCTTTACTGATTCAATATAATGTCCGCCAAATAAAACCGCATGTACAAGCAAAGGATATAGCTGGGTAATTGGCAATCGCTTTTCCCATCCTTTTTCCAGGGGATAAGTTTCATTATATGCTTCATAAAAACGCTGGTCGAAGCCACCAAAGAGTTTTGTCATTCCAATATCCATTTCACGATGGCCACAATAAACTGCCGGATCAAATATCGCTGCATATCCGGAGGAAGTGATCATATAATTACCGGCCCAAAGATCTCCGTGCAAAAAAGAAGGATGTTCGTCGGGCAAAATGGATTTTAAATTATTACAGAAAAGGTCTGCGTCACGAATATCTGTTGCAGAAAAATCGCTGGCATCAAATAGCTTTTTTACCAAAGGCATTATCCTGCACTCTACAAAAAAAGAATACCATTCATTATGCTGATCATTATTTTGATGTAAGCTTCCTATATAATTGTCTTCATTCAATCCAAAATATTCCTGTTGTTGTTTATGCATCATTGCCAATCCCCTTCCAAAATTTTCCCACATATCTTTTTTTGGCGATCCTTTTTCCAGCCATTCCAGTAACAGGTATTGCTGATCATTACAACTGCCATGCTTAATGACTTGCGGAATTTTAAGTGTACAAAGTTCACGAAGCTTGCCCAGGCCGTTTGCTTCTTTTGTAAACATTGAAGGATATCTATTCTTATCATTTACTTTTAAGAAATATTTCCCTGTCGGGGTAAATAAGCAATAGGCCGAATTAATATCTCCGCCATGCACCCGTTCATAACGTTGAACATTTAAATCACAGTCTTTAAAAATATTCTTGCAGTTGCATATCCACAAGAAAAATTTTATACACAAGTATAAAATAAAAAAACGGGCCCTGTTAAGAAGCCCGTTTTCAAATAAAGTAATTTCTTAACTAAGATGTTTAGAAAGGATCTTAGCAAGATCAAACATAGAAACCTGGTCTTTACCAAAGAGAGGTCTTAATTTCTCATCAGCATTGATCATGCGTCTGTTTGCTTTGTCCTGGAGATTATTTTTCTTAATATAATCCCAGATCTTTTTAACAGCTTCTGTGCGGGGAACTGCACTAGCACCGATCGCTCCGGATAATGTTGAACTTGGAGTCAATGCTCTCATAAAAGCAGCGTTTGGCTTACGGGCAACTTTTTTCTTAATTGCTTTCTTAACAACGGCTTTTTTAATTGCCTTTTTAACAATAGCTTTTTTAATTGCCTTTTTAACAACAGCTTTTTTAACTGCTTTCTTAACTACAGCTTTTTTAACTGCTTTTTTAACTGCTTTTTTCTTTGTTGCCATGATTTTTTGGATTTAAAAATTCTTAATGGGATTAGTCATTACCGTATCAAATATATAGTTTTTTACATTCCACCAAATTGATTATAACTTTTTTCTATTCACATTTTCCCTATGAGAAATTCTAAAACTTAGCTTTTTCCCCAATGAAAACTGGTACCCTCCTGTTTTTTTGATCGCATAAATGAGAACCTAAGCAATATTTAGCCTGGTAATAAAATACAAATATCAACGATCTATTTCCAGAATTTCTTTATTCATATATTTAATGAAAGCCTTGCCCCATCAGCGTTTGGAGGGATATATCTTTACTTTACAAATAGATTTCATTGGAGAAACCTCGTCTTTCTATTGGGAGAAATCAAACTTTTATACCGTATAAATCCCTCCTCCCAATAATGACAGTGAATTATCGTCTATGAGCTTTTTCCTAAAGACTGAATCAAAAATTATGTTGATAACTGTTTTTCCACCGGGCAGCGAATACCGGGGTAAATCAGCATTTATTATCTTGTGTGCTGTTAAACTAATACTTCCATTTCCTGTCGAAAGCCACTGAAACCTTACTATGAGAATACTTCCACTTATATTTTTTGCTTCGGTCTTTTTATTTTTTGCCTGTAGTAAAAACAATAACCCAGCTCCCGTACCCCCGGTATCTTCAACAATGTACTTTCCTCCTATCACAGGATCCGCCTGGGAAACCACTACTCCCGCTTCTTTGAATTGGAACGAAACACAGCTAAATGATCTGTATACATACCTGCAAACAAAAAATACAAGAGCCTTTATCATTTTGAAAAACGGCAGAATCGTTTCAGAAAAATATTTCGGAACCTTTACTGTTGATAGCAACTGGTACTGGGCTTCTGCGGGTAAAACAATGACAGCTTTCCTAATTGGTATTGCACAAAAAGAAGGTCTGCTTAATATTAATAACAAAACATCACAATATCTCGGTACAGGATGGACATCTGCCACTCTCGCAAAAGAAAACCTGATAACTGTACGTCACCAGTTAACAATGACAACAGGACTTGATGACGGCGTGCCTGATAATGATTGTACTCTTTCTTCCTGTCTTCAATATAAAGCTGATGCCGGAACAAGATGGGCTTATCATAACGCACCTTATACAATGCTTGACGAGGTCGTTGAAAACGCCACTGGCAAAACTTACAATGGTTATTTCCAGGAAAAGATCAGGGATAAGATCGGAATGAATGGTCTTTGGATAAAAACAGGTTACAATAATGTTTACTATAGCACTCCAAGAAGTATGACAAGATTTGGCTTGCTGCTTCTTAATAAAGGCAAATGGGATCAAACAACAATTCTTTCAGACACCAGCTATTTTAATACGCAAATAAATACTTCACAAAGTCTTAATCCCTCTTATGGTTACTTAACATGGCTGAATGGTAAAAGCAATTATATGTTGCCCGAAGTTCAATTTGTTTTTCCCGGGCCATTGGTACCAAATGCTCCTGCAGATATGTATTCGGCATTAGGGAAAAATGATCAGAAAATTTATGTGGTACCGTCACAAAATCTTGTTGTCGTCCGCATGGGTGATTCTGCAGGTAATATACAACTGGCTCTCTCAAGTTTTGATAATGAATTATGGGGTAAATTGAAAACTGTGATCGGTTATTAATACCTGAATTCTTATTTTTACCATCCATGTCACTCCAGATCGCTTCACTTAATTCAGGCAGCAATGCAAATTGTTATTATATCGGTAACAAGAAGGAAGCAGTATTGATCGATGCAGGCCTCTCCTGTCGTGAGACCGATAAACGAATGAAAAGACTGGGGCTTGATATTAATTCTGTAAAAGCAATTTTTATTTCGCATGAACATGCAGATCATATTGCCGGCCTGCAGGTATTATCAAAAAAATACAAGTTGCCCGTTTATATCACCCAAAACACTTTGCGAAACTGTAATCTTGAAATTGAAAAGAGCCGCATATTTTCTTTTGCACATAATAAGCCGGTATCGATCGGGGATCTGTCAATTACCCCTTTTATTAAAAGTCATGACGCAAACGACCCGCATAGTTTTATCGTTTCAAACAACAAGGTGCATATTGGCGTGATCACTGATATTGGATACGCATGCAAACATGTGATAAACCATTTTAAGCTTTGCGATGCTGTATTCCTTGAATCAAATTACTGTGAGCAAATGCTTGAAAACGGTTCTTATCCATTGCATTTGAAAAGACGCATCAGCAGTAAAAAAGGGCATTTATCCAATGACCAGGCATTGGAACTTTTTTTAAAGCACAAACCTGAGAGTTTGCAATTATTAATACTATCCCATCTTTCACAAAACAATAATCATCCGGATATCGTAAATACACTATTTACGCAACATGCAGGCGGGGTAAAAGTCGTAATTGCCTCTCGTCACAAGGAAACAGAACTCTTCAATATCGAAAGAAATCCGCTTCTGCGACCTGCAAAAACCTTCAAAAAGCTTAAAGAAAATAAAGCGCAGCTTTCCCTTTTTGACTCGGTAGCTATCGGATCTTAATTTATCCTGTATTTATTTTCTAGCAACATTAATTTTATTAAGTTTGCCATCCGGATATGAGGCGCCTTATTCTATATTTATTTACTTCAGTTTTCTTTATTTCTTCATGCAGCGATCAGATGATCGAAAAAAATGAGGACCCGCAAGGCTATGCTGATTCACAATTTATAGGCTCCTGGAAAATAACATCGGTGCTATGCGATGTACCTTTCGATTGGAATAATGATGGCTTTACCGAAAGAAATATTTATAGTACATGGTCATCATGCGAAAGGAATAACCTGTTCACTTTTACCAGTGATACTGTGATGAGTGCATATAAAAAGGGGACATTTAAGATCAACTGTTCCGTTAGCAAACCCGGAGAGTGGATAATTGTTAATACCAAATATCTTGTTTATACGCCTCTTGGCCTTGACCCGGAATCTGAAAAAGTTATTAATATGACCTCCCTTCAATTTCAATCGATCCATTTAGTAACACTTAACGGAAAGCCTGCTACAATTACCAAAACCTGGACAAGGCAATAAAAAAATCCTCTCGCCTAAGGCGAGAGGGCAAAAAATTTTACTGAAACAAATTTTCTTTACGGTTGGACTACACTTTTAGTTACTGAAGTAAGTGTTGCAAGTAATCTTCCATTTGGCAACTCGCCGGCTGCATAATAAAGATTCACTTTTTTACCAGCATTAATTTTAGGGAGTGTAAGAATATCCTTTACACTGCATGAAACTTTAGCAGACGCATCCTTGGCATCACCAAATTTCCATTCCTTTAAAACAACATTTTGTTCGTCTTTAATAGTTACAATGCGGCTTGTACCTGGCTTTCCGCAATGATAATAACGGATGGCCAACTGACCATTGCTTGCACTTTGATCCAGTTGAAGATTTTTCACAGTATTCATTTCATTTCCGTACTGTTGTAAAACAAGTTTGTCGTTGAGGTAAACTTCGAATCCCTCACCGCCGAAATTATTTTTGGTAGGAGAAAATGAAAATAATGCTGCACTTATTGTGAGCAAAAAAGAAAGAAAAATTGCCGGTTGATAATTGATCTTTTTCATGGCGAAAAATTTAGTTATTAATAATTTTTGAATCTGCCACAAGTTAAAATGAGAAGCCACCCAGAAACAAGAAACTTTGATGAGATGCAAGCAAGGCTTGACTACCTGCAGTGTTACCGGCGTTTTTTTAAATTAACCAGGTAAATTATAAACACAATGGCCAGAATTCCGAAGGAGCCATAGACCATATAGCTAATTGGCATAGAAGTGAGGTATAAAGAATTAAAGATCGGTTAATTTCACCGCTAAACAAGAAAGATACAGTCGCACAAAAGTAAGATCTTGTAACCCTCCCATTGCTCCTGGCTATCTTTGGTTTTTGTACCTTCAAAAAAAACTTTTATGGCTGAATTAAAAACAAAGGTCAATGATGCGTCTGTTGAAAAATTTATCACCTCTGTTAAAGACGAAGAAACAAGAAAAGATTGCTTTACACTGCTTGAACTCATGAAAAAAGAAACCAAAGAAGAGCCAAAGATGTGGGGTAATAGCATAGTTGGTTTTGGTACTTTTCATTATAAGGGCAAAAGCGGTCGTGAAGGCGATTGGTTTGTTACCGGCTTTTCACCGCGAAAACAAAATATGACAATTTATTTCTGCCTCGGCTTTCATCATCTTGACACGCTGATGAAAGATCTTGGAAAATTTAAAACAAGTGCAGGAAGCTGTTTATATCTTAAAAAACTAAGTGATATTGATACAAAAGTGCTGAAACAAATGCTAAAAGAAAACAAAGCGAATCTAAAAACATTGATCCAAAAATTTAATGACAGATAATACTGTTTGTAAAACTAGCATATGAAAATCTTCTTCCTTTTTGTAGTCATCGTTTTATTCAACAACTGTAATACCAAACCCTCTTCGCATTCAAATGATCTCGATAAGATATTTGATTCCGTATTTAAAGCCAATGAACCCGGTGGCGCTGTACTAATAGCAAAAGATGGAAAGATCATTTATGAAAAAGGATTTGGCGTAGAAGATATTACTACCAAAAAAGCCATCGACAACAATACACTGTTCAATGTTGGCTCTATCAGCAAAACTTTTGTAGCCTTTGGCATTTTGCAATTGGCAAAAGAGAACAAGCTATCAATTGACGATGATATTTATAAATACTTCCCTGATTTTAAAGACAGCTCCATAGCAAAAAAAATAAAGATCTATCATTTACTTACTCATTCGTCAGGTTTGCCAGATATTAGAAATGTGCAGGGTGACAGTGTTTTTTATTTAACAGCAAAAGATGAAGAGAATTGGGCGCCGATCAAAAAAGCAGACAGCCTCGAATTTCAACCGGGAGAAAGATTTAATTATTCAAACCCTGCATTTAATGGACTTGCCCTGATCATTGAAAAAGTAACTGGCATGAAATGGCAGGAGTATATCAAAAAAAATATTATGGAGCCAGCAGGAATGAAAACTTCAACTATCACTGATGGTCCATATCCTGAGTCAGGCGTTTCACATGGTTATTTGTTTGATGGCAAAAATTATTTTGAAAAAGATTATGGTGAAGAACCAACTTTTGCCGCATCAGGTAATGGTGGTGTATGGAGCAGTGTTAATGAACTTTGGGAATATGAACAAGCCATACAGAAAAATGTTTTTCTTGACAGTGCGTGGACAAAAAGATCAAGAACAGTTTATGATCTTTCGAATTGGAAAGACAGCCTTCCTCCGTTCATCGGTCTTTGCTGGTTTATTACAAAAACGAATAATGAAAATATGATCGGCCACACTGGTTCACAAGGTGGTTTCCGTGCCGACTATGTTTGGTTACCTGGAAAGAAAATATTCTATGTTATTCTTTGTAATACCCCCAAACCGTTAACAGCAATAAGAAACAAAGTTTTAGCCATTGCCTTGAAAGAATATTAAAATGATAACGATCGAACAAGCAAGAAAAGCGGCATTATCATTACCCGAAACAGAAGAGAAACCTCATTTCGATCTCACAAGTTTTCGGGTAAAGAATAAAATATTCGCTACCATTCATGCTGATAAAAATTATGTGATGGTAAAACTTTCAGCAATTGATCAATCGGTTTTTTGTGCTTACAATAAAGAGGTGATCTTTCCTGTTCCCGGTGGTTGGGGGAAACACGGCGCCACTTTTATCAACTTGAAAAAAGTCAAGAAATCTATGCTACTTGATGCATTGTCAACCGCATGGAAAACGACAGCCCCGCCAAAACTTGCAGAAAAGTATTTCGGAAAAGAAAAATCTTAATTTTACGACAACGATTCGCTTAATATGGAACTCTACGGCAAACTTTTAAATATTACCGTTCCTTTCTTTCTCTTTTTTTTCTTAGTTGAAAAAATTGTAGAGTGGCGAAAAGGCCTGCATGTTATTCGTGGTCTTGACAGCGTTTCGAGCTTTAGCAGCGGTATTACCAATGTCGTTAAAGATGTGCTTGGCATTAGCATTACGATCATTACTTATGGTTGGCTGGTAGATAACATTGCAGTCTTTCACATTGAAGCTACAATACCTATCTATATTATCGCATTTCTGGTAATAGACTTCCAGGGTTATTGGGTACATCGCTGGTGTCATAAAATAAATTTTTTCTGGACCTATCACATCATACATCACAGCAGCGAGGAGTTTAATCTTTCCTGTGCATTGCGCCAATCGATCTCAACCTTTATTAATTTCTTTACATTCCTGCTTATACCTGCCGCATTATTAGGCGTTCCCCAGGAAGTGATCGCCATCGTTGCGCCATTGCATCTTTTTTTACAATACTGGTATCATACGCAACTGATCGGTAAAATGGGATTCCTGGAACATATTCTTGTCACTCCTTCTCATCATCGTGTACATCATGCTATCAATAAAGAATACATGGATAAAAATTTATCGCAGATATTTATTTTCTGGGATAAACTTTTTGGCACCTTTCAGCAGGAACTTGATGATGTAAAACCTGTTTATGGAGTAACAAGACCCGTAAAAACATGGAACCCGGTTAAGATCAATTTTATTCACCTGTGGTTGTTGATCAAAGATGCATGGAGAACAAAAAATATAAAAGATAAAATTCGCATTTGGTTCATGCCCACCGGCTGGCGGCCCGATGATGTAAAAGAAAAATATCCTGTTGATTATATTGCGGATGTCTACAATTATAAAAAATTCGATACCCCTGCTTCAAAAACTTTTATAGCCTGGAGCTGGTCACAAATGTTCTTCAATTATTTCCTGCTTGTTTATTTTTTTGCTTTCATTGCACAAATAGGCAAGCCGCATATTTTTTATTATGGCCTTTTCGTTTTTATTTCCATTTATGCGTATACAGAATTAATGGATGGCAATCGAAACGCTTTTTACATGGAACTGGCTAAGTCAGTTGCCGGTCTGTTTATCATTTATTACTATGGTGACTGGTTTTTTTCCTCGCAACACTGGCCATGGTACCACTTTGTAGTTGCTGGCTATTTTATCATTTCCGTCTTTGCTACAGCTTATTTTGCTTTTTATGAAATGAAAAAAAGCGATCAGCAAATGTCTTTAGCCTGATTTTTTTACCCGAAACCTTTCCGTGAATCATTTCAAAAGTTTGAGAACAATCCTCTTTCTTTATCTTTAGCAAAACAACCACCATGAACTTCTATTTACTTGATGCCGCCGCCCCGGGCTTGATATTCGGAGTAATGATCATTTTCATGATCGTCACTATCATACTTGAAGCAGTGACGATGATCATTATGAAATACAATAAAGCCGGCAAAGCTTTTCTTGATTCATTTTTAGCAAACCTTGTTTCGATGGGAGCCGGCTTTATGATCTTATTTTCCGACTCAGACATATTTGAAATAACTGACAACCCCATTGTCGGCATTGGAATACTTTATTTGATCACGGTAGTCATTGAGTTTTTAATGCTTTATTTACTGAACAGAAAACAACCCGTTCAAAAAACATTAATAGCCGCCATTGTCATAAATGTTGTAAGCTACTTGCTGTATTATCTTATCCAATTCGTTTTTTGATCTTGAAAAATAAAATAACAATACTGGCACTTGGACATGGTTTAAATGACCTGATCGCCGGGTATTTTCTTGGCAACTTTTCTGCCAATAACAATGATCTGTTCCAAATTGGCTTAGCGATCAGTGTTTATAATATACTTGCATTTGGCGGTCAATATCCTGTTGCCATTTTTATGGAAAAGATCAATGACGCTAAAAAGATCATTGTTTTTTCTTATATACTTAACGTAACGGCTGTTGCCATTTTTCTTTTTGTACCAGCAGTTGCTATTATATTGGCAGGTATTGCTTCTGCCATCTATCATGTTGCCGGAGGCACTGTCTGTGCAGAAAATAATAAAGCAGTCAATATCGGCTTGTTTGCAGCGCCAGGTGTAGCTGGCCTTATTGCAGGTGGCTTTTTAGCATGGAAAAATTATAACATCATCCCTTTTATTTTACCCATTACAATTCTTTTCCTTTTTATTTTAATAAGAATAAAGATCATTAACCAATTTTCGGTAAAAAATATTTCACAAAGTGAAACGAAAAAACATGTCATCGACAGGCATGACATCATCATGATCCTTTTGCTGATGATAATTTCATTACGTTCTGTTACCTGGAATGTTTTCCAGTTGATCTATGAAAATAATTATGAATGGCTGATCGCAATTGCGATCGCAGCCGTGATTGGTAAAATTGCCGGAGGGTGGTTAGCGGATAAAATTGGCTGGCGGCTTTATGCACTTTCATCCGCAATTATTGCTGCACCGCTCCTGACCTTTTTCAAAAAAGAGCTCCTGCTCTTTTGTTTGGGCGTGGGAATATTACAATCCGGCATACCCGCCACCACCAGTTTACTCATTCAATCTTTAAAAGGTAAAACATCCAGAGGCATTGCACTTTCTTTTGGTGCAGCAATAATAATTGGTTCAGTTGCAAGTGTTTTCTCCATTGAAACTCTTTTACTACAAATGCCTTATCTCCTGCTTGCATCTATCTTTTTACTCATCCTAAGTAATTATTGGTATAAAAGGACCCACCCCCTTGTCAATTTAGCCTCATAGAATTGATGTAATTTGTAGAGTAAAAGCAACCCAAGTGGTTTTGCTTACGATTCTTTAACTGAAATATTTGAGCCCTTGTTAACAGCCCGGGAATTAGGTGAGCATATTGAAGGTTGTGTAAAGAACAATAGAGATAGTCAAAAAACGATCTATAGTTCTTTCTATGGCTATGCTATGTCAATATGTGATCGTTATTCCGGGAATTATGATGACGCAGTGGAAATTCTCAATGATGGATTCTTGAAAATTTTTAAAGAAATACATAAATACAAGCCGGCATATGCTGATACCATTGCCTCTTTCAAAGGTTGGATAAGGAAGATCATGGTGTACACAGCCATTGATCATTATCGCAAGATCAAAAAACATTTGAATGGATATACAGATCCGGTTACACTCCAGGTGGCATCAGCACAGGAAACAGCTCTTGATAAATTATCCTACCAGGAAATATTAAGAGCAGTGCAACAATTATCACCGGCTTATCGTATGGTATTCAACTTATTTGTAATGGATGGTTTAAGTCATGATGAAATATCCAAAAAACTGGGTATTGCTGAAGGCACATCAAAATCAAACCTTGCAAAAGCAAGAATGCATTTGCAAAAAATATTATTAAAACAAACCGAACTAGAATATAAACGAAATGCAGTCTGAGAATTTTGACAAGAAGATAAAAGATTCATTGAGCCAGCGTCCTCCCGGAAATGATATCCCCGATTGGGATAAAATGGAGACCCTGCTTGATAAACACATGCCTGTTGAAAAGAAAGACAGGAGAAGGATATTCTTTATTCTTTTCAGTTTTCTTTTATTAGGTGGTGGGGCATTTCTTGTTTGGCAAAATAGCAGCAGCAACAAAAAAGAAGTCGCAGAACTTAAATCTCCAAATGAAAATTATAAGCCCGGAAATTCCGGTGCAGAAAAAGGCACAAATACTTCTCAATTGCCAAACACTACCGCCGATCGATCTGCTTCATCGCAAGTTCCTGATCCGCAAACCAACGTTGCCGAAACTAATATTATTCCCGGCAAGGAAATCCAAACTGATGCTTCGATCGCTAAATCAGATAAGAATAAAAAAACAAATTCTTCAGTAGTTAAAAAGACAAACAACTCAAAGCAAAAAAGCTCTGACCAAACAATTGACGAACTGACTAAGAATACTGAACCAGAAAGGTCATTGATTGAAAACCTTACAAAAAGTGAAAGCGAACCAACGATAACAGAAAAGAAAGAGTTGGAAAAAGAACCTGAGGTTGAAAAAACAAAAACTGACAATAAAGTTGTAGATCAAAAGGAAGAAACGAAAGAGAACAAACCAGTAGCAGTTAAAAAAGCTGATACCCAAAATCAGAAACATAATAGTTCGTTTGCGAATAACTTCTTTGTTAGTGTGTCAGCAGGGCCCGATCTTAGTAAAGTAGGTAATAACACTGGGGAAGTAAGATTGACTTATGGCGCCGGTATCGGTTATCAGATTTCAAAAAGATTTTCGGTAAGGACAGGATTTTATGCAGGAAGGAAAGTTTATACTGCTGACCCGGAAGATTATCACCCTCCAAGTAATTTTTGGGCTTATTATCCGAACCTGGAAAATATTGACGCCAATTGTAAAGTGTACGACATACCTATAACAGTAGATTATAAGATCAGCTCAAACAAAAAACAAAGTTGGTTTGCATCTGTAGGTGTTTCCAGTTTACTGATGAAAGAAGAAACATATGATTATTATTTTAAACCAAATTATAGTCCTACTTATATCACCTATAGCAAAACGATCAATAATCAGAACAAACATTATTTCTCCGTATTGAATTTATCCGGCGGTTATACAAGAGTTATAAATAAAAATATAAGCCTGCAGGCAGAGCCTTATTTAAAAATAGCCATGAATGGTATTGGTTATGGAAAAGTAAACTTGAATAGCGGTGGTGTACTTTTCTCTGCGGTCATTAAGCCTTTTGCAAAAAAATAATCCGGAGAAGCAGGCAGTATGCATTCCAGGCAACTCTGTAAAAAAGATTTACAAATTAACAATAGGAAATTACCAAACTATAACTGTGGTCCGTCGACTGTCGTCTGTGGTCACTTAAATTATTCCCTTCAACTTCTCGATCACAGTATCTATTTCTTCAGTTGTATTGTATTTGCTAAATGAAAAACGAACAGGCACCAGGTTTGGATTATTATTGATCGCCCTGATCACATGCGAACCAACATCTGCCCCGCTGCTGCAGGCACTGCCACCTGATGCGCAAATATTATTCATATCAAGATTGAATAAGATCATTTCTGATTTCTCTGATTTTGGAAATGAAACATTCAATACCGTGTATAAACTTTGGCCATTATAATCACCATTGAACCTTACACCGGGGATCTTTTTATTCAATCGTTCGATCATGTATGTTTTTAATGATTGAATGTATTGAGATTCCTTTTCCATATTTGCCTCGGCGATCTCTAATGCTTTTGCAAAACCAACAATGCCATATAGGTTTTCTGTTCCTGCACGCATATTTCTTTCCTGTCCTCCGCCATATATCATTGGTTTTACTTTGATATTATCATTTACATATAATATCCCCACTCCTTTTGGACCATGAAATTTGTGCCCGGCACCAGTTGCAAAATGTACCGGTTTCTTTCTCAGATCAATTTTATAATGCCCGACAGTTTGCACAGTGTCTGAATGAAAGATGGCATTATACTTTTTACAAATTTCACCAGCAGCATAAATATCAAGCAGGTTACCGATCTCATTATTTGCATGCATCAGGGAGACAAGACATCTTTCTTTATGTGCTGCTAATTGTTTTTCAAGATCATCAAGATCAATATGGCCATCGGGTAACAATTTCACAAAACTGGTTGTGATAGTTCCTTCATGATTTAAATGTTCTACCGCATGAAGCACTGCATGATGCTCGATAGGTGATGTAATGATATGACGACAACCAAGATCACGAATAGATGTTGATATGGCCATATTATCACTTTCGGTACCGCCACTGGTAAAAAATATTTCACCGGGATTTGCATTTAGGATCTTTGCCACTGTTTTCCTTGCACTCTCAATAGCAAGTCGAGATTCTCTTCCATAAGAATAAATAGAAGATGGGTTGCCAAAATGAGTGGTCATGTAAGGCAACATAGCGTCAAGTACTTCTTTATCAAGGGCTGTGGTAGCAGCGTTATCTAAGTAAATTCTTTGCATAATATTAAAGAGGCGCAAAGATAATTAATCGGAACTGAGTGAGTGCAGGTTTGGATGAAATGGTGCAAACGATGGATTAATAGTTCAAATCTGACCATATTAAATTCTTTCTGCACCGACAATTCCAACTGATTTTCTTCCCATCTGAAAAAAAATTTGCGAAACCGAATAGTTGCACATATATTTGCAACCGATTAGCTGCGCAAGTAAAAATTTAAACAATATGAGACGAGACATTTTTCAGGCAATAGCCGACCCGACAAGGCGGGCAATTATTACCTTAATTGCATTGCAGGCAATGACACCGAATGCCATTGCTGAAAACTTCCACACTACCCGGCAATCTGTTTCCAAACACCTTCGCATACTCACAGAATGCGAACTGGTAAAACAGGAACAACAAGGCAGGGAAATTTATTACTCACTTGAAATTGAAAAAATGAAAGAGATTGATAAATGGATTGACCAATTCAGAAAAATTTGGGAAACCCGGTTTAATCAACTTGACAAAGTATTATCAACAATTAAAAAACAGAAAAAATGAAAACAGATTTGCTATTTGATTTTACCGTTGACAAAGCAACAAAAACGGTATTCATAAACAGGGAATTTGATGCTGACCTTTCGCTGGTATGGGATGCTTTTACCAAAGCAGAAATTCTTGACCAATGGTGGGCACCTAAACCCTGGTCATCAAAAACAAAATATATGAATTTTAAAGTTGGGTGGACGAAGATTTTATGCTATGGTAAGCCCGGAAGGACAAGAGCGTTGGGCAATTCAGAAATACACTTCCATTAGCCCGAAAACCAATTTTAAAATGTTTAATGCTTTTGCAGACAAAGATGAAAACCCTGAATTGCCGGGTTCTGAATGGGATCTTACTTTCAGCGAACAAAATGGAACGACAAAAGTGAGTATTACTATTTACAATGAATCCCTTGAACGCTATGGAGAAGATGATTGAAATGGGCTTTACAGAAGGATTTAAAATGTCATTGAACAACCTGGAAAATCTGTTGGCAACTTTATCGAAAAAATGATTTTCGTTATCGGGACGAGAGTAAAACAAATAAGAAAGTAATGAATTAAACAACCTAAAAAATGAAAAACAATTTGCTATTTGATTTTACAGTTGACAAAGCAACAAACACGGTTTTCATAACCAGAGAATTTGCAGCCGAACTTTCTTTGGTTTGGGATGCCTTTACCAAACCGGAAATTCTTGACCAATGGGGTACACCTGAACCCTGGACAACACAAACAATATCTATGGACTTTAAAGTTGGAGGACGGAGATTTTATAAAATGATAAGTCCCGAAGGGCAAGAGTATTTTTCAGTTCAGGACTTTACTTCGATTTCTCCGAAGACAAATTTCAAATATATTTCTGGCTTCAGCGACAAAGATGAAAATATCAATCCTGAATTTTACGGGGCAGAAAATAACCTGGATTTTAGTGAAGCAAACGGAGTTACAACATTCAGGATGACTATAAAATATAAAGATCTTGCCACCCTGGAGATGATGGCTAACGATCGCTTCAAGGAAGGATTTACAATGACATTGAATATCCTGGAAAAATTATTGGCAACATTATCGCAAAAATGATTTTCGTCTTTCAAAGCATCTCTCAATAAAAAAATAAACAATTTAACAATCTAAAAAATAAAAATTATGGCACTTATCAATCCTCACATTAACTTCAACGGAAATGCCGAAGAAGCATTTACCTTTTACAAATCAGTATTTGGCGGAGAGTTTGCAAAGATTATTCGTTTCAAAGACCTTGCAAGTCCTGAATTCCCGGTAGCAGAAAAAGAAGAAAATAAAATTATGCATATTGCTTTGCCTATCGGTAAAAGTAGTATGTTGATGGCAAATGATGTTCCGGAAATTATGGGAAAAACAAACGAAAATGAGAACAGAAGTAAAATTGTAATAAGTGCAGAAAGTAAAGAAGAAGCAGACAAATTATTTAATGGGCTTTCAGTGGGAGGACAAATAGAAGGGCCTATTGGTGATAGTCCCTGGGGTTCATATTTTGGTTGTTTTAGAGACAAATACGGTATTGAATGGATCGTGGAATTTGCCCAAAACTAAGGAGCAAGTAACTGGCGGCTTTGTATTATCAATAAATTAAAATTTAAACAGCGTTATGAAAAATTTACTCAAAACACATAATCCTCTTAGAGCAATACTACTAATTGCAATTATGTTTATAGCGTCTTCATCAAACGGGCAACAGATCAAGCCTTCCAACAGTGGTTACGCACCTGTTAATGGCATTAAAGTTTATTACGAAGTATATGGTGAGGGCAGGCCTTTAGTTTTACTGCATGGCGCTTTTTATACAATTGATATGAACTGGGGACAATTGATACCTGAGCTGTCAAAAACCAGGAAAGTAATTGCAATTGAAATGCAGGGACATGGGCATTCGCCGTTTTCAGATAGAGAATTATCGATTACTACTTTAGCAAGTGATGTAGAAAAAGTGATGGATTACCTGAAAATAGACAGTGCAGATGTAGCAGGATATAGTATGGGCGGCTCTGTGGCTTACCAGTTTGCTGTACAAAGCCCTAAACGGTTAAGAAAATTAGTGATCATTTCTTCTACTTATAAAACCAGTGGTTGGCTACCCATAGTAAACGGTGCATTTAAAGATTTTAAGCCTGAATTTTTTGATAACACACCACTAAAAACCGCATACGATGCAGTGGCACCTGATAAAACAAAATGGAGAAAGTTCTTAGAGCAGATGTTTGCTTTCGCCAAGGTACCATTCAACGTCGGTGACTCCAATATTTCAAAAATTGCTGCGCCTGTACTGATCATATCCGGCGACAATGATGGAACGGATAAAATAGAGTTGATGAAAACGTATCAATTGTTGGGAGGTGGTGTTTCTGCTGACCTGCAGCCAATGCCAAAATCGCAATTGGCCATTGTTCCTTCACAAGGACATGTGAGCCTGATGATGCAAACAACAACGATTTTGAATTACTTAAATAGTTTTTTAAAATAACTTAATGGCTCTGCATATCAAATAGTAAAAAGCCAAAATAAGCAACCCGTAATTTTATATTTATATGAACATAAAAGAACAAATCAAACAATATATTACCAGCCAGCCTGAACCAAAACGCAGCGAAATGCAGGAGTTGCACCAACACATACTTCAAGTAATGCCAAAATGTAAATTATGGTTCTTAGATGGCAAAGACGATAAAGGTAAAATTGTTTCTAATCCTAATATAGGATATGGATCTTACACCATAAAATATGCTGATGGAACAACCAGGGAGTTTTATCAAATTGGTTTGAGCGCAAACACAACCGGGATCTCTGTCTATATCATGGGTATAAAAGATAAAACATACTTAGCCCAAACGTATGGAAAAAAACTTGGCAAGGCGAGTGTGACCGGGTATTGCATTAAGTTCAAAACTATAAAAGATATAAACATTGATATACTTCAAGCGGCAATACGAGATGGGGTTGAGATAACGGGCAAAAGTAACTGACGAAAAGACTTGAGAATGAATTGGTGGACGAACTCTTGCTTAAAATTTACCCCTTGACCAGAAATTAGAATGCATTAATAGAAGTCCTGAAAAGTATGGTTGAAGTTTTCAAAACAAATGTTCAGAAAAAGGCACAAAGCAAAATGCTGCTTTGTATTTTGTCTGAAGCATTCCCATCGTTTAAAATTAATTTTGACCTTTCAGATTGTGATAAGGTGCTTAGAGTTGAAGGAGACAACATGGAGGCGTTTAGAATAATGATACTTGTAAAGGAATATGGGTTTAATTGTGAGGTATTAGATTAACAGCAAAACAACCTGGATGATCATAGCCAACTACTAGCGAGCCGGAAAAGTAAGACAGGCATTGCTGGGCATAAGGAGAAATAATTGTTTCATCAGGGCAATCCTTCAACATTGTGTGCTATTTTGATGAAGCATTAAACTCATTGAAAGCATAATAAATGAAAACATATTTTGTCGATTCTTTTACTGATCAAAAATTCAAAGGAAATCCTGCTGCAGTTTGTATTGCCGAAAGCGATTTGGACATTACAATTATGCAAAGTATTGCAACAGAAATTGGCTTTTCTGAAACTGCATTTATAAAGCATATCACCGGGAACACTTACAGTATAAGATTTTTTACTCCAAAGATTGAGATCCCATTATGTGGACACGCCACATTGGCTTCATCAAAAATTATTTTTGATACAACCTCATTTGACAATATAAAATTTATCAACTGTGACAATGTTGAACTGTTTATTGAGAAAGCAGAGAATAAGATCAAAATGCAATTTCCTGTTTATGATACTGAAGAAACAGAAGTGCCCCAAAAAATGCTGGATGCACTTGGAATTTCTGAAATTGTAAATAAAAGATACAGTCCTAAAAATAAAATAATTTTAATTGAAATTAAGAGTGCTCTTGAGTTGGCAAATTTGAAACCTGATTTTACAGCATTAATAAATTCACATACAGGAATAAATGGTGTGTTAGTAACTGCAATTTCAGACAGTGAAATTTTTGATTTTCATTACCGATATTTTTGGCCCTGGGCAGGAACCAATGAAGACCCTGTAACAGGTGGCATTCAAACTTTTTTGACAAAATATTGGGCGACAAAATTGAATAAAACAAAATTGAATGCTTATCAATCTTCATTAAGAACAGGAACAATGAGTACAGAACTTTTTCAGGACAAAGTTTGCATTTTAGGAGAAGCGGTAACTGTATTAGAGGGACAATTTATTTTATAACCATGCTGATAGAAACCTTAAAAATATTATTCAACAGAGATCTAAAGCGATTAAGAAATGAGATCGAACAATACAACAACGAAGCTGATATTTGGAAAATTAAAGGACAAATAAATAATTCAGCTGGCAACCTTTGTTTGCATTTAGTAGGTAATTTAAACACATATATTGGAAAAGAATTAGGCAGAACGGATTACATAAGAAACCGGGAGTTGGAGTTTTCTTTGAAAAATATTCCAAGAGAAGAATTAATTGTGAAGGTTGAAAAAACAATTGAGATCATTAATCAAACATTGGATAATCTCGATGAAAGTCTTTTAGAAACTGAATACCCCATTTTAGTATTTGACCATAAGACTTCTACAGAATATTTATTAGTACACCTTGCCACTCACCTAACCTACCATTTAGGGCAAATAAATTATCATAGACGACTGATTGAAGACGATGAAAAATAAAACAGCACACAATAGAGAGCTTACCAAAAGTTTGGCTGTACGCAAGCACAATCAGCAGTAGTTAAAATTCAAACTTCAGTTCGGGCCGAACAAACAACTTTCAATTTCAAATCTTAACTTCAGCAAAATAAACTAACCAGAATACCAGGAGCATTTAAACTGACAGATACAATGGAAAGAAATTTGGTTCTTGCAAACAGGCTTCGGGAGGTACTTCTCAACGGAAAATGGATCGCTAACACAAACTTCAAAGAACAAATATTAAGTGTAAGTTGGGCGCAAGCAATTCAAAAGGTTGGCAACCTGAATACAATTGCTTTACTGACCTTTCACATAAACTATTATTTGGATGGCCTTTTGAATGTTTTTAATAGTGGTGGACTTGAAATCAAAGACAAATACAGTTTTGATCTTCCGGAAATTAAGTCTGAAAATGACTGGAATAAATTAGTCAACGATTTTTTAAGTAATTCTGAAATGTTTGCAAAGCAAGTTGAACAAATGGATGAAAGTATGTTAGACCAACCATTTGCAGACGAAAAGTATGGGAGTTTTTTGAGAAACATAGAAGGAGTTATTGAACACAGCTATTATCATTTAGGCCAGGTTTCATTAATAAGAAAGATGATCGTACAGAAATAATTTCCTGTGAAAAGAAATGACTTCAAGAAAACAGATATGATGAATAATTTAAATCAAATATGATGTCTGAAACTTTAGAAAACAGTTGGTCTACACCAGCAGCACTTGCAATTCCAAAAGAAGGATATTTTAAAAAAGAAGAAGGTCGCTACGGCCCGGTCTTTCCTAAAACTCCTGCGAACTACGGCTTTACCATTATTGCAAAAGTTAAACCCGGAAGAGAAGATGCAATTCGTGCATATGGTAAAACAATTGAGGATCTTGTCAAAGCCAATCCCGATATCCTTGCACCATTAGAGCTCCATTACCTGCGTTGGGTTTTGTTTGATGTTGGTTCCGGTTTACATTTTATGTACCAGGGGATCTTTGATACGGATTTCGATAAATATGTTGATGATGCTATTGAATTGTTTAATACTACTGGTATCACCACCGTTTTTGTAAACCTTGAAGGGTTTCCCGAAGACTGGAAAACAAATGTAAATGCAGTGATCAAATTCTTTCGAGAACATCAGCGTCCAAGCTTTCTTGAATATGGTGAATATCCCTATGTTTCTTATAAGGAGGTAAAAAAAGCCTTGAAATTAAAAGCCGCATTTTCTGAAATGCTGGACAAGATGCAATGATTGTTTATTAATGGAATGTTTCAAACAAAAGAAACAAGCCTGCATCAAGAAACTTCATCAATTAATTTTCTTTGTTCAACCCGAAAATCCTATTTTTAGAAACGTTATCTGAAGAGTTTGTACGATTGTGTTGTACATGGTCAACAAATTCTCCCAAAACAACTGCACGAGACAAATCAGAAAGTTTATTGGCTTTTTGCATCCTTATGTTAAACCTATCTGTAGCAGCGAAACTTAATATTAAATTTTTATTTACGAATTAATCTAAACCTGAGTTATGTCAAACAATTCAAAAAACGGCTGGGCAACACCAGCAGCACTTGCACTTCCAAAAGAAGGATACTTTAAGAAAGAAGAGGGTCGTTATGGACCGTTATTTCCCCAGACTCCCGCAAACTATGGCTTTACTGTTATTGTAAAAGTTAAACCGGGAAGAGAAGAAGCGATCCGTGAGTATGGTAAAACTATTGAAGCAGCAGTTAAAGGCAAGTCCGGATGTTCTTGCTCCTTTAAAGCTCCACTATCTGCGCTGGGTTTTGTTTGATGTAGGTTCTGGTTTGCACTTCATGTACCAGGGTATCTTTGATACAGATTTCGATAAATACATGGAAGATGCCATTGCACTGTTTAATAGTACTGGTGTCACTACAGTTTTTGTAAACCTCGAAGGATTCCCCGAAGATTGGAAAACAAATATCCCGGCAGTAACCAAATTCTTCCGTGACCATCAACGTCCAAGCTTCCTCGAGTATGGTGAGTATCCTTATGTATCAGCAGATGAAGTAAAAAAAGCATTGAAGTTAAAAGCTGCGTTCTCTGAAATGCTGGATCAAATGCAATAACCTGACAAAAAAATAACATATGTTAGAATTAGAAGATATTCAACATTATCTTTTAACCCGTCCTCATGCAACTATTGCGCAATACAATTTTATGACATTTCGTTCGGCCGAAGCTGGACGTAATTGGGTAAATGCTTTGTCTGACATAGTCGGAAACGTCAAGACTGTAATGGCGGCAAGTGAAACCGACATGCGATGGGTTAGTTTAGCTTTTACTTTTAATGGTCTTCGTAAGCTTGGGACTTGATGAGGAATCTCTTGCTACTTTTCCTGAACCATTCAGACAAGGTATGGCAGCAAGAGCACAGATGCTTGGCGATACTGGTGCAAATCATCCCGACAACTGGGAAGATAAAATAACAAGCGAAGATCTTCATGCAGTTGTCATTCTTTTTGCCCGCGACAAAGCAGAAAGAGAAAGATGTATAAAACAAGCATGATGAATATTTGAAAGCAAATCCGGGAGTTGAAATACTCTCGACATTACTTATTGAAGCAGTTCCTCCTTTAGATTATGTTCATGAACATTTTGGTTATCGGGACAGAATAACAACACCTGTCATTGAAGGAATGGGAATTGAAGCAACACCGGGCTCACATGCTCCAAGCAAACCAGGTGAATTCTTTCTCGGATATCCTGATGACGCTGGTGTAATACCGGTTCAACCACAACCAGAAATTCTTTCAAAGAATGGAAGCTTTCTTGGCTATCGAAAAATTCGTGAACATGTAGGCGCCTTTCGTGATTTTTTGAAAGCAAATGGAAAAACGCCTGAAGAACAGGAATTGGTTGCAGCTAAAATAATGGGTCGTTGGAGAAAAACAGGAGCACCTCTTGTTTTATGTCCTGAAAAAGATGATCGGGAACTTGGGTTTGATAACATGAGGAATAACAATTTCGATTATGAAAAAATGGATCCTCATGGATATGCATGTCCGGTAACTTCTCATATAAGAAGAATGAATGTAAGAGATAGCAGGGTATCGCGGATCATGAACAGGAGATTGATCATTCGCAGAGGTGGAACTTATGGTCCCTATCTTCCGGAAGATGCACCTGATGATGGAGCTAATCGCGGTATTGCGGTGTTTGGAGGTTGTGCGGACCTTGCAAGGCAATTTGAATTTCTAATATCTGTTTGGGCCAATGATCCTGAATTCCAGGAACTGAATGAAAAAGATCCATTTGCCGGAAGCATTGATGGTCCATTTGAACTGACCATACCAAAGCGACCGATAAAAAAGAAATTGAAAGGGTTAAATGCATTTACCACAGTAACAGGTGGTGCTTATTTCTTTTTACCCGGAATTAAAGGTTTAAAATATTTAGCTTCATTAAAATAATTTTTTGACTCAATCTTAAAACCTTATTCATGAGTTATCCATCTCCAAGATTTTATAATCAAATCAGTACTCCCCGTAAATTCATTCCCGGTAAAAGAAGATTCAGCGTTTACTGGACGTGGAGTTATCCATGGGAAGCAAACAGGGATATAACCGAAATGGACAATCGTTTTTCTACTTTTACAGAAGTGCGTCGTGTTCTCTGGCCCTTCTATGAATCGCTTGAGTATTCTGAAAAAATGTTTTTGCAAGGCATCGCAGGCACACTTGAACTTTTCCATCTCAGCATTGTAAGGTTTCAGCAAGTTGTTGAAAGTGTAACTGGCTTTCACGTTCCGGATTATCAACGCATTGATCAGGCCGGGCAACGATTGCCAATAGACGAAAGAATACTTAACGATACAGATACACTTATGGTGTTCGGTCTTGATCATATGATCACGGAACAGGAAGCGTCACCAGAAGAAATTGAAGCAATAAAAAAATTCTTAAAAAGAGAAGGCACCTGTTTAGTTCTTAGTCCGCATCATGATGTTGGTTTTTCTCAAGATCTGAATCAGCGGCAACAGGAATATAAACATCATGGTGATCCGCTTGTGCCAAGACAACAACGTTTTGGAACATATACCAGGTCATTGATGAAAGGCTTAGGAGTTCCGGTTGAAAACAGGTTTGGTTTGCGGCCTGCAACTGTTGCAGGAACAAAAAATCAATTAGTGCCGCTGAAAAAACAAATGGATTTTGATAAACGTGGTTGGCTAAATGGTGTAAACACTTTTAATTTTCACATGCATCTTCCGCATTATGCTGTTACCAGCGATGATCCTAAATTGATCCACGTACTGGCTCGTCAGCCGATCGACATGGCGCATCCGCATCCATTCATTGAAGCTGGTAACACAGAATTCAATATGTTTCTCTGGATGCCGCCAAATGAAGAAAGAGCCGGTGATATTTTATTAGCTGATTCTACCATCTTCACTACGCTTTTCGGAGGTGATGAAAGCCTGGAGCGTTTCTGGAAAAATCTTGCTACACTTTAATGAATCAATTAAAAGGAATGATCCGTGGAAAAAAGTACAGAAGACTTTTCATTCAATCATTGATCATACTGCTTCCTGTATTTTCTTTTGCACAGACCAATAAAAATTACTTTGAGGTCTATGGATTTATTCTAACAGATGGAGGCTACAATTTTAATTCAATTGATCCCGATTGGTTTGATGTGATGAGACCAACTAAACTACCAAAGTATAAGAATCAATTTGGAACAGAGGGTAACTATTTTATCAGTGTAAGGCAAACAAGGTTGGGAGTGAGAAGCAGCACAGCCACAAAATTTGGCGAACTAAAAACACAATTTGATTTTGATCTTTTTGGATTTGGAAAAGATGTAGGACAAACCACTATTCATTTAGTAAATGGATTTGGACAGTTAGGAAAATTTATTGCCGGCCAAACTCCATCAACCTTTATGGATACAGAAGTGTTTCCTGTTACACTCGATTACTGGGGACCGAGCTCACGGGTTTTCTTTTTAAATATACAATTGCGCTACACTCCTGTCTATACTGATAAAGAAAGATTCGCCATTGCATTCGAAAGACCGGGAGCTACTGCTGATGGAACTGATTATTCGAATAGTGTTGACATTCAAAATGTGAAACCCCACTTACCATTACCAAACCTCGTATCACATTACAGGCACAACTGGAAATGGGGTTACACACAAATAGGAGCCATTGCAAAATATCTTGAATGGAAAGACACATCTCCTACTCAGTCGCAGGATCTAAGTGGAAGCGATATTGGCTGGGGCTTTAATGCAAGCACGGTGATCAATGCCGGAAAAAAATTGAAATTTAAATTACAGGGAGAATATGGTGAGGGTTTTGAAAATTATATGGCCGACCCTTCACCGGATATTGCCTTAGGGTCTAACCCCGGAAATTCAATATCACCAGTAAAAGGAAAAGCTTTACCGGCATGGGGATTTTTAAGTTTCGTTGAAGTTGAATGGACGAAGAAACTGAAAAGCTCAATGGGTTATTCAATGATAAACATCGAGAATGCGGATCTGCAATCGCCTGATGCATTCAGAAGAGGAGAATATGCATTGATCAACCTGCGCTGCTACCCGGTAGACAATGCAATGTTTGGAATTGAATACCAGTATGGAAAGCGACACAATTTTAACGATGGCTTTTATTCAAATGGCAATAAAATTCAATTCTCATTCAAATTTAATTTTTCCCAGAAGATCGAAATGAATTAAAAGAAATTCATCTTAACATAATAGCTGTAGTTCGTTTGAACTAATAAATCTCGCCTTTAAATCATAATTTCAGTATTCAAAGACAGCTCGAATAAATATTTATAACCCACTAAACAATTACGGGTATGAAAACAATGACTTGTAAACAATTGGGCGGTGCATGTAACACAGAGTTTCATGCAAATAGTTTTGAAGAGATGGCTGAATTGAGCAAAAAACATGGAATGGAAATGTTTCAAAAAGGCGATAAAGCCCATCTTGAAGCAATGAATGAAATGAAAAAGATGATGCAAACACCAGATGCAATGAAGTCTTGGTTTGAAACAAAAAGAAAAGAGTTTGATGCTTTGCCCGAAAGCAAATAGAATCTTCCTGGCTTACATGAACTCCCTATAATTTGCTTAAAGAAAAAATAAATTATAAATGGAGGTGAAATATGAGAAAACTAATTGCAGCGATCAATATGTCCCTTGATGGGTTTTGCGATCACACAGCAATGAGTGCAGATGATGAGATACATGAACATTATAATGAGCTATTAAGTAATGCAGGCACCCTTATATACGGAAGGATAACCTATCAACTTATGGAAAGTTATTGGCCAACTGTCGTAAAAGATCCTACTGGTATCAAACCAACAGATGAATTTGCAGTACTAATAGATAATATTTCAAAGATTGTTTTTTCCCGAACGCTAAAAAATGTTGATTGGAAAAATACAATATTAAAAAAGGAAGTCATTAAAGAAGAAATTTTAGAACTCAAGGACCAAGCTGGTAAAAACATTCTAGTTGGCAGCCCAGGTTTAATAGTAGCCTTAGCGCAACTTGACCTAATTGATGAATACCAGCTTAGCGTTCAGCCAACTGTTTTAGGAAGCGGCTTACCATTGTTTAAAAACATCAGGGATAGAATTGATCTTAAACTCTTAAAAACAAAAACATTTGGTTGTGGTGCAATAGTTCTTTATTATGAGCCGACAAAAAAATGAGGCATAGTTAAAACGATAGATCTTCATAAAAACATGGACATTTATACTATGACAGGTATCAAAAACTTATTGCTAAGGAATAAAGCGACTATAGTTTATAGTATCAGTTTGGCTTTTCTGCTGTTTCTTCTCAAATGGTTAGAACTTCGTTTTATAATATTTGACCATTCATTTGAAATCTACATCGGGTTTATTGCGATCATTTTTACTGCATTAGGTATATGGCTTGCCTTAAAACTTTCAAAACCAAAAATTGAAACCGTAGTGGTAGAAAAAGAAGTGTATGTAACCAGAAATGAAAATTTTGTTCTGAATACATCACTTGTCTCCCAACTTGAACTAAGCAAACGAGAGTTGGAAATATTGAGTTTATTGGCACAAGGACACAGCAACCAGGAAATTGCCGCAAAACTTTTCGTTTCATTAAGCACCGTCAAAACACATATTCAAAATCTTTTTGAAAAGTTAGATGTGAAAAGACGGACACAGGCAGTTGAAAAGGCAAAAAGGTTAAATCTCATCCCTTAAAAACCTCATACTTTGGTATGAAAATAAGCAGCACAGCGACAGAAAAATAGCCGAAAGTATGACCGGAAAAAGCTGTGCAATAGCCACATTTGCACCAACAAAGAAATAAAAAATGAAAAAGAATATTATCATCTACGGACTCATAGCAGGCATTGTTGTTTCTATTTTAATGCTGTTTACTGTCAACTACATAAGCCATTGTGAAGGCAAGGTTGATTATAACACAAGTCTGCTCATCGGGTATGCTTCTATGCTCATCGCCTTTTCATTGGTTTTGTTGGCATTCGCAATTACAGGGATAAATACAATGGAGGAGTTATCAGTTTTGGCAAAGCGTTTAAAATAGGGATCATGATCGTTTTGATCGCTTCCACCATTTATGTTGTTGCCTGGCTAATTGACTACTTTTTTTTCATACCCGATTTTGTGGAAAAATATTCAGCACACGAGCTTGACAAACTGAAAGCAAGCGGAGCAAGCCAAATAGAAATAGATAAGCAAACAAAAGAAATGGCAAATTTTGCCAGGATGTATAAAAATCCATTCTTTAATGCGATGATGACTTACGCTGAAATTTTACCGGTCGGGTTGATTGTAACGCTTATCAGTTCATTAATTTTAAAAAGAAAAACAGCAAAAGTTTAATTTATAAACAATGAAAAGAATATCATTGACGATAACAGTAATTGCTACTTCTTTTCTATTAGGATTCGATTTAAGACAATAATATCTAACAAAAAAAATACAAAAATGAAAAAAGTAACAGGAATTGGGGGTATTTTCTTCAAATGTAAAGACCCAAAAACAATTAACGAATGGTATAAAACACATCTTGGGTTTGGACACAAGTCCATATGGAACAAGTTTTGAATGGCGTGAAGACTGACGACAGCTACAAAAAAAGGACTTACACAGTGGAATCCTTTTGCAGAAACTACAAAATATTTTGAGCCTTCAACAAAAGACTTTATGATAAACTATAGAGTAGAGAATTTAGAAGCATTGGTTGAAGAATTAAAAAAGGAAAACGTAACTATCGTAGACAAAATTGAAACATATGATTATGGAAAATTTGTTCATATTTTAGACATTGAAGGAAATAAAATTCAATTGTGGGAACCTAAAGATTAGAATATAATTAAATTGTTGGTGAACGAAACCTGTAGTTTCTAAATTCTACCCCGGGAAAAAATATTTTTTTCCTCTTACATCAATTAATATATCAGCCATGCTTGGCCAGGCAGCATTAATGGTTTGTGTTTTTTCCCAATTCTTTAATTCTTTCATTAATTGTTCCGCTATTGCCGGTTCGTTGCTTAACAGGTCATGCAATTCTTCCCGATCAGTTTCCAGGTTGAACAAATATTTACTTTTACTTTTTTCATTAATGTAAAGTTTCCAGTTTCCTTTCCTGATAGCCTTTGAATAACCATTTCGCCAGTATAAAACTTCATGAGGATCTTTTTTGCTATCGGTAAGATAACTCTGCAGATCAACGCCATCATATATCCTATCTGCCGGAAGAGTTGTTTTTGTCATGGAAGCAATGGTGGAAAAAATATCTAATGAAGAAACAGGTTTATCATAAACAAGATTTCCATTTTTAGTTCCGGGGTTATTAATAAAAAAAGGAACCAGTAATCCACCTTCAAAATGTGTACACTTACCACCGCGAAGTGGTGCGTTGTCGGTGGCTCGTGTATAAGCGGCGCCGCCATTATCACTGATAAAAAAAATGATCGTATTTTTTTCGATCCCGGCAGTCCTGAGTTTTTCTTTCACCTGTCCCACTGCATCATCCAATGCCTCTATCATTCCATAGTAGACCCGTTTCACACTGTCCTTTACACTTTGTATCCTGTCAAAATATTCTTTTGGCACCTGGAAAGGGTCATGCGGAGCATTGAAAGAAAGTGTTAGAAAAAAAGGATGCTCTTTATTTTTTTCAATGAACTCAATTCCTTTGTTTGCAAATGAAAATGTAAGATAGCTTGTATCAACAACAACATTCTTTCCTTCATAAATTGCCGAAGACCCTGCTCTTGGTGTCCATGCAGGTAATTCAGAAATAACCCAGGGTAAATGCTTATCGATATAACGACTGTTGTCAACAGGATCATCAACATATCTTGACAGTGCACCGGAAAAATAATAACTATAATCAAAGCCCCGCTCATAAGGATGGTCGCCTTCGTCATCACCCAGGTTCCATTTTCCAACCAGCCCGGTAGCATACCCGTTCTTCTTCAATAATTCTGCAAGGGTTATCTCATGCAAACTAAGCCCTGTTTGATATTTTTTCCTGTTCAATACTAATGAAGGATGTAATGACTGCAAACTCTCATCCTTATTTGCAAAAGGCAGAAAATTTTTCCGCATCTTTTTCATAAGAACAGGATCAAATTTATCATATGGCATAAATTCACTGCCAAAACGATTCTGATACCGACCGGTCATGATACCCATTCGTGAAGGTGAACAAACCGGAGATGTTACGTATGCTTCTGTAAATCGTGTGCCCTCATTGCCCAATGCATCAATATTCGGCGTATGAATATTTATGTTTCCATAAGAAGCAAGGTCGCTGTAACCAAGATCATCAACTATAATGAGAATAATATTTGGCGGGCCTGGTCTATCTTCTTTCTCATGTTTAGTGAAACTAAAAAAAATTACAGGGATAAAAAACAAAAAAACGATCTTAATAAAGTTCATAAGCAGTGGATAGAATAAAATGCTCTTGTGAAAAGTTACAAGATAGGTATGCAATAATTATCCTGCAATTTTACTTCGTTTAAAAACCCAATAAGCAAAATGTATTGACCTCGCTCAAAAAAAGCTTACATAAACTCCCCTATATCCTGCATGATCCGTGTTGCAATATGATTCGCCTTTGTTTCAAAATCACTCTCAGCATAAATACGAATGATAGGTTCTGTATTTGAAGTGCGGAGATGGACCCAATCATTATCAAATTCTATTTTTAATCCATCTTCCGTATTGATAGGATGCTTTTTATACTTCTTCTTTATTTTCTCAAAAATTGATTTCACATCAACGCCATTATTTAATTCAATTTTATTTTTTGAAATAAAATAATCAGGATATAAACTACGCAATGATTTTGCGCCAAACATGTGATTGGCCAAATGACTTAAAAATAAACCGATACCGATCAATGCATCACGTCCATAATGAAAATCAGGAACAATGATGCCGCCATTTCCTTCACCACCTATCACCGCATTTACTTCTTTCATTTTCTTTACTACGTTCACCTCTCCTACTGCTGAAGGAAAATATTCACCGGCATGTTTTTCTGTTATATCTTTTAAAGCACGGGTGCTGCTCATATTGCTTACCGTATTGCCTTTTCTTTTGCTTAATACATAATCGGCGATGGCAACCAGCGTATATTCTTCACCAAACAAAGAACCATCTTCACAAACAAAACATAAACGATCCACATCAGGATCAACAGCAATTCCCAAATGAGCTTTTTGTTTTATTACTTCACGGCTTAATTCAGCTAAATGCTGTGGCAAAGGTTCCGGGTTGTGTGCAAATTTTCCATTTACTTCTTCATTAAGCACTACCACATTTTTTACTCCCAATGCTTTAAGCAATGCCGGAACAAATGTGGCGCCGGTTGAATTGATACCATCCACCACTATTTTAAATTGCTGGCTGGCAATAGCATTTTTGTTTACCAGAGGATAATTTAAAACAGCATCGATATGTTTTTGAAGATAGGAATCATCGATGGTTACTGTTCCCAAATGATCAACCGCTGCAAAAGCAAAATCTTCTTTTGCTGCTATATCCAAAACTTTTGATCCTAATTCAGCAGAAATAAATTCTCCGTCACTATTCAAAAGTTTTAACGCATTCCATTCTTTTGGATTATGACTTGCAGTAATAATAATTCCTCCATCAGCTTTTTCTTCTTTCACGGCTATCTCCACCGTTGGAGTTGTTGACAGACCAAGATCGATCACATCAATTCCCAATGCAGTTAAAGTACTTACTACAATATCTCTCACCATTTGCCCGCTGATTCGCCCATCCCGGCCTATTACAATTTTTCTCTTGCGAGTCCCGACTTGTCGGGAAGAAGCAATCCCTTCTTTCGTTTTGCTGGTGATAACATTTGCAAATGCTGCTGTAAATTTTACAATATCAATTGGAGTTAAATTGTTCCCCGGGCTTCCGCCAATAGTTCCTCTTATACCTGATATGCTTTTAATAAGTGCCACGCTGTATTGTTTTCTGTTTAATGGTTTAGCAAATTTCGATAGGGATGCAAAAATAAGCTTTTAGCCCTCATTAGGTTTATTAGTTCATTATTACTTTTGCTCCATGTCGGAACAGGCCTGGTACAAAGACTGGTTCAATTCTCCTTTTTATCACAAATTATATTTTGAGCGGGACGAGAAAGAAGCCGCTGCATTTATTTCAACACTTATCGATCACCTGGAACCGGCTCCCGGCAGCTATATGCTGGATATTGCCTGTGGACGCGGCAGGCACAGCCGCATTCTTGCCGAAAAAGGTTTTAATGTAACCGGTATTGACATTTCTTTTGACAGCATTGCATTTGCAAAAAAATATGAAAATGAAAACCTTGAGTTTTACCAGCACGACATGCGTTTGCCATTCCGGGTAAACTATTTCGACTATGCTTTCAACTTCTTTACCAGCTTTGGGTACTTTAAAACAAGAAGAGAACATGATGATGCGATAAGAACGATCGCCAATGGATTAAACCCAAATGGAATTTTTGTTATCGATTACCTGAATGTTCATTATTCCGAGGATCATTTTGTTTACAATGAGGAAAAAAAACTTAATGGAACCACGTATGAGATCCACCGTTGGCACGACGACACACATTTTTTTAAAAAAATAATTATTAACGATCCGGGGTTAATGCATGCTATTGAATACACAGAAAAAGTTTCCAAATTCTCCTTCGGCGACTTTAATGACATGCTTAGTTACCATGGTTTGCAGGTGCAGGAAGTATTTGGCGACTACCAATTGGGAAATTACGATGTGAGAACGAAACCAAGATTGATCATTATAGCGAAAAAAAATAGCTAAAGGCTAATAGCTTACTGCTAATTGCTTTCCTTATTATTCATCAGCATCCATCTCCCCGTTTCATAAATAGCAGTTGTTACACCAGTTAACTTCTTTTTAATGGAATCTTGCTGAGCAAGAGTATAAGGTAACTCTTCACCTGCTACTGGATACAAATGTTCTTCAAGAAAATTCAGATTCTTGGTAAAATAATAGCTGTCGGTTACTACACCAATTTTCCCTTCGTCATGATAAATGATAAAAGCATAATTATTTTGCTTGCCCTGTTGCAACAGGTCTCTGCCGAGAGTTGTGTTCACATAAGGCTGTTGCACCATTCCTGCGAGAGTTGGCAACACATCGATCTGTGAAACTGTTTCTGTTCTTCGTTGGGGCATTAATAAATAAGGCGCATAAAATAATAAAGGCACATGTTCATCACTAAGCCGCTGATCGGTCCATACAGAAGGATATATAGCCGTTGCATTTCCCGATATGCCATGATCACCAATAAAAACAAAAATTGTATTGTGAAAATAGGATTCAGCTTTTGCTGACTCTATGAATTTTTTAAAGCAATAATCAGAATAACGAAAACTATTAAACTCATTTACTGATTCAAAACCATATTTTTTCAATGTGTCAATTGGTAAAACTATTTTTTCAAAATCTTTGTCTTCCTCTGGTATCATAAACGGCCGGTGATTATCCGCTGTCTGTATGATCGCAAAAAAAGGTTTTTGCTGTTGTTTAAAAGTTTTATTCGCTTCGAGGAAAAGATTTTTATCACTGATGCCCCAAACATTCATTTTAGGAGAACTAAAAGTTCCTTCCACATGCATTTGCAGGCCATCGATATTTTTTAAAAGACCATGAAAATTATTGAACTCAGGACTGCCGCCCAGGAAATACATTTTATCATACCCTTCAAAATTATTGATGATGGTATGCTGATCAAGCGCCGCTTCATTGCGTGTTGAAAATTTAGAAAGCTGCACGTCGGGTATGCCGGTAAGCAATGCAAACAATCCTCTTGCAGTGGAAAAATGAGGTGAAAAACATTTTTCAAAAAAGATCCCGCTATCTGCCATCTGGTTAAAGTAAGGTGTTGTCTTCAGCGGGTTACCACTCATGCTGCTTTTATACATGCTAAAAGACTCACACATTACCAACACAACATTGGGCTTACTTTCCAAAGCTTTTGTTTCAGGAAATATCTCACGACGATAGGAAAAGTTTTCTTTAACAGGCAAACCCATCCAATCTGCCATCACAGAAAAATTCTCTCTTGCTGTATTCTCATTGAACTGTGGTTGGCGAAACCGAAGTGTTGTAAAAAAATTCTGGAGAGGATTTAACGAAAGATAACTTTTGAAATTATCGTTCAGCTCAAATGCTTTCTTCCATTTGAGCGAAGAAGTGGAAAGACTGCCATAAATAAAAATGAGAAGCAATGATCCCGCTATAAAAAACCATTTTCTTTTATAAGGTATCCCATGTCCGTCTGTTTTTACAATTACTGTCCAATGCATGCGGCGAAACATCCAGCGGAAAAGAAGTACAGCAATTATCAACCCCAGCAACATCCAGAAAAGCGGGTATGATTGCCAGAGCATTGCCATGGAAATTTTTGCATCCTCCCAAAAGTTAAGAGCACTTGCATTTAGTCTTGTTCTATTGTATGCAAAATTTCCAAAGTCGGCGGCAAAAAAGAAAAAAATAATGAAAGTGAGTATGGCCAGGTACCATGTCCACCATTTTTTATTTCTTGCAGAATAAAATGGTGACAGGTTTGGAATTAAACTTACAAATACAATTGGTAAAAGAATTATAGCGATCCAACGGAGATCATAACGAATGCCCAACAAAAAAGAAGGTATCAATTCTTTAAAACTGAGATCCTTTGGTTTAAATGAAAAATAAGTCGCAAATCTGAACAAAGTGAAGATGAGCAAAAAGATCAGCAGCAGGTTTATCACCCACATTATTGTCTTTGGAATTTTAAGCCTGATAAGCATAGAAAGCTGCAAAAGAAAAGAATTTCCGGGTTACGAGCAATGAGTTACTGTTATATTTTGGCCGTTCCTCTATTTTTGTCAAATGTTTTTGATTCAAAGCGGCCTGCTTCACCAATTGGAACAATGGGATCAATGGCTTTTTATTCAAATAAATAATCATCAAAGCAATCCATTTTTTGACACTGTATTGCCCTACTTACGCAATGCCTACTTTTGGACACCGCTTTATTTGTTCCTGCTGGTTTTTGTAACCTCAAATTTTAAAAACCGCGGCTGGTGGTGGTGCGTTATTTTTTTGTGCACAGTTTCTTTATGTGATATGACAAGCAGTAAACTTGTAAAAGAGGCATTTGAACGCTGGCGACCTTGTGCAGATCCAAATTTCTTTCAATACGTACGATTGCTTGTAGATCGTTGCTCGGGCACTTATAGTTTTACCTCATCACATGCGGCCAATCACTTTGGAATGGCAACCTTCATTTTTCTCACGTTGCGACCAGTCCTTGGAAAATGGGTTTGGTTAGTTTATTTATGGGCCGCAATTATTGGCTATGCACAAGTATATGTCGGTGTTCATTATCCTTTTGATGTTTTAGGCGGCGCTGCTATCGGTTTCATGTTCGGCTGGCTATTGGGTAGATTCTTCAACAAGCGGTTCGGATTCGTTAACTTCGAATAAGAAACCAACTTCACTTTAGATGGAAATATTCATATTGCTGGGACTTATTTTGATCAATGGATTATTTGTAATGAGTGAAATTGCACTGGTATCTGCCCGAAAAGCCAGGCTTGAAAGTATGGCTAACAAAGGCGACGAGTTGGCACGAAGAGCTTTAGAACTTTCTAACAAACCAGAAGTATTTTTATCTGCTGCACAAATAGGCATTACTTTAATTGCAATTTTAACGGGTGTTTACTCAGGTGAGAGATTCAGCGTCTATCTTATTCCCTTTTTTAAACAGATAGGATTTTTGAGTGATTATGCAGAAGGTATTTCTCTAACTATTGTTGTTATCCTTGTTACATTTCTTTCCATACTTTTTGGAGAATTGATCCCAAAAAGATTTGGTTTATTAAGAGCAGAAAAAATTGCAAAGCTGGTAGCAGGGCCCATGTATTTTTTTGCAAAAATGACCCACCCGCTTGTTTGGTTACTAAATAAAATAAGCAATGCCTTCTTTTTTGTTTTCAATATAAAAAAATCAACAGACGATGCGGTGACTGAAGAAGAAATTAAAACAATGATCTCTGAAGGAACAGAAGCAGGAACCATTGAGGAAGAAGAAAGAGAGATCATCGAAAGGGTTTTTCATTTGGGTGATAGAAATATCACTTCTTTGATGACGCATCGCAGCGATATTATCTGGTTTGATCTTGAAGACAATGAAGAAAAAATAAAAGAAAAGATCGTTAGTGAACCGCATTCAGTTTATCCAATTTGTGATGGAGAAATTGATAATATAAAAGGAATTGTCTCCATTAAAGATCTGTATGTAACAGATGACATGACCAAGTTCAAAGAGATAATGAAACCTGCCATGTTTGTTCCTGAGAATAACTCTCCATACCAACTGTTAGAAAAATTTAAACGAACAAAACAGCACTCCTGTTTTATTGTAGATGAATATGGAACAATGCAGGGCATGATCACTTTAAATGACATATTGGAAGCAATAGTTGGTGATATTCCCCAGCCCGATATGACCGATTATGAAGTAACAGAAAGAGAGGATGGAAGTTTTCTTGTTGATGCACAAATACCATTTTATGATTTTCTTTCCCGCTTCGATAAAGAACAATGGATGAATGAAGGCGAGCATGAGTTTGATACACTCGCTGGATTCATATTACATGAACTCGAACGCATTCCCCATGCCGGTGATAAGTTCGATTGGAAAGGATTTAAGTTTGAAATAATAGATATGGATGGCCATCGCATTGATAAAGTGCTTGGTGGACATTAGTAAAGAATTGAGACAGGAGATGGATTGAGTTGATTATGATGACGCCGTTATTAATTTTCAATCCCTATTTTTTAGAATTTTATTTACCCCGTCATAAATTTAGTGTTAGCGTAATTACATCAATGCACTTGCATAACAACCGTCGTCAATTTGATAAATAATCCGTGGATTGCAAATATGCAGACACAGAGAAAAGAGTTGCCTTTGACCTGTTGACACTGCCCGCAGAATTGAACAATGCGAACTACCAAACAGGTAAGTAACTAACGCATTTGGTAGTGATGATTCATTCCAATCAACCTTTTGCCGGTACGTGGAATACTGCAAAGTCATATACTCACTTGTTGTGCAATCCAGGATTTGCATACCCACAAGTGAGTTACTCATTGCATACTAGCTTAGACCATGAACGGCTAATTATAAAAAATCTTAGGCATCAAAACGGCGACGAGAAATACCCGTTTTATTTTTTGGATCCTCTATCTGAAAAGCACGGTGGCTTTACATGGTGGAGTCGAACTTTTGACCGCTTAGTGCAGGAATTAAAAGTTGAAAGATTACAAACTGCTAGACACTTTTTTTGCGTTGAACTTTACGGATACCACTCTGAATTCGGGGATGCAAACTTATTTAATCAACTTCCGTCAGTGGAATATACAAAACTGTTAGTGAGAAATGCAATAAGGAAACGCAAACTCATTTTAATTTGCAGAGGTATTAGAAAATGGTTTACCCTCGTGCCTGATCTTGCAAAATATGACAATTGCTTTTTTGTATCATCAAATCGAGGCATTACATTATCCCAATGTACAATATCACCAAGAGCTTATGTACAGATAAAACAAATACTGACTGAGAGATAAAATATTCAAGTATTACTCCACCTCATAATCCTCCGGCAGCATATTTGCCAATCGTTCATAACCCCAGATGCCATCATAAAAAAGTCGTATTGGTGTAAGGATTATTCCTCTTGCATTTACTAAAACAGGTTCTTCACGCAATCGCAAACCAGAAACTGTGCCAGCAGATGGTTGTCCGCTTATAAAATTTTTTCTCATCATGTCTGTTTTCAGATCCGTGTTTTTTGAATACATAATTCGCCAGCCGTCGTTCAGCCTTAATTCATAAATGCGATACACAGAATCAGGATAGATTCGGATCATGCTGTCTTCAATTGCTTTGCTTGCCATTTGCATGCCCTGGTTATTCTTTTGTATAGTGATGGTCGTACCAGCACTATCCTTTTTTTCTTTTTGCGTATTGAGAAGCTGGTAAACTGTAAATCCTTCTTTTGTCAATTGCTTATTTACCAAACTTCGAAAAAAATGTACGGTACTGCCTTCATAAGTTTCCCGGCGTTTGCGGATCCATTTCTTTTTTGTTTTTTCATCTTTTCCCCAATCAACAAAACGGGTATAGCCAAAAAAATAGGCCCCATTGGTAGCTTTGTTATAATAAAATTCAAGCAGGTCAAAATGAATTGTATAACCAAGTTCAGGGTTTTCGATCACCAGGGCCTTTTCTGTATAAGCCACTATTTCATCCTTGGTTTCACCTGAAGCAAATTGGACCTCTTCAATATTTTTTATCTGGCAACGGTCGGCTGCATCACTCTGACCGATAACATACTTTTTAAAAATATCCAGGTAACGTTTTCTCAATTCACTGCTAAGAACAAGTACTTCACGCAATACTTCTTCTTTCTTTTCGACCTTGAAACTGATGCGCAAATTTGAATTTTTTATTTCCGCAGAATAAAGTAAAGCATCATAACCTACAAAAGAGGCCACTACTTCGTAAGCGTCCCGGTTGTAAGGGACCTATTTCAAAATCACCATTATCATTAGTAGTGGATCCTTTAGTGGTGTTATTAATGTAAACACTTGCTCCTTTTAATGGAAGTTGCGTTTCAAGATCTGTTACACGACCCCTGATATAGAATTGTTGTGAAAAAGAATTTTGTATAAAAGAAAAAAATAAGAGAAATAAAACTGATCTGCTCATCATGAGTAAATCTAAAAAGAAAACTCAGCACTTTTTGCAGGATAATCAAGCTTGGTGCTCTTACGGTTGCCATTTACGATCATGTGGATGATCTCTACCTGGTCGTCAAACATATCATGCATCATAGAATTGACGATAGCAACTTTTTTTACGGAACTGATATTATCCACCTGCAAATAAGAATAAATCACCACATCTTCCTTTTCGTATCCAACAAAACTCATTTGTACGGGCTTGCCATCAACGACTATTTGCAAATGTGACCTGATATATTCTAAGATCTTTTTGTTGTTACCGGCCGTATCCTTGCCGCCTACCAGGTCCACTTTGGATTTATTCACCTTAGTTAATATGCTTTCAAAGTCATCCCAAAAGGTTTTACAGGTGATCTCAAGGGTTTTATCTGTGGCATTATGGTCAATTTCTACGGTTACGATGTGTAGTGGGTGTAAGGCAGTTTTTCCGCTTATGCCGGCTTTTTGTTCGTTGGTAAACAAGGAGAAAGAAAATACGGGTATCAGCAGCCATTTATAGAGTTCTATTGCCATTAACCAAATTAATTTTTATTACCACAAAAGTCTGCTTTATTTTGATGCCCTGTTAAGGATTGTTGTTAATATTTTATGGATGGTACTTTGGCAGGCAGGTTTCAACTATGAGTGATTTTTCGTTTTATTTCAGAATTGGCTGGCAGCATATTATAAGCCGTGATGCATTGGATCACCAGCTTTTTATTTTGGCATTAGCTGCTATTTATGTGATCAAAGAATGGAGGCAGGTGCTTATTCTTGTCACTGCATTTACCATTGGTCACTCAGTCACCTTGTTTCTTAGTGTAAAAGAAATAGTAACGATCGACAGCAAATGGGTGGAATTTTTAATACCGTGTACGATAATTTTTACAGCCATCACCAATTTATTTCTAAAAAAGTTCACAGCAAAAACGATCCGGATCAATTATTTTTTAGCGTTGTTCTTTGGATTGATACATGGATTAGGATTTGCAAACACCATTCGTATTGCATTAGCAAGCGATCAAAGTTTGGGTTGGGGATTGTTTGGCTTTAATGTGGGATTGGAAGCAGGACAGATCATTGTTGTGCTGATCATATTGGTGATATCAGTTCTTGTTTTGAATATTTTTAAAGCAAATCGCAGGGAGTGGGTGATTTTTGCATCGGGATGTGCATTTAGTGTTGCCTTAAATACTGCCATTGAAAGATGGCCTTTTTAAATAAATCTTTATTCAATAAAACCTGTAACAAAAATGAAACGTATCATTTTATTTTTTGCTCTCAGTTTCGCAGTTTACGGTATTGCATTTTCACAAGACATAAAAAACAATGCAAGCAGTAGCCATGCAAACAAGTTTGAGCAATTAGGAACCATTTTGCCAACACCAAATGAGCAGCGTACTGCCAGCGGAGCCCCGGGTGCTAAGTATTGGCAAATGCGTGCCGACTACGACATCAAGTGTGAACTTGATGAAGTAAAAAACAAACTCACCGGCTCAGAGATCATAACTTACTATAACAACTCTCCGGATGTGCTTAGTTATTTGTGGATGCAGCTTGACGAAAATCAACACAGCACAGTTAACAATGCAAATTACCAGACACAAAACGTAATGCCTGCCAACAACCAATCAACAGATAAAGTATTGGACAGGTACGAAGAAAGAAGAACTGATAATGGTTATGGTTTCAATATTACGAAGCTGACTGACATTGCAGGCAAACCCTTAAAATATGTCATCAATAAAACGATGATGAAAGTTGACCTGCCAATTCCATTAAAACCAGGTCAGAAAATTTCTTTCAAACTTGACTGGAACTATAAACTGGCAAACCGCAGTGAATTCCTACGTTTTGGTGGTGCAAGAGGTGGCTATGAACCCTTTGAAGATGGCAATAACAATTATACCATGACACAGTGGTATCCTCGTATGTGTAAGTATGGTGATGAAATTGGTTGGCAAAACCACCAGTTCACAGGTACTGGTGAGTTTACATTAAGTTTTGGAAATTTTAAAGTTGAAATGACTGTGCCGGCAGATCATATTGTTGGCGGGACGGGTGAATGTCAGAATTATGCAGTTGTATTGAATCCAACTCAAATGAGTCGCTGGACAAAAGCAACAAATTCAGATCAACCTGTACAAATGGTAACACTTGATGAGGCATTGTCTGCATCAAAGGTTACAACAAATGGTAAAAAGAAAACCTGGATATACAAAGCAGATAACGTTCGTGACTTTGCATGGACAACATCAAGAAGATTTGTATGGGATGCAATGAAAACAATGGTGAATGGGAAAAAAGTGATGACGATGAGCTATTATGCAAAAGAAGCATATCCTATTTACAGTAAGTTTTCAACAAAAGCTGTTTCACATACCATCAAAACATATTCTGATTTTTCTATTCCTTACCCCTATCCTGTTGCTATTAGTGTAGAAGGCAACCAGGGAATGGAATACCCGATGATCTCATTTAATCCGGGTCGTGCAGAAAAAGATGGCACTTATAATGAAGGCAATAAGAACGCTGCAATTTTTGTGATCATACATGAAGTTGGTCATACATTCTTTCCGATGATCATTAACAGTGATGAAAGACAATGGACATGGATGGATGAAGGTTTGAATTCTTATATGCAATATTTGACACAAGAATTGTGGGATAATAAGTTCCCTTCAAATGGTGGACCAGCATGGTCGATCACTGATTATATGAAATTGCCTAAAGATCAGTTGGAGCCTATCATGACAAATAGTGAGAACATCAACAACTTTGGAGCGAATGCTTATTCAAAAGTTGCAACTGGTTTAAATATTTTAAGAGAAACGATCGTAGGTCGTGAATTATTTGATAATGCATTCCGTGAGTATGCAAAACGTTGGGCTTTCAAACATCCAACACCTGCTGATCTCTTCCGCACACTGGAAGATGCAACAGGCGAAGACCTTGATTGGTTCTGGAGAGGTTGGTTCTATGGTACAGATGCTTGTGATATTTCAATTGACACTGTAAAACATTACAAACCTGACGTAACTGCAATTCCTGCACGTACAGTAGATACGGTGATCATGCAGGCTTTAGCTAAGCCACAGGTAACCCGTGATGACATTTCAAAAATGAGAAACAGGGAAGACAAGAATATTAAATTTCAAACTGATGCGGATACTTCTCTTCGTGATTTCTATTGGAGCTATGACCGCGAAATGAAGAAATATGATTCAACAAAATATGCCGTAACGATCAAGCCGAATACAGAGGCTCTCGATGCTGAAGGCCAGGCAAAGTATGCTAATAAAAATTTCTACGAGATCACATTCAGTAATAAAGGCGGATTGGTAATGCCGATCATTCTTGAATGGACTTATAAAGATGGTACAAAAGAAATTGAAAGGATCCCAGCACAGGTATGGCGCAAGAATGAAAATAAGGTCATCAAATCTTTCATGAAAGACAAAGAAGTGGCTTCTGTAAAACTTGATCCGTACAATGAAACAGCGGACATCAATACAGATAACAATATTTATGGCGATATTAAAGAGCCAAGCAAGTTCAAAGTGTTTAAGCAAAAACAAAATCCTCCACCGGCACAGCCTAACCCGATGCAAAAGGCAATGGAGAAAAAGGCATTCTGATAACTGATATAAATTCTTCCAAAAAGCCACTGGTGATCCCGGTGGCTTTTTATTTAATGATTGGGATGTAGAATTAATTTTGGATGTAATGAAAAGCCCGAAGGGCTTTAATCAAAATAACCCTGAATGCAATTCAGGGCTAAAACAATGAGGTATACTGCGGCAACCCCAAAGGGGTTGAATATAAAATCACAATAAGTATTTTTCATCAAATTCAATCCCACTTTCAATAAGTAACCGCTTGTATTCATCAAAAAAGCTTTCCACTTTATGGTGTTCTTTTTGATTTTTGATATAATTAATTATCATTTCCTTTTCCCTGATTGAATAAGTAAGTGCAGCATAACTATCCTGCCAACCATTAAATTTGGGAAAATGTCCACATTCTTTCATCCATATACTGCTCGCTACTTTAATGTCTTTAATATAATTAGCAAGTGATATCGTAGGATCAAGATCAGAAAATATATGAATATGATCTTCTACTCCATTAATGCGATAAAGTTTACATTTCTTCTTGTTTATTATACCCCATATATATTTATATAACTCTTCACAGTGGGATTCTTCAATGGCAGGAATGCGGTTCTTTGTTCCAAAAACAATTTGATAAAAAATTTGACGATAGCTCATAATCTAAGAGAAATTATGTTATGGTGATTCCATATAGAAAAATACTTGTTTTTGTTGAACCCCTTCGGGGTTCGGGTTGATTTTAATTTTTTCACTCTACCGGTTTCACCGGTAGTTATTTACATTTAAGCCTTTCAGGCTTTATTCCCTAACAAAAATTGAATATTTCTTACTGTAGTTGATGAAAATGTTAATTAGCAATTGGGATGAATGGACTTGTGATTTTGCTTTTTTCATTTAGCTTTGAAGCGATCACTATTTTCAGTAAAAAAATCACTCACATGAAAAAATTGTTTTCCACTTTCTTTATCGTTTTTGCCGCCACTGGTTTGTTTGCACAAAATGTAAATAATAATGCCAACAGCAACCATGGCAATAAGTTTGAACAAATGGGAGCCAATTTCCCAACACCGAATGAATACCGCACCGCAAGTGGCTGCACCCGGACCTAAATACTGGCAGCAACGCTGCGATTATGATATCAAATGCGAATTGGATGAAAAAAATCTGAAACTTACCGGAAGCGAAACAGTTACTTACTTTAATAACTCACCCGATGTACTCACTTATCTATGGATCCAGCTTGATGAGAACCAGCACAGCAGTGTCAACAATGCCAATTATCAAACGAGTAACGCAATGACCAAACAATGTTACTCCTCAGCAGTTGGATAGAGTTGCTGAAGCAACATCTGACAATGGCTATGGTTTTAATATTTTAAAACTTACTGATGCTGTTGGTAAAAAATTAAATTATACGACATCAATAAAACAATGATGCGAATTGAATTGCCTGTGCCATTAAAACCAGGTCAGCGTTTTATTTTCAAGCTTGATTGGAATTATAAAATATCGGATCGCCTGGGTCGTGGTGGTCGTGGTGGTTATGAATTTTTCCCTGAAGACGGCAATCATCTTTTTACAATGGCACAATGGTATCCCCGTCTTTGTGTTTATAGCGATTTCCAGGGTTGGCAAAATCACCAGTTCACAGGTCGTGGAGAGTTTGCATTAACATTCGGAAACTTTAAAGTGCAAATGACGGTGCCTGCAGATCATGTTATTCTAGCAACTGGTGAAGGACAAAACTATGCGGCGGTATTAACACCTGCACAGCTTGCAAGATGGAATAAAGCACAAGCTTCAAAAGAGCCAATTGAAGTAGTAACACTGGAAGAAGCTAAAGCTGCTGAGAAACAAAAAAGCGACAAGAAGAAGACCTGGATATTCAAAGCAGATAATGTTCGTGACTTTGCATGGGGAACATCACGCAAATTTATCTGGGATGCTTTGGCAACAAAGATTGAAGGAAAAAAAGTGATGTGCATGAGCGGCTATCCAAAAGAAGCATATGGTTTGTATAGAAAGTTTTCAAGCAAAGTAGTTGAGCATACTATACAAAACATATTCGAAATTCACGATTCCTTATCCCTACCCTGTCGCTCAAAGTATCGAAGCATCAAGCGGTATGGAATATCCGATGATCTGTTTCAATAATGGCCGTACTGAAAAAGATGGCACTTATTCTGAAAGAACTAAATATGGAATGATCGGTGTGGTGATACATGAAGTTGGTCATAACTTTTTCCCGATGATCATCAACAGCGATGAACGTCAATGGAGCTGGATGGATGAAGGGCTGAATACATTTGTACAATATCTTACTCAGGAATTATTTGATAATAAATATGCTAACAACAGAGGACCTGCAGCATTTATTACTGATTACATGAAACTTCCAAAAGATCAGCTTGAACCTATTATGACGAACAGTGAAAACATTGTTCAGTTTGGACCAAATGCTTATTCAAAACCTGCAACTGGTTTAAATATTTTAAGAGAAACAGTAATGGGCAGAAAGAATTTTGATTATGCATTTCGTGAGTATGCCAGGAGATGGGCATTCAAACATCCGGAGCCTGCTGATTTCTTTCGTACGATGGAAGATGCAAGTGGTGAAGATCTTGATTGGTTCTGGCGTGGTTGGTTTTATAGCACTGATGCCTGTGATCTTTCACTGGATAGTGTGAGGTATGCAAAAGCCGATGTGAACACTGTTGCTGAACCAACAAAAGAATCAGTGATGAAACGCAGCATTGACAAACCTGTTCTTGTACCTGATAATGATATTTCAAAGATGAGGAATAGAGAGGAAGGCATTAAATTTCAAACTGATGCAGACACATCGCTTCGTGATTTTTACTGGCGTTATGCAAGAGGAATTGAAGCGTATGATACAACACAATACAGCGTTGCTATTCCTGCCAGCACCCCGGAAGGACTTTCAGATGCAGAAAAAGAAAAGTATGCAAATACAAATATGTATGAGCTGACATTAAGCAACAAAGGTGGTCTTGTAATGCCAATCATCATTGAATGGAAATACAAAGACGGAACAAGTGAGATTGAAAGAATACCTGCACAGGTTTGGCGTTTGAATGAGAACAAGGTTGTAAAAACATTTATCAAGAATAAAGAAGTGGCATCTATAAAATTAGATCCGTACAAAGAGACAGCAGATATAAATGATAGCAACAATTCATGGAATGTAATACCTGAGCCTTCTAAGTTCACAGTCTTCAAAGGAAGAGCTGGTGGTGCAAGAGGCGGTGGTGGACAAGCTAATAATCCAATGCAAAAAGCAGCGGAGAAAAAGAAAGCGTTTTAACCCCCAACCCCCTAAAAGGGGCTTAGAAGATTTCATAGGTATTAAATGTTTTCATAAAAAAAGCCACTCAATCTGAAGTGGCTTTTTTATTTATAAAGATTCTTTATATTTAATAACCCGTATTGCCCGTCTCTTGTCTTTACTTTCTTTTTACCTGCATTCTTTTTTTCGTAATCAAGAACTGCTTGTGGTTTTGCAGATGTTTTTTTGCCTGTTGTATCTGTTTTTGCTTTTGTAGTTGAACCGGTACTTATATCAATTGGAGCTAATTCATCTTCCACTACACCGGCAACAATTAGTTTATCAAGTTTATATTGTTCTGTTTTTACAACTGTTCCAAAATCAGGATCAAAAAATTTCCAGGTACCATGACGAAGCGTATGACCATCTAATTTTATGACCTCTTTCCGAACAACTTTAGTTGGATCATTAAGTCCATATACATCAACAGTGTCATAAGGATTATCTGGGTTCACTGCTTTCCAGCTTTCTTCACGTACTGGCTGGCCAAAAGGATTATAGTACATGCATCGTCCATTTTTATTTCCCCAGCGATAATTTTCTATTGCCAGCAGATCCCCATCCAATGTAAACTGCTGCCACTGCCCTTCTTTTTTACTATTGATATAAACACCTTGCTCTTCATAACCTTTCTCGCCACGAAGCGGTGGCAATTCATTTACCCAACGGCCCTGTTTCATTCCTTTCATATCTACACAATTCAGGGTATCACCTTTTACACCGATAATAAAAGTTTTGCACTGCGAATAACCGTTGATGGAAATCAAAAGAATAATAAATAGAATGTAACGCATTGTTTAGTAAGTTTGGAAAATCCTTATTGGATCATTCACTACCAAAATTAATAACGAAAAATGACTGGTTTTATGTTTCACCTGTTAAAATTTAAGCACATCGGGCATTATGCTAAACCCCTGCTATTCATTAGCCTGTTAGCAAATTTTCACATTATCACAATAGCACAAATCGCTCCAACCTCTGCAGAAGACAGAATGAAGGCGGTGCAACAGCGAAAAGAGCTGGAAAAAAGATCCGTAGTCAATGATATAAGTTTTCGCAATATTGGACCTGTAACAATGAGCGGAAGAGTTGACGATATAGAAGCAAATCCTGATGATCCTACTGAGTTTTATGTTGCCTATGCATCAGGAGGTTTATGGTACACAAAAAATAATGGTCTTTCCTTTAAATCAGTTTTTGATTCTGAAGATATACTTACAATTGGTGATATCGCTGTAAACTGGAAAACAAACACGATCTGGATAGGAACAGGTGAAGTAAACAGCAGCCGTTCATCCTATGCAGGGATCGGCGTTTACAAAAGCAGTGATGGCGGTAAAACATGGGAATATCTTGGTTTACCCGATTCTCATCATATCGGAAAAATTCAATTGCATCCCACAGATAATAATATAGCATGGGTTGCAGTGCTTGGCCATTTATATTCTCCCAATAAAGAAAGAGGTGTTTATAAAACAACCGATGGTGGCAAAACATGGAAGCATACTTTATATATAGATGATAACACCGGTGCAGTGGAGATGGATATCAATCCTCAAAATCCGAATGAGGTGTATGCAGCTATGTGGTATAAAACAAGAAGTGCATGGAATTTTGTAGAAGCCGGGAAAACAAGCGGCATTTATAAAAGCACGGATGCTGGTGAAACCTGGAAATTAATTAGCGGGGCAGGTTCTGGTTTTCCGGTTAGTGATAAATTAGGAAGGATCGGTCTTTGTGTTTATCCAAAAAACCCACAAATAGTTTATGCCATTCTTGATAATCAGGATAACAAACCTGATACAGCAAAAAGAGATAATACAACAGCTTATCGCACTGAAGATTTTAAGAGTTTAACGAAAGAACAGTTTGCACAGCTCGACAGTAAAAAGCTTGATTCGTTTTTAACCAGGAACAGGATGTCTCCTAAGTATAATTCGTCAATGCTGAAAGAAGGGGTGGCAAATGATAAATATAAACCTACAGTTCTTTATGATTATTTAAATGTGAATACAGGCTTTGAATCAAGTCCTATAGGCTGTGAAATTTATCGCAGTGATAATGGTGGGCAAACCTGGAAAAAAATAAACGAGAAAGAAATAGGAATGTTCTTTACTTACGGATATTATTTTGCCAAAATTTATGTGTCGCCATACAATGAAAACAAAGTCTATATTCTTGGTTTGAATGCCATGGAATCAATTGATGGAGGCAAGACATTTAAAAATATTGACAGAAATAATGTGCATTCAGATCATCATGCGATGTGGGTGAATCCCAAAAAAGATTCTCATCTTATCAATGGTAACGATGGCGGTGTGAACATTACTTATGATGATGGCGAGGTTTGGTTCAAAGCAAATACACCGGCGGTTGGTCAATTCTATAACATCACTACAGACAATGCAAAGCCCTATAATGTTTATGGTGGTTTGCAGGATAATGGTGTTTGGTACGTTCCATCACAAACCAGGAATCCATTTGGGGGTTCCGGTCTTGGACAAACAAGCGGCACTGAAGTAAATGTTGGTGGAGGGGATGGAATGCAGGTGCAAATAGATACAAGGGACAATACTACATTTTATTATGGTTCTCAATTTGGAAACTATCAAAGAACAAACAGGATAACAAGAGATAGTAACCGCAGGATCACACCAAGACATGAATTGGGTGAATTCCCTTATCGTTTTAACTGGCAATCACCTATCTTATTAAGCAGTCATAATCCTGATATACTTTATTTCGGCAGCAATCATTTTCATCGCAGCATGAATCAAGGTGATACGATGATAACAATGACACCGGATCTTACCAATGGGAAAAAAGAAGGAGATGTTCCTTATGGCACACTGACTACTATTTCTGAATCGCCAACAAGATTTGGCTTGATCTATATCGGAACTGATGATGGAAATATACATATGACAAAAGATGGTGGATATACATGGGAGCAATTGAATCAAACAACTCCTGTGACCTGCTTCAAAAAAAGTAAATAAACCTCAAACATCAAACACCGATCCCGACTTCAAACTAATAATCTTTGGGTGAGCAGGATCATTGCATCGCAACATAAAGAAGGAAGAGTGTATGCAACTTTAAATGGATATCGCATTGACAATTTTGCTCCTTACGTATATGTCAGTGATGATTATGGAAAAACATGGGTGCAAATTGGAAAGGATCTTCCGAATGAACCGGTGAATGTTATTCGTGAGGACCCGAAAAATGACAGCATCCTTTATGTTGGCACCGATGGCGGACTTTATGTAAGCCTTGACAAGGGAAATAGTTTTATGATGTGGAATAAAGGTTTACCAAAGTCAGTTCCTATTCATGATATAGCCATTCAACAAAGAGAAAATGAAATAGTGCTTGGCACACATGGCCGCAGTCTTTATATAGCTAAACTGGATGAAGTGCAAAAGAAAGCAAAAAAATAAGTTTTATCCTCCTGCATTTGAAAATAAAAACTGTCTCGCCTAAGGCGAGACAATTTTTTTATAATGACATGTTAGTTATTGAATTTTGTTAACAGCCATTTCTCTTGTGATGTTTTCAGTAGTACCCGCAACGTAAACCTCAGTTTTGCTACTGCTACCGACTCTTATTTCGAAGCGAAGACCATTGGCAGGAATTACCTCTCCCGTATCGATACGATACTTACGGGAAACGTTTTTACCTGATATCTTTTCTGAATACAGTGTAGTACCGGCTTCATCCCTGATAGTGATAAAATAATTATCAGTTTGAACGTTGTTGAAGATAATCTCAAATACAGGGTTCTTGCCCTGAAAGCCCAGGTATTTGACCTCAACACCCGGAGGATCACTCTTTTTATCCATTGCTGATAGTGGGGTACTAAATGATGTGCTGATGAAAGCCATCATTGCAATAATAATTGCTTTGTTTTTGTTCATTACTTTTTTCATAGTTCTAAAATTTAATAGTTATAAAAAATTGTTGTTTAAAAATTTTTTATGGGACAATCGTGTTAGTGCAAACAAAAGGCAGATCGTAATTGAAAATATTTATTGGGGCAAGAAACCTGGCAGGAACCGAAGAGTTTTTTTGAATGCGATCATGATGTAAAAATATATTTGCAGATCAATGAAAGGAAATCAACTTCATCGTATTATCAGGATAACCAAGTGGTGTGTTATCAACTGAAATCATTCAAACTAAGTATCTTATAAAAAAAAGAATGATGATAGCCAACATAGGAATTAATCATTTGTTAAGGCAATCATCCTTAGAAATTCAATCACTATTTAATAGCAATAGTAATTAATGGCGTTTTGAGCATCATAATACGTCAACCAATATTCTACTACTTCGGAAGTATAGATCACACCGCTTGATCGGTCATAATAATCTCTTGTACCATAATTGCTGAAGTTGCCATACACGATCGAACCCTCATACGGCTTGTAACCATTATATGAGCGAAGAATGGAATAGCCATAATTTGTTTCTATTACAAAATACTGGCAATAAGGATCGCTGAGCACCACTTCTCCCCTTTCTTTGGAAAGCCAATAGCTTTCATCGATATAGTCACGATTTTTTACACAGCCCGTAAAAAATATAACCAGTCCAATAGCGATAATTGATAACGTAAATATCTTTTTCATACTTTTTAAATTTAGGTCCTACAATCTTTTTTGATCGCCTATATCACAGATTGCAAACAGCAGGCAAAAGTTTTAATATAGAATGTTAAAAAATCAGTTGAGACGGATAGCAATTCATAAAATCTCAAAAAAGTTTTACGTGTTAACGTTTTCACTGAAAGGCAACATTGATGTCTTTGCTACACGCCTTTTCTGGGATGTAGATCAAGTTTAGAACAATAAAATTGTTTAGTAGCTAAAAGCCCCGATAAATCGGGGCTTTTAGCATTCATACTCTTCTTAAAATATTTTGAACCGTTCGTGACAGCTTCTTTCCAAAGTTTCACGATCATCCGGATGAGCAATATTGATCAATGCTTTGGCTCTTTGTCTTAAATTTTTTCCAAACAAATAAGCAATACCATACTCAGTAACCACATAATGCACATGTGCACGGGTAGTAACTACACCAGCACCTGGTTTCAGAGTAGGTACAATTCTTGATATTCCTTTTGCAGTTCGTGATGGTAATGCAATGATCGGTTTTCCACCTTCACTCAAAGACAGCACCACGCATAAAATCCATCTGGCCTCCCACTCCGGAATACTGGTAAGTACCGATCGAATCAGCACATACCTGCCCGGTAATATCAATTTCAATAGCGCTGTTGATCGCTACCATTTTATTATTACGCCGGATGATATGCGGATCATTCACATAATCAATATCCAAAAACTGGAAAGCGGGATTATCATTTACATAATCATACAATCGTTTTGTACCGAGTGCAAAAGCAGTTACTGTTTTATTGGGATGTATCTGTTTGTATTTATTATTGATAACATCTTTTTCAAAAAGATCAATGATACCATCAGAACACATTTCAGTATGCACACCAAGATCTTTATGATTGGTAAGTGATTTCAGAACCGCATCAGGTATTGAACCAATACCCATTTGTAGGGTGCTGCGATCCTCGATCAGCTCGCAACATATTCGTCCTATTTTAATTTCAACAGGAGTTGCCTTTATCTACAAATCTCACTTCGTATAATGGATCATCACAATACACCATACTGTCAAACCGGCTGCTGTGTATCAAGCCATCGCCATGTGTTCGTGGCACATTTGGATTTACCTGGGCAATGATATGTTTTGCATGTATTCACTGCCGAACGGGCAATATCAACCGATACACCCAGTGAACAATAACCATGCTCGTCCGGTGGTGAAACCTGTACAAGTGCAACATCAAGTGGTAAAATATTTTGTTTAAACAACTCCGGTATCTCGCTTAAAAAAACCGGAACATAATCAGCCCTTCCTTCATTTACTGCATTGCGAATACTTGCCGAAACAAACAAGAGAATTGAAATGAAATATTCCCTGGCATACTCAGGTTTATCAACTTCAATATCGCCATATACAGTAATAGAAACCAGTTCAACATCTTTTAATCGATGGGCATTGCTTTGCCAAAGCTTTTAATAAACAAGTTGGGTGTTTGTGCACTGCCATGCACATATACCCGGTTACCTGATTCAATAACTGACAGTGCCTCTTCAGGTGTTTTATAAACAACTGGGATCTTCATATTGAGGCAAAGCTACAACGAGGATAACTTAGAAATGACATTAGTATTTGCATCAATTGATATAATCATACTTATCGATAGTAAGATGACGAATAATCAGCACTAATTATTTCGGCTAGCAAAAACCACTCAAGCGCCAATTCATATCCCTTTAATCCCAAGCCAAAAATACTTCCTGTTGACTTTCCCGGATACATGAGAAAGTTTTCGGAAATCTTCCCGTGCATGCACATTGGAAATATGCACTTCAATAACAGGAGTTTTTATAGCAGCGATCGCATCGCCAATAGCAACAGAAGTATGCGTGTAACCTCCGGGATTAAAAATAATACCATCATGATCAAATCCGACTCTTTGTAATTCATTGATCAGTTCACCTTCCACATTACTTTGAAAATAAGTGTAAATGAATGTTCGGATATTTTATCTTGTAGTTGCACTAAAGAAATTTTCAAATGGCATATTGCCATAAATATCCGTTTCTCTTTTACCAAGCAGGTTCAGATTGGGGCCGTTGATGATGGCATTTTTTCTTCATTCGACGAATGTAACTAAATATTTGAAAAATACCTGCGCAGAGGAGTATTTCCACCTAAGGCCGAAACTTACTTAATTTGGGAAAATAAAATTATATGACATTTCTTGAAGCACTTATACGGCAGCCAGTATTATGAAATACATCAAAAAGGAAGAGATGGTAACAAAGGAAGATTGAATGGGAATCTTTTTCTTATCCGCTCTGGTCGTTATTCTTTATTCTTGCAGCCTTGCTGATGATCTGCATAAGTTTTGTTCCCGGCTTTAATGAAAGCCTGACCAAAAGCTATCAGGAGTGCTTTTCGGTTATTCAGCAGCGGGAAGATCCATTGGTAAATTACTAGCGATCCCGCTCTTTGCCATCATCTATTTTGTAATCATAAAAACCGTTGGCAGTGAAAGCAACTTTCAAGAAGCAAAGTGGAAGCTTTCATGCAATATCCTGATGAAATAAAAAAGAAAGCCAATGCAAAATTGCTGATACCCTTTTTTATTCTTGCTGATAATAGTTTTTGGATTGGCATTTTCAAAACTGTTTTAACATCAGTTCTTCCTGATCATATCGAGATAAACTCATCGAACAAATAACGGCTGTCATGCGGCCCGGGTGTGCTTTCCGGGTGATACTGTACAGAGAAGGCAGGTTTGCCTTTTACTTTGATTCCTTCAATTGATTGATCATTCAGGTTGACATGTGTCACTTCAATATGCTTTGCTTTTTTCACTGCTTCGGGATCTACACCAAAACCATGATTCTGCGTAGTGATCTCACATTTACCGGTTACCAAGATTTTTTACCGGGTGATTTAATCCGCGATGACCATGATGCATTTTAAAAGTAGGAATATCATTGGCCAATGCCAGCAACTGGTGACCGAGACAAATTCCAAATACCGGTTTATTCTTCTTTCATTATTTCTTTTACATGTTTCAATAGCATAATCCATTGCTGCCGGATCGCCGGGACCATTGGAAATAAAATAACCACCTGGGTTAAACTTCTTTACTTCTTCCAGGTTTGTTTTGGCAGGAAATACTTTTACATAAGCTCCCCGCTCAACCATACAATAAGAATATGTTGTTTGCATCCATAATCCATTACGCAATCCTAATAGCTGAATTCTTATCACCCATTTCATACGCTTCTTTAGTACTTACCTGAGAAGCCAATTCCAATCCATCCATATGGCACTTTGCCAATTCTTTTTTAATTCTTCCACATCCGTATGTCAGAAGAAATGATACAGTTCATAGCGCCCTTTGGTACGGATATGCGCTACCAATGCTCTTGTATCCACTCCTTCTATTGAAACGATCTTATTTGCTTTCAGATATTCTTCCAATGATCCATTTGCCAGTTTCCGGGAATACTGATTCTTCGAGATTTCGTCCATCAGCCCCTTATTTTTACACTATCGATTCCACATCTTCATCCTTTACTCCATAATTACCGATATGAACTGTATTCATGATCAGTATCTGGCCATAATAACTTGGATCGGTAAATACTTCCTGGTAACCAGTCATGCCGGTATTAAAACAAATTTCACCGGTGGCAGTGCCAATAGCGCCAAAAGCTTTCCATGACAAACCGTTCCATCTGCAAGTAATAAAATAGCGGGGTGTTGTTTTTCTGTCATTAGTTATGTAATCTGCTTTAAAAATAAATTGCGCAAAAGTAAGAAGATGAGAGGGATTTATAGGTAGAATTTTTGAAGAGTTACAAACATCAGGAATTGGGAATTTGGAATTAGTAATTATGCTGCAAAATGAAAATTGTTCAATTCAATCTGCCTGATGCAATTCAAAACCCCAATTCCCAATTCCTAATTACTAATTCCCTTCATCTTTTTGCCTACTATACTTTTCCCTTATCACATCCTGCACATTCACTTCATTGATCTTGCTTTCCAGCCAGGAGATCACATCGAGATAATGAAAAGCTCTTGTCTCCAATGGATTTCCTTCATATTTCTTCAGTTTTTCCAATAGTTTTTCAAATTCAGGCTTTAATGCATTGGCGCCGACATCGGAAATGAGCGACGAAGAAATTTAAACATCTCTTCTTCCACCCCGCTCAGGTTTTCCATTTTCGCCATGAAGCGGTAAACAGATTTGGTCAGGTATTCCAGCAATTCAAAATTTCCCAATTCATAATGTGCGATCAGGTGAAGCAACCGTGCATAGCATTGCAGATCGGTACGCAGATCAGCTTTCTGGTTAATGATCTTGTTCAGATAATCGAATCGCTTTTTCATTATTACCGCTGCCAAAATAAAGACAGGCTATCTTATAATAAAATACCAGCACCCGATGCCGGTCAAGATACAGTTCGTATTCCTTCAGCATTTTCTTCAATGATAAGGAACCAGTTTCAAGCCTTCTGTAAATTTGCCCTTCTAAAAAATGCAGATTGATCTTTGATGTATATAAATAAACAAAAGTGAGAATCCGGTTATTTTCATTTTGCAGTAACAACTTTGCGATGGTTGCAAATTTTTCAAATTGCTCAATGGACTCTGCCAATTTTTCTGTGATTCAGCAGATCAAAATGTGCACCCATCAGGTTATGCATACCCTTAATATAATTGCCTGTTTCCGCCTCGATCATCCCGGGATGCTCGTCAAAAAGATCAACCCATTTCTGTGTATAGCGATAGTATTGTAAAAAATCCTGCCGGATAAAATGCATACCAGCAGTATAGCTTTGGTACAGATATAAGCTTTTCATAAAACCTGAATCTTTCTTATGCCTTCTGGTAAATATTTTTCAAAATATTCTTTCAGTTCATCTTCATCTTTTTCATTGCGGGCATGACCATGTTGAATATACCAGCTATATAATTGTAATGAAAGATTGGAAAGTTTATTGACCAGAGAAAGCTGTGCATTTACATCTTCGCTTTCATTTGTCAAGTTGATCCGCCCTGTTTCTGCATACTGCGGGTAATAAACAAGTGCTTCGATCTTTTTTTCAAAAAATAAAACCTGCTGCAGGTAGGTAAGCTGGTTATGCGTCTTCGCCATCTCCTTCATCCTGTCCAGCACCTTCAGGCTTTGCAGGTAAAGTCCTTTATTATATAAAATCCGGGCATGATCCATTTGCTCATGCAACTGGATATCGATATTATTTTCGTCCTTATGATCCGAAGACTGGAAAGAATCTGTTTGTATAAATGTGCCTTGATATTTGAAAGCTGCTGCTTCTTGATCGATTTGTTCTTTTTCAAGCAGTGCCGCCTCATCATACTCATTCATTTTGTCCAAGGCATCAAAAAGTTGGATGATTTTCAGGTCCCCACCGGCGGTGTTTCGCTTCACAAAAAGCTTAAAATTCCTTTTCTCGACTTTTCTCAAGCGATTTTATCAGTTGAAAAAGTGCATCTGTTGATCGGTTGGGCATCGTAATTCTAATTGGTTAAAATCCTTTACGGTAAAGGTTTCGCCAGAATTTGGCCTCCCTGCCCGGTGTAAAATACATTCAATTTTGATTTGACCGGGGAATAAAATAGAAATAATTTCGGACAAACAGGCTGTAAGTTTATTGGTTACCGGCAAGCAACACAAAAATAAGCAGCCTGTTTATTCTATCACCTGATAAACGTTTGTATGCCAAATAACAGATTTACATATTCGATACTACTCTCCGGGACGGTGAACAGGTTCCCGGATGTAAACTAAATACAAAAGAAAAGATTGAATTGGCACTTGCAACTGGAAGAGCTGGGTGTTGATATTATCGAAGCCGGATTTCCCATTTCAACTCCCGGTGATTTTGAATCTGTAAAAGAAATTGCAGAAGTCATTAAAGAATGCACAGGTTTGCGGACTTAGCCGTGCAGTACAAAAAGATATTGAAACAGCGGCTGAAGCATTGAAGTATGCAAGACGTCCACGGATTCATACTGGCATCGGCACTTCTGATTTTCATATCAAAGCAAAATTCAATTCTACAAGAGAAGAAATTTTGGAAAGAGCCATTCAATGTGTAAAATGGGCAAGGAATTTTGTTGATAATGTAGAATTCTATGCAGAAGATGCCGGTCGTACCGATAATGATTATCTCGCAAGAGTGGTTGAAGCAGTTATTAAAGCCGGTGCTACAACTGTAAATATTCCTGACACTACCGGTTATTGCTTGCCTCATCAATATGGAGAAAAGATCGCTTACCTGATAAATAATGTTCCCAATATTGATAAAGCAATTATTTCTTGTCATTGTCATAATGATCTTGGTTTGGCAACTGCCAATTCAATTTCTGGTGTATTGAATGGTGCAAGACAAATTGAATGTACGATCAATGGCCTTGGTGAAAGAGCAGGTAATACTTCTCTTGGAAGAAGTGGTGATGATAATCAAACAACATCATACACTTGGGTTATTATACAAATATTAAAACAGAACAATTGAATCCGATGAGCCGACTGGTATCGATACGATGCGTATGCCGGTGCAGGCAAATAAAGCTATTGTTGGAAGCAATGCATTTTCTCATTCATCCGGTATTCACCAGGATGGATTTTTGAAAGATGCACTGACTTATGAAATCATCAATCCGGAAGAAGTAGGTGCAGATGGTTCAAAAATTGTTCTGACAGCAAGAAGTGGCAGAAGTGCATTGGCACATCGTTTTCAGAAAACTAGGTTATGAGTTTACACAGGAATGATATTGATGTATTATATGAGCAGTTTTTAAAAGTAGCTGATCAAAAAAAGAAGTAGAAGATGAAGACCTGCATGTAATGGCAAAACAATATAAGCCTGAAGCAGTAGTTGCCTAATGATTCTCATAAGCCACGATTTAGTCATGTAAGCAGATAGTTTTGGTAAAGCGTGGCGTTTCTACGCCACGCAATTTTTAAAACTCCAATCAAGACTTCAAGGCAGCATGGGAGCTAAAACATTATTTGAAAAGATCTGGGAAAAACATGTTGTCAAAACAATTGAGGACGGCCCTTCTGTTTTATATATTGACAAACATTTTATTCATGAAGTAACCAGCCCGCAGGCATTTAACGGTTTGAATAAAAGAGGCATTAAAGTTTTTCGTCCGCAACAAACTGTTGCAACTGCCGATCACAATGTTCCTACACTCAACCAGCATTTACCGATCAAAGAAGAACTTCAGCCGATTACAGGTTGAAGCATTAAAAAAAAATTGCGCTGAACATGGTATTGAATTATATGGCCTTGGACATCCGTTCCAGGGCATTGTTCATGTTATAGGTCCTGAATTGGGAATTACACAACCGGGAATGACGATCGTTTGTGGCGATAGTCATACTTCAACACATGGTGCATTTGGCGCTATTGCTTTTGGTATTGGCACCAGTGAAGTAGAAATGGTATTGGCTACGCAATGTTTATTGCAAAGCAAACCAAAACTGATGCGCATCAATGTTGATGGCAAATTGAATAAAGGAGTGGTGAGCAAAGATATTGTTCTTTATATAATTTCAAAAATATCTGCCAGCGGTGCTACAGGTTATGCTGTTGAATTTGCCGGTTCTGCTATCCGCAGTCTTATCGATGGAAGCAAGAATGACCATCTGCAATATGAGTATTGAAATGGGTGCACGATGTGGATTGATCGCTCCTGATGAAACAACTTTCAATTATATGAAAGGAAGAAAGTTTGCTCCGCAAGGGGCAGCATGGGATAAAAACTTTGAATTACTGGAAAACATTATATAGTGATGCTGATGCAATATTTGATAAAGAGATATTATATTAATGCGGAAGATATTGAACCAATGATCACTTATGGTACTAATCCCGGGAATGGGTATTGGTGTAAGTGGTAATGATTCCAGCTACTGAATGACAGTAAATGAAAAAGAAAAAACATCATTTGAAAAATCACTTGCACTATATGGGATTGCAACCAGGAACAACGATCAAAGGAAAGAAAGTAGATTATGTTTTTATTGGTAGTTGTACCAATTCAAGAATTGAAGATCTGAGAATGGTTGCATCTTTTGTAAAAGGAAAAAAGAAAGCAGATGATGTAGAAGTATGGATTGTTCCCGGAAGCAAGCAAGTAGAAAAACAAGCAATTGAAGAAGGCATTGATAAAATATTTGAAGAAGCAGGATTTCATGTTGCGTCAACCCGGTTGCAGTGCATGTCTGGGTATGAATGAAGATAAAATTCCTGCTGGCAAATATTGTATCTGTACCAGCAACAGAAATTTTGAAGGAAGACAAGGACCCGGTGCAAGAACATTTCTGGCAAGTCCGTTAACGGCAGCAGCTAGCAGCTATTACCGGAGAAGTTGGTGATGTAAGAGAATTATTACATCAACTAAAGGAGAGTTAGAAATTAATGAACTTGAACAAAACTATTAATTGAAATGTCGACATCGATAAATAAAGAAGTCAAATCAAGTCATTAAGACAGTATAGATCAACAGCTGTTCCGCTGAATATAGAAAATGTGGATACTGACCAGATCATTCCTGCACGTTTTTTAAAAGCAACAAGCAGGGATGGTTTTGGAAAAAATCTTTTCCGTGACTGGAGATATGAAAATGATGATGAAACAAAACCAAAGAAAGATTTTCTTTTAAATAATCCAACTTACAGAGGAAAAATTTTAGTTGCTGGAAAAAATTTTGGTTGTGGTTCATCAAGAGAACATGCAGCATGGGCAATTAAAGATGCTGGATTTGATGTGGTGGTAAGCAGTTTCTTTGCCGATATTTTTAAAAATAATTCGCTGAATAATTTTTTGTTGCCGGTAACAGTCAGTGATGAATTTCTTGCAAAAAATATTTGCAGCAGTTGAAAAAGATCCTGCAACTGAAGTAGAAGTGAACTTAGAAAAACAAACTATCAGATCATGTCAACTGGCGAAACAGAAAATTTTGAAATCAATAATTATAAAAAAACCTGTTTGCTGAATGGATATGATGATATTGATTATCTGTTGAGCATCAAAGAAGAAATAGAACGAATTTGAAACCATTGAAAAATAAACTTTAAACTATAAACGGATTGATTATGAAAAAGAAAATAGCAGTAATAGAAGGAGATGGCATCGGTCCGGAAGTAACCAGACAATCCATCCGTGTGTTGAATGCAATTGCTGAACAATTTGGTCATGAATTTAATTATACCTATTGCTTGATGGGTGCTGATGCAATTGATAAAACCGGCAATCCGCTTGCCTGATGAAACGATTGAATCTGTCTTAACAGCGATGCCATTTTATTTGGCGCTATCGGTCATCCGAAATATGATAATGATCCTACTGCGAAAGTAAGACCTGAGCAGGGTTTACTTGAAACTCAGAAAAGTCATTACAATTGTTTGCCAATATTCGTCCTGTTACTACTTATCCTTCTTTACATCATCTATCGCCCTTAAAACCAAAAAATATGGAAGGTGTTGATTTCATCATCTTCCGTGAACTGACAGGTGGAATTTATTTTGGTAAAAAAGAATAATGCTGAAGATGGAACTCAGGCATCTGATGATTGTGTTTATACCAGAGAAGAAATTGAACGAATTTCTCATCTTGCTTTTCAATATGCACAGAAAAGAAGAAAGAAACTGACACTGGTTGATAAAGCCAATGTACTGGAAACATCAAGACTTTGGAGAAAAGTAGTACAGGAAATTGCACCGCAATATCCAGATGTAAAAGTTGATTATCATGTTTGTTGACAATGCCGCCATGCAGATCATCCTGAATCCAAAACAATTTGATGTAATACTTACAGAAAATATGTTTGGTGATATCATCAGTGATGAAGCCAGTGTAATAAGCGGTTCACTGGGTTTATTGCCTTCTGCTTCTGTTGGAAACAGGAACGCTTTGTTTGAACCTATTCATGGTTCATATCCGCAGGCTGCCGGAAAAGATATTGCTAATCCATTAGGTTCTATTCTATCAGCTGCCATGATGCTGGATCATTTTGGACATGACAAGAAGAAGCAGCCGTTGGTAAGAGAAGCCGTTGACTGGACATTGGAAAATAGTTTTGTGACAAAAGATATTGACCCGGTGAATTTTTATTTCACTTCCACTATTGGTGAACTGATAAGTGATTATGTAAGTGGAAAGATACCGGGTTCGGTGAAGAAAGAGAATATTGAGTTGAGAAAATCGACGATTATTTAGATGAATTCTGGAATTGGGATTAATGTCGGTAATTCGAAATCCAATTGACTTCAGATCACTGATATTCAATAAATAAAATTGCTTGCCATAGTTCTTTTTTCAAAACGGCGGGTGTATATTTGCAAAACATACATCCTTCATGTTGAAGAATAAAGTAAATAATGTCATCACCAGTGTAGCCGCAATTATTATTGTGGTGGTCATTATTATATCTTCTTCAAACGGAGGTGGTGCATGATGTATAAATTAAAAAACTAATTATACAGCAACCCGCCTCCAAAAAGGCGGGTTTTTTTTTTACCTCTAACGCCTAAAGGGACTAAATAAAATAAAACATTATGGCATACATATTATAACGAGAACACGATATCTTTATCTGAACGGTGAGTTTGTAAAAGCTGCTGAAGCAAAAATGGATCTGTATAGCCAGTCGCTGCACTATGGCTATTCTGTGTTTGAAGGCATTCGTTCTTACAAAACAGTGAATGGTGAAACAAAGATATTCAAAGCAGTTGAACATTATGACCGGCTGAAGCAATCTGCTGATGCATTGAATATGCCTTATCATTGGACAACAGAAGAATTGATTGATGCCACCTATGAAGTATTGAAAAGAAATAATCTGCAGGATGCTTATATCCGTCCGGTTGTTTATGCTCCTGCCAATATGAGTTTTGATGTGAATGAATGAATCATTTATCGTAATTGAAGCATGGGAAATGCAACCTTTCCTTGGTGAAAAATTATTGAGGGTAATGACTTCTTCATTTCAACGTCCGAATCCAAAAGGATTTAAGATTCATGCAAAAGCAGCTGGTCATTATGTAAATTCTATTACTTGCCAGCCAGGAAGCAAAAGCAAATGGATTTGATGAAGCATTGTTACTGATATGAATGATTATGTTGCAGAAGGTACCGGGTGCAAATGTGTTTTATGAAAAAGATGGAAAACTATTTACTCCTGCATTAGGAAATATTTTACCGGGAATTACAAGAGCAACAGTGATTGAATTATGTAATGAATTAGAATATACCGGTTGAAGAAAAATTATTTACTATTGACGAATTGAAAAAAGCAGATGCTGCTTTTTTCTGCGGTACAGCAGCAGAAGTGATTGGATGGGAAAGTTTGGATGATATAAGTTTCCATTGAACTGGAATGATAGTGTTTGAAGAAAGATACAAGTAGCATATATGAAACTTGTGAAAGAAGATTTTTTTGAACCACAGAGACACAAAGGCAGAGAAACACAAAGAGATCACTGTGTAACACCGTGACGCAGTGCCTCCGTGATATTTGTTGAATAATGACAGAACGTACAAGTGAGTGACGCAACGAAAGATGATAGTAGAACAAAGCTGATAACATACTTACGCTAAAGCTTCGGAGTACAAGTAAAAATAGAAATGACGAACTAAATAAATATTCAAAAACAATTACACAGGATCCGACACAACCTGCAGCACAGGCAATGTTGTATGGCATTGGTTTAACAGAAGATGATCTGAAAAAAGCACAGGTAGGTATTGTGAGTATGGGCTATGATGGCAATACCTGCAACATGCATCTGAATGACCTGGCGAAAATAGTGAAACAAGGTGTGTGGGATAATGATCTGGTGGGTTTGATCTTTAATACGATTGGTGTAAGTGATGGTATCAGCAATGGAACAGATGGTATGCGTTATTCATTGGTAAGCCGTGATATCATTGCTGATTCAATTGAAACAGTTTGCGGTGCTCAATATTATGATGCATTGATTGCAATACCGGGTTGCGATAAGAATATGCCGGGTTCTGTCATTGCAATGGGAAGATTGAATCGTCCTTCGATCATGGTGTATGGAGGAACAATTGCAGCCGGGACATTATAAAGGACAAGACCTGAATATTGTTTCTGCATTTGAAGCATTGGGACAAAAAATTGCAGGCACATTTAAATGAAGAAGATTTTAAAGAAATTGTACAGCATTCATGTCCGGGTGCAGGTGCATGTGGTGGTATGTACACGGCAAACACAATGGCATCTGCCATTGAAGCATTGGGAATGAGTTTACCTTATTCTTCTTCTAATCCTGCATTAAGTGAAGACAAGAAAAAAGAATGTTTGAATGCAGGTAAAGCGATTCAGATTATTGCTGGAAAAAGATATTAAGCCCATCAGATATCATGACACGCAAAGCATTTGAAAATGCGATCACCGTGATCATGGTATTGGGTGGAAGCACAAATGCAGTATTGCATTTGATCGCAATGGCAAGATAGTGTTGATGTTAATTTAACACAGGATGATTTTCAAACCATCAGTGATAAAGTACCCGTGCTTGCAGATTTCAAACCCTCTGGAAAATATCTGATGCAGGATCTTGCATCAATATGGTGGTACTTCCGTCAGTAATGAAATATTTATTGCAGAAAGGTTTGCTGCATGGCGATTGTTTGACAGTAACCGGTAAAACGGTTGCAGAAAATTTAGCAGGTGTTCCTGATCTTGATTTTAAGGCACAGAAAATTATTTATCCATTAGAGCAGCCATTGAAAGAAACCGGGCATCTGCAAATTCTGTATGGCAATCTTGCTGAGAAAGGAAGTGTTGCAAAGATCACTGGTAAAGAAGGAGAAAAATTTGAAGGACCTGCAAGAGTATTTGATGGTGAACATGAATTGATTGCGGGAATACAAAGCTGGAAAAGTAAAAGCAGGTGATGTTGTTGTAATAAGAAATGTAGGACCGAAAGGTGCACCGGGTATGCCTGAAATGCTGAAACCAACTTCAGCGATCATTGGTGCAGGTTTGGGAAAATCATGTTGCATTGATCACAGATGGAAGATTTAGTGGAGGCACACATGGATTTGTTGTCGGACATATTACACCTGAAGCATATGAAGGTGGATTGATCGCGTTTGTAGATGATGATGACGTTATTGAAATTGATGTAACAAAAAATACGATCACATTAAAAGTAAGTGATGAAGAAATTGCAAAAAGAGAAAGGCAAATTGGAAACAACCAGAATTGAAAGCAACAAAAGGTGTTTTATATAAATATGCAAGATGTGTAAAAGATGCAAGCGAAGGATGTGTAACTGATGAATAACCCCCAAACCCCCTAAGGGGGCTTGCAGGAACACGGCCACTTTTCGAAGAGCACAAGGTTTGAACAAATGAATTACGAAATAAATGACAAAACAATATTTTTTAGAAGTAGCTGATTATAATATTTGGGCAAATGATATTGTTCTGTCATGGATAAATAATATCACTGATGAGCAATGGGAAAAACATGTTGTAAGCAGTTTTAATAGTATAGCAGAAACAGTATTGCATATTACAAGTGCTGAAACGATATGGCTGGAAAGATTGAAGAAAGCAGAGTCGCCTGTGTGGTTGCAATCAGTTTTTAAAGGAACAAGAAATGAAGTGATCGGGTTATGGAAAAATGCTTCGGCAGGATTGAAAAAATTTGTTGAAGGTTTTAACGAAGAAGCACTAATGGACAAATTAGTTTTTAGAAGATTAAATGGTGACAGGTATGAGATGCCCCATTACCAGGTCTTTGCTCATGTGTTCAATCATTCTACCTATCACCGTGGACAATTGGTTACAATGCTGAGACAGGTAGGATTTACCGATGTTGGTTCAACTGATATGTTAGGTTTTTACAGAAAATAAATTATTTTTTATGGAAACACTTGAATTAACCAAAGAGAAAAAAACAAAAGCAGCTATCGAAAATATTTCAGGTAGCGAAGCAGTATTGAGAGCTTTTGTTGCTGAAGGTGTTGAAACCATTTTTGGTTATCCCGGTGGCGCTATCATGCCGATCTATGATGCATTGTATGATTATCATGATAAGCTTAAACATATATCTGGTTCGTCATGAGCAGGGAGCTATACATGCAGCACAGGGTTATGCAAGAACGAGTCGGGAGAACTGGGTGTGGTATTTGCAACCAGTGGTCCCGGTGCTACAAATCTTGTAACAGGCTTAGCCGATGCAATGATCGACTCCACTCCTGTTGTATGTATCACAGGACAGGTGTTTGCGCATTTGTTGGGTACTGATGCATTCCAGGAAACAGATGTAATAAATATTACTACTCCTGTTACCAAATGGAATTACCAGGTAACTGATGCAACTGAAATTCCGTCAGTATTGGCAAAAGCATTTTATATTGCAGAAAGCGGAAGGCCGGGCCCGGTGTTGATTGACATTACAAAAAATGCACAGTTACAAAAATTCGATTATGAAGGATATGAAAAATGTGAACATATCCGAAGCTATCGTCCAAAACCAATTGTACGCAAAGAATATATTGAAGAAGCAGCGAAACTGATCAATGAAGCTGAAAAACCATTTGTAATTTTTGGACAAGGTGTTATTCTTGGAAAAGCAGAAAAAGAATTTCAAAAATTTATTGAGAAAGCGGGCATCCCTGCTGCATGGACCATCACTGGGTATGAGTGCCATTCCAACTGATCATCCACTTGGAGTTGGCATGCTGGGTATGCATGGAAATTATGGTCCAAATGTTTTGACCAATGAATGTGATGTATTGATCGCAATCGGTATGCGTTTCGATGATCGTGTTACCGGCCGACTTGGATAAATATGCAAAGCAGGCAAAAGTGATTCATCTTGATATTGATCCTTCTGAAATTGATAAGAATGTAAAAACAACTGTACCTGTATGGGGTGATTGTAAAGAAACATTACCATTGCTTACTGAACTGGTTGAACAGAAAGTTTATCCGCAATGGTTGCAGAAGTTTAATGATTGCATGAAGAAGGAAGAAGAAAAATGTATTAAGGCAGAAATGAATCCTGCTACAGATAGTTCTGACAATGGGTGAAGTAATTAATGCATCTGAATGAATTAACAAAAGGTGATGCAGTGATTGTAACCGATGTTGGTCAGCACCAGATGGTAGCTTGCCGTTATGCAAAATATCAATCAAGTCAAAAAGCAATATTACCAGTGGCGGATTGGGCACAATGGGTTTTGCATTGCCTGCAGCAATTGGTGCAAAGTTATGGTGCACCGGACAGAACAGTTGTTGCGATCATTGGTGATGGTGGTTTTCAAATGACGATACAGGAATTAGGAACCATCATGCAATTCGAACCTAGATGTAAAGATCATTATTCTTAATAATCAATTTCTAGGAATGGTACGCCAGTGGCAGGAATTGTTTCATGAAAAACGATATTCATTTGTAGATATTACACAGTCCGGATTTTGTAATGGTGGCAAAAGGTTATGGTATTGAAGGAAAAAGTATTTGCAAAAGAGAAGATTTGAAGAATGCATTGAAAGAAATGCTGGATCATAAAGGAGCTTATTTACTGGAAGTAATGGTAGGAAAAGAAAACAATGTATTTCCGATGGTGCCGCAGGGTTGCGGTGTTGCTGAAGTTGTATTGAGTAAAGAATGAAATTTAAACCGACTGTCACGCTAAAGCGGATGACTTAAGTCGAATACACTTTGATTAAAATAAAAGAATATGACTAAGCAAGAATATACAATAACGTTTACACAGAAAACCAGATTGGTTTACTGAACCGTATAGCGATCATATTTTCCCGCAGAAAGATAAATATTGAAAGTCTGAATACTTCTCCATCTGAAATTGAAAGTATACATCGCTTTACAATTGTCATTAATGAAACGAAGATGTAGTACGCAAACTTTGCCGCCAAATTGAAAAACAGGTAGAAGTATTAAAAGCATATTACAATACCAATGAAGAAATCGTCTGGCAGGAACTGGCTTTTATAAAGTACCTACTGATGATTATTGCCGAAAAAGTAAAAGTAGAACGATTGCTACGCGAGTATGGCGCAAAAGCGTAGTGATCAGAAAAGATTATACCGTATTTGAAATAACCGGTCAGCGGGAAGAAACTGATACTCTGATTAAAGTTCTGGAACCATATGGATTAATTGAATTTGTCCGCAGTGCAAGAGTGGCGATTATAAAAGAACAGTGATGGCTTTCATAAAAAATTAAAAGAATTTGAATACAAAGAACCGGGAGAAGAAGTAGTAGAAAATGAATTTTTGAGTGAGAATGAGAAAGTGTTTAGTATGTAACCTGTCCACTAAGGGGAGACTTAGGTTGAAGATGCTGAATAGAATTGATAAAGTACAAGAGTGCGACGCAAGAAAAGCTTAATAGTAGTAATAAAGTTGACAACATAAAAACAAAATTTCTAAAATTTAAAACATATACAATGGCAAAATTAAATTTCGGCGGCACGAAGAAAACGTTGTAACCCGTGAAGAATTTCCACTGGCAAAAGCACAGGAAGTATTAAAAAATGAAACTGTAGCAGTAATTGGTTATGGCGTGCAGGGTCCCGGCCAGGCATTGAACCAAAAAGATAATGGTATCAATGTGATCGTTGGTCAACGTAAAAATTCCAAGACCTGGGATAAAGCGGTTCGTGATGGTTTTGTGCCCGGCGAAACATTATTTGAAATTGAAGAAGCATTGCAACGTGGTACTATTATTTGTTACCTGTTGAGTGATGCTGCACAAATTGCAATTATGGCCAACTGTAAAAAAACATTTAACTCCGGGTAAGGCATTATATTTTTCTCATGGTTTTGGTATTACGTTCAATGAGCAAACAGGTATTATTCCTCCAAAAGATGTGGATGTATTCTTAGTTGCGCCAAAAGGTTCAGGAACTTCTCTACGCAGAATGTTTTTACAAGGTCGTGGATTGAATAGTTCTTATGCTATTTTCCAGGATGCAACCGGTAAAGCATTTGAAAGAGTGATTGCACTTGGGTATTGCTGTTGGTAGCGGTTATTTATTTGAAACAGATTTCAAAAAAGAAGTTTATTCTGATCTTACTGGTGAAAGAGGAACATTGATGGGTGCTATACAGGGAATTTTTGCTGCGCAATACCAGGTATTGCGTGACAAAGGACACTCTCCTTCTGAAGCATTTAATGAAACAGTTGAAGAGTTAACACAATCATTGATGCCATTGGTTGCAGAGAATGGAATGGATTGGATGTATGCCAACTGTTCAACTACTGCACAACGTGGTGCATTGGATTGGTGGAAAAAATTCCGTGATGCAACAGCACCGGTATTTAAAGAATTATATGAAAGTGTTGCAGCAGGTAAAGAAAGTCAGCGTTCAATTGATAGCAATAGTCAAAGCTGATTATCGCGAAAAACTGGAAGTTGAATTAAAAGAATTACGTGAAAGTGAATTGTGGCAGGCAGGTAAAACTGTTCGATTCATTGCGTCCGGAAAATCAACCGGCAAAAACAGAAAACCTGCCTACCGGCAGGCAGGGAAAAAAGACTGAAGCAGTTGCATAAAATACACCATTAGAAAATTGAAATGGAAAAAGTAATCTCAAATAAATGAAATCATTCAAAGCTCTCCGCCATATGGCGGAGCGGCGGGTTAGATTTTGCAGGCGCAGCGTTACGATTAAAAAAAGTTGTAACAAAAACTCCTTTGCAGTCAAGCACTAATCTTTCGAAGAAATATCATTGTAATGTTTTTTTGAAACGGGAAGATCTGCAGGTAGTACGAAGTTATAAACTACGCGGCGCCTATAATATGATGAGCAGCCTGCCAAAAGAACAATTGGATAGAGGTGTTGTTTGTGCCAGTGCCGGTAATCATGCACAGGGATTTGCATTCAGTTGCAAAAAACTAAATGCAAAAGGTGTTGTATTCATGCCAATCATCACGCCTAATCAGAAAGTGAAACAAACACAAAATGTATGGCGATGAGCAATGTGGAAATAAAACTGGTCGGTGATACATTTGATGATTGCGCCATTAGCTGCAAAAAAATATACAGAAGAAAATGGCATGATCTTCATTCCTCCTTTTGATGATCACAGGATCATTGAAGGACAGGGAACAGTTGGAGTTGAGATACTGGAAGATCTCAACTATATCGATTATTTATTTCTTCCGATTGGCGGTGGCGGATTGTGTGCAGGCGTTGGTTCTTATTTCAAAACATATTCACCAAAAACAAAGATCATTGGACTGGAACCTGAAGGTGCACCTTCAATGTATGAAGCATTGAAAGCCGGTCATCCTGTTACGCTGGATAACATTGATCGTTTTGTTGATGGTGCTGCTGTAAAAAGAGTTGGTGATATTACTTTTCCTATTTGCAAAGAAGTATTGGATGATATGCATCTTGTACCTGAAGGAAAAGTTTGTTCAACCATTTTGAAATTATATAATGAAGATGCGATCGTGGTTGAACCTGCAGGTGCATTATCTATTGCCGCATTGGATGATTATGCCAGATGAAATAAAAGGCAAAACTGTTGTTTGCATTGTAAGTGGAAGCAACAATGATATTGATCGCATGCAGGAGATCAAAGAAAGAAGCCTGCAATATGAAGGACTTAAACATTATTTCCTGATCAACTTTGCACAACGTCCCGGTGCATTAAAAGAATTTGTAAACAATGTACTTGGTCCCACTGATGATATTACACGATTTGAGTACATGCAAAAGAATAATAAGGAAGCAGGACCGGCACTGGTTGGAATTGAATTGAAGAGTCGCGAAGATTATGATGCTCTCCTAAATAATCTGAATAAATATCATATTGGATATACTGAATTGAGTAAGGATAATACACTATTCAGTTATCTTGTTTAACCCCCAAACCCCCTAAAGGGGGCTTATCAAAACACAGCCCTAACTTATATAACCTCTCTGCTTATTCAGCAATATTCTCAAGCCAAAATGCTTAATTACAGAAGATAATTTTTGTACCAAAGCCCGGCCTCTCCTCTCCTTCGGAGAGGAGAACGAGAGGTGAGGTCTTTTAATTACATTTGCCTGCCTACCGGTAGGCAGGCTCCGGATTTTTTCGGAGCATTTTTATTTTAAAAATATAATAATGTCAAAAGTAAAAGTTGGTTTGGTGCAGATGAGTTGTTCGAGCAATAAAGAAGCGAATTTGCAAAAGGCAATAGAAAAAGTAAAAGAAGCTGCTGCAAAGGGTGCACAGATCGTTTGCTTGCAGGAATTGTTTACCTCTCTTTATTTCTGCGATGTGGAAGATTATGAAAATTTCAAATTGGCTGAACCGATACCTGGTCCATCTTCAGATGCATTGAGCAAACTGGCAAAAGAATTAAATGTAGTGATCATTGCATCTCTGTTTGAAAAAAGAGCACAGGGCATTTATCACAATACTACTGCAGTATTAGATGCCGATGGTTCTTATCTCGGCAAGTACCGCAAGATGCATATACCTGATGATCCTGCTTACTATGAAAAATTCTATTTCACTCCCGGTGATCTTGGCTATAAAGTTTTCAAAACAAAATATGCAACATTTGGTGTGCTGATCTGCTGGGATCAATGGTATCCCGAAGCTGCAAGAATTACTTCATTGATGGGTGCAGAAATTTTATTTTATCCAACGGCTATTGGTTGGGCTACTTCACAAGATGAAGCAACAAATACAGAACAATACAACGCATGGCAAACGATTCAGCGCAGTCATGCAGTTGCCAATGGTGTGCATGTAGTAAGTGTAAACAGAGTTGGTTTGGAACAAGATGGAGCTATGAAATTCTGGGGTGGCTCATTTGTAAGCAATCCTTTTGGCACTTTAATATATAAAGCATCTCATGATAATGAAGAAGTAGCTGTAGTGGAAATTGATACTGAAAAGACAGACTTTTTCAGAACTCATTGGCCATTTTTAAGAGACAGAAGAATTGATTCATATCAACCAATTACCCAAAGATTTATTGATGAAGAATAAAATATTCAACATTCAATAATCAACACTCAACGATCAAGTCGTTAAAAGTACAGTTCCACATTTGAAAATTGAATATTGAACATTGATTGTTGAGTGTTTATCTAAATTAAAAACCTATAGAAAAGAATTTTGTTATGTCGTCTCCCACCCCCAAAGATCTCGGTTACTATTTCCCCGCTGAATTTGCTCCACATGTTGCCACCTGGCTAAGCTGGCCTCATAAAGAAGCATCATGGCCCGGAAAGATTCATACTATTTATCCTTTCTATAGCCGCTTTGTAAAATATTTGGCGCAAAGTGAAAAAGTTCGCATCAATGTGAATGATGAAGCGATGAAAGCTTTTGCAATAAGCTGCTTGCAAAAAGAAGGTGTGGACCTGGCACAAGTAGAATTTTTCTTTCATCCAACCAACGATGCATGGTGTCGTGATCATGGTCCTGCATTTTTAATAAATCCCAATGCTGATATAAAAAAAATAATTGTTGACTGGAATTATAATGCATGGGGCGGAAAATATTTACCCTGTGACCTGGATGATATTATTCCGACTAAAATTGCACAGCATTATAATATTCCTGTTTATCATCCCGGAATTATTATGGAAGGTGGTTCAGTAGATTTTAATGGAAAAGGAACCGTAATAACCTCCACTCTTTGTTTATTGAATCAAAATCGTAATCCTCATTTAAATCAAAAACAGATCGAAGAATATTTGTACAACTATTACGGGCAGGAACAAGTGCTTTGGGTAGATGAAGGGATCGTAGGAGATGATACTGACGGACATATTGATGACACGGTTCGTTTCGTAAATGAGGATACGGTAATTACCGTGGTTGAAGAAAATGTAAACGACGAAAACCATGCACTGCTTGAAAAAAATCTCAAACAACTTAAGAACAATGCGTTTGCTGAATGGCAAGCAATTAAACATTGTTGAACTTCCCATGCCAGATCATTTGGAGTATGAAGGTCAACGTCTTCCCTGCAGCTATGCCAATTTTTTTATTTGCAATAAATACGTAATTGTTCCTATCTTTAACTGCGAAAAAGACGATCGAGGCATTGCAAATAATTTCTGAATGTTTTTCTGAGCGAGAAGTTATTGGCATTGATTCTACTGAAATTATCTGGGGCTTGGGAAGTTTTCATTGTTTAAGCCAACAGGAACCTGCAAGTTAAAACCTACTACTACTGATTTAGATCAGTCACGATCTGATTAGTATCATGATTATTTTCACGTGTGCCGTTATACTTTGTGTGATTGATCATTACCCATTGATTACTGCCAACCTGTTAGCTGATGTCACAGGTTGAGTTTTATCCGCCCTTATTTAATTTGAACTTATCGATCAAAATAAAAGATAGGTTATTAATCTCGTAACATTAACATTAAATCACTTGTTTATGAAATCAAAAATTCTATTAGCATTTATTGCTACTGTGCAGTTGTATAGCCGTGAATGCACAAAACGATTCATTACCACAAAAAAGCCTTGAAGTCTATGGCTTCGCCATGGTGGATATGGGTTACAATTTTGATCAGATCGACCCGAGATGGTTCGATGCGTTAAGAATAAACCGCCTGCCCAAATACAAAGACCAGTTTGCACCGGATGGAACATGGTTCTTTGGAGTAAGACAAACACGTTTTGGTGTAAAAGGCTACACACCTACAAAAATGGGTGACCTGACTGTAAGGTTCGAGTTTGATATGTTTGGTACCGGTTCAGATGAAGGACAAACCACTATGCGACTGCGCTATGCCTATGGACAATTAGGAAAATTTCTTGCCGGTCAGGCCACTTCGCCTTTTATGGATGATGATGTATGGCCGAACACAGTGGAATACTGGGGTCCTAGTGGTATGGTGTATTACAGGAATGTACAAGTTCGGTTTATGCCGATAAACGATGCTGATAAAGAATTATGGATTGCCCTGGAACGTCCGGGTGCCGGCGCAGACAAGGGAACAATTTCGACCCCTCCAGGTGGTCCATCGCTTCCACCGCTGGACAGTGTAAGAGCTAAACTTTCCGCTCCTGATATTTCTGCCCACTTTAAAAAAAGAGGTAAATGGGGCAGTGTTCAATTGGCAGGTATCTTTCGCCCACTGAAATGGGCAGATACCCGCATTAATAAATTCGGCACTGATCTTAGTGGAAGCGCTACGGGATGGGGAGCTCATTTGAGTGCGGCGATCAATTTAACAAAGAGCACGGTATTCAGAGGTAACATTGTGTATGGCGAAGGCATTGAAAATTATATGCAGGATGCGCCTAATGACGTCGGCACTGTTGTTACCGGTGTTCCATCCAAACCTATTGATGGTAAAGCCTTGCCGGTTACCGGGATAATGGCATGGATCGATCATAACTGGAATCCTTCCTGGTGGACATCTCTTGGTTACTCAAGTGTTTCCATAGAGAACACAGCAACTGCGGCAGGCACCACTTCTTATAAATTCGGCCAGTATGCCTCGCTCACTATTGGTACCACTCCAGTCAAAAATACCATGGCAGCTGTTGAATTTCAGTGGGGCCAGCGGGAAGGAGAAGATGGTTTTAAAGCACCTTGTACGAAGATCCAGTTCTCTTTCAAATATAATTTCTCAACTACATTCTTCAAGGCAAAAGGCGGGCAGAATTAGTTCTTGAAACATTAACCATTTTAAAAAAATAAAATTAAGAAAATGAAAAAGAATATTTCGAAAGCAATTTTGCTCCTCACACTCCTTGCTTTTATTGGTACTCCGGTATTAAAAGCACAAACCAAAGAACAAATAGAAAAAGCATTAAATGATGCGTATGAAAAATTCAAGAATCTGAAAGAAGGAAAAAATGCAGATTATATCAAAGAACTGGCCACTGTAGATCCAAACATTTATGGAATTGCGATCGTAACAACAGATGGCCAGGTATATACAAAAGGTGATCTGAAAAGCGCCGTATCAATACAGTCAATTTCCAAAGTGTTTACTATGGCAAAAGTGATAGAAGAAAATGGAGCCAAGTTCGTTATGGATAAGATCGGTGTGGATGCTACTGGTATGCGATTTAATTCGATCGTGGCTGTTGAACTTCAGAAAGGAAAAGAAATTAATCCATTGGTAAATCCGGGAGCAATTGCATCCACCAGTTTGATAAAAGGAGCAGACTCTGCTGCCAAATGGAAAAGCATTCTGCAGGTCCACAGTGATTTTGCCGGCAGACAGCTTGCTCTTGATGTGCCTGTATATATAAGCGAAGCCGGAGATAATCTTCGCAACCAGGCCATTGCTCATCTCCTGTTGGCCTATGGCAGAATGTATTTTGATCCTGTGCAGTCCACCGACATCTATACCAAACAATGTGCTATCAGTGTGAATGCAAAAGATCTTGCAGAAATGGCGGGCACACTTGCTAATGGCGGAGTAAACCCTGTTACCAAAAAAGTATGTGTTTCTCCTGAAACAGTAAAATACGTTTTACCAGTAATGGCAACTGCAGGTTTATATGATGACTCAGGTCAGTGGCTCTATGCAACGGGTGCACCTGCTAAATCCGGAGTTGGTGGCGGTATCATTGCTGTAGTTCCCGGCAAGTTTGGAATTGCAGTGATCTCTCCTCCATTATCACCTGCGGGAAATAGTGTAAAAGCAATTTATACTATTAAATACATCATTGAACAATTAGGTGTAAATCCTTACCAGGTCACACCTAAAAAATAAAACTACTAACATAACAATAAAACAACCGGTCGCGATCATAAAGGGCCGGTTGTTTTCTAATTAAATTATGTTGACCTGCATTTTTCAAAGGCAGATTCAGAAAATCCAGTTAATAACATAATTATCTGATCAATTTTTTTTCAACACGACATTAGTGTTGATCAATTTATATAACTTCAACTTTACCATTAAATAGCTTATGAAATTAAAAAACTTCCCTTTTCGGCACACAATGATGATTGCCTTAATTGTTTTCCCATTAACATTTTTTGGTCAACATATTTTGCCGGGCGATTCCTTAAGAGTTGTTATCCCTGACTCGATCCTATGGGCTCCTTATAGGATAATGCTTGGTCACAGGGTTGCACATTCGAAATGGGGTGAAATTAATATCCGGCCTTATACCTATTTCCGTTATCTTAACCAAACAGCAATTGATAAAACTTACACTGATGGCTTCGGCAAACCCCAAACAGTGGATCCCCGCCAGGATATACAGTTACAAAAAGTGAGCATTTATTTCTCCGGCTGGGCTTTTGATCCGAAATTCAATTACTTTTTATACGTCTGGACAACCAATGCATCCCAGGGACTAGGGGCCCAGGTAGTTGTTGCGGGAAACCTTTCCTATACTTTTAGTAAGTATTTTAAACTTACAGGAGGCATCATGTCATTACCGGGGGTAAGAAGTACAGAAGGAAATTACCCTTTCTGGTTATCGGTTGATAACCGTATGATAGCCGATGAATATATGCGCCCTTCTTATACCAGTGGTATACAGGCAAGGGGTAAAATTGGAAAAAAGCTTATCTATTCAGTTATGCTGGGAAATAACATGAGCACCTTGGGTGTTGATGCCGGGCAAATGGATGCCAAGCTCAATACTTTTGCAGGGGCATTAGTTTTTTTACCTACTACGGGTGAGTACGGAATGTTCAATGGCAGTTATGGTGATTATGACGATCACCAGAAGGTGGCCACAAGAATAGGTGCGCATTTTACCCGAAGTACAGAAACAAGGCAAGGTCAGCCCAATACTGCATGTTTTTGAAAATACAACCTTACGTGTTTCAGACGGCAACTCAATTTTCACAGCCGGACTTATTTAACACCGGAACACAGATCGATGAAGCAAGGGATGATGATGTTTAGCGTTGATGCCGGTGTAAAGCATAAGGGCTTTGCCCTTGAAGGAGAATATTATTGGAGAAAGATCGATAATTTCAAGTTAATAGGTTCTCCCATGGCTTTAACCGAACTCAATGATAACGGATTTCAGCTACTAGCTTCAGCAATGGTTATTCCCAAAAAGACTCCAGCTTTACACAACGTATTCAAAGATCTTTGGAGAGTATGGTGACCCTACCGGAACTGAGAGTGGGCTTTAATTTCTTTCCGTTTAAAAAAACCATTTCTACCCGTTTGAATGGCCAGGTAACATTCATGAATGGATGCCCTGTTGGTGGTTTGGCATATCCGTATACTGTGGGTGCAAATGGAGTTATTTTCAATCTTGACCTGGAGCTTAATTTTTAATTGTTGACGATCATTTCATTTTTCAGTGATGAATGAAAAAAATAAATTCTGTTCAAAAAAATTAATATCATGAAACAGATCTGCTTTAAAAAAAACAACGCTTATACTTCAGTAACATCATTTACTGCTAAAGCAATTATTGCTCCCGTGTTTTTTTTGTTACTGTTTTCAAATAATGGTTTTTCACAGGGAAGTAAAGATTCAGTTTTGCTTAATGACTCGCATTTTCATTTGACAAATTATGTGCAGGAAGGAACAGACATTCACAAGTTTCTTGAAATAATGGGAAACAAAGTTGGACGTGTTGCTTTATTTGGTATTCCACTTCAGCAAATGTGGAATTACAATAACAGCGGAAATTTTGCTCCTACTTATTACCTGGCAAGTGATGATCCTCTTTATTATTATTCTTTTACTGATGCCTATATAGCGATGGCGTACAGATCGCTTACAAAAGAACAACAGGCAAGATTTGATCCGATGATCACCGGGTTCAATCCTGCTGATATGTATGCCACCGATCATATTAAAAGAGTATTGACAACATTTCCCGGTGTATTTACAGGCATTGGCGAATTTTCAATTCATAAAGAATTTGTTTCATCAAAGGTTGCAGGCCCTGTTGCTACATTAAATAATCCCGCACTTGATCGCATACTTGATTTCTGCGCTGAATCAGGATTGTTGGTTATCCTGCATAACGATATCAATATGCCATTTCCAAAATCAGGACAGGAGAATTGGGATATTGAACAGATCAAAGCGTTGTTTGCAAGACATCGTAATACACCAATTATATGGGCGCATTGCGGTGTAGGAAGAATTGTTCGGCCTGTAAAAGACCAAATGGCCATGCTCGATAAAGCACTTGCAAATCCACAATCAGGTAATATTTATATTGATATTTCGTGGACAGAAGTAGCCAAGTATGTAACTGAAACACCCGAGGCAACAGCGAATGTGGCAGCCGTTATCAATAAATATCCTGATCGTTTTTTAATGGGTACTGATGAAGTGGCGCCGTCTGACCAGACATCTTATCTGAAGATATTGGATATGTATAAGCCATTATTTGAAAAACTTACACCTGAAGCAAAACAAAAATTACTGAAAGGTAACTATGAGCGGTTGTTTGATGCTGCAAGAATAAAAGTAAGGGCCTGGGAAAAAGCTCATGTAAATGATCCAAAAAAGATTCCACCACCAACCCCGTCTTCAGGTATTGAAAAAAATTAAAAAGATCTTTTTCGAATTAATAACAGCGAACATGTAACACTTGTTAAAGAACAGGTGTAAAAGATTTTTAATGCAATAAACCTTATCTATGAACAAATCTGCAAAACTCATTTGCATGATGGTTTTATTTATTAGTGAAACCAAAGCCCAACAATTCAATTCTGATAGCTGGATATCAAAAGCTCATGGTACCATCACCCTTATTCCAACATATGGGCAAAGAAATTCGATGCTGATGAATACTTATTCCCTTTTTCCTAAATGGGAATTTACCATGGCTGCTTATTTGTACAATGACGATGGTGATCAAACGACAGATGATGGATATTCATCATCGTTCTATGTCAAGTATATGTTTTATGAAAATAAAACAAAGACCGGCGGTGCAGCTGTAAAAGCTGGTACCGGATATATTTCCGGGTACGCTTGATGGCGAAGACAGGAGTAAAGATGCATTTCAAACTTATTGGATGAATGCGCCGGTAACCTTTCCATTTATGAAAAACAGGTTGCAATGGGATGTTATGCCGGGAGCAAGTATGACCAGGCAATATGGAGTAGAAGAGAAAACTGCTTTTGCTTTTACATACTCTACACGGGTGGCATGGTATCCGTGGAATGAGAAGGGATCAATTGTAGCAGAAATTTTTGGTTCTATGGGAGAAAATAAATCTGTTCCCGAATACAAATTTGGCTGGCGCTGGGAACCCAGTCGGTATGCTGTTTTTGCGCTGACTTATGGAAATGAAATTAACGGTAATAATGGCGCAGGGTTTGAATTCGGTGTCATGCTTTTTACACCACCATTTGCATGTCTTGGTGGATGTAATACCGAAAAAAAAGCTAAGAAGAAAAAATCACAATCACCTTTGTAATTCATTTGAAAAAGACATGGAGAAACAAGTGTCAAACGTCAGAATTAAATAAGCACAATTATTAATAAAAAGATTTTGGAGCAATCCAAGTATTTTATTTACCTTAACATTATAGAATTAACCCTACTTATCCAATCTCCTTTCCCTCCCATGAAAACAGCGTATATAAACCAAAATCAGAAGACTTATTTGAAAATAGCTTAGGCTATTTGGCTTTGATTGATGAAACCCTGCTGAGCCTATACAAGAAGCGAAAAGCATGGCTTTAGCTTTTTGGCGTTGATCAGCAACCCTGCCTGAACCTCTACAAGAAACGGAAAATGATTTTAGCCATTTGGCTTTAATCGGCAAGCCTGCATTGAGACTTTATTAAAAGTGGACCAGAGATCAACGAATTCGGTCCTATTTAAAGTCAACCGCAGTTGTGATGTGTGTCATTGGATTTAACAAGAGTTGAAATTAAATTAGACAAGTGGAGTATTTTATCTGAGTACCCAAAATATTCTTATACCTCTTGAATCTATTTCTTATTGTACTTCTTTGAATTAATGCATTATGAACTTTTAAAAATTAAAAACCATTAAGCATGAATTGAAAATCAAAATCACCTTTTTTATTAAACCTTTTAAAATGATAGAACACATTTATTAAATTTTCTTAACCATTAATCAAAAATATAAAATCATGAAAAAGTTAGTTTCACTTTTAGCCTTCGTTATCGTCATCACACAAGTCAATGCACAATTACCAAGAGTGATCATTTTAGCAACCGGTGGAACAATTGCCGGAGCAGGCGCAGCCGCTGACCGGGCTGGATATGAAGCCGGAAAAATTCCTATTGATGACCTAATTGGTAGCATACCATCAGTAAAAAAAATTGCAAGTATTACAGGCGAACAAATTGCATCTGTTGGCAGCCAGGATATGACAATTGATATATGGAAAAAACTCACTGTACGTATCAATGAAATTGCTAAGAATAAGGAAGCAGACGGTATTGTGGTAACACATGGTACCGATACACAGGAAGAAACTGCTTACTTTTTAGACCTCGCTCTTACGACAGATATACCTGTTGTACTTACCGGCTCAATGCGTCCTGCAACTGCGATCAGTGCAGACGGACCAAAGAATCTTTATGATGCAATTACTATTGCGATCAATCCTAAGAGCAAGGGCCGGGGCGTATTGGTAAGCTTTAATGAAGGAATATTTGATGCAAGAGATGTAATGAAGCTGAGCACCACAAAAACAAATGCTTTTGGATCTCCTAATACAGGTCCGGTTGGCCAGGCTTATGATGGCAGAGTAGAATATTATTCAAGCTCTGAGCGGGAAGTAAAACCAAAAAGTCCGGTTACAATTACAAAAGATACAAAATTACCAAGAGTGGATATTGTTTACATGTATGCAGATGCACCATCAGACCAGTTAGATCTTCTGATCAGTAAAAAAGTAGATGGAATTGTTATTGCTGGTGTGGGTAACGGCAACTTCAATAAAGTTTATATGGATGCAGTTAAAAGAGCAGTAGCAGCAGGTATCATCGTTTGCCGGGCAAGCCGCACTCCTTCCGGCCGTGTGGTACTTCATGATGAAATAAATGATGATGAGCTCGGCACTATCGTTTCAGATGATCTTACTCCACAAAAGGCAAGAATATTATTGATGCTTGGCCTGACAAAGACAAAAGATAAAAAACAGCTTCAGCAATTTTTCTTTACGTATTGATCGAAGCGAACTCATGTTCTGAATTCAGTTTCACCCAGATGATATCATCTGGGTGAAACTAATCTGGAACAAGTTTATTTATTCAGAACAAAAATTAAAACAAATGAACAAGATAAAATTTATTATGCTGCCTTTACTGATGCTTATTTGTTTTCAGTTTACAGAGGCACAAAAAACCCGTACAGAACATGACCTGCTGGGTGACAAGGAAATTCCTTTTGATGCTTATTATGGAGTACAAACGATGAGGGCACTTGAGAATTTCCAGGTAAGTGGTGTAAAAACAAATTTTTATCCTGACTATGTACGGGCTTATGCCATGGTAAAGATGGCTGCTGCCCGTGCGAACACGGATGTAGGAAGAATGCCAAAAGAAAAATTGGCCGCGATTGAAAAAGCCTGCCAGGCAGTTATTGATGGAAAATATCATGACCAGTTTTTGACAGACTTGTACCAGGGTGGTGCAGGTACATCAGCAAACATGAATTCCTGCGAAGTGCTTGCAAATATTGCCCTCGAAATGATGGGTAAGAAAAAAGGAGAATACCAATTCATAGAACCACATGATGATCTGAACATGGGTCAGTCAACAAACGACGTTTATCCAACCGCTATCCATGTTGCTTTGTTATTACATAATGATAAAGTGATAAAGCAGGCAAAGATGCTCTCTCAGACATTTCACAAAAAAGGAGAAGAATTTAAAAGCCTGGTGAAGATGGGCCGCACCGAAGGTCAGGATGCCGTGCCGATGACACTTGGACAAGAATTTCATGGTTTTGGTAACCAGATCGATGGAGCTATTGAAGTGCTGCGTAAAACTGAAGAATATTTATATGAAGAGAATATGGGTGCAACTGCTATTGGCACAGGCTTAACCGCATCTCCAGGTTATGCAGAAAAATGTGCAGCTCATCTTGCAAAAATTACAGGCAAGCCAATGCATTTGGCTAAAGACCTGATAGCAGCAACAAGCAGCATGCAGGCATTTGTAATGTACTCTTCAGCATTAAAAAACTTTGCAGTTACATTGTCTAAGATCAGCAGCGATCTGATCTTCCTATGCTCAGGTCCACGCAACGGAATTTTTGAGATCAACCTACCTGCACTTCAACCGGGTTCATCCATCATGCCCGGAAAAGTAAATCCTGTAATGCCCGAGTTGATGAACCAGATATGTTATAAAGTCATAGGTAACGACGCAACGGTCACTATTGCATCACAGAGACGGTCTTCTGCAACTAAATGCATATGAACCGGTGGTTGCTGTCGCTATCATGGAATCACAAGCACTTTTTTTTAAAGCAATGCCTTTGTTCCGCTAAAAACTGTATAGATGGAATCACAGCAAATGAAGAAGTTTTAAAACATTATATAGAAACTACTATAGGAATTGTAACAGCTCTTAATCCTGTTCTAGGATATGAAAAAACAACAGAGCTGGCAAAAGAAGCTCTTCAAAGTGGCAAAGGAATTCTTGAACTGATACGAGAGAAAAAATTGCTGACTGAAGACCAGATCAAAAAGCTGATGGATCCGGCTGCTTTAACAGGACAAAAACAGTAATTTTAAAAATATAAACCTTATAAAATTACAAACCCTTGAAATTAATTAAAGGCTCATCAAAAATTAAAAGTAAACGGGGAACATTCGAAACGCTGCCACTGCTATGTTTGACGGTGGCAGCGTTTCTGTTGTTACCTTATCTATCCATTTGCCAGGAAAAGAAAACTGTTCCCGATGGCACGGAAGGGTTGTCTCTTGAAAAACGAAATCAGGACTCAATTACTAAAAAGTTACCGCCAAACGAATTCAAAGGACCCTATTCAACTTTCAGAATAGGGATGGGTTATATTGTTGATGCTTCCACATACAGCCAGGATGATGTTTTCAAAAAACAGATGGATACTGCGAACATCAATATAGATCCAAAAGTGCAAACAAGAGATTTCCGGATACTGGGCAGCGGTGTGCTCACTACTGTAAAAAGAACTATCGCATGGAAGTTTGCTTACATGTATGATGGGAATGAAAAAGTTTGGATGCTTCGTGAATCCGGTATAACTGTAGGTGTGCCTGAATTGAAAGGGCACATTTTTGTCGGCCGTACAAAAGAAGGTTTCTCCATGATCAAAGTGATGAATGGTCACTCTCCATGGGGCTATGAAAGACAGATGGCATTGGATGTAATCCCTATCCTGGCGGATGGGATCAAATTCTTTGGCATGTTACCAAAATCAAAAATATTCTGGAACCTCGGATATTATAATGATTTCATTTCAAAAGGTCAGGGCTTTTCAACTTTTGCATGGCAGTATGTGGCCCGCATTGGATGGCTGCCGGTCAACGATCCGGAAAAGAAACAAACGCTGCATATTGCCGCCAACCTGCGATATGCAAAACCTCTTGATGGAAAGATGACGTTGAAGTCAAGACCTGAATCGAATAATACACCTCAACTTATTAATACGGGTTCATTTGATGCCGATCATTCAAGTCATATCGGGGGAGAGATATATTACACTAATAAACGTTTTACTATCGGCTCCGAAGTTATTACGCATAATTTTTATAGCGACAAAGGTGATCATAGATTCTCTGGTGGCAATGTAATGCTCGCCTACTCTATTACTGGTAGCAAACGTCCTTATAAAACGGAAGGAAGCATTTTTGGATTCGTACCAGTAAAAAAATCGGTATTTAAAGGAGGGTTAGGAGAAATTGAAGCTGTGGTTTTTGTTTCTACACTCAATTTGAATGATGGTAATATAAAAGGAGGCCAGATGTGGCGGATCACTCCAATGATCAACTGGTATATGACAAAAGTCATCCGGTTTGAACTTATTTATGGTTATGGAGTTCTGGACAGGTATGGTATGAAAGGAAAAGTTCAATTCTTTGAAAGCCGTCTTCAATTTACAATTATGTAGTGAAACCAATTTCATTTACAAACAAGCTTAATAAAATTCCTTGATTAATAATTCATAAATTCATAGATCAGTTTCTAATTTCAAGCCACGTTTTATCCTCAATTAAAAATCGATCTCAAAATGAGCGAACCAACGGTCTTAGATTGAAAAAAAGAAAAGAAGAAAAGCAATCCTTTCTTTTTTTGGATCTGCAGTTGTTGCTTTAGCATTAACTTTTCTTATTAAGGAACCCCAGTTCACCGACTCTCAATTGTATGTTCTTTTTTTAATGTTCTTTGCGATCGGTTTATGGGTAACCGAAGCAATCCCACCGTTCGCCGTAAGCCTGTTCATAATTGCTTACCTGGTTTTTACTCTTGGCAATCCAAATCTTAATTCAGCTCCTGAAAAAATCGACAGGTATGTAAATACTTTTTCGAGCAGTATTATCTGGTTATTGCTCGGAGGTTTTTTTATGGCTACTGCCATGACAAAAACAAAATTGGATCAACAACTTTTAAGAGCGACACTGAAACTTTCAGGAACGAAACCGAGGAATATCTTAATTGCTGTAATGTTCACCACCATGATAGCATCCATGCTGATGTCAAATACTGCAACAGCCGCCATGGTAGTTGCGGCCGTTATGCCTTTGGTAACTTCTATAGGTAAATCAGGTTTCAGTAAAGCTTTGCTATTAGGTGTATCTATTGCAGCCACTGTCGGCGGAATGGGTACCATTATCGGAACTCCTCCAAATGCAATTGCTGCAGGGATATTAGAGAATTCAGGATACAAAATTGATTTTTTAAGCTGGATGAAGTATGGAATGCCGGTTGCAACAGCACTCACTGCCATCAGCTGCTTTGTTTTACTTAAGGTGTTTGTAAAAAAAGCGGCACCAGTCTCTTTTGATTTCATGAACAAACAAACAAATGAAACGACTAAAGAGACCGGCATACAACGTAAAATTGTTATAGCTGTGATAATCGTTACGGTATTGTTTTGGTTAACAACTTCTGTTCATGGAATTACCGTCGCTTCAATTTCTGCAATTCCAATTGTGGTACTTACTCTTACAGGTGTACTCGACAATGCCGATATAAAAAAATTGCCATGGGACACTCTTCTTTTAGTGGCAGGTGGTTTATCACTTGGTGAAGCGCTTCAATCTACTGGCATCATGGATCATTATGCAAATCAATTGAGGACATTGGATGTTCCTACAACAGCTTTCATTTTTATCCTTTCGTATGCAACTATGATCTTTTCAAACATCATGAGTAATTCGGCTACAGCTACGGTGTTAATTCCTTTGGGGATGGCTATTCTTATCGGTTTTGAATCACAGGTTGCGTTAGCTATTGGCCTGGCAACTTCTACAGCATTATTTCTTCCGGTATCCACACCTCCCAATGCAATTGTCTACAGCACGGGAATGCTGGAACAAAAGGATTTTAGAATTGGAGGTGCTTTGATCGCAATACTTGGACCATTGCTGGCAGTTTTGTGGGTATTATTCCTTAATAGATAAGTTCAAAAATCGACACTGAAAGAAGCAACTAAGAAATTATCATCTGCAAACGGATTGAAATAAAAAGCACCAACCCTGAATCTTCCGAAATAATATTCTCCAAATATTCCCCGCTGAAGTTCGCGGTCAGTTTCATACACTTTTGTTCTTTGTGTCATGATACCGGTACGTATAGCCTCGATGGGACTAAAGGCTAATTCAGAATACATATAGAAAAAATTATTTTCCTTACTGCTAAAATCAAAAACATGTTCGCTTTCTGAATAGAGATCAAATTTTTTATACGATGCTTCAATTTCAAGACCCGGTGCAATACCATCTGTGTTTCCAAAAATAATTCCTGCCATGGGAACAATTACAAATTTAACTGCCTTACCAAACTTGAATCTCCATCCTGTAAAAATTGAAACTGTGTTCCGATCCTCATAATTATACCGGCCTTCAAATTGAAGTGATTTACCCCGTGCATAGAAAGTAGGATTAAAAAAATCTTCCTCTCCCGGTAATATGAAATATTCTGCCCACGCTGAAAAATTCCATTTTGAATTTGCTGAATCAGTAACAGTTTCCTGGGAAAATAGTTTAACAGATACAAATCCAAGCAACAGGAGTAAATATTTCTTAAGCATGAATATTTATGAATTACTCTTTAATACCTCCGGATTCACGATGTTCGGAATAAAATTATTCTTATAGAACTGAATAATATTTTCTGCCGCCATTCTTGACATTTCATTTCTTGCTTCTATAGTTGCTGAACCAATATGAGGCAGGATACAAACATTTTCCATTTCTAAAAGCGGATTATCGATCTTCATCGGTTCAGGGTTGGTGACATCAAGACCTGCGCCCCAAATAGTGCCATTATTCAATGCATCAATAAGATCCTTTTCATTATGAATTCCCCCTCTTGCCGTATTTATAAAAATAGAGGTCGGCTTCATTTTTCTGAATGCATGTTTATCAAAGATCTCTTTGGTTTCTTTACTCATCACTGAATGAACGGAGATCACATCACTTTGCTGCAGCAATTCATCAAAGCTTACTTGTTTGGCACCATAAAGTTTTTCAGCTTCCACGTTCGGCTTCCTGTTACTATAAATGATATTCATATTGTAAGCTCCTTTACAACGACGTGCCATTGCAAGACCAATTCTTCCTAATCCGAATATGCCAAGCGTTTTATTATTGAATTCAATACCAAGATTAGCATTTGGTTTGAAATAGGTCCACTCCCCTCTTAAAATTCCTTTGTGCATATAAAAGAATTTTCTTGCTACGGCTATCATTAATCCAAAAGCAATATCGGCCGTTGCTTCATTCATTGCCCCGGGAGCATAGCCAATAGGTATTCCCAGTTTTGTAGCAAGAGGGACATCGATATTATCATAGCCAACAGCAAACTGCGAGATCATTTTAAGATGTGAACAGTTATTAATAAAATTTGTACCAATATTATCAGCACTTACACAAAGAATAACATTATGCTTTTTGCTCTCAGCAATTAATTCCTCGTCAGTCATCGGCCATTCATGTGGCCATGCGGTAACAGAAAATCCTTCTTTACGAAGCATCTCAACTCCAAGAACAGGAATTTTGCGGGTGACTAAGACTTTTATTTCATCAAACTTTTGTTGCATTCTTATCGATTCCCTGTTAAGGTTATTTTTTTATCAGGAGTTTTAAAACTGTCAAGCATATCGACCGAAATTTTATCACCGTCGAAATAAAAAGTCATGATCTCTGTATGCGGACTATCAATATACCTTAACTGCATTTGTAAAGTAGCCGGTCCTTTCCATCTATAACTTCCGGCTATCTGTGATGGTGGCAATCCTTCAAAATGTCCTTTTGCTGCTGCCACCAATGAAGGGCCCAACAGTGTCGTTTTTCCCTCGACCCATTTACCATCTCCAAAATTCAAAACATAAGAGCTTGTATTTGTTTTGATCGTAAGCGCAATGGCAGAATTCTTTTGAGTAAAAGAAATTTTTTCTATCTTTTTTTCATTAGGATCGATCTTAAAACTTTTTCCGGAAACAGAAATTATTTTAAAAGCACTATCAGGTTTTGCTGGCAATGGAAGCTTCAATTGCATTAATCGATTTTTAAGAACGGCAGCATCATTTTTATTTAATGCTGACTGGTCAGCTTGCATAGCTGGCAATAAATGTTTCCAGACAAGATTCAGCTCATCCTGCATATTTCCTGTTTCGGATGTGATAGCAATCACGGCATCTTCTTCCGGCAATACAATACAGTATTGACCAAATGCGCCATCACCACGATACCCATTATTCCTGCAACGCCAGAACTGGTAACAATACCCCTGTCTCCAATCACTCGAATCTTTTCTTTCCTGTGACATTCCGGGTGCATTATCGATCTTAAAAGTTGTGGCCTCTTCTACCCATGATGCTGGTAAAATTTGTTGACCATTCCATTTCCCTTTTTGAAGATATAATTGTCCAAACTTTGCAATGTCTTCAGTCTTTACCCGTAAGCCCCACCCGCCGGTATTAATACCCTTTGGATCAATTTCCCAATCCACTCTTTGTATACCTAAGGGTTTGAGTAAACGTGGTGTTAGATAATCGATCACTTTTTGGCCAGTTACTTTTTGTACAATGGCAGAAAGCATATAAGTAGCTGCTGAATTATACAAAAAAACAGTTCCCGGTTTATTCACTATCGGAGCTTTAAAAAATTCTTTTATCCAATCATCGGTTGCAATAATGTAAGAGGGTTCGGGAGCCTGGCCAGCTGACATTGTAATAAGATCCCTGATCGTTAACTCACTAAGATTACTGCTTAATGTATCCGGAAGTTTATCGGGAAAAAAAGAAATGACTTTATCATTCACACTTATTTTCTTTTCAGCCACGGCAAAACCAATTGCTGTTGAAGTAAAACTTTTGCTTAATGAATACAGCGTATGTTTCAGATCAGGCCTGTAAGGATTCCACCAACCTTCTGCGATCACCTTGCCATGGCGAATGATCATGATACTATGCATTTCGTTTTTACTCTGTGCAATAGCATCTAAAAAATCAACGATCCCTTTTGAAGATACTCCTTCGGTTTCCGGTGTGCTTCGCGGAAGCTTAGCTGTTTGAGAACTTAACTGAAAATTTAAAAAAAGAAAAAGTAGTGCAGTTATAAAAGAAGTTTTCCTGGTTGACATTTTAAAAAATTGTAGCGATGAAATAAAACCGCCTGTAATATAATCTACAATTTAATGAAATAATGAAAAGGTCAAACACAAAAAGCCTGTACTAAGACAGGCAAAATATACAGCCAGCAAAATTGTTCAATCTTTCTCTTCTCTTTCAACAGTAATGCTGCATTCACCGATCAATGCCGCCAATGCACCAACAGCTGCAAGTACCGGTGCAAATACCGCCCCAACTACGCCAAGGCTTAAAGGAAAACTCATCAATTCCCTGCCATCTTTCTCGTGAATGCTGATCTTTCTGACATTTCCTTCTTTCACCAATTCCTTTACTTTATTCAGCAGTTTTTCTCCCTGAACTTTAAAAGTTTCTTTTGTTGTAGTTGCCATAATTGTTTGTGTTTAATTTTTTAGATTAAAAATGATGCCAGTCTTTCATAGAATGAAAAATACCGGTAAAATTGCCCGTCTAACAATGATATTATATTACTAAGACAATAATTTATTCCACTACAAAGTTAAAAAAACTTACATTGGCATAAACAAGCCTGGGAACCATAAAGAACTTCAAACCACCAACTCCACTTTATATGAGTAAGACCAAACCAACGAATTGTTTTAATAACATTGCTGTATTCTCATTAATCGCATCTCTCCTTTTTTTGAACGCTGAAAAATCATTTGCTCAAGTAAAAAACGAGATCGATGAAAAAAGAAAAACAATTACAAAGATCAAAGACACACTTATAAAACTTGCTGATCATGTTTATGCAATTATCAGTGATGGAGAGGCTGGGAATATTGCTGTGTATGAAAACCCGGATGGACTTGTGCTGGTAGACGATCAATGGATCGAGTTAATTCCAAAAATCAAAAAATTACTGGAAGGGATAAGCAAGAAGCCGGTAAAATATGTTCTGAACACCCACTTTCATTACGATCATTCTGACGGGAATAAAGTGTACGGGGAAAAAGGAGCTATTATTATATCGCATGAAAATATCCGCAAAAGAATGGAGCAGGACCAGGTGCTTTCTTTAACTAATTTGGTTCAAAAAGCATATCCTTATGAAGCCTTACCGTTTATTACATTCAGCGATTCCCTGACTCTAAATGAACCGAATGAAAAAATAAAGATCTATCATGTTAAAAATGCACATACAGACGGTGATTCTTTTATTGAATTTGTAAACGCCAATGTTATACATACAGGTGATGTTTTCGTTACATACGGTTTCCCGTTTATTGATGATAAAAATGGCGGCGACATTTATGGAATGATCGATGCAATGGATATGTTGATCGGTCATGTCAATGATAAAACCATGATCATTCCCGGCCATGGACCTATATGCTACAAAAAGGATCTTATCGCCTTCAGGGATATGCTTGCAACTGTTGAGACCCGGGTGAAAAATGGAATACTGAACAATCTTTCATTAGAGGAAATAGCAAAACAAAACCCGATAAAAGGCTTCACAATGTTTTTGGATTTTTACTTCAGTACTGAACAGGTATATAATATGGTAAAAAAGAAAATGAAAAATTGATCCTTAGTTTCAGCCTCACAAATTTTATCCTTTTTCGATTGTGTCCAGGGGGAAATGTGATCCCGGCTTAATAATTTATTCAGCCTTATATATAATTGCTCCATCTGAGAGAAGTATTTATTTAGTTAATCAATATATTTAGGCCCTTAAATTATTACTATGCTAAAACTAACGAGCTTTCTTTTTTTCGCTTTGTTCTTTTTCCAAAGTTTTGGACAACAAAAGCCAGACAAATTAACTGTAGAAAAGATCATGAGAGATCCGAACTGGATCGGCACCTCTCCTTCCAATCTTCAATGGAGCAATGATGGAAAGTCAACTTTATTTTAGTTGGAATCCTGAAAAGGCACTTGCTGATTCACTTTATTATATAACACTGAGTAATAAAACTCCGGTTAAAGTCAACTCCTGCTGAAATACAGGTTCTCACGTGCAACAGGAAACTATGTGTACAATACTTCACGTACAGCTTATGTACTTGCAAAAGATGGAGATATTTTTTATACAGAAATAAAAACAGGTAAAACAAAACGCATTACACAAACTGCAGATGCGGAAACCAATCCGCAGTTTTCTTTTAATGAAACAAAAATTGTTTATAACCGCAATCAGAATTTATATGCATGGGATATTGCATCCGGTGAAACCATGCAACTTACTAATCTGAAAACCGGTGATGCTGCCGCTGCACCCCCGACTAATTTCGGTGGCGGCGGTGGCGGGGAAATAACCAGGCTGCAAGGAATGATAATGCAAGCAGCAATCCGCAGGAAGACTGGTTGAAGAATGATCAGCTGCAATATTTTGAAGTATTAAGAGACAAGAAAAGAAAAAAGAGATAAAGGCGAAGCTTATAATAAAACATTACCGAAAGCAAAAGAACTGCGAAGCATCAATATTGAAGATAAAGCCTTACAGGGTCTTGGCATCAGTCCTGATGGAAGATTTGTCAGCTATCGTTTATTCAAAGCTGCAGCAACTAATGCAAAGACAACGATCGTTCCGAGCTATGTAACTGAAACAGGTTTTACTACGGACATTCCCGGCCGTACAAAAGTAGGCGCAGCACAAGGCACTTCTGAATTTTTTATTTATGACCGGGAAAGAGATACTGTGTTTGCAATAAAAACCGATTCTATTCCCGGCATTAGAGATCTGCCGGATTATGTAAAAGATTATCCGAAACAATTGAAGAACAGAAAAAAGAAGACCTGCTAACCGTGCTGTTACGTTTGCCGTCATTTGTATGGTCGCCAAAGGAACATATGCAGTAGTTGAATATTCGTTCACAGGATAATAAAGACCGCTGGCTGATGTTATGGGATACAGCTACACATGCAAATTAAAATTACTGGACCGTCAGAGAGATGAAGCATGGATCGGTGGCCCGGGCATTGGTTTTGGTGGCGTAATACCGGTTGGATCGATGAAAATACTTTCTGGTTTCAATCCGAAGCAACCGGCTATTCTCATCTGTATACGATCAATGTAGCAACAGGTGAAAAGAAAAGCATTGACATCCGGTAAATATGAAGTGCAGCAGGCGCAACTTATCAAAGATAAAAAATATTTTTATATCACCACCAATGAAGTGCATCCCGGTGAACAACAATTCTATCGCTTAACAATTGCTGATGGTAAAAAAGAACGGATTACTACGATGACCGGCGCCAACCAGGTAACTGTTTCACCGGATGAAAAATATCTTGCCATTCTTTACTCCTATTCAAACAAACCATGGGAACTGTATTTGCAGGAAAACAAACCCGGCGGGAAAGCCTGAACAGATAACCAATAAAGCACAGAGTGATGAATTCAAATCCTATGCATGGAGAGATCCTGAAGTAATAACATTTACTGCAAGAGATGGTGCACAGGTATATGCAAGATTATATAAACCTGCAAATCCGCATCCGAATAAACCGGCTGTACTATTTGTACATGGTGCAGGTTATTTACAGAATGCACATAAATGGTGGAGCAGTTATTTCAGGGAATATCATGTTCAACAATATGCTGGCCGATAATGGCTATTATGTAATGGATATTGATTATCGCGGCAGTGCAGGTTATGGCCGTGACTGGAGAACAGGTATCTATCGCTTCATGGGAGGAAAAGATCTTAAGTGATCATGTGGATGCTGTAAATTATTTGGTAAAAACTTATGGTGTTGATCCGAAACATGTTGGTTTATATGGCGGTTCTTATGGTGGTTTTATTACACTGATGGCATTGTTTACCGACCCCGGATGTATTTGCAGCCGGTGCAGCATTGCGACCTGTTACTGATTGGGCCAATTATAATCATGGTTATACATCCAATATTTTGAATGAACCTTTTAATGACAGTCTTGCTTACAGGAAAAGTTCACCATTTTATTTTGCTGAAGGATTAAAAGGTCATTTGCTGATCTGTCATGGCATGGTAGATGTGAATGTACATTTCCAGGATGCGGTAAAACTTACGCAACGATTAATTGAATTGGGAAAAGATAATTGGGAACTGGCCTCTTACCCGATGGAAGATCATGGATTTGTTGAACCGAGCAGCTGGACGGATGAATATAAAAGAATATTTAAGTTATTTGAAAATGTTTTAAAAAAATAACAAGAGGTTCTATAATAGATAAAAAAGCTCCGCGTTTTATTCGGAGCTTTTCTTTTAGAATTGAAAATTTTTTCAAATTTAAAAACAATTAAAAGCTCGTTATCTTTAAGTATCACTGCTCTTATTAATTTTTGTTTTATGAAACAAAATATACATCGTCGCCGGTTTTTACTTGATACTTCAGCAGCTTTAGCTCTTGCTGCATTTAAGACAAGCAATCTTAATTTTTTTTCGCAGGCAACACCAAGGCGAGTGGCATTGATCGGTACAGGCTGGTATGGCAAAAGTGATCTGTTCCGGCTAATGCAGGTGGCGCCGGTTGATGTAGTAGCACTTTGCGATGTGGATAAACAACAATTGAATGAAGCAGCCGACATGGTAAGCCAGCGTCAGCAAAATCAATAAGAAGCCGGCTTTATATGGTGATTACAGAAAATTATTGTCAGAACAAAAACCAGAGATTGTTCTGATCGGCACACCCGATCACTGGCATGCATTGACAGCAATTGATGCAATGAAATCCGGTGCTCATGTGTATGTACAAAAACCGATCAGCGTAGATGTAATGGAAGGTGAAGCGATGGTTGCAGCAGCAAGAAAATATAAACGGGTGGTGCAGGTGGGCACGCAACGAAGAAGTACACCACATCTGATCGATGCAAAGAAAAATATTGTTGATGCAGGATTGCTTGGTAAAGTATCGCATGTGGAAATGTGTTGTTACTATCATATGCGCAATAATGGGAACCCTCCTGTAGAAACAGTGCCTGATTTTTTTGATTATGAAATGTGGACAGGACCTGCACCTTTACGTCCTTATGATGGCTTACCGCATATACGCTGGTGGCGAACATTTATGGAATATGGAAATGGCATCATGGGCGATATGTGCATACATATGTTCGATACAGTGAGATGGATGTTGAATCTTGGCTGGCCAAAACGCATTAGTTCAACCGGAGGAATTTATGTTGATAAAACAGGCAAAAGTAATATCGCTGATACGCAAACTGCAATTTTTGAATATGATGGATTGAATTGTGTGTGGCAACACGAAGCTGGGGCACTCCTGCCGATCCGGAATATCCCTGGTCATTTAAAATTTATGGTGATAAAGGAACATTATGTGGAAGTACGATGAAATATGATTTTATTCCTGATGGTGATGGCAAAAAGATCCATGGTGATGTTGTGTTTGAAAAAGAAAAATATCCGGAAGACCTGACTGAACCGGATATAGAACTAAATGCAGCACCAGCTACACGACTGCACATGATAAATTTTCTTGAAGCAATTGATAAAGGCATTAAGCCAGTTGCCGATATTGAACAGGGACATATTTCCACTGCCAGTTGTATCCTTGCGAATATCTCAATGCAGTTGAATGGAAGAGCATTGATCTATGATCCAATAAAAAGAATTGTTGTTGGTGATGCAGAAGCGACAAATCTTTTACAAAGAAAATATCGTGGACCATGGATACATCCGCTACCGGAAAATGTATAACTGGATCAGCACTTCCTATTCTTTCAAGCTCCTCAGATAAGCAATTGTTTGAGGGATCTGAATAATAATATTACTGCTCTCGTCTTCGATAAAATAATGCTTGATCCCGATCTTCTTTGCTTCACGCATAATTGCAGGTATATCTAATTCACCTGTTCCAACTGCAACATCATTTTCTGGCGATGTAAGTCCTGTAAGATCTCTTTTTGTTCCTTTCTTCATGTCTTTTACATGCATCAGTTTCCAACGGTCGCCATATTTTTTAAGAAGTGCTGCGGGATCGCCACCTCCGAAATAGATCCACATTATATCCATTTCAAATGATACATATTCAGGGTTGGTATTCTTCATAAGATAATCCAGCAGCGTTCCATTTTCGTATGGTTGAAATTCGTAGCCATGTGCATGGTAACAGAAAGTAAGCCCGTTCTCTTTTAAAATTTTCCCTGCTTTATTAAAATCCTCCACCGCTTTTTTTGCATTCTCCAACGTGAACACATTATTATCATGTGGTATCCATGCACACATTACATATTTTGCGCCTAATGTTTTTGCCCGGTAAACCACCGAGTCCGTTTTGGTTACTAACTGTTCATATCCTGTTCCGGTTGATGGTATGCTTATTCCCCTGTCATCACATAATTTTTTAAACTCCTGCAATGTTAAACCTCCTCCTCCACCGCCCTCGATCTCCGTAATGCCCATCATTTTAATAGTGTCTAAAACTTTAGCCGGATCTTTTCCAATACTTCTGCGAAATGTATAGGTCTGCAAACCAATTGGTGAAGTGAATAATGGCTTTTGTGCAATGGCCGTATCTGTGAATAATGAACCAGCCAACATTAATAGAAATAAATTTTTTTTCATTGATTATTTTTTTGTGGGCTAAAGCCTCTTACGATCATCTTTTTTACAACCCCAGCCTTAAGGCTGGGGTTAAATCAAATCAAAGTGTACTGGGGCTTTAGCCCTTTTATTTATCAAAAGATGAATAGCATACAAAAGTACAAGAGTGCGCCCTGGTAAACGCAACAGAAGCTGAACAAGAATCACTAAAGTTGGCAACCACAATTATACTTTCAATAATCTTAAAAATCACTCCTAAAAGAACTTCACTATCTAAGTCACTCCACCTAGGCGGAGACAGGGGTTAAATATTTCCTTTCTTCAACTCTTCTATTGCATGGTTAGCCGCCCTTGCTGTGATCGCCATGTACGTCAATGTCGGATTTTGTGTTCCTGTGGATGTCATGCAGGCGCCGTCCGTAACAAAAACATTCTTGCAATGATGCAGTTGATTCCATGCATTAAGCAGTGATGTCTTCGGATCACTGCCCATTCTAACACCACCCATCTCATGGATATCAGAACCCGGAGGTGACTTCGAATCATTCGCGCGGATATTGATAAAACCAGCCTTCTCGAACATCTCTTTCAACTGCTCCATGTAATCAGCAACCATCTTATCATCATTCTCGCTCCATTCGCAGGAAATTACGAGTTGGGGAATGCCGTATTTGTCTTTCAGACTCTGGGTGAAGACGAACGTGATTTTTTTCCAACGGAACACATTCTCCCATCATCCAGCTGCTGATGGACCAATTGCCGCAATTCAGGATGAAGCAGATTTTCCCTGAGTTGATCACCAATCATACTTGTATCTCCGGAACGGCCTCGTCCTCCGCCAATCCCCGATGCATATCCTCTGAGAAAATCCATTTCCTGTTTGACGGACATTTCTGAATCTTGGAATATAACTGTGGCTTGGATTTCGTCCATCCGTCATCTTATCCTTGAAGCCTTCGTACTCCGCATTAGCTCTTCCTCTATAATTATGCCACGAAATGTACTTGCCAAGCAATCCATTGTCATTTCCCAGGCCGTTAGGGAACCTTGTCTGACTTCGAATTCAACAAAATGGCATTTGCAGTTAAGGGCGGAAGCATTTACGAAGATGATCTTTGCATAAAACTCCATCATCTCCATGGTCGTTCCATCAATGATCCTTACGCCGGTCGCACGACCCTTTTTCTCGTCATATATAATAGAGTGAACCACAGCATGAGGCCGAATGGTAAGATTGCCCGTCTTCAATGCCCACGGCAATGTCGATGCATTGCTGCTGAAATATGCCCCAAACTGACAACCCCTGTTACACGCTGCCTGATTCTGACATTTATGTCTCCCCTGTTCATTGTGAATTTGCTGAGGGTCGGTGATATGAGCACATCGTGGCGTGAATTAAATGACGGTCGTTATAGTTCTTTTGAATGGTTTCCTTAAAATAGTTTTCAATACAGCTCATTTCAAAGGCTGGCATAACTTCACTATCGGGCAATTCTGGCAAGTCCATCCTTGTTTCCGGCAATACCTGCAAACTTTTCAACATACGCATACCAAGGTTCGATATCCTTGTAACGGATGGGCCAGTCAACAGCAAATCCATCCCTGATCGGGCCTTCATAATCGAAATCACTCCAACGTTGTGTCTGTCGTGCCCACATTAGTGACTTACCACCCATATGATATCCACGAACCCAACGAAATGGTTTTTCCTCAATGAAAGGTTGTTCATCATCTTTAATGGCCCAATGCATTGTTTCTTCACGCATGAACCTGGCAAATTGAAAGTCTTTGCGTTTTTCAAGTGGCACGGTACCCCTATACTCAAACTGCCACGGAGCTTTGACAGCAGTCGGATAATCTTTGATGTGCTTTACATCACGGCCTCTTTCCAGAACAAGCGTCTTTAATCCCTTGTCGCAAAGTTCCTTTGCTGCCCATCCTCCGCTGGCGCCTGAACCGATGACAATAGCATCGTAAGTTCTTTTTTTAGCTGAATCAATTAAGAAGTTTGCCATAGATCAAGCGTTTACATCTACACAACCATAATAATGACCAGGGACTACTTTGTATCCAAATAGTCAAGCATAACTTCCTTGGAAGTGTTAAACCCTCTTATCGTTTCTGATTTGATAAGGTCGAAGAAATCTTTTTCTTGTTTGACAGTTGAAGTGGATAGTTTTAATAATAATTCTTCCCGCTGGGCTTGTGTACTTTCAGAAAACGATCTCTTATTTGTTGCTTTTGCTGATCCTTCCAAATTTTTTAATTGTGCCTTTACATTATCCTGCACATCTTTTTCATAACAATCATCTATCAGTTTTTGCAGAAACTTATCAACGCCAACTGATAAGGCGCCAATACTATTACCTGCAGGAATGATCGTATCAGTGATACTCGCCAAAAGTTTTTGTTCGGCTATTGAAAAAGAAGATTGATGAATAGTTGTATCGCTTACACCACAACTCACCATCCATTGCGGAAGTGTGATCAATCCACCGGAAACAATGGCAAGATTTTTTATGGCTTTACGTCGATCCATGACTAATGAGAAATGAATTTAAATAAAATTCTGATGGTTATGGATATTTTTATTTACCCAACAGAGGTATTACTATTTAGCTTCGAGTTGCACAGTTTACCCAGAGCAAAGCGAAGGGCACATCTTGTGCTTCCGGTAATTCTATTGTGCTTAACAGAGCAGTTTAAAAAAAATCTGGCTGCCATTTGGCAGCCAGACAAATAAAAAACATTGAATTAATTATAGTTCCGTGGAGGAGAAGGATTTAAATATATATCAGCCGGAGGAGCCGCTGAAGCCCCGGCCTCTTGTAATGTTGTTGGTAATGTATTACTATAAGTAATCTTATATTTTATATGATTAGTGATCCTATTATCGGGTGTAAATAAAATGTATTTATATTTATTTTTAATATCCGCTTTTATTTTGTCTACATCTGCTTTCAAGAGAACTAAATTGCCGAAATACGTTCCGATTGAATAAGTAACTCCGGTAACTGGTAAATTTCGTTGCAGTTCAATTTCCGGATCATCACTAAAAGGGACCTTATTATCCCATCCGGCCAAGGTTAAACCATCTTCCGATCTGAATACAAAAGAAAAAATTATTTTACTTTTAAATTTATTAAACGCTGCGCTATCTGTATAGAGAATAGTTAGCGTCCCGCCGGTAAGCCCTGCAGCTACTGGAGTTTTTTCCTCAGCAACAGGAGTATCTTCCGGTTTTTTCTCCTTATCGTCATTCTTACAGGAAACGATCAACAGGACAATTAAAGAACAGAACAATAAAATTCTTTTTGAATTAAAGCGGTGCATAGCTGGTTGTTGTTTTTAGGTGAAAAAGTAGTTTCAAATCTTCAGTAACTCTTAGAAAGATAACTACTAATTTTTTTATTTCCAGAATTTTATTAATAAAATAAGGAGTAATTTCAAATAATACGCCGAAAGACATTATGAAAATTTAATACGGACTGCTTAAAATGATTGATTTTTTACTTACGGCATTTAATTGGTCAGAGGTTTGGGCATTGCTGATTCCTTTAACAGTTCTGCTATTTCACCGCAAGCAACCCGCCACTTTAAAACCCATCATCATTTACCTGTGTCTTGCTTTTATTTTAAATCTTGGCATAGACATAATTATGCTGATCAATATTTACTATCGGAAATTCATTATGAGTAATAATTTCTTATACAATATGCATTCCGTTGTAAGATTTGTATGTTTCGGTTTATATTTCATGCAACTTCCGCAGGCATCATTTATCAAATTCAAGAAAGCACTTGCAGCAGTTTCAGTAATATTTATTGTTATAAATTTTAGTTTCTTTGAAAATTTCTTTAATTATAATTCTTTCAGTGGCAGTTTGCTTGCCACAGAAGCTTACATTTTATTAGTCTATTGTATGCTTTACTATTTATCAGAATTAAAAGATGATAGTAAAAACCTTTTTTCCGGCCCTGACTTTTGGGTAGTGACCGGACTTAGTGTTTATGTAGTGATCAACTTTTTTGTCTTCCTGTTTTACCTGCCAATGATTGATGTAGATGAAGATCTTGCAGTCAACATCTGGAATGTTCATAATATTGCCTTTATTATCTTTTGTCTTTTTATAACCAAAGCTTTTTATGGATCTCATAGATATAAGTATACAGTCTAGGGTTGTTATTGGCATATCTGCAATGCTGGTACTCTTTACCAGCTTCCTTATTGTATTTATTTCTAATCAACGTAAAAAACTGCAATACCACAAAAACCTGCAGTCCATGCATGAGCAGCAGCAGAATCTTTTAAAAGAACAAAACCTTTTACTGGAACAACGTGTGAAAGAAAGAACGGCAGAATTATCAGAACAAAAAGATGCATTACAAAAAACGCTACAGGAATTAAAGGCCAGCCAACTACAATTGATCCAAAAAGAAAAAATGGCTTCTCTCGGCGAACTCACCGCTGGCATTGCACATGAGATACAAAATCCCTTGAATTTTGTTCTCAACTTCAGCGAGATCAATACCGAATTACTTCTTGAGATCAAACAGCGTATTGCCGGTGAAACCCTACCAGAAAAATTTACTGATGACATTAATCCGCTGCTAGATGATTTTTCTGCCAATCAGCATAAAATACTTCATCATGGAAAACGAGCTGATGGGATCGTAAGAAATATGCTGCAACATTCCCGCAGGCATACAGGGTCCATGGAACTTACAGATCTGAACGAACTTGCGGATGAATATTTAAAATTGAGTTACCACGGCTTCAGATCAAAAAACAAAACTTTTATTTGCGATTTTCAGACATCTTTTGATGGAGCGATAGGAAGAATAGAAATAATTCCACAAGATATCGGGCACATCTTTATCAATTTGTTCAACAATGCTTTTTATTCAATGAATCAAAAGATCAAAATAAAAGGAAATGGCTACGAAGCTAAACTTTTCGTTAGCACTGAAAAGAAAGGGAACAAAGCAATGATAATCGTAAAAGACAATGGTGTGGGCATATCGCCAACTATTATTGATAAGATATTCCAGCCATTTTTTACTACAAAGCCAACCGGTGAAGCAACCGGCCTGGGCTTATCATTAAGCTATGATATTATTAAAGCCCACCAGGCTGAATTAAAAGTAGACTCAAAAGAAAACGAATATGCAACATTCACTATGGAATTGAATTATTAACTGCAATTGATCTTACCAATTTCAACCAGCTCTTCTTCTTTCTTTGCTGATAATGGGTTAGCCTTTACCTTCGCGGCAAAATAGATCACATGAAGCGTTTTAAGATCTTGCTACTATCTATAGCCTTTATTACAGTTTCCATTTCATCTTTTGCATGGTGGGGACAGAATGGTCATCGTATAGTTGGTGAGATCGCCGACAGTTATCTCAGCAACAAGGCAAGAAAAGCTATCCGTGAAATATTGGGTGATGAATCAATTGCCATCACAAGTAATTGGCCGGATTTTATTAAATCTGATTCTACATTTAATTATTTAAATGCATGGCACTATATAAATGTGAAACAGGGTCTATCACAAACTGAATTCAATGCTGCATTAGGAAATGATACATTGACAAATGCATACACCAAGCTTAACTTCCTGATCGCCGAACTAAAAAACAAACAATTGCCTCTTGATAAAAAACAAATGTACCTGCGCCTGTTGATCCACATAGCAGGCGATATACACCAACCACTGCATGTTGGGCAGTTCGAAGACCTTGGTGGCAACCGCATACGATTGCAATGGTTTGGTGAATCAACAAACCTGCATAGTTTGTGGGATGAAAAATTAATTGAATTTCAAAAACTCAGTTACACAGAATATGTTTCATGGATCAATCATCCTACCAAAGCACAACGCAAGCAATGGCAGGAACAACCGATGAGTGAGTGGTTTTTTGAATCGTATCAACTTGCCGGAAAAATTTATACCAGTGTTACTCAACCAGAACCAAAGCTTAGCTTTCGATATAATTTCGATCATATCGAAATGCTGAACAATCAATTATTAAAAGGCGGAGTTCGCCTTGCAGGTCTTCTTAATTCAATTTTTGGATAGTTTCTATTATTACTATTCGCTGCAACAATCAGTTTACATTTAGAAAACTTTAAAAGAAGTAGTTTTTAAGAATACCTCTAAAAGAAAAAGACAAGTAATTTTTTATTACTTCCCTTTTCTTAATATTCGTTTCCTATGTTGTATTCCCCATGCCTGTAATTCTTCAATTAATTTTTCAAGCGTTTCACCATAAGGGGTCATCGAATATTCCACTACTACAGGAACTGAATCATAAACTGTTCGTTTCACAAGCTCATTCATCTCAAGCTCTCTTAATTCCTTTGACAACATTTTATCAGTGATGCCATGCACCTGTTTAGCCAGCTCACTAAACCGCTTATTGCCAAATTGCAAAGCCAGAATAATAGGCAGTTTCCATTTACCGCTTAAAATATCCAATGCATCCCGCACAGGTATCAGCGCTTTTGTACAAGTTTCATGCGTCCTTTCGTTTTCTTTAACTTTTGATATCATGATTTTTGCTTTTTAGGTCGCTTTCCCGAAGTATAGTGCTATACTTTGGTATAGTACTATAAAAAGTATAGTAAAGGTAAGTAGCTTTGTGTCTCAAACAAAAAAAAATCATGGCAAATCAAACATGGGCACTGGACCCAACACATTCAGAACTTCAATTCAAGATCAAGCACCTGATGATATCTACCGTAAGCGGGCAATTCAACCAGTTTAAAGCAACTGTTGAGACTGACGATGATGATGATTTCACAAAAGCAAAAGTGCATTTCGAAGCAACAGTTAATTCTATCTCCACCAATAATGAACAACGTGATGCACACCTGAAGAATGGAGATTTTTTTGATGCAGAAAAATACCCTGTAATAACTTTTGATAGTGAAAGAATGGAAAAGACAAATGAAGATGAATATAAACTTTATGGCACATTAACTATGCGGGGTGTAAGTAAGAAGATTATCCTGAATACAGAGTTTGGTGGCATAACAAAAGATCCCTGGGGAAATACAAGAACAGGCTTCTCTGTAAATGGCAAGATCAACAGGCAGGATTTCGGAATGAGCTTTGGAGCCGTTTCTGAAACAGGAGGTTTGCTGTTGGGTGATGAAGTGAAAATAAATGCCAACGTTCAATTTGTGAAAGAAGCAGTTGCCTATGCAGCTTAAATAGTTTAATAACGACTGCATAAAAAAAGAGGCTGCAAAATTGCAGCCTCCTTTTTCGCATAAAATAATTATTACCTGGTGATAATTATTTTTGCAGTTTGTATTTCGCTGCCGTTTTGCATTTTAATATAATACATGCCGCTTGCCAATGAGCTCACATCTAATTTTCTAAGATTATCGCCTTCATTTATTGCAATTGTTTTTCTTAAAACCACACTGCCTAATTGGTTTATAACTGTGATCAAAGAATTGCCATTCACCTTTGACTTAAATGTAAGATTTGCTACGAAGCCAGCCGGGTTAGGGAAAACATACAATTTATTTTCTGATAGCTGTACCAATTCAGGATTGATCATCCTGCTGGCGGTGCCGGTTTGTACCCTCAACGTATAACAGTTGCTTGCATTCCAGGCATTATTGTTTCTAGGGTAAACCCTCGCATAATAAGTACCGGCAGTTACAGTCCTATTAATTGTTTCACTGCTTGTACCGCTATTGGAAGATGTTTGTAAAATACTTCCGCTGCTGTTTAATAACCTTAATTGGTAGTTTGCAGGTAATGTTGTTAACGTAATAGTTATAGTACCACCTGTAGTAATAACAAACTTATAATTATCAATATCACCTGAAGGATTTATCAATCCTTTTACATCAGTATTCAATGGAATTGTGGCAGCTCCAGATGTATTACCATTAGTACTTACATCATAAATGCCAGGACAGGTTACCGGTGGCGTCGCAGTTGTAAAGTTTGCCTGAACATAACTGCTACTTCCAAAGCTGCAATTTGCTCTAACTCTCCAGTTGTATAATGTACCCGCAGTTAAACCAGTAAGATCAACTGACAAAGAGGTGGTTGCTGTAGCAGCATTGATCCATGTACCTGAAGCATTTGTTTTATAATCAACATCATAATTATTTGCTCCACTAACAGCACCCCAGCTTACAGTTGTAGAAGTTTGTGTTGGAGCTGTATTGGTTAATCCAGTTGGTGCTCCACAAGTTGGTGGTGCAGCTGTTGTAAAGTTTGCCTGAACATAATTGCCAGACCCACCGCTACAATTTGCTCTTACCCTCCAGTTGTATAATGTACCCGCTGTTAAACCTGTAAGATCAACTGACAAAGAGGTTGTTGCTGTTGCAGCATTGATCCATGTAGATGAAGCATTTGTTTTATAATCAACATCATAATTATTTGCTCCACTAACAGCACTCCAGCTTACAGTTGCAGAAGTTTGTGTTGGAATTGTGATGTTGATAACCTGTTGGATCTCCACAAGCAGGTGCTGCCGCCGATCGTAAAGTTTGTATTAGAAATATCAAAGAAAATATTTCCAACTGCTTCCACTTTTACACGGCAGGTTGTACTTGGAGAAGAAGGAACTGTAATAACTTGTGATCCATCATTGGCAGTAGCTGCAGCTAATACGGTTGGAAATGTATTGCCACCATCTGTAGATAATAAAATATTTACACTGGCACAATTTACCGGTGCCAGCAGTTGTGTCATTTACATTCCAGGTAACAGTTGCTGAACTACCCGCATTCCATGTTACTGCTGTGTTTGGCGCTGTAACTGGAAAAGGTCCTGAAGTATTGGTAACCGTAACCACTACATCAGTAAAAGCTGTTTGACCAATTGTACTACCGGCAACATAAGGATTATTATCCCTTACTGTTAACCTGAAGTTCAACGTTCTTGAAACAGAACTTAATGCTTCTATATTTGCGACGGCATCACCACCAGGTAAAGGACCGGCGTTACATTTAAACCTGCCAGGATGGTTGATAATTTTGGAAAAGTTCTGGTTGCAGATGCAGTATGGACTAAATGATAACCAGTTTGGACCAGTTGCTTTGGTTGGAGATGCAACACTGCTTGCTCCTGATGTTGTTGAATTATCATTTTGCTCCCAGCAATAAGTTAATGGATCGCCATTGGCATCAGTTGCAGAACCAGTAAGTGCAAACGGTGTACTGATCGGAATAGTATAATTGCTGACCGCTGCAACAACCGGGTGCATTATTAGCTGTCATGGTTAGTAGATACAGGACAGGTCTTAGTTGCTAAATTAGCCTGTATCTGTGCGATCGATGTTTCATGAAAAATATCAATTGAATGTGGCGCTACATCCTGCGATGTGATACCTGCATAACCCATAATGGTAATGCCCGAACCAACTTCTTTATTTTGCCCGGTACCTTCAAGTGACATTGAAAAAGTATGATTGGCTCCCAATTGATGTCCTACTTCATGTACTACATAATCAATATCGAAATTATCTCCCTGTGGAATTCCATCTGCAGGTGAAGTGATACCTCTTCCTTTTGAACCATTCACACAAACACAACCAATACAACCTGCATTTCCACCACCACCTGAAGCGCCAAACATATGACCAATATCATAATTTGCTTCGCCGATAACTGAAGTTAATGTTGATTGCAATTGATTATTCCAGCTTGATAAATTAGTTGTATAAGGATCTGTTGCCGGATTATAATAAATAACAGCTGTTGTGTTTGCAATAAGATTGAGGTGCAATGCAAGATCTTTTTCATAAACACCATTACAACGGGTAAGTGTTGCATTAAAAGCAGCTAAAACCAAAGCTACCTGTGCTGAACTCGTTGCTCCAAACCAGTTAGAATATTCTCCATTACAAGACTGAGCCAGGCGCATGGTTTTTAATTGTCCGGTTGAAGTACCTGCCGCTTCTGTTCTTCCATTGATAGCAGAATTTATACTAGAAGACATATTGCTGTTCTTCTGTAGTACAGGTCCATGGCAATTTGCCTTTATCTCTATGTGATCTGTAAACGGAATAAACTGTATGATCATTAGAATAGGGCTCAATGAATTCATTTTCTTTATCAGTTCTGAAAACCATTGTTTGAATGCCTTGCGGAGAAATACTCAATTTTAATGTGGCATACTTATCCGTAATACCTTTACCGGAATAAGCCCTGATCTCAGGAAACTGAGCCTGCAGATCAGGTTCAAAATTTGAAGCTTCATATACCTCAAATTGTTCAAGATCCCCATCTGCATTTGGTAAAGAAATAACCGTTGAATGACTTTGAAGACCTGTCAACAATAGAAAATAATTCCTGCCTTAAAGGCGCAAGATTTAAATTAAATAATTTGAACTCTTTGGGATAAGTAAGTCTTGCAACAGCTTTATCAGTTGGAATACTATTACGATCCCCATTATTTGTTGACCAAAATCTATCACCTTGTGAAAAGGCTAGCGTAGAAAATGATGTTAGCACCAGTGCTACCAGTAAGACTTTTCTCATAATAAAGTTAGTTAGGTTAAGAATGCGCAGTTAACTAATGAAATTCGATAGAATAAATTTATGCCAATTATTCAATAGTCAATATTTTTTTTCCTCCCTCCCTTTTTGGAATTAGATGTTGGCTCATAGGAAAAACCCTATATAGATGGGTACTTTGACATTAAAACAGAGGCCTTTATAGAAAATGGTTGGCTCTTCATTATCCTTCATTACCCAACTTCTTTTGCAATATTTCTAAATCACGTTTTTTCTTTTTATAAATGTTATGCTCCCATCCTCCAGCATAATATGTCAAAGCAAAAAATAACAGTACAATTAAAGCTATCCAAATTGGCTTTCCACCTTCCCAAAGTCCAAGAAGAGTAAGTGCCGTAATCGGCAAAATATTCCATCGCATTATTTGAGAAATACCGACCTGGTATGATGCCACTGAAATGGCATGACTAAGATCACCATTTATAGACCGGTCAAACTGCTGCCCGCCTTTTATTCTTTGGATGCGACGCACCAAAATATACAAAGCACTGGCAAGCATCCAGGCGGTTAAAACATACAGGGATATGTTTCCGCTTTGTTTGAAAAGATTCATTGCGAGGATCAGGATCCCGGAACCAAAATTCACGAAGATCAATAGTAGCTCACTGATATTAGTAATATGATGAGCTTGTTTCTTTTTCGATAAGATAAGATCATACATAGCTTTTTCATTTATTGCATAAAGAGGTTGATCGTTTTGTGCATCCCAGATCTTTTTTAATTCTTCAAATTCCATAATGATCATATTTTTTTGATTTAGAGATAAGTTGTTTTTTTATCCTGTTTATCTTCACTCCTACATTTGATTCGGTGATGCCGAGTATAGAAGCCATTTCTTTGTAACTAAACCCATCCAGCATCAATAAAGTAATGGAGCGATCGATTTCATCAAGTTTGCTGATCTCTTCATAGAGCCAGCTCAGTCGTTCATCAGTTTGCAATCTGCTTTCTTGCAAAATGTGTTGCACTCCATCGATCGTTTCAGACTGATAATGTTTTCGCTCTTTTTTTGTCCACTTAATAGCAGTGTTAAGTGATATACGATACAACCATGTAGTAACAGAAGACTCTCTTCGAAAAGCCGGAATGGAATGCCATATCTGGATAATGATCTCCTGGAAAAGATCATCCTGGTCCATATCAGTAAATGAATAAGCACGAACTATTTTAAAGATGAGGGCTTTATGCTGGCCAAGCCATTCTTCAAAAATTTGTTTCTGTTCTTTTTCAGTCACGTTTCCGAATGTTTATACTATTAGTACTAATAAGGTAACGAATTCTTACAGGAAAGAATAAATAATCGAAATTTCTAAAGAAATGAAATTGATATTGTAAAAGGCTGAAGAGCCAGGGATAAAATTTCAGTATTTAGCTGATTAAAAAAATCGTAGCTTAGATTTCACTATCAATTACCAAGTGATCCTGAGTTCCGTTTTCCCTTTGTTTTGATTCTTTTTTGTAGCCTTTCATAATAAACTGCTTAACCATGAAACCTCAAGTCTTTATTTTTCAAAAGATCATAAAAGCCGGATCATTAATCATTGCCCTTTTTGTTTTTAATTGTCTTGCAACAAATGCACAGACAACCCGGCTAAAGTCTGCTGTTTACAAAAACTATATCAGGTCGGGCTCTACAGTTAAAATACAAACACTGGAAGGAGAAAGAATACGAAATACAGATACTTCAGTAGTAAATGATATTCAGCTACCGGCAAATAAAAAAAATGTTATAAAATATGAAAATAAAATAGCGGTGTTAGATGGAGCCTCTATGCAAAAATTCAAAGAAGCTGGAAATACAAATGCCCAGAATGAAGAAATAAAGGTGATCCCTGAGCTGCACGTAGAACCCAACAACGGACAAGCGGAGGCAATTGCATACAGGATTATTTTTACATCGCTTCAGCCATTACGCTACAATGACTCATTGAAAAAATTCAGTGCTAAGCTTGCATTTCTTCTGATGCGTGAATCAGGAGATAATAATGCCCATATCGACCCGGTAAAGATCGAAGTAAATTCAGATGAAGTTACCTCTATAAAGCCCGGATCTTTCGAGATAAGCCACTTAAGCATTCCCTCTTCCAATGTTGAATTAATTGCCGACAATGTAAACGATTCGGCAAGTATAAAAGTTATTACAGTATCCAATCCTTCTGGCTATATCACTTATCTTAAAGTGAAACCATCATTGGAACTATCTTCCAATCGCAGCAAACTTCAAGGGTTGGGAATACAACAAATACCTATAACAATAAGTTTTGGAGGTTCAAAATCTTCTGACAGTGTGAGTATAGCTTTCAGTTCCCAAAAAGGAACTGTAAGCCCCAATCCATTAAAGATGAAATATAATGAGACGGCAACAGTTTATCTGCGTTCTGAAGGAACGGGAAAAAGCTTGCTTACAGCTACGGCTAATTCCATTAAATCAAATCCATTATATTTTACATACACGTTTCCCTGGCCATTCTTACTAGCTACTATCTTAGGTGGATTGGCCGGTAGTTTTATTAAACAAAATTCACAACCGACAAGAAAGAAAATAACATCCAAAGTTATTTTAGTTGGTATCGTTACAGGTTTCATCGGTGCTGCTGCATATTATGTTCTTGGGATAAATCTCCTGGGGCTTAGTTTCAGTGCTGCTTTCAATGAGATCGCCGTATTTGTTATCAGCGCATTGTTTGCTTATTTCGGGATACTTGTTATAAAACCCGGCACCAAAGAATAGCGATCAACTGCGATCCTATAATTAAATTTAAAAGTAATAACATGACCGGCAGCGTACCGAAATTCTGCCTAATTTAGCTGCTCTTGATTTCTAAATAAAAAGTATATGCCAACAACAACATGCGAGATCTCTGGTACAGAGTACCAGTTAGATTACACAAAATTATCTTCGAAAAGAGGGATCTATTATTTTGGAAAAATACATAGTGAACCCATTACAGGTTTTGCTTTCACAGCCCTTAACAGCGGCGGACACGAATTTGATGATAGCCGTGAACCAATGCATAGACAGGAAGCAATTGTGAATGCGATAAAAAAGAGCGAAAACTCTTAACCAGGCTTTGCTTCGCTAAAACTTACCATCCAGTTGATACCAAATTTATCGGTTAATGTTCCAAAAAGATCAGCCCAGAAAGTTTTAGTCAAAGGCATTGAAACGGTGCCACCAGCTGAAAGTCCTTTGAATAATTTGTCAGCTTCTTCTTTGCTATCAGCAGTGATCGATATTGAAAAATTATTTCCCTGCGAATAACCCGATGCCCAGTCACCGCCTGTATCGCTACCCATTAATATCGTTTCTTTACTGATAGGTAATGACACATGCATTATCCTATTCTCTTCTCCCGGATTAAGCCTGGGATTTTCTCCCGCAGGCATATCTTTAAAACGGCCGATATAAGGGAATTCTCCTCCGAATACTGACTTGTAAAATTTAAAAGCTTCTTCACAGTTACCATTAAATGTAAGATAGATGTTTACTGTTGCCATGGTTTAATGATTTATAATGATAAATAATTTTTATAAACTAAAACTAAGATAAAAATAACAGACCTCATCCTAACCAAAAAAACTGAACAAGTCATTAATTAAAAGAGTTGCCTGCAAGCAACCCTTTCAATTAACCGGATGTTTAACTACTGTATTAAAATGGTTTGACTTTTTTGATCTGCTCAAGCATTTGTCTTGAATTATCACCTGTAACACCATTTGGATCCAACTCAATTGCTTTATTATAGTATTCAATTGCTTTTTCAATTTTATTCGCTTTCCAGTTTGCTTCTGCAAAACTGTCCCATGCATTGGCTGATTTAGGATACAGTTTTGTATTCAATTGAAAAACATACAATGCCTGGTCAAGCTGTTTTGAATTCAACAAATCGTATCCCGCCTGGTTGATCTTCTGTTCAAAATTTACGTACCGGTATTTTGGATCAGCAACCATTTTTTTTGCTTCTGATTCTACCTGGTCAAGTTTGCCCGCCGAAAACAGGTTCTCTTAAATGGTGCATTGGATCGAGCACAAGATCCTTATCCGAAAAATTCAAGCAGGCATCAAGTATCGGATCTCTATTATTTTTATAATCAGCAAAACTCATTTCAACGGCCACCTGGGGCGCAAGCCAATCAGCATTTTCCCATTGCGGCTTATCCTGCCACCAGGCAAAAGAAAGAAAAACAGGTAATTTACTTTTTGGTAATTCCACTCTCCGGGTGTCACCATAAAAATTAATATTCTCTGCAGTGGGCTCACCGACAAACACTGCATTGGTATAATTACTGAATTCATTCACCAGGTTCTGACAGGCAGAAAAAGTACGCCGGCCGATGATCACAAAAAATTTTCCCGGCTGATTGATCTTCTTACTTTCTATTATACCTGTAACAACCGGTTTATTCTTATAATTATTCCCTCCACCATTTAAGCGAACATCAAGTACCAGGCGTTCTACATCATTCTTTTCAATAAAATCAAAAACCTTTTTATAAAAAGCAGGGATCGCCTCTGCTTGGATCATCCTGTACCTGGCTCTGCCGGACATAAACTGTTTTTGATTGCAGGCAGGTATTCATAATAATAGATATTATCAAGGTTCTTTAAATAGTTTGGTGTAGCTGCATTGGTCTCTTGCACTTGTCCAATCCTCACCTGCTTTTGCAAATCCATATTGTCTTGGCAAACGAAATGCTTCGACCGCCGTGATTGTTTGATCAAAGGATTTTCCATCTTTCTCAAAAGTGTAAGTCAGTGTTGTTTTCAGTTCTTTAGAAACTCTTTGCGCATGCAATGCTTCGGGTATGGCTAAAAAATCAAGTCCATATGCTTTAAAATACTGATCATTCTCAGCAGGTACCAATGGTTTTACTGCGTCCAATGCCTTTTCAACAGGAACACCTTCTACTTTCAAAAGTTTTGCTCCAACTATCATCTCATATTTTTTATCGGCGCCTTCGGCATAAATGCCATCGCTGAACCAATAAAAATTGACAGGGCCACATGATATTTAACTGGCGATTCACGCCAGCCGATATTGGTATGCCCGTACTTGAATAAAGAAACAATAGTGGCCAAACCAGCCAGTCCTTCATGATCCTTCATTGAAGGAATTGCATTATATAATTTATCAACTGCAGCATCAAACTCTTCAGCCTTTACTTTTTTAAAAAGGAATGAATAATCCTTATGAACTGTCTGCTGAAGAAATCGAAGATCAGATTGCCAGTCGGCTGCAGTAAGTTGAACTGGGGATGAAACATTTTTGGTTGTTGTGGGGTGTCCATCCTGTCCAACACATGAGAACAGGAATACAAAGCACAAACAAAGAAGAAAGATATTTTTCATGGCTTTAAGTTTTGAATTAAGTTATACCAAATAAAAGCCAGTTGTTTCAAAATATGATAGCCGGTTCTATTTAATGGTAAAATAAAATTTGGCTGTGGTTGAGTTCACTCTTAACAAGTCTAAAACAACTAATTTAGCCACTCAAAACATTACCATTGAAAATGAAACGACTCCTCATCCTGTTTTTATTACCGATCACAGTTTCCAGTCAAACTATTGATCCGGCGATCCAAAAGAAAATATCTGCAGTTGAAAATTCATTAGCCCCTTCAGTAGTTTTTGGCGATACCATTCCAAAATTGAATATTGAAAAACGAATGAAAGAACTGGCGATACCTGGACTCAGCATTGCCGTGATCCGTGATTATAAAATTGAATGGGCAAAAGGATATGGTTGGGCTGACATAGAAGAAAATAGAAAAGTTACAACCGATACCCGTTTCCAGGCAGCTTCTATCAGTAAAAGCATTAACAGCATGGGCATTTTAAAATTAGTGGAGATGGGAAAGCTGGACCCTGAAGCAGACATCAATAATTATCTCACGAGCTGGAAATTCCCTTATGATAGTTTATCAAAAAATAAAAAAATATCTATCTATAACCTGTTAAGTCATACAGCTGGGTTGGACATTCACGGCTTTCCCGGCTATGAAAAAACGGATACATTACCAACACTGCAACAAATACTGGATGGCAAGCGACCTGCAAATACCAAAGCTGTTCGTTCACTATTTGAACCTGGTACAAAATTTAAATATTCAGGCGGAGGTACAACGATCAGTCAACTGATATTAACCAATATCACCAACAGCAACTATGCAGACTGGATGGAGAAAAATGTATTGCAACCATTGGGCATGACAAACAGCAGTTATCAACAACCACCAATTGCTACATCCAATCTTGCAACCGGCTATTATGGAAATGGTAAACCGGTAACAGGTAAATATCATGTCTATCCTGAGCAGGCAGCTGCCGGCTTATGGACCACTCCTACTGATCTTGCAAAATATATTATCGAATGCCAGTTGGCATTGGAAGGAAGATCAAAGAAAGTTTTATCTCAGGCAATGATGAAAAAAAGATTAACGCCATACATAGACAGCAATGCAGCGCTTGGTGTATTTATTGAAAACAAGGAAGGGCAATTGTATTTTAATCATAACGGAGGCAACGAAGCATTTCTTTGTAACTCTTATGGAAGCATGCAGGGAGGAAATGGTGTTGTGATCATGATCAATGGTGAAAATTTTGCAGTGATCACTGAGTTGCTTAACAGCGTAGCCATTGTTTATGACTGGAAAGGATTTTATAACCCAACTTTTAAAAAGACAGTAACTCTTCCAAAAGATACATTGCAAAAATTGGTAGGCAATTTCCTTTTAGAAAAAGATACACTGACCGTTTCTTTCTGCGGTGATGCTCTTTGTCTGCAACAGAATTTTCAACCTGCGGTCGGTTTTCAAATGTTTTTTTCTGACAATAACAATTTCTCTGTTCGTGAAGTGCCAAATGCTTTTTTTACTGTTATCAGGAATGCTGCAGGAAAAGTGGAGGCGTTACAATTAAAACAAGGAGCAGCTAATATCCGGTTACCGAAGATCGAGTGAGAATGCAACTGTATTATCAGTATCCTTCCTAAGATTAATCTTATATATATAACGGCAGTTATAATGAAAGATACTAAACCAATAAAAAGAAAGGGCCGGGTAAAAAGGATCATACTCAGGATAACAGCTGTCTTTTTTCTCCTTCTAATTGCTGGGTTGGTTTTTTTATACTATAATTTAAACCGGATTCTTACAAATGCGCTGACCAAAAGTTTTAATTCAAATATTATCTCGGATGTTTATGAATTAAAATTTGAAAAATTAAGTGTCAATTTTTTTGCGGGTAACGTCAGCGTATATAATGTAGAGTTGAACCAGTTGGAAAAATCTTTGAACAACTATCCTTATATCAATAGTTCATTACGGCTCAAGACACATAAAATGATCCTTAAAAATGTTCAGCTTTCAACTTTAATAAAATCGAACATTCTTAAGCTTGATAAAATTGAAATAATAGAACCTGAGGTTGAATTCAATATCGAAGATAAACTACCTGTATTCTTTCCTTTAAAAGATACCACAGGCAAGTCAAAAAAAACCAATAAGCGATATATCGAATCATTTGTTCTTAAAGAATTTGATTTGGTTGATGCTTCTTTTCATTCTAACAATCAGGCAAGGGATCGGGAATTCAATATTCAGAAATTGAATTTTTCGATCAGGGATCTGTTGATTGACCAGGAACCGGGCAAAGATCTGATATCCTATAAAAATGTTCACATCTCCGTTGGAGAATTTACAGGTAAATTACAAAAGAGGGCCTTAAAATATTTAACCCTTAAGGATCTCAACATAAACATTGATTCCGCTCAATGGAGAGCAAACTCCTGATACTTCAATTTATCATTTCGCTGATTTTAGTACAGGTCTAAAAGAGTTGGATATTCAAACTGCCGATAGTCTCTTTAATATTACAATGCAATCATTCGATCTTTCTTATAAAGACAGATCAATAAAGATGAATGAAATTGTTTTTAAACCAAATGTCAGCCAGGCACAGGTTACAGGCAGATCATAAATTTCAACATACAGATTTCTCCGGTTCTGTTGGCAGCTTAAATATGACCGGTGTTAATTTCGATTCACTGATACGCAAAGGAAAAATATTTATTGATGAGATCATTCTCGATAAAGTATCAGCTTCTATTTATAAAGACATGACAAAACCTGTTGACACAAAAAAATTTCCGCAATACCTCGGGCAGACTGTAAAAGCAATAAAGCCACCGCTGCTGATAAAGCAAGTAAAAGCAACGAATGTTACACTGGTTAATAAAGAACGTAATCCTGATGGCAGTATGGCAACGGCTAACCTGCACCGGGCTACAGTAGAAGTAAAAAACATTACCAATCTTTCATCCAATGAAGTGCTGCTGATAAAAGCAAATGCATATATCGAGAATAAAGCCCATTTGAATTTAAGTTTAGGTTTTGATTATCTGAATCCTCAATTCAGTTTTGATGGAAGAATTGAGAAATTTAATTTACCCGATCTGAATCAATTGATCGAAGCTTATACACCGGCAAGTGTTCGTAAAGGAATAGTTGATGAAATAACTTTTTCAGGAATTGCATACCGGGCAAGTGCAGGCGGCACTATGAAATTTTTATACCATGATCTGGACGTTGATATCGACCTGGAGGGTAAAGCCAAATGGAAAAGTTCTCTTCTTGAATTCGGGGCAAACACTGTTGTACCCGCAGCAAATCCGGCTTCCGCAGATAAACCACAACGCATTGTAAAATTCAGTGCCGAGCGGGATATGAATAAAGCATTCATCAATCTAATTATTAAATCAGTTTTAAACGGGTTAAAAGAAACAATGATCATGTCGAAAGAAAACAAACAAAACTATCGTGAGAAGAAAAAGGAACTAAAAAAAGAAAAGAAGGAACAGAAGAAAAAAGAAAAGAATTAATTCCGGGATGAAATACTGATCTATTGCAAAAAAAGGAGGATAGTTGATCCTAATTCTGAATTTTAAACTCCAACAGTGACGTAAAAGTTTTAAAAGAATGCTTACTGTTTGTTTTAAAGATTGTTTTATTGTATCACTACTTTTTGTGCCGTGTTGTTTGCTTTTAATAAATAAATTCCTTTTGGATAACGGCTAACATCAATGGTATTTGTACCGGTATTTAACTGTTGCTGCAAAAGCAATTTGCCATCGGCAGTGTATAATGCAACGCTGGTGTTTTCATTTACATTCAAGGTCAGTACATTATTGGTAACGGGGTTTCCCACTATGATAAATGGCTGCAGTGCCCTTGTGAATGATAGCATTCTTACTGCGCTGTAGCTGTAGCGGCTGTCGACATCTGTTTGTTTGATACGGTAATAATTAAGACCTTTTACCGGGTTGGTATGTACAAAATTATAATGGTTGGTAGCATTGCTGTTACCCGCTGCCGGAAGGCTGCCGATGGTAACCCAGTTTATCCCGTCTGCACTGTGCTGTATGTAAAAATCTTTTGTGTTCTGCTCCTGTGCTGTGGTCCATTGCAGCAGCGACTCGCTATTGTTTTGTGCTTTAGCTGTAAACGACAACCAGGTAAGCGGAAGCGGGGCAAACTGGCTGGCAAGTGTAAGTTCATTTAAGGTAATGCCGCTAAGGCCATTGGTGAGAACAAAATTATTGCTGGCATCACGGGTGCTGGCAGGGAATTGTGCCCAGTTGGTGCCGTTGTGAACATTAAGGGTAAGGTCTGCCTCGGCAATACCGTTCAGTTCCCCATCGAGATAGTTTATTTGTATCGATCCTGAAAAAGCGTTGCTGGTATTGCTGAATTGGTACACCCGGGATATATAGGGATTAAGCTGGGTGTGAACAATGGTAGCCGATCTGCTCAGGACAACATCGCTAAGGATAAATTCAGCCGATGGGATAAGCGTTAAACCATCCGCATGAACCTGGGTTCCGTTTTGAATAGTTAAACTGGCACCGGCGTCAACGGTTAGTTGTGCATGTGCGTTGCAAAAAAACAAAGCGGCCAAACAAAGCATGGGTAGATTTTTCATACCTGTAATTTTATTAAGGATCGAATTTCAAAAAGGTTCATGTAGCTTTTTCAAATTGTTGAATTGCGGCAATTCCTTCTGGAAAAATAAAAGTGTTGGTGACGGCCATTAAGAGAATAAGTCTCTTCATCTTTTAAAATTTATAGATAACCCACCATTCCACACCATCAGACTGAACAGTTACAGTAGATAACGTAGTGCCATCTATTGTTAATGACACGGCTCCCTCAACTGCCGCTCCGGATTTTAATAAAGTAACTACCCCGGCACCACCTGCTTTTCGCTTAACGGTAATAGTTTTTCCAACCGGGACGGTCGTAATATCGGGTAAAGTCAAACTAATAGTTGATGTGTTTGGAATAAGGAGGGTTTGATCTGACGAACCAATAGTAGAAGTGGCGCTCACTTCACGAATTGCATTCTCAGGCTTGTATTTATTCAGAATAACCCACCTCGTGCCATTGCTTTGAAGAGTTACAGATTCAAAATCTTTCTCCAATAAATAAGGCGAAGCAGAAGTGCTTTGATCAAGATTTTCACCACTCGCCGGAACGATTCTTAAAACATTCCCTGGGAATATAGTGCCATCCGCATTGCGCTTTATTTCGTATCGCTGGCCTTCATATTCTGCCGCTGCGGGTAAAGTAAGGTCTATGATTTGGTTTAAGGATGTGAAGTTCACATTAATAAAATTATCTGAAGTTAACGAAGTATTTGTGTTTGTTGTAATGGTGTAAGCGCTGGGTGCACTTGTCGAGACCTCAGACAATATCCACCAGCCAGTGCCATCGCAAACCAGTTGAAGAGAAGAGTTGTCTTTGTCTAACTTAATTTCCTTGTCTACTGTACCATTTAATTTTTCGCCACTTGGCGGATGCAACCATATGTCTCCTGCACTTGTTGCGTCTCTTTTTAAAGTGTAAACCCGCCCCTTACTATTTGCAACCGGACTCAAATATATTTCGCATCTTGTATTGTCAGCTTTATTTAACATAAGGATGTTGTCGTCTTGCTTAATGTTGTACGTGGTGCTTGCACTTGAAAAATTAACTGTACGAACACGATAGGCAAGGCTACCAATAAAGTGATACCGAACTGGTTAACGGCAAATCTGTTTTCACCACCCGGGCTTCCATCTGAATAACCATTTAAAACGTTAAACCCAATACGGCCGTTTGACACCATCAATATGCATGAAGTCATATTTATAAAGAGGAGAATCGGGCCCGAAAGCGACAAAAGAACCATCCCGAATAAAAAGGTCTTGTCCGTCTAAGTACCAGTTTACTTCTCCAGTTTCTTTAATTAGAAGCTTAACAAATTCGTTTGGTGGTGTGCCACTGTTTAATATTATAAAGGCTGCCGCCTGTGCCAAGTTTGGCTTTTACATTTTGGGCTTGTATTAAAAGTGGAAAAAAAGCTAAGAGAAGTAATAATTTTTTCACGGTTAAGTTTTTTAATGGTTAATGAAATTGGTAAGAATTCTTTTTAAAAGTAACAATAAAACCAACTCAAGTTGATAAAGATAGCAGCTTTGTTTATTCACAAATATTTCCCAATCCAATAAAAACTGGTGAAAAAAAATATTTACGCATACCGGCAATCAAAAATGAAATGGCGAAAGTGAGTATAGGAGATATCACAGGCCGGCGTATAATCTTGACCAATATACGGTTTGATGGCAACGGATTTATAAAGCTGAACAATCAACTGCTACCGGGAATTTATATTATACAAGCAAATACAGCGGACCAGCAATACACAACAAAGCTTTTAGTGCACTAAAAAATATCGGGAATCATTATTACCCATAGCTAAAAAACTATTGAGTAATTTCTTTTCAATCATGAGCATTCCGAATCATTAAAACCTGTAACTTCATAACACGAGCAAACCCCTGCACTAAACACCGTGTCTCTTTATGGTTGACCGGTGTTTTAGTAGAACTTTCCTGCCTTGAAATACTAAAGACTTTTGCTAAGCAACTGCTAATAAAAGCATTTGGATAAAACATTTTTTTAAAATAATAACGATCTAATTCATATTCCTGATTTGTAAATTAAACCTTATTAAACATGAAAAAGTATTCAATCACACTCATCATCCGCTCATTGTTGTTTTCTTCAGTATTTTTATTTGCAAACTCTGCTAATTCGCAATCCAAAAAAGACAAGGAGTTAATACAAGATTGCGATTCTGCGAAAGCAGAATTCATTAAGTCAGATGGTTTATTAAGCAATTTATTTGCAAGTGCTACTGGCTACGTTATTTTTCCCAATGTCGGCAAAGGTGCCGTGGGTGTTGGTGGCGCATCCGGAAATGGTATTGTTTATGAAAGAGGCGTAATGATAGGCAAAGCAAAATTGTCGCAGGTAAGCATAGGTTTTCAATTAGGAGGGCAGGCTTACAGGGAATTAATATTTTTTGAGAACCAGGAGTCGATAGACCGGTTCAAAAAAAATAATGTTGAATTTTCTGCACAGGCATCAGCAGTTGCTGCAACAGCAGGTGCTTCTGCAAATGCAAAATACAGTGAAGGTGTCATGATATACACACAGCAAAAAGGCGGATTGATGTACGAAGCTTCAGTTGGCGGACAGAAATTCAAGTTTAGTAAATTTTAAAAACCGGAACATCGATCGTACTTAGTTGAAACTTATTTGATCATGAGTTGATAAACAATTTCTTCGTAATTTCTCTTTGTCTATTGCTTTTGTGATCGTTTCAATCATGAATTAATAAACTTGTAATGGCAAGAAAGTTACTACACATCTCTTTACTTATCCTTGCATCTTCCTTTTGCATTATTGCATCGGCCCAGCAGGACACTCTTGTCAAGCCGAAACCACTTGTTCACGACACTATCATAACAGATACAGTAACCAAAGAAGTTTTGATCCCGCTTAGACAACGGGTAGCTGATGAGATCAAAAAAAATATTGACCAGCTCAATCGGGATAAGATCACTGCAAGACAGAATAAGGTGCTTGATGATATCCTGGAGGTTTCTCAAAAAGCAAATGATTACTTAGAAACACGGGATTGATACAGCAGGTATAGGCTCTCAACTTGATTATATACTTCGCTTATATGATGTGGCCGGTGATGGTATTTTTACAAATAAAGGCACCACGCAAACAGAAAGAAACCTTGCTACTACATCATCACTTTTAAGAGAGTTACTTAACCGTGCAGTAATTTCAAAACATTCACTGGAATCCTATCTTAGAAACCTGGTTGGTTTCCAGAACAATATTGACTCCCTTGCCAGCGACAGTATTCTTATTGAATTGCCTTCGGATTCTATCAGCCTAATAAATCTTATCAGCAAAGTAGCACTGGTGACAAAAGAAATGAGACCCGCGGATACACTTCTTAAAAAGGCGATCCAAAAAGTACAGTTATTACAAAACAGGGTGAATTTTGTTACCGTTAAGCTGGAAGATGGTATTGAGCAAATTGAAAAGTACAGGGAGCAACTTGCCGTTTCTTTGTCGGATAAGGAAACAGTCAATCTCTGGGAGCCGGTTGCTTTCAGAAGACCTTTAAAAGAAATTTTTTTCCTGTCAAAAGAAAAAACGAAGCTGGTTCTTTCTTTTTATTCAAAGAATAATTCTGGCAAAATTGTATTCCTGCTCCTGTTGATCGCAGGACTAACAATGTTTTTAAAAAACCTGAAGAAAAAATTACGGTCAGCTGATCCGTTGACTGCTGATAAGCAAGAATACCTGGTTTTAGGTTACCCGGTTTTGTCATCGATATTTATTGTCTTATGTGTTTTCCAATTTATTTTCCGGGAACCACCATTTATATTCAGTGTTATATTATGGATCATTTCAGCGCTGACCCTTACATTTATTTTCCGGAATTTCATTATCAAATACTGGAGGTCTGCCTGGTATATAATGTTACTGTTGTTTCTCCTGGCAATTATCGACAACTTAATACTTCAGTCATCCCGCACTGAAAGATATGGAATGCTTATACTGTCATTAACATGTGTAGGCTATGGTCTTTTCTTTTTAATAGGCGGCCGCCGGCAAGCATTAAAAGAAAGAGGGATACGGATCTTTATCGGTTTCTTTATTTTGATGGAACTTACAGCTGCAATAGCCAACATTTATGGAAGGTATAATTTTGCAAAATCTTTTTTAACCAGCGGTATTTTCGGTCTTACGAATGCCATACTATTTTTCTGGGTAATACGTATGATCAATGAAATACTGACCATCGCTCCACAGGTATACAAAACACCTGACAAAAAAACCTTGTATATCAATTTTGAAACGGTAGGCAAAAAAGCGCCGCCAATATTTTATTGGCTGCTTTTGATCGGTTGGTTTATTTTATTTGGACGGAGCTTCTATTTCTTCAGAAAGATCTCTCAACAGTTTACCGATTTCATGGAGACAGAAAGAACAATTGGCGAAACTTCTTTTACTATCCAAAGTGTTTTTGTTTTTTTCCTCATCCTTTTTTTGTCTGGCATAGTTTCCAGCATTGTTACATTTTTTGCTTCGAGTGAGAAAGGTGTTGTAACCAGTCGCGGAAAAAAGGGAGGTGTTGGCAGTTGGTTGTTACTGATACGAATTTCAATAATAAGTATTGGCGTGTTATTAGCGTTTTCAGCTGCAGGCATTCCAATGGACAGGCTGGCGATAATTTTAGGAGCATTAAGTGTGGGTATCGGTTTTGGTTTGCAATCCCTCATCAGTAACCTGGTGAGTGGATTGATCCTCGCATTTGAAAAACCCATTAATGTGGGTGATGTGATTGAGTTCGGAGGACAATCAGGGACCATGAAATCAATAGGTTTCCGAAGTAGTATAATAACTACATGGGATGGAGCTGATGTCATTATTCCCAATGGGAATCTTCTAAACGAGCAGGTGATAAACTGGACAAGAGGAAACAGTAACCGTCGTGTGGAGATAGTGACAGGCGTAGCATACGGCACCGACCTTGAAAAAGCTAAAAAGCTGCTGCTGGATCTTTTGGCCGACGATAAAAGGATCATGCATTTCCCCAAACCATTGGTATTAATAAAAGAACTCGGCAGCAATGCCGTTGAGTTCAGGGTTCTATTCTGGATCGAACATTATTCTACCTGGATCCAAATAAAAAGTGATATGATCGGGACAATAGACGAAGCATTCAAGAAAGAAGGTATTCAAATTCCTAATCCTTCGCAGGATCTGAATATCCGGAGTTTTGTTAGTGAAGTGGAAAAAAAGAAATAGTCGTAACCTTAGTCAACAATTCCTCCGGCCCATTAAACATTTATTGCTATATAAATTGTTTCTTTATATTTGCGGCCGATCAAAGAATCCTACTTATATGAAAAGAATTGTCGTTACCCTTCTTGGCGCTTGTTTTTATCTAGGAATTTCAGCACAATTAACATTCGGACTACCCAAAGCTGTATTATATGATAAAGCAGGTCGCTCGGTCAGCACTGCATCTATCTCTGATTTTGATAACCCGATCATCGTTGTACCTTATTCAACGTCCTGGTGCGAAGAATGTGTTGACTTTATTGATGATCTTGACGACGAATATGTATTTTTCGCCGGTACACAGGTAAAGATCATAGCTATTAATGTGGAGTCAGGAATTTCTACTTCCAAAGTATTTGATCATGCCCGCAGATGGAAGCATGTAGAAGTATTGAATGACCGCGACAATGTATTCCTGAAAGCAACGATCACCAATTATCTTCCCAAGATCTTCTTCATGGATGGAAACCAGCAAGTGGTGTATTCTCATACTCAAAGCTCCACCATGGATTCGAAAAAAGCTTATCAGCTGGTCAACCAGATCAAACGCAAAGAAGTAACAGCTGAAAAAATATACTATGATAAAAATTGGCTTCCCTGCCCGGCCAATGAAGCGGTGTACTACAGAACCATAAGTAAAAAATCGAATGGCAACTGGCTGGTTAATGATTATTATAAAAGTGGAAAATTACAAATGACCGGTGAAGCCTTGATGATCGCACCAATTGTAAAACAAGGTAAATACAGTTATTATTTTGAGAACGGTAACCTTTCCTCTGAAGCGAACTATAATAAAGACATTTATGAAGGCAGTTACAAAGGATATCATGAGAATGGAAATTTGAGGTCAGAGTATAGCTATGAAAACCAAAAAATTGAAGGCAGCTATAAAGTTTATCATGAAAACGGAAAAAAAGCAATTGAAGGTAAAGTTGAAAATGGTCTGTTTGAAGGAACCGTCACCTATTATTATGACAATGGTAAAAAAAGAAAAGTAGCGGTATATTCCAATGGCAATTTGAATGGCAAATGCAGTGGGTGGTACGCCGATGGTAAATCAAAATTTGAAGCCTATTTCAAAAATGATGAACTGATGAAAGACCCGCTTCCTTTTTACTATCATAATAACGGCGTTCGGGCTATGGAAATTAAAAAAGACGCTAATGGAAAAGAACTGGTCAATTATTTTTATGAAGATGGAAAAACATGGTTTGTTATTGAATTTGTGGATGATCTGCTTGAGTTCACAGAGTATTATTCAAATGGGAAACCCGGCATAAAGGCAACCATGCGGGATAGCAAGACTGTAAATGGAAAATACATTGCATGGTATGAGAATGGTCAAAAAAAATTCGAGACCACCTATTTTAATAATAAACCAACCGGAAAAGCCATGGCATGGTACTCCAACGGAAAGCCAAAAGAAAAAATTGATTATGATACAGACATCACTGAATATTTTGATGAAGCAGGAAATAAAACCAGCTCACTCAAAGAATATATTTTAAAAGTAAAAAAAGGACAGACGCTTAGCACTGAATATCTCCTCCAATACACGGACATGCTTAGCCGAATAATAAAAGACTGAACTGTTTTTAATTACTTTCCCTGGCCGGTAAACAGGCAAACTCAAATTAGCTATTCTAAAACACAAACATGAAAAAGATCTTATTTGCATTGCCTCTCTTTTTTTTCAGCTTCATATCAAATGCACAAAAGTTGGAGGGCAAATGGGCTTTTGAAAAAATGAATTTTTTTGGAAACATAATTTACTTTGATGATTCCAAAGCTGACAAAGAAAAATTAATAAATGCCTGGATCAAAATGAATGAGGCGGAGAATGATAAAGAATTAAAAAATGAGATCATTAAAAATACAGACCCTATTTATGAAATAGCAAAGCAAATATTTAAAAGTGATATCGAGTTTAAAGGACTGGAATTAAGTTATACGACGGAATTGACGACAGGAAAGTTAAACTACAACTCCCAGGGATCTGATGATAAAATTAAAAGAAAGGAAGTTCAGATCCATTTAAAATATTATGAAAACACAGGGTATAGTATTATGACTTTCCCCATGTTCGGAGATTTTCACCTGAATGAAAAATTGAAAGTGGTATTAAAAACCAACAAGCTGGTATTAGAAGCAATTCCGGATCCAAGTGAAGATGTTATGGGAGCCTTTATTATTTACTACGGAAAAGGAAATGAAGCCAGCAAAACAAATTCCGATAATGTTTCAATACCAAATGTTAAGATTGGAAACCAGGTCTGGATGCAAAAGAACCTGGATACAGATCGATTTAGAAATGGGGATCTTATCGCTGAGGCCAAAACAGCCGAAGAATGGAAGAAGGCGAGTGAACTAGGTCAGCCTGCATGGTGTAATAATCAATACAACAAACCCGAAGTTGGAAAATTGTATAACTGGTACGCTGTAAATGATCCACGAGGCCTGGCTCCAAAAGGCTGGCGCATACCCACCGGGCCAGAAGTGGTGACCTTAGCGAATTTTCTTGGAGGCAGGGATGAAGCATCAAAAAAAATGAAAACAACAGATAAGTGGATAGCAGACAAACCCGGCACTAACAGCAATGCAAGTGGTTTTTCAGCCATGCCTGCAGGTACCAGGAGTTCTGATGGCAAATATTGGAATTTTTCTATCACGGCATATTTCTGGACCAGCGACCGCTCTTCAGATGAAATCCGGCCTGCCCTTAATTTTGGGCTGGGTTCCGGTCCTTTAGGATACTATGCGTTCTTTTTTGGTGAAGGATGCAGTGTAAGGTGTATTGAAAATTACAAACCACGAAGTTCAAATTAACGGCAACTAAATTTTATCTTATTGTTTGCTGATCACTTTCAAACATTGGAGTTGTTTTTTCATTAAGAATTTCATTTGCTTTTTCCTTTTTAAAAGTCGGCTTCCGGGATCTCTGGTAACATTGATCCAACATGATACGAGTTACCCATGTTTTAAAAGATAAACGGCCCTCAGATTTTTCAAGGTTCACGTAGGCAGCAATAAATGTTTCCTGCATCAGGTTGATACTTTCTTCAAAAGACGGCCTCGCAATTCTATGACATTAAATTTTGGCCGGATTTAACAGGATTTATTTTATTTCGCCTGGCGATAGGTGTAAATTGGATTTGACTTTTTATCCGTTAACCAAAAACTTTTGTCTATGAAGTTCATTTCTACGCTTCTGATGAGTTGTTTATTTTTCTCCGCTAACAGCCAGCAATGGAAATTAACCACCGGTTATAGCCTGGGATTACCGAAACAGGATCTAAGTAAGAACATTCAACCGGTTCATAGCATGCTGACAGGTGTATTATATCAATTGCCCGGAGAATTAAAAAGATTATCTGTAGGGATGGAAGTTGGTATTGGTATATATGCACATGAAAAAATAGATCAAACTTTTCAGTTTGATAATAGTACTGCAACTGTTTTACCTGTTGATTACAGCAGTAATACATTTAATGTAAACCTACAGGCAAGATTTAACCTGCTAAGCGATAAAAATTTTATTATCCCTTATATCAATGCAAAAGGAGGTTTATACAGTTTTTATAGTTCGATATACATTGGTGATCCCGAAGATGATGGTGGCTGTCATGCCCTTGAACAAGAAACTATAATGAACGATAAAACTATGTACTGGAGTGCCGGTGGTGGTCTACAGATAAACCCGACGATCTTTTCAAAGAACAAACATAGTAGCAAACTAATGATCGACATCAGCGCCAATACTATCCGGGGAGGCGAGATCAGTTATATCAATACCAAACATCTTATGGACGCACCGTCCACAAGTGATCCCGATGGAAAACCATTGAATGTACAATTTATAAATGCCAGCACTCAGTCTATACATGAACATAAGGTAGCACAGGTTTATACTTCACCGCTGAGAATACTGGAGTTCAGAGCAGGTATTATGTTTATGCTTAGTTGTAAACAAAATTGAATGTGAGTCATTCATTTTTACTTATTGAGAAGACGCTCCCGAAAGAATTGGATCTTAATTTGGAGGTTGTATAATGCAGTATGTAAAATATCATTTGAAAGTTTTATGGATGTGGCGGAAGAAACTAAATACTCCCGTTGGATAAATACCAAATAAGCAGGTTTCATGCTACCTATGACAATTTTTCATCGTTCGTTGATCAATTAATTTTTAGGTTGAGATAAATAATATAGTAATTCAGCAGAACCCTGATAAACATAAAAGAAAAGAAAAACTAAGAGGAAGAGGAGGCCTATGAAACCAATCAGTAATAATGCAGATAATACTTTTATAAATCCCCCGGCAGTTTTATATTGAAAAAATGTTTTCATACCCCATGCATCATAACTTATCTGCACAAACATACTTATCCAAAGCAAAACAGTAAATGAAGCGGGGCTTTTAAAAATAGCCATCAGCGGATAAAAAATAATAACAGAAATGATATTACCAAAACCGATGAATAATGTATATGCAAGTGTGATCTCGGCAATATTTCTTTTACGTCGGCGGAAAAAAAGCCAAAGCATAAAAGCAAAATAAGGGGCAACAAACACAGAGATCAGGTTTATGTATTTATCGAAAAAATGCTGAACAGCCTGAGCCCTGTCTTTTGCATTCAAAGCTAATAGTTGCAGATCGGCGGGTATCCTTTGCAGATTTTCAAATTCAGGTTGAGGAAGATCCTGTGTTGGTTTCACAAGATTGTATATTGGGAAAGAGAAAGCAATGCATATCACAAGAAATCCAAATGGATTGAAATATCTTTTTCGTCTTCCTTCTGCATAATCTGTTGCTACCTGGCCTGGATTAACAGCCAGCCTTTTTATTAAATTAAACAACCCTTTATCGGTGTGAGCAAATACAAGCAAAAACTCTTTAGCCAGATATAAAAAACTAATTCGTGGCGTATCGGTTTTTTGACCGCAATTAGGACAAAAATTTTGACGATCCATTAACTCTGTTCCGCAGTTTAAGCAGGTGGTAGCCATTAAATAAATGTACTATAAAAAATTATTGAGCTCGTAAGTGACAAGAATTTGGCCTGCTCCTTTGGGACTAAGGCAATTCAATATTTTAAAATATCTTATCTTATCCATTTATTTCTTGAAAATTTCTCCAAAGGAGTCCTTCGACAAATGAAAAAATCCACAAAAAAAATCCTGTATTTTATTATAGGGTTGGTTATTATTTACTTGCTGCTGTTGATCCCGGATGGCAAAGAAAAAAATATCGTTACAGAAACAGTAAATAAACCTTTTGAATGGAACAGAGATGGTCAGTGGTTGCAACTGGAAGAATTGTTCAGACAGGCTAAACAAATGGATAAAGCAAAACTGGATTCATTTATTACTGTTCATAAAACAATTCTTGAAGATGAACTGGCCCTACAAACTAAAAATATAACTGCAGCGGATTCGGGATGGATAAAAATTGAAAATAATTATTTTGTTCTGGCGTCGCTGATTGCCGTGCAGCAGGATCAAATACCATGGCTCACTGATTATTATAACCGGTTTACGTAACCTGGTAAAGTTAAAATCGCAACAATGGAATATGAATGACCCCGTTGCAAGGAATATGGTGTACATATTATTATACGGTTTGCGTGCAGCGGTGGAAGAAGTATTACTGCAAACAGACAGTTTAAATTTCCCTGCTGCCATGATGGTAAAAAATGAAAGATCGGTAACACCTGCCGCATCCATTTTCGGAATTGAAGTGCACAGTGGTGATCTGCTGGTCTCAAGAGCTGGCGCAGAAGTATCGGCATTGATATCGAGAGGTAATGATTACCCTGGTAATTTTTCTCATGTTGCTTTGATCTATGTTGATGAAAAAACAAAAGAGCCGTTTTTGATCGAAGCCCATATAAGAAACGGAATTGCCGTTGCTTCCATTACACAATATGAAAATGCTAAGAAGTTGCGGTTTATGGTAATGCGGCCCAGGTCCGATCTGCCGCTAATGCTGGAAGATCCAATGTTGCCCCAAACAGCTGCCAAAAAAATGTATGATGAAGCTGTGAAGCGGCATATCCCTTATGATTTTAAAATGAATTTTAATGATAGTTCAGCAATGTTTTGTTCGGAAGTAGTTTCCTGGCCATACCGTAAAATGGGATTACAGATTTGGAAGTATCCTTCAACCATTTCATCGCAGGGCGTTGTAAACTGGCTGCATGATTTTGGGGTTGAAAATTTTGTTACTCAAATGCCATCCGACCTTGAGTACGATCCGCAGCTTACTGTTGTAGCCGAATGGCGGGATCCCGAAACTTTATTTAAAGATCATATAGATAATGCTGTGATGGATGCGCTTTTGGAAATAGCAAACAAAGGAGAAAACATTAATTATAATATCTGGATGCTACCAGTTGCAAGGGTTATAAAAGGATATTGTATTATTAAAAAACTGTTTGGTAAAACTGGATTAATTCCGGAGGGGATGAGTGCAACCCAGGCACTAAAGAATCAAACTTTTGTAACAATGCATGTTAAATTAAAAAATAAAACCTTTACTACTGGCTGAGGATTTTATAAAAAAGAATGGTTACCGGCCACCTTATTGGCAACTGATAAAATTTGCTGAAGAAGCAGCCAATCAGGAATAGAGGATCATGATTTTTACTCCACTTCAGTTATTGGTCAAAATACCAACAACGATAAACGATCAGTAAGTGGCCCTGCCACCGGAAATATCAAAAATAAATCCTGTATTAAAGCTTGCTTCTTTAGATACGATCCAGCAAGATAAAGCTGCTACTTCTTCAACAGTACCCAGGCGGGCCATTGGTATTTTAGCAGTCATGTAAGCTAATTGTTCCGGCGCTGTTTTTTCATTCATAGCAGTTTTTATAACTGCAGGTGCAAGCCCATTAACCGTTATTCCTGTTTGTGCATATTCTTTTCCAATACCTTTTACCAGCCCGATCACACCTGCTTTAGTAGATGAATAACCAGTCATGAAAGGATTACCTTCTTTACCAGCGATTGATGCTATTAATAAAATGCGACCGTAGTTATATTTCTCCATAGCTTTTATAGTATACTTTGTCATCAGGAAAGAACCACGAAGATTGACACGATAAATGTTATCATAATCTTCAACAGGATAATCGGTAATTTTTGTATTTGATAAACCCACTATACCCGCAGCATTTACCATAATATGAACTTGTCCGGCTTTCTCTTCCACCTGCCGGATACTATTCATTACAGAAGATTCTGATGAAACATCTGCCACGAAACCATCAGCATCAAATCCTTTGTTTTTAAAGTCTTGAATTGTTTTTTCAAGCATCGGTTGGTTGATGTCAAATAAAAATACTTTGCCACCTTCTGATGCAATTCGTTCTGCAATTCCCTTTCCTAATCCTTCAGCTCCACCAGTAATAATAGCTGACTGGTTTTCAAATCTTTTCATAACAGTTTCTTTTTAGATGATTTTTCCTCGTAAATATATGTGCATAAAATTATGCTATCATATACTTGTCAAATCATTAAATAAATAAAAATAATCACTACCTTATCCCGATTTTTTATAAAATAAGGTTTAATGGTTAATGTTTTTGATTAGAAAAGCCCACCTGTTTCCACCGGCGGGCTTCTTTATTTTTTGCGCTGTTCCACATCTTCCTTTGAATTCTATTTCTATTTATTTATAGCTTTTGTAAGTATGGCAATAGTCTTTTCTGTATCCACCTCGCAGCACTTCATAGATTTTTTGAGAGTCTCATCAATTTTGGCAGACTTTGCATAGTCAAGAGTCGTTTTACCTGATTTATCCATGAGTTTTGGATCAGCGCCTCTTTGCAAAAGATAAGAAACGAGATCAGATTTTGCATTTGATGCAGCCAACATTAATGCCGTTTCACCATTTACAGTAACTGCATTAACATTAGCGCCATGATCTAAAAGAACCCGGCATAAAGGAACGCCACCATAATAAGCACAAGCAATGATCAACGCAGTTCTTCCTTTCGCCGATCTTGGAAAATCTGCTTTTGCCCCATGACGAAGCAAAAAGTCAGCGCCAAAAGTATCATCAGTGTATCTGCAGTTATTCATTAATATCGAACTGCCGAAACTATTCAACGAGTCAAGATCATATCCCTTCTTTATTATCTGCAAAGCTGTTATTGTATCCTTTTTATCTAATGCTTCCTGTAATGATTGAGCTTGTGATGTTAAAACAATGAACAGGTTTGAAAAGATCAGTAATAGCCATTTCATAATATTTTTTACATGCAAAATATGCCCTTTGCTTTAAATTTTAATCTGACTGGTAATTATAATCAACTTAACCAAAGTCAATAATTTCAACAACATATTTCATTTGAATCTTTATCCATTACTTTCACAGTGAATTTTCATAGAATAAGGTTTAATGGTTAAAGGCCCGCAGTTTCCACTGAGGGCCTTTCTTTTTTGGTTTGTCCTGGCTCGCTAAGTTTGAAGAAGAAGAAAAAAAATGGACATCCCTCTGGGAGTCCATAAAATAATTTTCATTCGTCACCATAAAAACTACTTCTGCATTAAAAGTCCATACAAGAGCCCATCATTGCCTGATACCAGCCATATCTGTTCTCCATCGATCAATACCTGTTTGGGTTGCCATGCTTTAAGGTCTGTTTCCCAAACCAGTTTTTTTGTATTGTGATTGTACTGAAGAAGACGGTCACCATACATCAACCAGGTATTTTCTTTATCGTCTGTAAGCAACCTCGCATCATCATTTTCAGAAAGATCGCCTGCGATTGAACTTATATTAATCTGTTGTTTTTTCTTGAGCTTGTCGGAAAGTATTGTCAGTTTATAATTGCTTAAAATGAAAGTAAGATCTTCAGTTGTTATTATATCCGGTTCACCATTATGGTCAGTTCCAAATATTTCCCCGGCAAGTTTTCCCTTTATCTCCATCCCGTCATGTGAAAGAGCCGAAAAAACTTTTATACAGGGAATATCATGAACATATATATCTGCTTTAACCGCACAATTTGTATCAAGCAGCGCTCCATCATAACCTAATTCCACCCAATTATTATCTTCCGCATTGGCCATAATTTTATTCTTAAGATAAAAAGGTTGGCGGCTAAGACCATGAGCAATAAATCGGCTCCATGATACTGTGTCTTTATTTAAGTCATACGCAATTATACAACCGAAATTATAAGTAGCAGTGGTATAAAGAATGCCGTTTTTCAATAATGGCTTTGTTGCCATCGGGCCAAAAGGAAGCATTTTATTCAAACTTCCATTCCGAATATCAATTTGTCCCGTACGTTCTATTTTATCGCTGAATATACCTGCATACACAAAGTTGTCCAGAACTGAAACGGGTATATTCGTTTTATAACCGGTTTTACAGGACCACTTCAATGATCCGTCATTCTTGTTATAGGCATAGAGATAATAATCATTTGCATTAAAGAGTAAAAGGTCTCCGTGAATAGTGACAGAAGAATAAAAATCCACCAACTGACCCGGCGTAAATATTTGTTTTGACCGGAAGAATTCCTTTTGACCATTTCCACAAATTACCGCGAACAACAAGATGGTAAATGCAAATAAGTTTTTTTTCTGCTGCAATTTTATCATAAACAGATTTATAATTTGGCAAACGAAAAAAGCGACCAGATATTACTCAAGCAGTTCCCATGGTTGTTTGGGAAAATAGGTTGTGTTGTTAACTGTAAACTCGCAAAGAGGTAATGCAGCAGCTATCTGCTTCATTTTATTGTCTATATTTTCCTGTGTATCGTCGTCAGAAACCAAAACGGTTTTCAAACTTTGCAGGGATACTATTTCTTTTAGACCATCTACGTTAACAGAGGTATGGCGAAGATGAAGAAACTCAAGTCCTTTTATCTGTTTGATATATTGCATGCAACCATTATCAATAGCTGTATTTCCTTTTAATCTAAGTTCTTTTAAATTCTCCAGCTTTGTTAAATGTTTAATGCCATCATTGCTGATAGTTGTATGATGCAGATCAAGCATATCAATTTTCCTGATCCTGTTTACGATCAGCAATAATTCATCGTCGGTAACTCCGGATTCTTTCAGGTTCAGGTGCACTACATGCTCTGGCACTTCATTCAGCGAGGTTATTTTAAAACTGGTTTTCCAGAATAATTCCTCCTCCTGCCAAGGGCTGAGTTTTTTCTTTTTAATTGCAATTTATTTTATCAGTAAAAAAATACCCGGGATATATAATAACCACTATCCCATTTCTCTTTGATAGATTTATCTGGTATCGGATCCCCTTCATCATAATCCTGGTCGTTTATATATTCATCCGAGCTGAATATCATATACCAGCCATCTTCGGTTTTAACGGCTTCAGTCAAATAATCATCCTTATCCCATTCGTCAAAGATCAGATCCTCATCCCATGAATCATATAAATGAAAATGCTGTTTCTCTATGGTAGATCCTTTGCTCATTACAACAACCCACCAACCCCCTCCATTAGCCATATCTGTTATAACGTAACCTTCTTTCCATAATTCTTTGATCCGTGCTTCAGGAAAATCCTTATCATGCAACACTTTTTGTGAAGTTAGCCCGGTTCCTTTGGAACTTACCAGCACCCATAACCCATTGCCATAGGCGAGATGTGAAATATAGTATGCCGGCTGCTCTTTATATAATTTTTGGACCTCAGTTATTAATTCTTCCTTACTGGCTCTTGTTCTCCATAACTGGTCTGTGAAATTATTTTTTGTAGTAACCAGGTACCATACTTTTTCATTCTCCCATGTTCCATAACTGATATCTGTTATATAAAAACCGTTTTTCCAATCCTCCGATATTTTAGCGCTGGGAAATTCAGTTCTTCTCGCCCAATTCTGATCTCTTATATTTTTTTCTCCTTTGGTGTATGAAAGATACCATTGCGGGTCTTCAACTTCTCCCGTTAATTCTTCCGGGTCTTCAACCTGTTTAAAAATTAAAGTGGTTTCTTCTTCTGTATCCTCCAGATACAAATAGTAAGCTGAAGGTCTTTTTAATTTGTAGCTATATTTCGTAGTTGATTTATCAGACTTGAATTTTACATATAGATGGGTGCTTGATAGGCTCCAGGTTCCGGTTTCAGTATCAGATCCATCATCCGGAGCTTCATAAGTTAGGGCAGTACCGTCAGCGTTAAAAACAAATACCAGTTTCGGTACTTCGTCCTCGTCCATTATCTCATCTCCATCTTCCTCTGCACTACTTAATATCCATTTATTACTTACAATGATCTTTCTGGTTTGTTCAAGACTGAGGCTTTGAGCAAACAAAAAATTGGAACTGATAAAAAAGCTGATAAATAAAAAAAAGAGTGGTAGTCTTTTCATTTGGGGGTCAGATTAAAAATTAAAGAATGGTGTTATTCGCAAAAATAAAGGCTACACCTTCTTAACCAAAAAAAAGGTGCCTATTTTTTGTTAAGGAACAATAAGGACAACAGGATATCAGAAAAGATCATAACCCGGCCATGCCACTTTGCTTTCTGCAATATCTTTTATCAGTGGATACATTCCATTCCATGTGCAATTATCATTTTGAGGCCGTGTATTTATTAATATTGCCACTGTTATTCCATTATCGAAATGAACCAGGTCACCCAACGTACCCGGCATACATCCATTATGCATCCACCAATCTTTTTTCACTTTTATTCCTTTTGCATAATCATCAGCGCCACTGGCAGTTGAAATTGTGTGCATCGTAGCTAAGGTTCCAGAATTAATAACATCAGGGCGATTATTTAGCCCATCAATTCCTGCGGCAAATAGCAACAAGTCAATCGGCCGTGCTATCCATCCGCCATTGGCATCCATCCGGGTAAGTTTTAGCGCATAAGGATCGCCGGTATTATCAGAATAATAAGTTACTTCACCAGGTATTTTCGCAGATGCTGCATCATTACCGATCTGCATTTTTGTAATTCCGCTTTTGCCGAGTATTGCACTTCTTACATAATTCTCATACGTCTGACCACTCTTTTTTTCGATCACCCTGCCCAACAAAAAATAATCAAAATTGATGTACTGATATTTAGCTCCCGGCGCAGTGCCCTGGCTATAATTTTTTAATGCCCACTTAATGATATCTGTATTATTAAGCTGGTATTGATCCCATACTGCATCATTTGTCCATCCGGTTGAATGTTCGAGGCAACTCTGCACAGTTATTTTTTCCGCATCCGTTTTATCAACACAGCTATTATTGCCTGCGCAATAATCACCGAGTATTCCTCCTGCTCCAAATAATTTATCGCCGAGTTTAAGATTGTGGGTTTCGGTTAATCGCATAATAGCAGTAGAAGTAATAGGCTTACTTACACTGGCAATGCGAAACAGACTATTCGGCGAAACCAAATTGCCATTGCTTTTATCTGACTGTCCGTAACCACGGGCAAAAACAAGTTTGCCATCTTTCATTACTGCAATAGATAAACCGGGAATATTGGAATCATCCATATACTTTTTCACTTTGCTATTAATGAAATTTTGGTCGTTGCCGCTAAGACCTGCATCCATCCACAACGCAGCAAAATAAACTGTCCCGTTTACATTATAACCATTTACATGTTTCAGACTACTGCCGAGATACCAGGCATTATCAACTTCTGCCTGGTAATTATTTTCATTCAGTCCTGACCTTGCGTAAACACCGTCATTCATTTTTTCAAAAATGGCAGCAAAGCGGCTTTGCCCTCCCACTTCAAATGCACTCACACGAACAGGCTTATAACCGTTATCATATTGTGTATTGAATTCGGACTGGAATTGCTGGCTACTCATAGCATGACGTGCAACGTATAAAGGGCCATTAGATTTTTCCCAAACGGCAGCATATGTTTCCTGTCCATTTCTTTTATATCCGCAAACTTCTACAAGGCGGTAACCTTTTCCTGTCCAGTTATTATATTCTGCTTGATATTGCTGTGAGCTCATATTATGCCGTGCCTCCCATGCTGCGGATATTTTATAAAATATACAGGCAAAAACCAAATGGCCATTGATATCAGCAGCTGTTATTCGGCCCGGACGATAGCCTGCATTTTTTTGAGTTGCTACTTCGGCCTGGTATCCGCTTTCACTCATAGCATGACGGGCTACCCAGCCAGCGCTGCTTTTTTTATCCCAGATAGCGGCGTAAGTTTCTTTACCGTTCTTATTATAAACACTTACATCCGCCAATCGCATTTTCTTGAGTGCCCGAGAAAGTATTGTAGGCAGACTGATAGTCGCTGCTGCTCATATTGTGACGGGCAACATACTGGCTATTTGCAGAAAATGATAACAGGAGAATAAATGAAAATGGCAGAGAAAGCAGGTTACTCTTTTTCATAAAAAAAATTATTAGTTGAGGTTGTTTCCTAAAGGTAGGAAAAAGGTAAAAGAATATTTTGGAGACTTAGTTACAACTTGTCCCGAACGAAGAATTAAAAATATGTATATTGCGTCCTCAATTTTTAATCCTAAACTTCTTTTACCTTATGAAAAGGATCGCCGCCTTGCTTTCTACATTTTTTATTAGCTGCACTCTCTCCGCCCAGATCAATCCGAATTTTGCAAATGCTTTTGCAGATGGATATAGTGTGCAGGAACTGGAAAAGATATTTGAGAATGTCACCTATAAGAAACACGAGAAATGGCTGAAAAAAGAAGGCTACACTTATAGCAAAGAAAAGTCAACCAAAGATTATTTTTATTACGATAAGAACGATGTGGTAAGCCTGGTGCTCTTTCACGAAAATGAAAAGATCATAGAAGTGGCGTTCCATTCTTCGCCACAGAAATATTACCAGGCTGTAGATGAAGTTTCAAAAGATAAAAGTTATAAACTGATCGAAGAAAAGATCGGTGATAATGGGGGTGGAAAATTTGTAAAGCAATCCCGCTGGGTTAAAAACGGATATTTATACCAGGCATCCGTTGACAATCACAATTTTCATCTTTTCAAAGACCTGCAGAATTATTCTTCCAAACCGGCGATCATTTCATTTAAAGATAAATCGCCTGTTTCCCTTGCTGTGGATGATATCATATTAAAACTGGAAAGCATCGGCACAGTGTACCCAAAGGCGGGTTCGTACTATACCGGTAATGAAAAGCTGACCCAGCAGTTAAAAGCACTGGATAATAAAGGCAGGATACAGGTTGAAAAAACACGCATGCCTAAAAATAATATTTGCGAATCTGCCAGTTCTTTTGATGTGCATGAGATCATCAAGCTGAACCTGGAAGATGTTTATTATACAACGATCAGAAAATATGAGAACAAGGAAAAGAATGCTTTCACTTATGCAATATGCCTGGGCGTAAAGGACTGGGAGAACAAAGGCGATCGCAAATACGAAATGATCGGCAGCGATTCTAATGACCAGTGTTTCTTCAGCGGCACATGGAACAATAGCACAAAGGTCAACGCCTTTATGAACGGTTATGTTAATACAGCAGTTTCCCTGGAGTTTACAAATGAAAAACAAGCAAACGAAGTAAAGGCGTTGCTTGACAAAGCCATTGCGCAATCGAAAAAATAATTGCTGGAAATTAAATCACACTATTTGGAAAACAATAATGAGAGTCAAGCCGCGGGTTCAATTTATTTTTTGCCAAGATGAAATATTCTGAACCCGAGAGATAATTGAAATACCTGGCTTTTAATTGTCTCATAAGCCGGGTCATCGCTGTTATCAGTTAATCCCATATTATAACGGGCATCAAGTTTCATTCCTAAAGGAGCATCCCAGCCCAAACCCAATCCCATGCTGACATCAGCTTTTTTCAGGTCGTCCTTAATACTATTTCCATCAAGCTCGGCTTTATTTAAAAACCCAAACTGTGGTCCGGCCTGAAGATTAAATCCTGCAGCAAGGTAAAGTTTAAGGATAACCGGGATATTGACATATTTGGCATCCCAGTTTCCCAGGTCCACTTTCGATCCCTGCTGAGAAAAAATAAACTCTGGCTGAATACCAATTTTACCAAATTTGAAAAGTGAATATGCGCCAAGATGATATCCCGTTTTTTTTGATGTGCTGACATCAGGGATATCCAATTTTGAAAAATTTAAACCTCCTTTTATACCGAAATCAACTCTCTGTCCAAATAAAGAGTAATTGATCGCAACAATACTGAGAAGAAGAATAATTTTTTTCATCACTTTCAGTTTATAGTTGATCCAGATGTGCAGACATTTTTTACCACACTCATCAAGTAAAGTTATAAAGCAAATCTTAAGCCTGATTATTTCAAGATCTTTTTATATCCCTTATTGTTTTGAAAAAAGAAGGAACACCAAAGACAAAGGGTCTGTCCATAATAAGTTCATGAAATTTAAAACTGTTATGAACAGACCCTGAAGGATGAAATGAAAATACTCCTCTATTTTTTTGACAATGGAATTCCTAAAGCCAGTTTAAAAAGACTCATTTTGGCATCCCAATCACCATGCAGTTTTGTAAATGGCAAAGTATAAGCCAGGTAGATCATTATCATATTTTTTGTCAGTATCCCAGCTACAATATTGAACCCGGCATAAAAACGTAGCCAGTCATCTGAGCCAAATCCCATATTATTTGTATCCTCACCGTTGCTGTCTTTATATGTTTCCTTACCTGACAAAGCATATCCTAATGTAAGGCCCCCACCCAACAGCAATTTCATGCTCTGCATTTGTATGGCATAGAGATAGGCGGTGAATAAAGTAAGATAATTTATTTTATATGTTTGTGTCCATCCATATTGTGTGTCAGAACTCTCCTCTCCAAATATGCTGTATTGATAAAGAAATTCTGCGAGAAAATAAGCCTTACCAAGTGCACACAGGCTATACAATCCCAATGCATAACCTATTTTGGCCTGACCGGAAGAATAATTATCCAAACCGGTAAGGCTGTTCCACAACACTGCCGCAATAATTCCAAAAACCCTTTTATTCATTGCGGGTTTATCCTCCTGGCTTGTTTGATCTCCTTTCAGTTTTTTCAGGTAAACATGTGGGTTGGCCAAAAATCTCCGTGCTTCATCATAGCTCATGTTATCAGCCATCGTATTTAACTCCGGAATGTCCTGCTGCCTGGCCTCTGTTCGTAATCTTTCAATAAATTTCGCATACAGGTTTTCGTCCAGTGCGGGAAGTGGAGTGTATTGGGAAGTTCCGGCAATACACATAGCAAGCATTAGCGAAAAGAAGAGTGTTACTTTTTTCATAACAATAAGTTTTGGTTAAAAAATTAGTTCCCGGAATTCAACAAGGAGCAGATCAAGACGGATTAAGCGGAACGGAGAATTTTATTGGTACAGAAAAGAAGTAATTAAATTTAATAAAATCAGGTATGATATAAAAAAACAATTTTCCACTTGCTTGTATGACTGATCGGTTGTGCAGATCCCGATAATGACACTTATCCGCAAACTATAGTCATGTTTCAAGCATCAAAATCCCTTGCTTTTATATTTTTTGTTGGTTTGAAGAAAGAAGGGTTACTACCTTCAGGGGAGGCCTGTTATTTTTTTATTGCCGATCATTTATAACACTCCGAAGGAACTGGGACGATGACACTTGCATTATTATAACCTGTACCAGTTCTTTCAATCAACTCTCTCACATCATCAATATTGATCTGCTCAATAACTTCATCAGGAATATCAATTGTAAATTCAAATTCAGGAAGCATTAACCGCAACCTGGGAGTAAAGCGGAATCCATCAAAAAGTTTTACGAATTGTTGTGCAATAACTGGCATTGGTATTTTTATATCTTTCTCTTTCCCGCCATCAACTCCAAACGGGAAAATGTACAGATCAGTAACATAGACTTTTGGAAAAATATCTGCCAGGGCAACTGCGATCGCACAATTATTTTCAACCGGGCGGGCATCATTCCCGGTTCCACAATTTTTACATTGTGAAATGATCTCCTTTGTAATTGCGATCTTAAATTGTATTGGCATGATCTATTATTTAGGAGGACAATTCAGTTTGGCAGCATATTGCGTTCCGCTATCATAACAATCAATACGTATGGCTGTATTGCCGTTTACCGAAAGCCAACTGAGTTTAAGAAAAACTATATCTTTTTTAGGGATCTTCAGTTCGTAATAATAATATCCTGATAGATCTTCCTTATCGCAGCTTTTGAGAAGCTTTGCTTTAAATGGCTTTTTCCCAAATACACTATCAATGATGAGCTTTGAGTGAATGTCGCTGCTGGGAGAACTTATGATGCTGAAAGAAGTGTATCCCATTCTTGGGCCCTTCAGCATTAGATTCCATATTACCGGTTTGCCTGCCTGCGCATAACTTTTTCCTTTAAGCGTAATATCCGATACACCCCTTCTATAAAAATTGATACTTGTATCGTCACTCATAATGATGTTCTCATCTTTCCATTTCACCGTTTTTGCTACTCCAACTCCCCAGTCGCCCACATTAGGATAGCCTGTGCTATCGGTGATCAATTTCTTAAGCAGATCATACATTTCCGTTTTTGCAGGTTGTGCAGTTGCGCTTGTAATTAAAAAACAGTACAAGAGGAAATATAGAAAAAGCTTTTTCATACCTAAATATAAAATTTAAAAATAACAGTTCAATCAGAAAATTTCCTTGTTTTACGGTTGACTTTAATTAGTATCTAAAGCAAGGTTTCATTATTGTTTTGAGCAAAGAAGGAATATTTATCCCACCTCAGGCGGGACTACAAACAATAACAGTTTAAAGTCTCGCAGACTCTTTAAATTTGGATACTTAAAGATCAAATATGAAATCATCAAAATTCGATCGCCGGAAATTTATTAAATCTGCAACTGCGGCAACATCCGCGGCTGGTTTGTTTTCAATTTTACCAAAAGGACTTTTAGGTAATAGCACTATATCAAAAGATGCCGAAAGTAATTTTATACAAAGCAATGCTGAACCGAAAATTTATTTCTCTGTTATCGGCATCAATCATAATCACATCTACTCCCAGGTTGACGCTGTGATACGGGGCGGAGGACAATTAGTTTCGTTCTATGCTAAAGAAGATGATCTTGCTGCCGCCTTCTTAAAAAAATATCCGCAGGCAAAAAAAGCAATTAATGAAAAAGAGATACTGGAGGATAAATCCATCCAGTTAGTGCTAAGCTCCATCATTCCCAATGAAAGAGCACCGTTAGGTATAAGAGTAATGCAACATGGAAAAGATTATATGTCGGATAAACCGGGTATCACATCACTTGAGCAACTTGCAGAAGTTCGGCGTGTGCAAAAACAAACCGGCCGCATCTATTCTATCATGTATAGTGAAAGATTTGAGAACAAAGCAACGGTGAAGGCAGGTGAACTTGTAAAAGCCGGTGCCATCGGAAAAGTAATTCAAACGATCGGTCTCGGTCCTCATCGCATAAGTTTATCAACAAGACCGCCGTGGTTCTTTGATAAAAAATATTTCGGAGGCATCATTACTGATATCGCTTCTCATCAATTCGATCAGTTCTTGTATTTTACTGGTTCCACAAAGGCCGATATTGTTTCTTCTCAAACAAGTAATGTTGCACATCCTCAATATCCGCAATTCGAAGATTTTGGTGATGTGACTGTCAACGGTAATGGAGGCACAGGATATATAAGAGTAGATTGGTTTACTCCGGACGGATTAAAAACCTGGGGTGATGGACGATTGACAATTTTAGGCACCGAAGGTTTTATCGAGATACGCAAGAACATTGATATAGCAGGAAGAGATGGCGGCAATCATCTTTTTGTTGTTAACGGAAAAGACACGCAGTACATTGATTGCAGCAAAGTGGATCTTCCTTATGGTGAGCAATTAGTAAATGATGTATTGAACAGAACTGAAACTGCCATGACACAGGAACATTGTTTTCTCGCAACTGAACTTGCATTAAAAGCGCAAAAGCAAGCAAAGAAGTTAGTGCTTAATAAAGCATAGTATCTCCATCTTATTGCAGATCATTTCGAATAACCCCAGGAAACTAAAAGTTGACATTTTATTGCTATCAGAAAAAATAAAATTACCTTAATAGCTTCCTGTATGCCCGATGACGGGTAATATTCAGGATATTTTTTACTTCACCTAAAACTAAAATTATGAGACGAATTTTTTTATCTGCTTTTGCAATTTCTCTTCTTGCCTGTAACAGCGGCACTGAAAAAACAGAAAGCACTGATGTCAAAGCAAACGTTCCTGCAAACATGTCGGGCTTTACCCCCGCTTATTCAGCTTCTTTTGTAATGGATTCGCCAAAAAATACTGAAACTGTATTTGCATTATGGAAAGACTGGAAAGATGGCGATCTCTCGAAAAGCCGGTCGCATTTTGCTGACAGCGTTTCTTTGTTTTTAGCTGATGGCTCAAGCATGAGTGGTCCGACTGATACAATAATGAAAAACATGCAGGCTTACCGGAGTTCATTCAAGAGTATGGAAGTTAGTATTGATGCAATATTTGCTGTAAAAAGTACGGATAAAGATGAGAACTGGGTTGCTGTATGGGGAGTTGAAATGCCGACTGATATGAATGGTAAAAAAGATACAGTGAGTTTACAGGAAACCTGGCGGTTTAATAAAGCAGGAAAGGTTGATATGATGTTCCAGGCAACACGCAAAGGCATGTTACCTCCTCCTCCAACAAAATAATTCTTTATGTTTTATTGAACCGGTTGCTTTCAGCAGCCGGTTTTTTTATATTCTTTTTAGTTTGAAGTAACAATGAATACTACTGGCAACGAGAGAAATTTTCAAATTTTAATAAGAAGATGGTCGACGGAAAAAAATTTGTTTATCTTCAAAAAGTAACCAAAATAACAAGCCATGCTGAATGTCTACCGCAACACAGCCATCTTCATTATTCTAATTATGATTGGTGTGCAATGGGGATTTTATGAAACATACACCAGCCAATTTCCGAATTTCAAAAACAAAACCATTACCATCCACGTCCATGGTGCTTTGTTGATGACATGGTTGATCTTGCTGATCGTGCAGCCCTTGCTTATTAATAAAGGAAAAGCCAAACTTCACAGAACCATTGGTAAAATATCCTGGGTGCTGGGACCACTCATTATTATATCCCTATTTCTTATAGGCAAGGGAGGATATGAGCGAGCAGCCGGACTCATACCTGAGAAGGAAAATTTAGCCACCATGGTGCTTGACATCAGGGGCTTTCTATCATTCGCCATCTTTTGGGCACTCGCTATGTTCTATAGAAAAGATCCTGCTTCACACATGCGGTATATGATCGCCACCGGTATACTGGCGATAGGACCAGGAGCAGGTCGTGGACTCATACACGGTTTTGGTATAGAATTTCCAATCGCTTTGACAATAACTGATGTGCTTGACCTGGCAATAGTTGGATCCTTGTTGGGTTTTGATATTTACAGGAAGAAGAACTACAAACCATTTCTTATAGTGTTTATTGTTTTTTTGATCGGGGGTTTACTTTGGCAGCTAAGAGATAGTGCCGCATGGCAATCATTTGCCAAAAGTTATGCTGCGATGTTCTATTGATCTTAAAAAAGATTGTATCGGATTGATGAAATGGAATTGCAATGAAGCACCAATTCAATATTTTTTTAAATATTCTTTATTGGTTTGAAGAAAGAAGGAATACTTAGGCACAATTAGTCCTTCAGAATGTCTTGTCATTTCCGAGACAATTTTTCAATTATGAGCACGGTACTAAAGCCAAAATATACATGATCTGGAAGATAATAGAAGATGAGGCGTGCTAAACCAGGTGCTGGAGGATGTAGCATTTTATACAACCAAAAAAGATATTGTGGATGAGCTAGCCTCAACCAGCTTAAAGAATTCGCTAAGCTTTTGTGAAGCTGATGATTAAGAAACTGTTTCATGGGATGATTTTGAAAAGGAAATGAATGAACGGAGAAAACAAATAATCATCGCCAAACGCTTCCGTAACAATACACTTCTAGTTTGTCAATACCTGCTTAAAGAATTTTTGCCAAAACTGATTATCGTTTTCTCGACCGGTTCGAAAATAATTGAGTTCATTGCAAAATATCCTGAGATCGGTTGGCTTCTGTGAAAAGAAAAAACATTCGACAGTGTTTTGTTCACGCCGCACAACCAGATATTCTATCGCTACCAGAAAAATACATTGAAATCCTTTGTCCTTTGCTGTGAGAAGAATTTCAAAAAAAGGCCTTATTGATTCGAAGAAAGAAGGAACACGTCAGACAACAAAAGAACTGATCACATTCCTCGTTCTTATCTTTACGCATCATGTACTATATCGTTTACGGCTTACTTTATGCTTTTTCGTTATTGCCTTTAAGAGTTCTCTATCTTTTTTCTGACATTGCTTATTTCTTTTTTTATCCTGTTTTCGGGTACAGAAAAAAGGTTGTAATGGCTAACCTGTTGCAGGCTTTCCCCGAAAAAACTGAAAAGGAAAGAATAGTTATTGCAAAAAAATTCTATAAGAATCTTTTTGATATGTTTTTAGAGACCATCAAGATGATCTCAGCATCAGATAAATTTATAACAAAGCGATTTACTGCAAACTGGGAATTGTTAAAGTCTCTCGAGTCAACAGGTAAAAGTGTACAGGTACACCTTGGTCATAATTTTAATTGGGAATGGGGAAATTCGATATTGACAAATTACACTGCATTCAAATTTTTGGCTGTCTATATGCCTATAAGGAATAAAATTTTCGAAAGATTATTTTATAAGTTGCGAACCCGCAATGGCGCCATTTTTTTAAAAGCCACAACTATGCGTGAAGAATTTTTGCCGTATCAAAATACACATTACCTGCTCGGTTTAATAGCCGATCAAAGCCCGGGTCATCCGGGTAATGCATGGTGGTTTAATTTTTTTAATAAACCAACCCCGTTTTTAAAAGGTCCGGCGAAGGGTGCTATATTAAATGATACAGCAGTTGTGTTTGCATTTATTCATAAACCACGCCGTGGATATTATAAAGGAGTTTTTAAGCTTGCAACAAATGACCCTGCTTCATTGACGGAACAGGAGCTTACCGAAAAATTTGTTGTTTACCTGGAAGAAGGGATCAGGCAATATCCTGATATGTGGCTTTGGAGCCACCGCCGGTGGAAATGGGAATGGAAACCAGAGTATGGCGAAATAATTAAATAAAACAGTCCTCATATTTTTTGTGATCCAAGCTGCATCGCTACTATTAAACTTCTCTTGCGTCGCACTCTTGTACGTTCTGTTCTTTACTCATCTTACTATTCAATTGTCACCCTGAGCTTGTCGAAGGGCTAAATGAAAAATCCATCCTGTACCGCATCGAGTCCTTTTTGATTTAATACTAAAGTAAAACCATCGACCCCTTTTTTCACATACTGGCTAATAAAACGGCTCTTATTAAGCTCAACCAGGAGTGTATCTAAATCTTCTTTGGATAAACTCAACGTTTTAGTTAGTGAATTAAAACTAAACCGGGCAGGTTTACCAGGTGTTAGGTCGCTACTGATTGCTGATAGTATCGCTAATTTATTTTGATCTGACATTCTTCAAAATTTTAAGACATACAATATACCTAAAATGTTGCGAAGCAATTTCCGTCAACTGAGGTCTTGTCATACCGAGACGGTTGACATTATACACTTATTTGCTTAGGAAATAATAGTCGAGCCATCTCAGGCTCGTTAACGAGTCTGAGATGGCTCGCTTAGATTCATTTAAACTGATAAATTAAAAATGCAGGCTCGGTATGACAAGACCCTGATAACAGTGACTGAATATTAGTTAACCATTCCTTTTAAAGATTTTAGTGCTGCTATCCGAACCTTCTTGGATGCTGGTGCTGGTTTGTGGTCTGATTCTGCATTTGCTTTCTTTGTTTTATTACCCGATTGTGAAGCTGTTTTATCACCCGACTGTGAAGCATTTAATTCTGTAAGGTTGATAGATTGTACAATGGCTTCAAGCTCATTTTCGCATGATTGATCACTGGCTGAGTATACAGCAAAAAAAACAGTTTGCCTGGTATCTGATATTGAGTAAAACGCAATGCTATAAGTATTGCCTTTGGTACCTGCATTTTGTAAACCTGAAAAACTTGTCCAGCCCGGGCCTGACTCTTTTTGCACTTTTGTGGAAGATATGATCGTTAAACTTGAACTGCGAAGCAGATCATCCCGGTATTTTTCATAAATGGTTACATCGTCAGTAACAATTTTTACAGGCTTAAAGAATACAATTTTACAATTGGAATTCTCCATTCCTTTTTTTAGTAATTCAGTGGTCTCGCCAGTTTGCTTAGCATACCAGCTTTCCTGTAGTGAATAATTTAAAATACTAAAAGTAGATTGTGAAAAGCCTGCATACACTATTAGGTTTAGGATAGTAACGAGAATAATTTTTTTCATTGTCTGAAGATTTATCCAAATGTCCATTTATTGCTGCCAGCATCCTATCATGTAAAACAGGGATTTTTTTCAACTTGTCCCGCCGCAGGCGGGAGACTAAGCATAACAACTCAAAACTTTTTTAATATTCTTTATTGGTTCGAAGAAAAAAGGGACACTACCGACAACGGAACTACCCACTTTCAGTAAATCAGGAATGTCGGTGGTGATGACGGTAATCTGTTTAACAATTCCCGTCAACGATATAAGAAAAAATCCACACAACCTCCATTCTAAAATAAATTTAAAATAATTTGAACTATTTTTTTGGTTGAACGTTTATTAATAATCATTAAACATGCAAATTTCTATGAAAAAGAAAAACTGCATCGCTTGATAATGACAAAATAAACCTGACAGATGAAAAAGGTGGTTCAGCTTATGTTACCATCACTGATCTTAAATGCAGCAATGGCGTCATTCATCTGATCGATGCTGTTTTGATACCGAAATAACCATTAGACCTTTCCTTTTTAAAAAGCCCTCAAATTCTGAGAGGGCTTTTTTAATTTACTAAATGGAAACCATTAAAAACAAAACATTTTAAATCCCGTAGCCACAGGCGGCATTGGCTCTGTTACTACTAAACTACTTTCAGGCAGGTGCTAATGTTTTCCTGGCCGAAAAGAATGAACATAAATTGAAACAGGTGGCGGATGAATTGCATATCCCAACCAACAAGATCTCTATTATTGATATTGATAATGAGGAAACCGCTCAGCTGGCCGATGATAAAATACATGAACAGGTTGAACGAATTGATATTTTGATCAATGCAGGCTGCAGATTAGATGGAAGACCCCGAAGAAACTGAAAATATCTCACCTGCATTCTCTAACTTTAATCGCAATAAATATTAATTCTCAAACACCATGTCTTGCCAAAAAAATATCAGTTACTGCTTACCAGGACCTGCAAAAGTTTATACCTTCCAACTACTCATTATTTTTTTTCTTTTCATTGTATGCAGCTCCTACAGTTATGCGCAGCCAGATACAAAACTAAAGAACACATTACCCGCTGCCGGCAAACTCAGGCATGACAAGCCTCATGGCAAAGGATGGGTCAGCCTTCTTACTACTGCAGAAGACTGGAATTTTGAAACCAATTTCTGGCAGTTGAATGATCACCTGTTGCACGGATCGATCGGCAAAGAAAAAGAACATCACTACAGCTATACAAAAAAAACCTATGGGGATTTTGAATTAAATGTATTAATAAAGATGGTTGGTGATGAAGATGCCAATTCAGGTGTGTGCATCCGCATACATCCTACCAACTGGGACAATGCACCAGGCTACCAGGTAGATATGGGAAAGGGATATTGGGGCTCGTTATGGGAAGAACGTCGTGGCAATATGGTTCAGAAATTTCCCGATTCACTGGTCACAAAGATCATCAAACCCAACGACTGGAATCATTACTATATCATTGCCAGGGGTCATCATATACAAGCATGGCTGAATGGTGTGAAAACAATAGACATCGTGCATGAAAATGGTTTTACCGACGGCAATATTGGTTTTCAGCTTTGTCATCAGCATAATCCTACGGTGGTGGATGTTAAAGCACTTTATATCCGTGAACTAAAATGAAAATAAACCAGTAAAAAAAATTAACGGCAGACAGGGATTTCATTATTTTTTAAATATTCGTTATTGGCTTGAAGAAAAAAGGAACATTACAGATATCGATTGCCAGCGTAACTAACTGCATTGCTAATTAGCCTGAACTTTCAATTCACCACTTTAATGATCCAGCACAGAACCATCAAAAGGATCCCACATTTCAGGAAATTCCCATTCAGGAACACCGCGTTCATTTTCGATCAGGTTATCATCTAATTCTAATCCAAGTCCGGGGCCATCAATATTTCCTTTTAAAATGATATGACCTTCCGTCATCACCAGTGGTTTTTTGATATAGCTTTTACCGAGATAACTTCTTTGCACTTTGCTGTCTTTAGGAGCCGCTTGCAGGCTGGGTATTTCATGTGCTACAAGATTAGGAACGGATGCCATTACATGCATCGAAGCAATGGCACCGACAATACCTTCTTTAGCATGGGGCAACATACCTGCATAAAATGATTCTGCAATAGTAGCAATAGCTTTCATTTCAGTAACACCACCGCAATGTGTAATATCGGGTTGCAAAAAAGAAGCAGCACCTGCCATCAGCAGATCCTTGAATTGCCATTTAGAAACTAATCTTTCTCCTGTTGCAAATGGTATATGTGTTTTCTTTGACATCTCTGCCATTAACGGCAGATTCTGATGTTGTATTGGTTCTTCATAAAACCAGGGCTGAAATTGTTCCAGCGCTTTAATGATCAGCATAGCATTGGGTGGCTGATGATCTGCGTGTAATTCAATCCCCATATCCACTTTAGGTCCTATCACTTCGCGGATCGCTTTTACATTTTCTACTATTCCCTCTATAAAATCAGGATTCTCGGCATACCTCGCCAACCGTCCGCGGCTGGAGGTTACTCCCACTTTCATGGATTGATAACCTTCGGCAATCACCTGCTTTGCTCCTTCCGGTGTTTGTGCCTGGCCATACAAGCGAATACGGTCACGGGTGGGACCACCGAGCAATTCATATAGCGGTACACCTAATGCTTTTCCTTTTATATCCCACATGGCAATATCAACAGCAGATAGAGCACTTGTTAATATAATACCACCGCGATAAAAAGCGTGGCGATACATTGCCTGCCAGTGGTGAGCCGGACGCCGGGGATCTTTGCCGATAAGATATGCTTCGAGTTCCTGGATCGCTGCCATAGTAGTGTTGATCCTTCCCTCCACCGTTCCTTCACCAATGCCAACAATGCCGGCATTCGTATGCAACTTTATAAAAATGGTTCGCAGTGAATGAACGGGAATGATCTCCAGTTTGGTGATCTTTATTTCATCTTTCGGATCGATCAATGCACGGGAATAATTAAATCCATTTGTGCTTTTAATGTCATTTGATTTACCGTGGCTATGCTCGGCAATGACCAAACCGGCAATGCCGGTTGATATTTTTTTGATCCAGTTTCTCCGGGAAGCAGCATTTTCCATTGATGTTATTTTATGGCGTGAACAATCGTTACAGAATAACAATTTACAAAGTATATTAAAACGAAAGGAGCTGCTTTTGCTTTATTTATGCTGTAAACGCTGTATGTCAGCGATTGTCTCGTCTCAAGTGGAACAACAAACAACGACGAGCAATCAACAGCAAGGATTTTAAATGAGTTTGAAACTAAAGCCAGATCTCTTATTATTTCTGCTCCTTCGGAGCAGATGCTTAGTTAGTCCCGATAGCTATCGGGACTAAACATAACGACTCAATATTTTTTAAATACTCTTTATTGGTTTGAAGAAAGGAACACTACCAATAACGAGGGTTAAATCACGGTAGCTTCTATAGTTGAAAACACTCTTGTTAGAAGGCGCCTACATCGTATAATTTTAGTAATTACTAAAAAAATAAAATGAAAAAATTGCCTGCTCCGAAGGAGCAGATGCTTAGTTACACAGAAGGAGTTCCTTCGGAAGAAACTAAGCATAATGATTTCATTATCTCTTAAATACTCCTTACTAGTTTGAAGAAAGAAGGAACACCTCCGACAATGAGAGGAATCCATTTGCAAAAAATGCAAATCATGGAATACCAAACGCAAAATTCAATTACAGGAGGCTAAAATGGGAAAGTAGTTTTGAATTATCGAAAAAACTTAAAACCATCATTTATGAAACAGATATTAAAAAAAACCGGGCTGAAATTCAGTTTTAGCTTTCTGAAATATTATTATTATTTTTTTTCAATTTTAGCAATCACTATTGTATCGGGGTGTTCAAAGCAAAACTCCACTACTACACCTAGACCGCCAGCAAATAACCCTGTCACTATCACGGTAGTTGAAAGTACTACAAATAAACCCATTGCCGGTGCAACGGTATCCCTTCAAAAATGTTCAAATTATGATTTTCAATTTGGGTGCACGGCGTATTCTACGTTCACTACACTAATTTCTAATACTGAAGGAAAAGCAACATCAGCTTTTGGAGCTGATCAAATTAAAGTTGAAGCAAATAAGTATTGGACAGTTTATAAAAAAACAGATATACAGAATGTTATCTTAACCCCGAAGACCAGTATAGAGGTAAATGTAAAAAGGGAAAAAACATATGCCCCAACAGATATATTATGGATAGGACAAGATAAATATTTCAACGATCTTAAAGGAATTGGATTGCCTGTTGATACAACTATATACATAGATGGATATGGCTACTCCGAAAATAAAATTTACTGGTATATTAATTACTGGAATGGCGCTATTGTAAATACGGGTAGTACCGGGGGAAGTTCTCCAAACTTTTATGTTAATGGGTTTGATACGGCAAGGATCCAGATCAAATATTAGTACCGTTACTTCTGTCCAGCAGATGCTTAGTTACAACTTGTCCCAACTTGTCGGGAAACTAAGCATAGCTGTCCCGGTCCTTCGGGAACGACTCATTATTTTTTAAATATTCTTTATTGGTTTGAAGAAAGAAGGAACACTACCGACAGCAAAGGAACTGAAACTTACGGAGCAAGCTTGAAATTGTTTTCAAACTGGTTCCACATTGCCATATCCGCCGGATATAATTTTTTTGCGACAGTAAGATATTTTTTAAAACTCGTTTCATCTTTTTGTTTTGTGTCGTAATCAAGAATAAACTTATAAATATCTTCATAATCCTTACCGCCGATATTCCAGTTAGCAAGAGCCTTGTAACGGGTTGCCGCCTCACTTGGTTTGCCGGCATTTTGTGCAGCATAAGCTGTATATAATACTACCGTTGTATCAATTGTATATTTTTCCTTTGTAATACTTAAAACAGGATTATTTCTGCCGATAAATTCACTCACATATTGGCATACACTGAAATTATTAAAGGAGTTCAGCCATTCCTTTTTTTCAAAATAGTCGCTGCCTTTACTAAAAGTTTCTACATACAAACGACTTACTGCCATCAGGCCATTTTCTTTTAATAACTTAAGATCAGGCTCCTTGCTTGTATATTTATCCAAGGCATCGATTGCCTGTTTTAATGCATCCGGATATTTTGGACTAAGATTTTTATCAGCAAATAATTCGCTGTAGACTTTCAGTTGCCATAAGTAGGTTTCGGCTTTTCCTATTGCCTTTGGGTCGGCCAGTAGTTTATCTATTTCTTTTTTGGCAGCTTCAAATTTTTCAGTCGCATAATATAAAGTGACTGCATCATAGTTTTGTCCTTTTACTATTGCTATTGCAATAATAAATAAGCATGATAAAAAGAGCTTTTTCATTTTTTGAAATTAGGTGGTGTATTAGTGGTGGCATTCTAAGGAAAGTTATTTATTTCTGAAAAGTTTCCCAAATAAAAAGGAGGAGTAAATTTTTGTAGAGCGGTACTATCGTTGAATTATATTGCCTGCTCCTTCGGAGCAGATGCTTAGTCACAACTTGTCCCGCCCCGGGCGGGAGACTAAGCATAACGACTCAAGATTTTTTTAATATTCTTATTGGTTTGAAGAAAGATGGAACACTACCGACAAATAGCTCGGATATGTCATATTGTTGAAGTGGTAGAACAAAAAGTATGGCATTGCACCGAAGCACCGTCTCCTCTCCAAAGGAGAGGAGAACGAGAGGTGAGGCCTTACTCATTGTTTTTTAAATATTCTTGATTGATTTGAAGAAAGATGGAACACTACCAACAACGAGGGTAGGGAAGATCAAAAGCTAGGTACCGGTATAGCGTTAATTACGTCCCAAGCATCATTGCTACGTTTACTTGTAATATCAGCTATTAAAAAATTAAAATCCCATGAACGAGAAACATTTTTAATTTCAATGGGAAAGTGTAAGGTGATTGTTTGGCCTTTTAAGTTCAGAATAGATTTTCTGTCTTGTTTTCTATCATCACTTGGATACATATCTTTTATCTTCAGTTTTTCTTTCCCAAACTCCTTCGAATAATAAATGTTGGCTGCATAAACAACAAGATCATTACATACTGATTTAGGCGGAAAAATTGAAGGTGGCTTATAAATATAGTTTTTATCTTCAGTGATCTTTACATGCTCTATTTTCTTATCTATCCCTTTCTCGGTTATTCTTAATTCATCCCATTTAATTTTAATGGGCACACCAGATTTATTGGAAAAGCTGATCATTAAGCCCTCCAAATAAAATTTAAATTTCAATGTCAAAGTATCGTTTTCATAATATAACCTGTCTGGCATATCTGATTCTTTCATTGTAAACTTATAGCTATACATGCGGGGACCGCAACTGTAAAGACCTGCCAGGAGACAGATGTAAAATAGCTTTTTCATAATTCTAATTTCCAGTAAAGCTATTTTTAAGAATGGCCGATTTAAAATTGAATTCTGCGTCGGGAAAAGTCGTTTTGCAACTTTTGCAACAGACAATAGCAGATACTTAGTTACAAGCTAAGCATAACGAATCAAAATTTTTTAAATATTCATTATTGGTTGAAGAAAGAAGGAAGTACTACCGATGACAGAGGAAATTTAGAGCTGTTCAGCAAAATACATGTCAATCATGCCTTTGTTCTTTGCTTCAATTTTTCCGCGGTGGGTCGAAAGAAAATTTTGTTTTCAATCAATTCATAGGTACTGCCACTGATATTAATTTTTCCAGCCTCACTGATTTTGTTCCATTCTTGCAGCGATATTTACAGTATCACCCCAAATGTCATAAGCGTATTTCTTAACACCTACAATGCCTGCAACCACTGGATCCGGTGTGGATTCCTATACGTATCTCAAAAGGAATTTCTCCCTTAGCTTCTTTTTCCTTTTTTCGTTGCAGCATAAAATCGCGGATGGCAAAAGCGGCATGGAGCATATCCTCTGCATGTGTGTAGTTCGACACAGGTAATCCGCCGGCACAGAGGTAGGCATCGCCAATAGTTTTTATTTTTTCAATTTTGTGTTGCTGAATTATCTTGTCGAATGCGCTGAAACAACAGTGAATTTCATCCACCAGCAATTCTGCACTTACTTTTTCACTGATGTTTGTAAAGCCCTTGAAATCGGTGAACATGACCGTTACCATTGTAAACGCCTTGGCTTTAGCGATGCCGGTAGTTTTCAGTTCTTCTGCTACTTCGGCAGGTAATATATTCAGTAACAGATCATCGCTTTTCTTTTTTTCATTTTCTGCCACCAGCTTTTGTGTTTTCACTTTATTACGTTGGCGATAAATAATGATCGAAAAAATAACCATGCTTACAAATCCTGCCAGGATAGAAAGCAGGATCAAAAGAAATTGTAAGTCTTTCTTTTCCTGCACTGCTTTGGCAACAGCCTCCTTTTTGCCAAATTCATATTGCATAGCTGTTTGTGTAAGCTTCTTTTCCTTTTCCAGGTTAAATACAGAATCTTTTAAAATGCTGTATTGGTTAAAACTCTCCAGAGCTCCCTTATAATCGCCAAGCCTTGCTTGCACCTCACTGAGTTGATTATATAAGTTCGATGAATTCTCCAAAATCCCTATTTTTTTGGCCATAGCAATGGCGCTATCGGTATACTCTTTTGCTTTTTGCAAGGCAGATATTTTGCTGCCGGTGAAAAGTTTATTGGATAGCGATACGTTGCTATCTTTTTCCATAGTTAAATAGAGATTTCCGATTGTACCGAGGATAGAAGACACTAAAAAAATGTCGCCGAACCCTCTATTCATTTCTAAAGCCCTGGAATAATATTCAAGGGCTTTGCTATAATCTTTTTTACCCACATATATATCACCAAGATTGTAAAGGGTGGCTGCAATACCCGTTTCATGTTTCATTGCTTCCAACATTTTCAGCGCTTTAAAATAATATTCTTCTGCTTTTGGATAATTCTTTTGGTCAGCATACACAAGTGCTATATTGGGAAGGGTAAGAGCAACACCAGTCTTGTTTTGCAATTCCTCATTTATTTTCAATGCCTTGAAATAATATTCCAATGACCTGGCAAAATCGGATTGATAATAGTATACAACCCCGATATTGCTTAAATTTCTTGCAGCGCTTGTTTTGTTTCCTGACTCCTCATAAACAGTAAGAGCAGTTAAGAAATATTCAAGTGCTTTTGGATAGTCTGATTTAACCACATAATTATTACCGATAGTCGCATATTTGCATCAGCAATCCCTTTACTCCATTTCAATTCTTTTGCCAGCTCTGATGCCTGTTTGCCAAGACTGATGCCTTCTTCAGGATTGATCGCCCTATAGGTGAAACTCAGGTCAACCAGCAGGTTGACCTTGCTGGTGTCTTCATTTGCAAGCGGTAGTTGGGCAAGAAGGGAGTCAATGCGTGCCTGGCCTTGTTTTTCTTGTGCGTCGCATAAATTGATAAATGAAAAAAAGCTTGTAAAGCAAAAAAGAAAAACTGCTCGGTTCATCACTGCCGATCTGTTTTGGTCACGATAGAAATTGGACGGTTTGTTTTGTTGCAAAGCCGTTTGCATTGAGTTGCATGCATTAAAAAAATCATCAAGATAGTAGGAAGGGTATTTTCAAGTTCAGATTTGCTAACTAACTACAGATAATTGATAGGAACAGGATGGAACGATGGTGCTATACTATCCTAAGATAAAGTTTTTTAAGTACAAATAAGAAAGGCCGGTATTTTTTCTTATTGCCTGCTCCTTCGGAGCAGATGCTTAGTTACAAACTAAGCATAACGACTCAAGATTTTTTTAAATATTCTTTATTGGTTTGAAGAAAGAAAGAACACTACCGACAAAGGAGGCTTGTCATACCGAGACGATTGATTTGGTACGCTTACTTACATACGGAGATAACAGTCGAGGTATCTCAGGCTCGTTAAACTCTGAGATACCTCGCTTAGATTCATTTTAATTGCTGATCAAAAATGCAGGCTCGGTATGACAAGACCCTGATCGATCGTAATTTCATTCATATTGCAGTTGCTGCCGGGCAACAACCGGCGGGCGGAAGAACTTCGCCCATTAATTACAATAAATAATTGGTGCTTTTTTTAATGGTGAGTTATTAACCTGCAGGAATGTAGTGGGATATTTACTGAACTCTACAGGCAAAGGATTAAAGTTCTCATCTGTTCCCATCAGTAACACTTCGGAGCTGGTTTTTATTATTTGTAATATCATCACCGGCACGGTAACCTAATAAGCCGTTCACAGGAAAGGTGATTGTTCTGGAAGCATAAACCGGGTACGGGTAAGGGTTTCCGTTTCTATCTTTAAACTCAAAAGTAACGCTGATGCTGTTTATTTTCCAGGCATCGTAGCCCACGCTTTATTGTCGTAAAAGACTGTAATGGCCAGTCCTCTTGATTATTAAAACAAAGAGTGCTGTAAAGCGAATATAAACTATGATAGTCAGGGTCGAGTGAACGGTTCGGCAGCAATTCTGTAGTAGAGTTAGCTCGAATTTCCGGGGCATAGCCACTTTTATCGACAACGTCTCCCAGAGCGAAAGCGAGATGTTCATGTTTAGTTGGCCACGCCAACCTCAAAATAAATCAGTGAATTATTGACTTCTTTATTATCATCACCGGTTTGCACTGATATCCTCGCCGATGTGTGTAAATAATCTGCATTCTTTATAGCCCGGGCCGTAACTGTTGCTTCGGCTGTATTGTTATTTTCATTCGCTTCTCCGATACGGTGTGCACTATCTTCAGCAAGGGTATATTTATACGTCACGCCGTTCAAAAACATTTTGTTGCAGCAATTGTCTAGCAGCTTTGATACTTTCGCCTGGCTGCAATACGGAATTTCCATTAGCTATTCAGATTGGCCGATCCTCCTGCGATAAAGGAACAGCCTGTCCATTGATTAGAAAAGTCTCCATTAATTCCGCCGGTATTATATCCCAAAAGATCAACAGGTTCTGTTCCTGCATTAGAAACGGTGTAATTCACCCGGTAGTTATTCTGTTCAAAGACAGAAATATCGTCTATCCTGTCGATAGTTATTTTTAGATCTTTACCCTGCGTTGGTTGAAATCCGTATGGTACCGGGTTAGATGTGTTTTTCACTTTTACCGGTTGTGCTATCTTTTTCGGCTGCTCTATTTGCGAATGCGAAGCAATTGCTAATAGGAAGAACATGCAAGTAATTACTATAGATCTCATTTTATCTTTTTTAGGTTGACTAAAAGTAAAATGAAGTGAAGGCCTGGCCTATCCTGAAAAGAGGGATTTTTGAGTCGCATGGGGTCTTCGCCGGAATGAATTTATTGTAGTTGCTGCCGGGCAAGACCACGGACGGACGGAAATATTTTTTAAATACTCTTTATTGGTTTTAAGAAAGAAGGAACACTCCCGACAACTGATGTCAACCACTGCTAACAGTTCGGATATATTCTCTTGTTGAAGTGGTAGAACAAAAAGCATGGCATTGCACCGAAGCACCGTCTCCTCTCCAAATGGAGAGGAGAACGAGAGGTGAGGTCCTTACTCAATATTTTTTAAATATTCTTTATTGGTTTGAAGAAAGAAGGAACACGACCGACAACCGAAGTTCTTATTCATCTGTAAATATCTTTCCTATGTCCCAAATCGATTACGATAACTCTTAGAATATTATCCTCGATTTCATAAATGACTCTATAATCGCCAACACGTATTCTATAACCGTTGCGTCCTTTTAATTTCTTGCATCCATGTGGTCGGGGGTCGATTTCCAAATCCAATAAAGCTTTTTCAATTTTCGAAGCAATAATAGAAGGGAGTCTGAGAATGATCTTTCTGACCTTGTCAGTAACAACAACGGAATATTGCCTATTTGCCATTGACGTGAGCTTGTTTTCGTTGTTTTATCACATCACCGATTGGAATAAGTTTTTGTTTGTGAAGATTGGCTTTTGCTTTGTCATAAGCTTTTATATCGGCGAGTTCTTCTGCCATTTCTTTCAGTTTGTTATAATCTCTGATTGAAAGAATAACGCCGGTTTCTCTTCCTTTTTTGTCTGTAATTATTTGTGGACTCATGTCACAAATTTAATTATTTATACAGGCTTTACAAAACCACTTATTTTGATTCCAATCCCTCCTCAGGCGGGAGACAAAGCGTAACGATTTCAGTTTTGAGAAAAATGGTGATAAGAGAGAATAATGGAATAGATATATTCTATTGTTGAAGTGGTAGACCAAAAAGCATGGCTTTGCACAAAAGCACCGTCTCCTCAAATAAAATTCCATTTCCTTTTTCCTTCTCCTTCAGGAGAAGGTGCCCGAAGGGCGGATGAGGCGGAGAGGAGAACGAGAGGTGAGGCCTTACTCAAAATTTTTTAAATATTCTTTATTGGTTTGAAGAAAGATGGAACACTACCGACAACTGGCATTTCCATACATAAACCCCGGTTACCGGATATCATTTCAAAGTAACCTTCCCGGTATTTCATCGTTCAGTAAAAAACGACTGTATGAAATACTTTTTAAATACTATTATGGCAATAGCTTTATGCTGTTTTTCTTTCAGTTTGTCAGGGCAGAGTATAAAATCTATTCGACCTGATAATGATAGGTACGTAACCATCGGCAGATCAAAAATCTTTTACCAGGCTTATGGGAAAGGCAATACCTCTGTTGTATTTGTTTCGGGGTTGGGTGATGACCACAATACATGGCATACCGTTCAGGATAGTATTTCAAAATTTGCATATACCATCAGTTACGATCGGGCAGGCTTGGGAAAATCTGAATATAATGGTGAGCCAAAAGACCTTGCTTCTTTAGCGCATGAATTACATCAATTGGTTAATACAATAAAAGTCCGCAAACCTTTTATTTTGATCGGGCATTCTCTCGGATGCCAGATCGTAAAAGAATACAGCTTTCTTTATCCCAGTGATATAAAAGGCATTATTTTTTTGGACCCCGGATATAATGAAGAAAATCTCAAAGCAAGAGTGACGGATTCTGTATGGCAGAAGCGGGAACAGGCATTAAAAAAATATTTACCTGAATTCAATGTTGCCCAAAAAGCCGAGCTAAAGAAGGCCAATGAAAGCAGTGCCATTTCTGACGGTATAAAAACTTTACCGGTAGTTCCCATCGTTTTATTTACAGCAACTCATGTAAATCCTGACTTTCCTGCCAGCGCTATGGAGTTTAAAGTAAAAGAAGAAACACACCTTCTTTGGTTACGTTCCCTGCCGGGAGCTCAGCATATTTATGTCCCCGAATCACGCCACTATATACAGGAGGAAGCACCAAAAAAGGTGATTGATGAGGTTTCAAAAATGATTGCGGTAAAATAATTATGTAACAATTTTTTTAAGCCATCATTGGTATGAGGCGTGGATTTGTGCTTAGCTACCAACGAAGCATAACGACTCAAAATTTTTTAAATATTCTTTATTGGTTTGAAGAAAGAAGGAACACTACCAACAAAGGAGACTTGTCATACCGAGACGATTGATTTGGTACACTTACTTACATAGGAAATAATAGTCGAGCCATCTCAGGCTCGTTAAACTCTGAGATACCTCACTTAGATTCATTTTAACTGATTATTAAAAATGCAGGCTCGGTATGACAAGACCCTGATCGATCGTAATTGCATTCATATTGCAGTTGCTGCCGGGCAACACCCCGGCGGGCGGAAGAACTTCGCCCATTAATAACAATAAATAATTGGTGCTTTTTTTAATGGTGAGTTATTAACCTGCAGGAATGTAGTGGGATATTTACTGAACTCTACAGGCAAAGGATTAAAGTTCTCATCTGTTCCCATCAGTAACACCCGGAGCTGGTTTTTATTGTTTGTAATATCATCACCGGCACGGTAACCTAATAAGCCGTTCACAGGAAAGGTGATTGTTTTAGAAGCATAAGCCGGGTTCGGGTAGGGGTTTCCGTTTGCATCTTTAAACTCAACAGTAACGCTGATGCTGTTTATTTTCCAGGCATCGGTAGCCCATGCTTTGTTGTCGTAAAAAACGGTAACGGCCAGTCCTCTTTGTTTATAAAAACAAACACTGTTGTAAGCCGAATATAAACTAGTATGGTTAGGGTCGAGTGAACTGTTCGGCAACAATTCTGTAGTAGAGTTAGCTCGAATTTCCGGGGCATAGCCACTTGCTAAAGCGAAAGCCATATGATCACTATAGTTGGCCACGCCTACAGAAAAATAAACCAGTGAATTATTAGCTTCTTTATTATCATTACCGGTTTGTACTGTTATCTTAGCTGACGAGAGAAAATAATCTGCATTCCTTATACCACGGGCCGTAATGGTTGATTCGGCCGTATTGTTATTTTCATTCGCTTCTCCGATACGGCTATCACAATCTACCGTAAGGGTGTATTTGTACGTTACGCCTGTAACAAGATTTTGTTTCTGCAATTCTATAGCACCTTTGATACTTTCGCCTGGCTGCAATACGGATTTTCCATTTGTATTCAGATTGGCCTCTCCTCCTCCGATACTTTTATAGCCGTTGCTTAGAAAAGTCCCCCTGATTCCGCCTCTACTATATCCCAAAAGATCAACAGCTTCTGTTCCTGCATTAGAAACGGTGTAATTCACCAGGTAGTTATTCTGGTCAAAGACAGAGATATCGTCTATCCTGTCGATAGTTATTTTTAGATCTTTACCCTGCGTTGGTTGAAATCCGTATGGTACCGGGTTAGATGTGTTTTTCACTTTTACCGGTTGTGCTATCTTTTTCGGCTGCTCTATTTGCGAATGCGAAGCAATTGCTAATAGGAAGAACATGCAAGTAATTACTATAGATCTCATTTTATCTTTTTTAGGTTGACTAAAAGTAAAATGAAGTGAAGGCCTGGCCTATCCCTGAAAAGAGGGATTTTTGAGTCCGCATGGGGTCTTCGCCGGAATGAATTTATATCTAATTAAACTGTTACTGCGAGACCCCGTGTATGATCTCTATTCGTATCCTCATTTATGTTATGGTTGCTTCCGGGCAAGACCCCGGGCGGGCGGAAGACAAGAGAAGAAGTAAGAAGAATGTTCTTACATTTCTATTCTTTCTTTTGCTTGTGCAAAAGAAAGAACCAAAGAAAAGCACACCGGCAATGATATACAGCCATTGCCGGACGCCTTGATTAAGCTTTTGTACTACTGTTAACTGAACTAAACAATTCTTATCATCTGCATCGACGATAATTGTAGTTTTCCTCATTTGATTGAAATACTTTTCCAGCGCCTTCTTTTTCGCCTGACTGAACTAAATACATTTTTCTATTAAAGAATGTAAGGCGAGGAGACAGCGCCTCCATGAATTGCGAACAACACGTAGCAACAACTTCTTTCTATCACCTCGATAAAAGAATGTAGATTACAAAATATAATGACTCTTCATGTGCGTTGGCCGGACAAAACGGGCGGAGCCATTCGTTTTTGTCCTTGATTTTTTTCTTTGTGCATAAGGCAAAAATATTCTTTTGGGTAAACAAAAGAAAGAACTAAAAAATATCTTATTGCGCACTCGACAGGGTCTTGTCATACCGAGACGGTTAACCTTGTACACTTACTTACATAGGAAATAATAGTCGAGCCATCTCAGGATTGACTAACCTGAGATACCTCGCTTAGATTCATTTTAATTGATGATTAAAAATGCAGGCTCGGTATGACAAGACCCCGGTAGATCGTAATTGCATTAAAGAATAGAAAAGTATTCTACGACGACGGAGAAATATTTATTCCCCCAACTCCTTCCTCACAACATCAGCCGCAAAGTCAACTTCTTTTTCAGTATTAAAAATATGGCAGGAGAAACGAATACCATTGAACCATTGCTTATGAGTAGCACGAATGCTCAGTTTATGTTTATCATATAGCATCCTGTTAAATGCAACCTTTTCAATCCGGTCAGGCAACAAGCATGCAAGCATCGGTGAAGCAAGCGGCCCTGCTGGCGGACTTACAATAGTTAAGTTTTTCATACCAGATAGCCGGTCATACAACCTGTTTCTCAATGAGAGATCATGTTCTTCAACTTTTGTAATACCAATTGATTCCAAATACTCAATTGCTTTACCCAACCCAAGAATACCAGCCGAGTTCACCACACCGTTTGAATCAACATACGTATTATACGACTCTTCAAACTGCATGGGACGAATGAGATCACGGGCTTCTTTTGATAAATACAAAATTCCGGTTCCTTTCGGACCCATCAGCCATTTATGTCCACTGGTAGCATAAGCATGACATCCCAGTTTTTTCAGATCTACATGAATAGCACCTGCTGCCTGTGCACCATCAACAATGCATAATATTCCTTTTGACCGGGCTATTGATGAAATTTCAGCGACAGGCACACGAAGACCGGTAGATGAAAAAACATGACTGATGCTGATGAGCTTTGTATCTTTTGTTATGCGGTCACTGATCCTGTTTACGATCGCTGCTGCATTATTTTCTCCCGGCGGAATGGTGACTATATCAACCTTTACTCCATGATATTTTTGATAATACTCCCAGCATAAAATGCCGCCGCCATGTTCCTGGTCAGTTGCAAGAATATGATCACCGGCTTTCAAACGCAGACCTTGTGCAATTGAATTCATCCCGTTTGTTGTACTATTGGTAATAACGATCTCACTGGTATCACAATTAAAAAAGCGGGCCGCCGTGGTTCTTGTTTTTTCGGCTAATGATTCTGCACCCCATTTACCATAATATTTCAGCGGTAATGTTTCCAACTCTTCCCATGACTTTTTTGTTTCTTCAATCGTTTCTCTGCGACAAGGACCCAGGGTTCCTGTATTGAGATAAACAAGACCTGGTTCGAACAGAAATTCATTGGCCGGAAGAAATGGATCGGGTTGCGCTGCTGAAGAAAGAGGAGTCAGCCCATTTATCAGCAATCCTCCTGCTGCACCTGCTGTAAGAGAAGATAAAAATTTCCTCCTGTTATGTGTGGATGGTTTCATACCCCGGTTTTATACAAAACAAGTTATGCGATTTATTTTTAAGAGTGAGTTGCTGACGGGCAAGACCCCGGGCGGGCGGAAACAAGTGACTGAAGAGTGTTGGAAAATTTTTATGTACCAAACTGCATTGCTACTATGATGCTTCCGTTGCGTCGCACTCTTGTACGTTCGGCAATTCTATTGAGCATAACGATTCAAAATTTTTTAAATATTCTTTATTGGTTTGAAGAAAGAAGGAACACTACCGACAACGAGGGAAACTTACTTTACAGTTTTAATCACAATAGTAACATCATTACAAATTGGAGTCGTTGATGTATAAATTCCAGATTCATCTCCATCTCTGTCTCCAACAATAATCCATTGTTTTACAAAACCATTATTTGTTGTTTTGCTAAGAATATCCTGCGCATAACCTCTAAATGGGTAGCCACTGAAAACTTTTATATTCGCCGCTGCATTTATGGAAGAAATATAATCCTTAACATTGATATTTTGTATAGAATGATCATCCTCATTTGGCCTCAGTTCCAATTTATCATAATGAGAACTTTTAATTATTTCAATTGTAGAGTTTGCAGAACAAGTATACAAAATATATTCATTTTTAATATCAGAGATCCCTGTTGCAGTAGTGTAATCTGAAGATGTTTCAGTCGCATGCATATATATCCTTAAAACAATGCTTTTCTGATCTTTAATTTCCAGATACGCTTCTGACGAGATATTGATATTACCATTAAAGTCTTTATCTCCTCTTATATGTGGGGGAACAAAAGCAATTCTGGGTATTGCGATATTTGTATCTTTCAATATAACTTGTTGTTTTATTATAGGAATTTGAGATAAGGTGTCCTTGCCCCAATAAAGCCTAAGAAATTTACTTTGATCAGTAAGATCAATACCATTTCCACCTGTATTAATCACACCATTATAAAATGACAGCAGTGATAAATTCGCAGTTTCATCGGTTTCACTATTATCCTGATTTACTAACACTAATCGTATATTATTGTCTTTACCACCACCCTTTAAAATTGTAACCAGACAGTATAATATTTGTTCTTCTTTCTGGAGTAAGATACAAGCTCAAAAACTGAGGGGAAACAGTGCATATTGTCGGAGGGAAACCGAGCGCGATGCGTTCCGGCG
>CAVVDD010000010.1:0-225768 GCA_963746915.1 uncultured Bacteroidota bacterium | reverse complement strand
AATGTTGAACCCCTACGGGGTTCTAATTGAAAATTTTTTCTTTCGATCCCCGGGTTAAAACCCGGGGCTATTAACCCGCCTGCCGGCAGGCAGGTATTATATCCCTACGGGATAAAGACATTTCGAAAGATCAGTGCATATCCAATCTAAGTCTCTCCGCCAAAGGCGTAGGACGGGGATTATAACTTCACTTCCCCGTACATTCCAATTTTCAAAAACCCATCATTCTTCACTTTTACTTTTATCGCATATACAAGATTCGCTCTCTCCTCTTTTGTTTGAATTGTTTTTGGAGTGAATTCAGCCTTATCTGATATCCATATTATATTACCTGTATACTCTTTATACTTCTTTTCTCCCTGGTCTATCATCACTTTTACCTGCTGACCTAATTTTATTGTTGGCAATTGAACACCGGTTACATAAGCTCTTAAATTCAATTCAGACAGATCAGCAATTTTATACAAAGCTTTTCCGGAAGATGTAATTTCTCCCGCTTCAGCATATTTTGTAATAACTGTTCCGCTAACAGGATTTACAATGTTTGCTCTCTGCTGCTGATCCTCCAGTTGAGCAACCCTTTTTCTTAATGGTTCGGCCTCGCTGAGTATAGATCTGTTTTGAGTTGCAATGTCATTTTTCTTAACATTGACCTGTTGCTGTGTCACTGCCATACTTTTTTTCACAACGTCGATCTGCGAATTGATATCATCAAGTTGCTTAGGAGTCGCAGCATCCGATTTTAACAGGTTCTCGATCCTTGTTCGTTCATGCAATAAATTATCAAGCTGTGATTGCTGAACAGCTAATTGGTTTTGCAATAATTCAACTTGCGGATCTGCATTAGCTGTTTTTTCATTTAAAGCATTGATGCTTGCTTCTACTTGCTGCTGCTGCAGACCAATATTGGTCGCATCAACCGAACCTACAATACTATCTTTCGGAATTTGCATTCCTTCTTCTACATTAAAAGAAAGGATCTTGCCAGGCATCTCTGATGAAACAATTGTTTCATCAGCTTCAAAAGTGCCCGAAGCATCAAATGCATTTTCACTCCTATTGCAGCTAATAATTAAAAGAGAAGCTATTGTTCCAAATAATAAATTCTTCATATCCTCTGTTTATTGTTTTCCAGAAATTGTTTGATAATTTATTTGTGCCTGTAACAATTGTATTTGGTGGGTGATCAGGTTCTGTCTTGCCAAATCCTCCGCATTTACTTCACGCAGGTAATCATTTGCAGTGATCACACCATTTTCGAGCTGGGCTTTTGCAGCATCTTTTACTTTTATTCTCAGATCAATAATATCATTATCCGTTGCGATCAGTTTTTGCAGTTTATCAAATTCTGACTGCTGCTGTTTCAGCTGCGTATTGGTATTGAACAAGAAAACTTCTTTTTGTATATCAATTGATTTCTGATTTAGTTCAATTATTTTCTTTTCCCTTTTCTCCGTGTAGAAACCGCCAATTGACCAGTTGAGCCGCAAGCCGGTGGTATAAAAGAAATCAAAATCGTTTGTGAATAAATTCAAAGACGGTCGGCCATAGCCTCCCTGGAAAAACAAACTTGCTTTAGGTTTATTTCTTGATCCGATCACGTTATATTGTCCTCCGAGCAATTTCTCCTGTGTAGAATATAATTTCAGTTCCGGCCTTTGTATATCATTATTCAGAACTGAACCCGTAACAACTGGTTTTTCCAGTTTTATATCTTCCGGCAAAGTTTGATTGATAAAAAGACTTAAGACATCAATATATCCTTTTCTCGATGACTTGATTTCAATTGCTCTTTGATCGGTTTTGAGCAGTTCTGCTTTCAATACATTCAAGTTTGATCTCAATGCCACGCCATTGTTTACCTGTGCTTCCACTCTTGTGATGCCATTATTCAGATCAGATCTTACCAGGTCAACCTGCTTCAATTGCTCATCGAGAAATAATACACCTAAAAATATCTGGTTAATTCTTTCTTTGAGTTTATACAATTCAACTTCTATCTTTTGTTGTTCAACTTCGTCAGATAGTTGCTGAATACCCTTTTGCTGCTTTATAGCCCCACCATCATAGATCAACTGGTTCACATCGCCAACTATCCTGTATTGATCTTTACTTAGCGGCTCTATGAAAATACCCGGAGCAGGCAGCTTTACTTGTGTTACGGCCGATTGATAAGTTGCCTGGCCGCTTATATTTATTTGAGGAAGAAATCCCTTGCCAAGATTTTCCTCGCTATACTCACTTGTCTGTTTGATCAACTCACGTTGTTTGATCAGCGGATAATTCTGTTGGGCCAACTCATATGCTTTTTGCAAACTCAAACTTTGCGCCTGTGCATAAAACATTACCGGCAAGATCAGCAGCACTGTTAGTAATCGTTTCATAAAAATTATTTTCTAATAGAATCAATAATAAATTTTGGTATCTCTTTTTTTCGTTCCTCCATCGTCTCCCGAAACCTGGAATCAGTCATATGAAGATTACGGGTGATCATTGGCCTTGCTACAAACGGAAAGATGGTCATTGACAAAAGATTCATTAATAAATGAACCGGGCTAATTCTTTTGATCGTTCCGTTTTTAATTTCTTTTTCAATTTGTTCTAAAAACTTTCCCGGTTGAGGTAAATTATCCTTGCCCCAAACCTTATAAAGAAAATGGTCAGGATCCCGGTTTATTTCATTCAATACAAACCATGGCAGGTAAGGATTTACAACCATTTCATCGATATATTCAGCAACAAATGTTTCTATCTTATTAAACAAAGTGTCGTCAGATGAAAAGATCTTGTTGATCTTTGGAAAGAATCTTTGTGCTTCAACAAGGAATACTGTTTCAAAAAGCTTTTCCTTATCCCTGAAATAATAATGTAGTAAGGCTTTATTGATCCCCGCCTCATTGGCTATGTCCTGCATACGGGCACCTGCCATGCCTTTTGTAGTAAATATTTTCCTGGCGGCAGACAAGATTTTTTCTTCAGCTCCTATATTTTTTTCCTTTTTAACCATATAGTTTAACCAAACGGTTAACAAATCTAAGAAATGAAAGCCCGATGGCAAATTTTTTTTACCAGTTCGCCCTTTAAAAGGATGGGAGGCAAAAATTCATTTCAAAATCTTCTTTACAGCAGAAAGCTATTTGCCTCGAATAAAAAAGTATGATTTTTTTGTCTCTCTTTCTGACTAACTAATATCATAACTTGACTTGATCTCAATCGATTGCAAACGTTTTTACCACCAATTTTTTTTGTTGTGTTCAAAATTTTTTGCAGCATTTAAATTACCTTCATTGTCTAAGAACAGACATTAATCATAAACCTTAATTAAAATCGTATGAAACCAAAAACCTTCCTGGTTATCCTATTAGTATCCGTATTATTCTCCTGCCGAAAAGAACCCAACACCGATGATCTCAAACTTGAACAGGTTGTCGCAACCGACAGAGATCTTACAGCAAATTTTTCCGGCTATGCCACTTACTTTATTTCTGATACAGTAAGTATTGTAGCATCTGCTTCAACAGACAGTATCCTAACCGGTCCTATGGCTCTGCAATTGGTGAATGCAGTTAAAACCAATATGAATGCCAGGGGATACACATTTAAACCCCGGGCTCAGGGACTTCCTGATCTTGGGTTGAGGCTCACTGTTATTAAAGACATTACCCGCACAGCAGTTTGCGGCGGTTGGTGGGATGGATGGTATGGATATTATCCTCCGTGGTATTGGGGCTGTTATTATTGTGGTGGATATTATTATCCGTGGTGTACAACTTATACCTATACGGTCGGCACTTCAACGCTTTATCTTTTTGATATAAAAAACCAGGGAGCAAATCATAACGTACGGGCTCTTTGGGGCGCTACAATGTTTGGGGTCTTCAGTACTACAAACAATCAAACGAATGCTGATCTCACAACAACAGCGATCAACCAGTCTTTCACACAATCCACTTACCTCACAAAGTAAAACCTTACAACATGAAAAAATTAATCATACTGATATTTATTTGTGCCGCTTGTGCTGGTTCAATAAATGCACAAACAGCCTGGCATCTTGATAATTTTGCGACTTTTAACTGGCAAATCGCCACTCCATTAAGTACCAATTATCTTAAAGAAACATCGTTGGCCGGCGGAAATCTTGAGTATCGCAGATTTATTAAACCCACTATGAGTGTAGGTATTGGATTCAGTTGGAATTCATTTGAGCAATATGTTCCACCCAAAGTTTATGACAAGCCTGATGGCTCCAGGCAACTTTATACAGATTTCGTTCACCAGATATATACTTTGCCAATATATCTGAATGCTCATTACTATTTTAAAGGCGGTGATAAGATGAAGCCTTATGCCGGAATTGGTCTTGGTGCACAATACAGCGAGCAAAGCGCTTATTATAACATCTTTGTTACCGAAGATGATAACTGGGGTTTTGTAGCCCGGCCTGAAGCAGGTTTGTTATATAGATTCAGCAATTATTTTGGTCTCCACGCCAATGTTGGGTTCAGTTATGCCACAAACAAGAATGAAGCCTTTAAAATTGACGAACTGAAACATGTTTATTATAACATCGGCATATTCTGGAATGGAGATTGATTCAATATTTTATAACTGATCTTAAATGGCCATCTGTTCGGATGGCCATTTGTTTTTGTGGCAGAAGAAGTCGCAATAAAAAATTAACTGTAAATTGAGATAAATTTGACTAAGAAGATCTCTTGTTTTCAACATTTAATGACACGATATGAAAAATATTTTTGCATTCATCCTGGTCGTAATTATCTCATTGGGCAGTCGGGCACAAATAGATAATAAAATTGTAATTGGAAAAGTTGACAGTGTGTATTCAACTATTCTTAAAGAGCCAAGAAAGGTTTGGGTGTACACTCCAAATATGAAACCAGGAATGCAAAATCCCGGCCAGCGTTACCCGGTTGTTTACCTGCTCGATGGCGATGGTCATTTTGAATCAGTAGTAGGAATGATACAACAGTTAAGCCAGGTGAATGGCAATACGATCGTTCCGGAAATGATCATTGTTGGCATCCCTAACACGGATAGAACAAGAGATCTAACTCCAACAAAAATCATAAGCGATCCGCCTATGATGGATAGCAGTTCTTCAAAAAACACAGGTGGTGGTGAAAATTTTACTGCTTTCATGGAAAAAGAATTGATGCCGCATATTGATTCACTATACCCCACACAACCTTTCAGAGTATTGATAGGTCACTCATTTGGCGGCCTGACAGTAATGAATATCATTACCAATCACACCAAACTATTTAATGCCTATATAGCCATTGATCCAAGTATGTGGTATGATAAAGAACAGTTCTTAAAAGCCACCCAAAACAAACTCTCCGCACAAAAATATAATGGCACAAGTTTGTACGTAGGCATTGCTAATACAATGGACGAAGGAATGACTCTGGAGAAACTGAAAAAAGATACCACCGTAAAAACAAGACATATCCGTTCCATTTTCGCAATGGATAAATTTATAAAAGCCAATTCGCAAAACGGTTTGAAGTATGCCAGTAAATATTATGCAGATGATGATCATGGATCTGTTCCACTGATAAGTGAATATGATGGGCTACGGTTTATTTTCAGCTGGTATCGATTTAAGTTCCAAATTGGCGACTTTATGGATCCGGGAACATCGAAGTAGTACAAGAATGAAACAACATTACCAAACATGTCTCAAAGGAATTCGGTTTTAAAGTTTCTCCTCCGGAAATGCAGATAAACGGTCTTGGGTTACTAATGCACTTTCGCTAAAACAATATCCAAAAGCGGCGGCATTATTTGAAATGAATATTGAAAACTATCCCGAAAGTGGCAATGTGTATGATTCGTATGCAGATGTTTTGGTTGCGCAAAAAGATACCGCAAAAGCAATAGCCAATTACCAGAAAGCTTTTGCCATAACAAAAAGTGAAGAAACAAAACAAAAATTAGATCAGTTACAGGGCAAATCAACGTTTACACTTACTGCAAAAGAATTGGAAAAATATGTTGGTGCTTTTGAATTTGAGAGTATTTCACTTAGCGCTACCACTTCAATAAAAGGTAATGCTCTTTGGGTAAATGCGCCTGGCCAGGGAGATTTTGAACTGGTGCCATTGTCAACCGATGCTTTTACCATAAAAGGATTGCAGGGTTACAGTATCAAATTTGATATGGATGGTAACAAACCAGTTGGTCTTACTTCGACACAACCAAATGGAACGTTTAAGGCACATGTGAAAAAATAAGAAGCTGTTAGCCACTAGCAGTTAGCCACTAGCTAATGGCTAACAGCAATGCTTCTTTTACTCGCCCAACTCATAATATAATTTGTATTCTCAATCTCCAATGCTTGTTTAGTCAACATCAACGGACGAAATGTATCAACCATCACTGCCAATTCCTTTGTTTCTTTTGCGCCAATACTTTTTTCCACCGCTCCCGGATGCGGTCCGTGCGGAATACCGGCTGGATGTAATGTGATCATTCCTCTCGTTACATTCTTACGACTCATAAAATCGCCATCCACATAATAGATCACTTCATCACTATCAATATTGCTGTGATTGTATGGAGCAGGTATTGCCTGTGGATGATAATCAAACAACCGCGGCACAAACGAACAAACAACAAATGCATTTGTTTCGAAAGTCTGGTGAACAGGCGGCGGCTGATGCACACGACCTGTTATCGGCTCAAAATCATGAATGGAAAAAATATAAGGATAGCAACAACCATCCCAACCGATGACATCAAAAGGATGCGTGCCATAATGCAAGCCATACATCATTCCCCTCTTCTTCGCTTTGATCAGGTAATCACCTTTCATATCATAAGTTTTCAGATCCTGCGGCGGACGAATATCTCTTTCACAATAAGGTGAATGTTCCATCAACTGTCCGAAACGACTCATATATTTTTTTGGAAAACGCAATGGCGTAAATGATTCAACAATGAACAAACGGTTCTTCTCATCATTGAATTCAATTTGGTAGATCGTTCCCCGCGGTAATACAATATAATCGCCATAACCGAATGGCAGTTCTCCATATTGCGAATGTACCGTACCACTGCCTTCATGCACAAAGATCATTTCATCTGCATCGGTATTCTTATAAAAATAATCTTTGGTTCCGCTTTGCGGAGCTGCCAGCACAATATGACAATCATTATTCACCAACACCGGAACACGGCTTTGCAAAAATTCTCCCCCGGGTTTTACATGAAACCCTTCAAAGCAACGATGCTTCAGCATTTTTTCTTCAGCCACCTGCGGACTTACATCCACCTGTGGTTCTGTTTTTATTATTTGTGTCGGCGGATGACAATGATAAAGCAATGAATAATCATCACTGAATCCTTCTGTAGAAAATAATTGTTCGCTATACAATTTTCCATCCGGCTTGCGAAATTGTGTATGGCGTTTATGAGGAATGTTTCCGAGTTTATAATAATGAGACATGATTTGATTTTAGATTTAAGATTGCAGATTTTAGATTTGTCTATGTACCCAGCATCATTACTACTATGATGCTTCTGTTGCGTCGCACTCTTCTACGACAACAATTCTATTGAGCAATTATCTTCGTGACAGCTCTAAGGTAGCAAGAAGAAAAACATATTTCCATTTTCTTTTATCGATCCAATATGTGAAGTTCCTGTGAAATGGCATTTACCGTAATTTGCTATCTCAAATGTAAAACAATTTAAATTGACAAGAATCGGGTTAATATCAGATACACACGGTTTTCTTGATGAAAGAGTTTTTGAACACTTCAAAGATTGTGATGAAGTATGGCATGCAGGTGATTTTGGTCCTGATGTGGCGATAAGATTAAAAGAAAAAAGTAAAATACTAAAAGGAGTTTATGGAAATATTGATGAACAGGAAATAAGACATGAATTTCCGGAACAACTTGTTTTTAACTGCGAACAAGTAAAAGTGATGATGCGGCATATTGGAGGTTCTCCGCCCAATTATAATCCTGAGACAAGGAAAGAATTGTCAATTCATAAACCGCAGCTTTTCATCAGCGGTCATTCACATATCCTGAAAGTGATCTATGATGATAAAATAAAATGTCTTCATATAAATCCGGGTGCTGCAGGCAAACAAGGTTGGCATAAAGTCAGAACCATCATTCGTTTTGCGATCGATGGTTCTGATATTAAAAATTGTGAAGTGATCGAATTAGGAAAACGTTGATATCGTTTAAAGGTTTAAAATTCTATAAGCGGTTTTGCTTCTGTATAAAATTTCTTTTTCCTCTCTGAAATTTGGTGTAGCTTTTCCGTTACTAAAACTTTCTGAGCATGACAACTCACTCATCACGCCGTCAGTGGTTACAGCAATCATCATTTGCCTTATTGGGATTGGGTATTTCTTTTAGATCAATGGGAAATGAAGAAGGCATTGAAAGAATAGCTGGTATCGAAAATGGTTTGATCAATTTAGGTTCCAATGAAAACCCTTACGGCATTTCTGCAAAAGCAAAACAAGCTATTCTTGACATGATGGGTGAGACCAACCGCTATCCATTTAATGTTGCTTCTTTACAATCAGCAAAAAAAACACTTGGTAATTACTATAAAGTTGGCGAAGACCAGGTATTAATAACAGCAGGATCAGGAGAAGGATTGGCTATGCTGGCCCGTCATTTCAACAAAGGAAATGTTGTTACAGCAGATATAACTTTTGGAATACTTCCCAACACTGCAAAAAAGATCGGAACGAAAGTGATAGAAATACCGCTTACAAAAGAAAAAGTGCATGACCTGCCGGCTATGATGAAAGCGATCAATAACGAAACGCAATTAGTATATATCTGTAACCCGGCAAATCCCACTGGTACAATTGTAAAAGCAGATGAATTAAAAAGATTTTGTGAAGAGGCCTCTAAAAAAACAGTTGTGCTGATCGATGAAGCGTATAATGAGCTTTTAGACAACTCCGATAGCCAATCAATGATCGGGTTGATAGAGAAAAATCCTAACATTCTTGTAATTAAGACTTTTTCCAAGATACATGCGATGGCAGGTTTGAGAATAGGTTTTGTTATAGGACATCCAACTTTAATAAAGAAACTGCAACCTGATTATTTTCAAAGCTCCCAATTAGCAGTGAGTGTACTCAGCCTTAATGCAGCAATGACCAGCCTTAATGATGAAGAACATAAGGTAATGAGTAAACAAAAAAATGAAGCTGCAAGAAAATATACAATGGATGAAATGAAAAAAATGGGGATCCAGTTTATTCCGTCTTACACCAACTTTATTTTTTACCCGGTAAAAAATTATCCCGGCGAATATTCGGAGGATATGTTTGAGAAGCATAAAATAATAATGCGATCAAATAAATATAGTGATGGTCAATGGGCAAGAGTAAGTATAGGAACGATTAGATGAAATGAAACAATTTATCCAGGTTATTGGTGATCCTAAAAACAATATGGTTTCCCGGTAAGATCTGAAATAACTTTTTACGTATTCTTTTCTATGTCCAACAATTCATCCCGCCGTCAATGGTTAAGAAACACTACTGCTGCTTTGGCAGCAGTAAGTTTAACACCTGCAATTTTCGCCACAGAAAAAGAAAGATACCGGGCTGCCGGAATTATTTTATTGAATGGAAATGAAAATGCTTATGGACCTTCAGCAGCTGCAAGAAAAGCGATGACTGAAGCAACTGGAAGTTCTAATCGTTATCCCGATGATCAGGTAGCAGTATTAAAAAAGCAAATAGCAGAATTCTGGAAAGTTGGAATGGAAAATATTTTATTCGGTGCAGGTTCATCAGAATTTCTTGGGCTTGTATCCTTACTTGTCTCATCAAATAAAGGAACGATCATAACTGGTGAGCCATCTTACAAAGTTTGGAACGGACAGGCAGAATCTTTTGGATTAGGTTTTAAACGAATCCCGGTTGCTAAAGACAAAACTCTTGATCTTGGTGGCATGACTTCAGCAATCGATGCTGACACAAGAATGATGTATGTATGTAATCCAAACAATCCAATTGGCACTTATGTCGAAGATCATTTGCTCAGGGATTTTGTGAATGAGTGCAGTAAAAAATGCATGGTGCTTGTCGATGAAGCTTACACCGAATTTGCGAATGTCCCTTCACTAAAAGACCTTGCCGTAAAGAATCCGAACATTGTTGTTGCAAAAACTTTTTCAAAAATATATGGCCTTGCGGGTGCAAGAATTGGTTATGTAATTGCGCATCCTGCCACCATTAAAAAACTGGCAGCATTTCAACCATGGCCTGATGCCAATATAAGTGTGGTCACAGTCGCTGCTGCATCAGCCGCATTAAAAGACCAGGCATTTGTAAAAGATTGTAAAGAAAAAATAGCACAGGCAAGAGAATTATGCTATAAAACTTTTAAAGAACTTTCTTTGGAATACATTCCATCTCATACAAATTTTATTCTTTTTAATATCGGGAAGATCGGAGCTGACTTTTCGCAAAAGATGCAAGCCAAAAATATTTTTGTTCAATACCGTGATCATTTCGGCGGCAAATGGTGCCGTGTAAGCATGGGAACAATTGATGAAATGAAAACTTTCTGTGTTGCCTTAAAAGAAATTGCCTGAACTACTTCATTCCAGGGAACCATTTTCTTCCTTCGCCAACAATATCTCTGAATGGCCATGGAACTGCAGCAAGTATAACTATCAATGCTATCAATAACAACCAGGTAGTTGCTTTGTAGTTAAGGGCCTTTGCCTTGCCCCTCGCAATTGTAATTAATATGATGGCTAAAAGCATCATCAAAGGATGCTCAACCCAAAAGAATCTGTAAAACTTATCCTTCATTAATTCAACACCTGCAGGCAACCCTTTATTAATTCCATAGCGGCCAAAGAACACCTGGTATACTCCTACTATTAACATAAGATGTGCACTGATCAATAACCACAAACTCATTTTTCTTACAGAGATATTTTTCGACAAAGCCTGTACCAGGCAAATAAGTAATAACAATAAGATTATCCAGCGAAGGATGCTGTGAAGATGCAGTAGTCCGGTATCCATATCAATAAATTAACAATGAAAAATGATGAAATAATACTCAAGCCAAATCTAACACTCAATTTTTAATTTTTCATTATTAATTTTTAATTGATCATTCTGTCCAATCAGCAATAAAAACGTTGGTATCTCTTGTGCCACCGTTATTCCTGTTACTGCAGAAAATTATTTTTTTCCCATCAGGACTGAACATTGGGAAAGCATCAAAACCACCATCATGGCTTATCTTTTTCAGATCTGTTCCATCCTCATTGATCGTGTATAGGTTAAAAGGGAATCCTCTTTTATACTCATGATTACTGGCAAAAATTATTCTCTTACTATCAGGCATATAATAAGGCGCCCAATTGGCCTGTCCGAATTTCGTTACTTGTTTCACATCGCTGCCATCAACATTAGCAACAAACACTTCCATATTTGTTGGCGCCACTAAATTTTCAGCAAGAAGATCTTTATACTCTTTTACTTCTGCTTCTGTTTTTGGACGGCTTGCTCTCCAAATTATTTTTTTTCCATTAGGACTAAACCATGCACCGCCATCATAGCCAAGCGTATTGGTGATCCTTTTTTCTTTGCCTGTTTTCAGATCCATCATGTACAGATCTATATCGCCGTCTTTGTCACTTGTGTACAACATCGTTTTCCCATCTGGAGAAACTGTTGCTTCCGCATCATATCCTTTACTATGCGTTAATTGCTTTACAATTTTCCCATCAAGATCTGCCATAAAAATGTCATAGCTATCATACAATGGCCAGATATACTTATTACCGTATTTTTTTCTATCAGGAACAGGGGGACATGTATCGGCACCTAAATGAGTAGATGCATAAATAATATGTTTACCATCTTTTAAAAATGCGCCGCAGGTTGTTCGGCCTTTGCCGGTACTTACCATTTTATATGTAAATGCTTCCCCTTGTTTTGGAGCTTTACCAACAAAGATCTGATCGCACATTAACCCATCTTTTGGTTGTGTACGTTGAAATACTATCCATTTGTTGTCAAAGCTGAAATATGCTTCGGCATTATCACCACCAAATGTGAGTTGTTGAACATTTTTCAGATGCGCTTCACTTGGATATTGCAAAGTATCTATCTTATGTTTTACGTCAGCTGTAATAAATTGGCTCGTATTTGCTTTCTTACTTGTAAAAGAGAGACAGATCAAAAAAACCAATCCCATAAAAAAACCTGCAGTCAAGAATTTCATATAATTCATCAGTTAAAAAAATTTAGCAAAACTATTTTCTGAAACCCCGGCAAATGTCAGACTTTTGTCATATCACCCAAATGTTTTATGAAAAATCTTTTAGCCCTTTCAGTTCTTGCAACCATATTATTTGCCTGTAATAGTAATAGTAGCAATTCCGCTCAACAGACGCAGGATAGTTTGCAACAGTTGCTCCAGTCCTATCGTGATTCACTAAAAAAATATCCGACCGACACATTACTTAAATACAATCTTGTTCTCACATTACAGGAGGCAGGAAGATACAAAGAAGCCGTGAATGTGTTGGATTCTATGAATATCACGAGGGGAGATTCTACGCAAATGAAAGCTTATTTTGAATACTTATTTAAAAGGGCAGAACTACTTGGACTTGCAGGCGATACAGCAAATGCAATTAAAACATTTGAGCTTTTTGTTATCCCGGGAGAATTAACTGAAGCCGGTTTGCAACTGGCAAATCTTTATGCCGAAACAAGAAATCCCAGAACGATCGCAATTTGCGACTCGATGAATAAAAATGATGTAAGTAAGAGAGATCCTAATCCTGATTACTTAAAAGGAGTTTACTATTATAATATTGTTGATTACAGCAAAGCCCTTGAACTATTCAATTCCTGCATAAAAAAAGATTATACTTTTTTGGATGCCTATATGGAAAAAGGAAGAATACTTTATAAGCAATCGAAATATAAAGAAGCGATGGAAGTATATGATATTGCAATAAAAGTTTCTAACAGTTTTGCTGATGCCCACTTATGGAAAGGGAAATGCCAGGAAGCTTTGGGACAAAAAGAAGAAGCCAGGATCAGTTACCAGCGGGCTTTTGCATTTGATAAAACGCTGACTGAAGCAAAAGAGGCAGCAGATAGAATTAAAAATTAATAATTAAAAATTAATAATTCTGGCTTTGTATCTTGCGTTGCAAAACCACTTCAATGCCCATTATTGCTCCCTCACTTCTCTCTGCAAATTTCCTGAATCTTGATGCCGATTGTAAAATGCTGAACGAAAGCCAGGCTGACTGGTATCATTTAGATGTGATGGATGGTCGTTTTGTTCCAAACATTAGTTTTGGGCCAATGCTGATTTCTTTTTTCAGAAAAGCAACAACAAAAGTTTGCGATGTTCATTTAATGATCGAAGAGCCGGGAAAATATGCTGAGCAATTTAAAAATGCAGGAGCCGATGTACTTTCCGTACATATTGAAGCATGTCCGCATTTGCACAGAAATATTCAGCAGATAAAGTCATTGGGCATGAAAGCCGGAGTTGCCATAAATCCGCATACACCCATTGAAAGCTTACAAGATGTTCTTGCTGATGTTGATCTTGTTTGTATGATGAGTGTAAATCCCGGTTTTGGCGGACAAAAATTTATTCATCATACATTAAAAAAGATAAAGACTCTCCGCAAAATGATAGATGAAAAAGGTCTGAATGTATTGATTGAGATCGATGGAGGCGTTACATTAGAAAATGCAGGAACGATCGTTGCGGCCGGCGCAGATGTTTTGGTTGCAGGCAATACAGTGTTCAGTTCTTCTGATCCTAAAGCAACAATTGCACAACTGAAAAAATTATAACCGCCATGGCAAAAGATCTGTTTAGTACACAGTCTGATCTTTATGCCCGTTACAGACCTACTTATCCAAAAGAACTTTACGATCACATTTTATCTTTTGTAAAAGAAAAAAACATTGCATGGGATTGTGCAACCGGCAATGGACAAGCGGCAGTTGTTTTAGCCGATCATTTTAAAAAAGTTATTGCAACAGATATCAGCGCTGCACAAATTGAAAAGGCAACTCTTAAAGAAAATATTGAATATCTCGTTTGCCCAGCCGAATCAACTCCTTTTGAAGAAAACACTTTTGATCTTGTCACAGTAGCACAAGCTTATCATTGGATAAAATGGAATGAATTTAAAAAAGAAGTGACTAGAGTTTGTAAGCCCGGAGCTATTATCGCAATCTGGGTCTATTTTAGAAATATGCCGGGTGATAAAAAGGTAGACGATGCTATTTTTAATTTCTATGAAAACGTGACCAAGCCTTATTGGGACGAGGCAAGAAAATATGTTGAAGAAAAATATGCAACTGTTGAGTTTGATTATGACCTTTTGCCTGTAAAGGATTTTGAAACGACTTTGAATTGGCAAAGAGAAGATATGATCGGCTATATCAGCAGTTGGAGTGCTATTCAAAAATATATTAAAGTAAACGGCCACTCTCCCATCCCCATCATTGAAGAAGAAATAAAAAAACTTTGGCCTGAAGGTGAAGTGAAGAAAGTTATCTTTCCCATTTATCTAAAACTTGGGAGGATCAATAAATAAGGATAGAACGATGATTTATTAAGATCATCAGTGCAATTCATAAGAATCATAACAAATCTGCGTTCCATCAATAGGCAAACCGAATTTTATTGATTAATATTGTCTATCAAAATCCGCTTCTTAGGAATGAACCGCCAATCAAGATTAATCCTGGTCTCTAGCCTATTGTCCATTGCCTGTTGCTTATTGCCCGTTACTTCGATCTACGCTCAAAAAAAACCTGCTTACGTTTCCGGTAAAGTATTGGATGAAAATGAAAATCCTCTTTCAAATGTTTCTGTGGTTATTCTTGGCCAACAAAAGGGAATTATCACTTCTGACTCTGGTACATTTCGATTAAAAGTAACTGCCGACCGTGCATTTGCAATCGTTTTTAGTTATACCGGGTTTAAATCGATACAAAAGAATTTTTTATTAAGTGAGAATGAAGAGGAAACTATAGTCATTCGCCTTGAAAGAGAAGGCAAAGTGCTGGAAGAAGTAATTGTTACCGATCAGCGTGACAGAAGAGAAGCCGGATTGATAAAACCAAACCCAAAATCTATTATCAATCTGCCCTCACCAGTTATGGGTGTTGAAAGCATGATCAAAGTTTTTGTTGGCTCAAACAATGAGCTTACGTCACAATATTCAGTTCGCGGCGGCAACTATGATGAAAATCTTATTTATGTAAATGACTTTGAAATTTTCCGCCCTTACCTTGTTCGCAGCGGTCAACAGGAAGGATTGAGTTTTATAAATCCTGAGATGGTTCGCAATATCAGTTTTTATAACGGCGGTTTCCAGGCAAAGTATGGAGATAAGATGAGTAGTGTGCTGGATATTCAATACAAAAAACCAAGACGTTTTGGAGGCTCTGCTTATGTAAGCATCTTGGAACAGGGCCTTCAACTTGAAGGAATTTCGAATAACAATAAACTCAGCTATCTTATTGGTGCCCGTAACCGGAGTAATAAAAATTTATTAAGCCGTCAGGAAACGCAAGGTAATTATGTTCCTTCTTCAGCCGATCTCCAGGCCCTGATCACTTATCAATTTAATAATAAGTGGCAGGCAGAGTTTCTTGGAAATATTTCTCAAACAAAATTTGTATTGGTTCCTGAATTTAGTCAGCTTACTTCTTCTGTATTCTCTCCTTACTTCACCGCCGTGCTTGGACTTGATGTATATTTTGAAGGACAGGAAAGAGACCGGTATAAAACAAATATGCTTGGTCTCTCCATTATCAACCAGCCAAAAAAAGATCTGAAACTAAAATGGATGGTTTCAAGATTTGAGAATGATGAAGAAGAAAACATTGATATCTCAGGCGCCTATTTATTTGGTGAAAGAGATTTTGATAAAGCAAAACCAACATTCGGCTTAATTGTAAACCCGCTGGGCGCCGGGGTATTTCAAAATTTTGCACGCAATAAACTAAACATCGACAACTGGAATGTTTCTCATAAAGGAATACTTGATAAAGGAAAAAATGTTTTTCTATGGGGAATTGGTTATGATAAAACTAATATTGATGACAAACTCAATGAATGGGAATTCCAGGATTCAGCGGGTTATTCTCTTCCTTACAACCCAGCTATTTTGCAGTTGAACAAAGTCATCAAATCAACAGCATCATTAGATGTCAATAAGATCTCAGGATATTTCCAGGACAATCTGATCTTTGGAGATACTTCAAACTCATTTACACTACAGGCAGGCGTTCGTTACAATTATAATTCACTCAACAATGAATTTTTACTTTCTCCAAGAGTTGGTGCAAGCTGGCAACCAAAAGGCGGAAAAGATATTATCTATCGATTTGCGGCCGGCATTTATGATCAACCGCCATTTTATCGTGAGTTAAGAAGATATGATGGCACGGTGAACACAGATCTGAAAGCACAAAAAAGTTTCCAGATTGTTGGTGGCTTTGATTATAATTTTAAAAAAACCAACAGGCCAATGCGGATGACGGTTGAAGCGTATTATAAAAATATGTGGGATGTTGTTCCTTATGATATTGACAATGTCCGCATCCGTTATTATGGCGAGAACAGCGCAAAAGCCTATGCTTATGGTATTGAAGGAAGACTCTTCGGCGAGTTAGTTAAAGATGCCGAAAGCTGGATCAGCATTGGATTGATGGATACAAAAGAAAATATTGATGGGGATTATTATACAGAGTATACAATTGATACACTCAACCAGGCAATTGATAGTGCAACTGTCGAAGGTGGTTGGTTTCGTCGCCCGACAGATCGTACGCTTACATTTGGTATGTTCTTCCAGGATTACCTGGCCACGAATAAAAATTTCAGAGTTTACCTTAATACTATTTACGGCACCAATCTTCCTTATAATATTCCCGGCAGTGTAAAGTATCGCAATGGCGCTATCATCGAACCTTATATAAGAGTTGATATTGGTTTCAGCGCTTTGTTACTTGATGCTGATAAATCGAATCGTCGCAGCCACTCCCCTTTCCGCAATTTTGAAAGTATTTGGGCCAGTCTCGAAGTATTTAATCTTTTGGATCGTTCCAATACCATTTCTTATTTGCTTATAAAAGATTTCGCCAACAATGTTTTTACTATTCCCAATCGTTTAACTCCACGATTAATAAATTTTAAGATCGTAGCGAGGTGGTGATTTTATGTAGCCGGTTTATCTGCCGAAGCTTTATGCGAAGGCAGCATTTGTGCTACTATTAAGCTTTTGTTGCGACGCTCCTTTCATCGTTCTTTTCATCATTGAGCAATTGCGTCGCAGTTTATCCAGAGCGAAGCGAAGGATCGCACTCTTGTACTGCATAATTTCAATTCGGCTTTTTTACATCTTAAGATTGCTTCGGCCTTCTTTACTAAGACTAAAACTATTTTTAAATGACGGCCTCGCAATGACGAGACTCCGCAAGAATGAAGAAAAAATAAATCTCATAGACTCTCGTCATTGCGAGGTTTGCCGATAAAGTTGTAGAAATCTTTAGTTTCTCGACGGCAAGCCGAAGCAAACTAAAAGGTTTCGATTTCAAATTTGAATTCTTTATCCACCCCCAATTGTTATTTTACAAATATCGAACCGCTTCCCCCGCCAGCGGGGGACAATGAACATTCTTATAATTGGCTATCGTAAAAAAATTCATCAAATAGTGTTTTCATCTATGTTCGAATAAAAGACTGCATATTATCCCCCGCTGGCGGGGGCCGGATATTCAATTAAAAGAAATACTCGAATGGGGGTGGACTACGCCATTACAATTTTTATTATCATCAAATAAAATGTTCGGCAGTTGAAAAGAATTGTTACAGTACAAGTGTGCCCTTCGCTTCGCTCTGGATAAACTGTGCAAGGGAAGATGAACAGAATTACCAATGCCGATAAAATAATTCCTTTATCGCCACTTATTGCTACTCCTGTCCCAAACGGTAAATCCAACTTTAAATTGAACAGGATTGCGGAATTGGTTGGCCGCCGAACCAATTACATATGCACCCAACTTGAATTTATAAACGGGATAGAATGGCATTTTGAGAACTTTTTCAATACCGGTAAATAGTTCTGCATAACGCAAATTTCTTTCAGGTGCAATTAAAAAACCACCGCCAACGATCTCACGCAACTCCAGTTTTTTGAACAGCGGAATTTTATTCAGGATAGCTCCATTGAATTCGTGCACAAAATGCGCCTGGTAAAATCGCTTAAATACCGGAAACGTTGAATCAAGCGATTGAAATGCTTCATGAGGATTCATGAAAAGGATCGGATCGCCGCGACGCTGAAATTTATAATCAACCATGCGAAGATCTTTTGTATTGAAAAAATTTCCAGTAAGTATTTTGTATTTAAAAACACCGGTTATTCCTAATTTCAATTCCTGCTCCATTCCGAATTCGAGATAATCAAAATCCACTACACTTTTAAATACACCCGGAATTCCTTTTCGCCAGCTTGCATAAAACGTGGGCCATTTGGAACCAAGAATAATTTTTTCTCTTGGCTCACGAATGAAACGCTGCTTCGGCGTGTATTGCAAACGCACTTTTCCATAAAATGCATTGTACGATTCGAAAGGAACCGGCTCATTCACCACGCCTAAAACAGTATCCAGTTTGGGGTTTGTTTCGTAACCAACTACAGAACGACGATATGAATAATCTGCATTTAAAAATAAGACAAGGCCATTTACCACTTCTACTCCATGGTTAATACCGATTCCCTGGTTGAGATAAAAATTATCCCGCTTCAGCATATTGATCCATGCATCACCCTGGAAAATATATTGAAAGTCACGTTGTGCTGAAACATTAATAAAACTGCCATTAAAGGGATTATACTTATGAGTGATGCTTATATTCCCATTCACATCCTGGTTCCTGATGCCATAACTGATATTCGAAAACACTGACACTGATCTCTTAGATTGAAATGTTTTAAAATAGGAAACATTTGCTTTTATTCTTACCCCGCCAAATCGAAACGGGTCTATGACGTCAATAAGCGGTGGTAACTGCCATGTACGTTTTTTCTCACGGTCAAATTTGGTTTGTCCGAATAGCAAAACCTTTGGCCAGGTTACTTTGTTGGTTACCCTGTCAATAGAATCGAGATATGGTTGGCTGGTGGTAACACGAAACATGCTGTCTTTATAATGAATGAACCGGATCTCTTTTGAGGTCAGCGGTTCTGTTCTTGTTTGCTGCCAAAAACTGCTGTCACGGTCATAAGCTTCCTGTGAAGTGGAGCTTAGTTCTGTACCGAAATATTTTTTCGGGAATTCTTTATTGAACTCAAAGTCTTTGTAAGAAGCGATCGTTTCTCCTGATAATTTTCCCTTGCCGGTTTTTGAATAGTAATTGAATTGCTGGCGGATGATCATCCATGCTTTATTATCAACAAAGCTGTATTGCTGGTCTATTTCAAAATGATCGTATTCAGGAATATGATAATTGGGCAATGTGAAGTGTGCACTTAAAATTACCCAGGCGCTGTCAAGGATCCTTATCTCGCCTTCAACAGTTACATTACTTAATTGCCTTGGCTTTACGCTGATGGTATATATCTTTCTTCCATCCTCGTGTTTTATATTTATGACCTTATACCTGTATGCGGCAAGACCGCTGTAACTAACCGGAGATAAAAACGGAACCTCTGATAATATTGTTGAATTAAGAAGATTATTATACAAATTAAAATCTCCCTCCGTTAATGAGAGATAAAAAAGCGCCTCGGGATTTCCTCTTTTTACTACTCCTGTTCTTTCTTCCTTAACACGGCTATTATTCTCATGATCGTAATGCAGAGAAATTTCTGCCATTGACATTCGTTGCAGCTCGGCGTTCAAATTAGCACTGATCGTATCAACCTGGCCCTTTTTCTTTTTTACTTTTCGTTGTGTTGAATCTTCCTGTGTAGCTTTTATATAAACGTTGCAGGAGTACGGGCCGGCTGCCGCCAGTATATCATCTTTATGCTTTATCACATTCCGAAGGATCTCTTCTGAACGGTCTTTCATTTTTCCTCTTACAACTACCTCAGAAAGATTTTTTCCTTCATCTGTTTCCAGGATAATATTCTGTATATAATCACGGTTAACGACAACATTTATCAAAAACGTTTTATATCCCACCATGCTGAAGACAAGATCATAGGTTCCTTCTTCAAGACGGAGCTCATAAGTGCCATCTTCTTTGGAAACAGTCCCTTTAACCGATCCTTTTACTTGTATGCTTACCAATGCAAGCGGTTCAAGCCTATCATTAGTGATCTTACCGGAAATTTTGAAGTATTGTGCATGGGCACCGTAAAAACCAAAGAGAAGAACCAGCAATAAGCAGTGGCGAAGGTGCATAGCATGAAGAATGTTAATGTAAAATTGCAAAAAAATATACAGCCAATAGAAGGATGATTGTTAATTTCTGAATGATTTAACAGGTAAATAATTGACGTTCTGAGCTATCCCTGGATTAACACTTGAGTGGTTCAATTTATCATTTAGCTTATAAAAAGTCTTGACATTATAACCAAGACAGCTTTGCACAATTATTGCAGCAATAAGTCAGCATTCCCATTAATTATTTAACCGACTGTTCTGAGGCTTATGATTGAGGATCGCCAAAACTTGACAATGGAGGAACTTGTGGACATTCTTGCCCAAAAAACGCAGAAGTTTACGCAGCTATTGGTGTATAAAGATTTCGGAAATGAATACAAAGAATGTAAGGAAGCCATTCGGCAGATCCTTGCCGAAATAGAAATTCGAAAAGAAAAAACATCCGTTCAGCAAAATAAGGAGGCATCAGCCTGATCTACTTCTTTAGCCAAAACTCATCATTCCATTGCGTGTCGCAATGCAAGTCATGTGGCAGGTCTTTGTAGATCGCATCTAATTGTTCCTGTGTAAGTGTTTTTTCAGCATAAGCAAAAAGATCCCTTTCCTCAAAGCGAATATGATTATTGATAAACTCAGCAAGCAATTGCAGCGAACCTTGATCTGGTTCTTTATCGAGAGAGATAATGAGGTCACGTATCTGTGCATGTTCTTTAAACATTTGAAGAACTAAAGGATTATCTGCAGGCAAAAATTTTACGAGCACTTTTTCTTCATCTTTAAAATGTGTTTTAATATGGTTGGACCAAAACCACCGTGTGTAATTACAAAGAGTTTCAATAGAAGTTCCATTTGCGAGTCCCTGTTTTATTTTCCATGCAAATAATAACCCGTCATGATGTTCACGACTGAGTGGCGCCAGTTCTTTACTTCGCTTTAGCGGTTTTATCTCTTCCATATCATAAAATTAATAAGATAGATTAAAGAAACAGGATGATGTTTAGCATGAATTTGGCTGACTTTGATCAGAAGAAAGGCTTCACGCAAAAGCGCAAAGAAATTCTCTATTCACGGAGTCTTGTCATGCCGAGGAACGAGGCATCTCAGGCTTTGGCAATTATAAGATGCTTCGCCTATCATTTATTAAACTTTGAATGATCCTTATAATATCCGGCTCTGCATGACAAGACTCCAATTTGTTGAATAGAATTATTGCAGTACAAGTGAGTGACACAACAGAAGTTTAATAGAATTACAAAAGCCTGCCTTCGCATAAAGCTTCGGAAGATAAACTGGCAACAAAATTGTATTTACAATTATTAAATAATTTATTAACCAAATTTTACTTTCAACAATTTGTATGCACACCTGTTAATAATTAACTTTAGGAAGTGATTGAGATAAGTCTTTATTTTAATCCATGGGTCAAACATCTGAATAAAACAGGTGTCGTGAATAAATCCGGTAACCACCCTATGCCAGGATTGTGAAATTAAAAACGAAGTGAATTGACAGACACGATCATTAACCTCGAAACCGTTAACCCTATTGAGTTCTTTGGAGTAAACAACGGCAAACTAGACATCCTCAAAAAGAAATTTCCCCTGCTAAAAATCCTTTCCCGCGGCACACAGCTAAAACTGAGCGGCGCCCGGAGCAGATAGAAACTGCCAGGGAAAAAATTGAACTCATTGTGTCATACCTGGAACGGAACGGCCACATGAGTGAAAATTATTTTGAACAGATACTCGGTGGCGATGATGCCGAAACGGTTGATAATTTTATTGAACGAAATCCCAATGATGTACTGGTATTTGGCCCCAATGGTAAATCAGTAAGGGCAAGAACGGCCAACCAGAAAAAGCTGGTGCAGGAAGCAGAGAAGAATGATATTGTATTTGCCATTGGTCCTGCCGGTACCGGTAAAACATATACTGCTGTTGCACTGGCTGTAAGGGCATTAAAAAATAAACAGGTAAAGAAGATCATTCTTACACGACCGGCTGTAGAAGCCGGTGAAAGTCTTGGTTTTCTTCCCGGTGATCTGAAAGAAAAGATTGATCCTTACCTGCGTCCGTTGTATGATGCACTGGATGATATGATACCGGCTGATAAGCTGGGTTATTATATGACCACAAGAACCATTGAGATTGCACCGCTGGCTTATATGCGTGGCCGTACACTTGGATAATGCATTCATCATTCTGGATGAAGCGCAGAATGCCACCGACCTGCAGATTAAAAATGTTCCTGACCCGTATCGGTGCCAATGCAAAAGCCATCATTACCGGTGATATTACGCAGGTTGATCTTGCCAAGAAATCAGCGCAGCGGTTTGCATAACGGCTGTCCGCATTCTGCAAAATATTGATGGCATTGCACATATTGAACTGGATGAAGAAGATGTGGTACGTCACCGTTTGGTGAAATCAATTCTCAGAGCTTACGATAAAGAAAGAAAAGAAGAAGAAACCGAGGTGAGATAAAATAGTATGTAGCCAGTTTCATACTACCATCAGCTTCTTTGCGTCGCATTTACCACCGAAGCTTAGCATAGGGGACTCTTGTACTGTAACAATTTTATTCGGCTTACTAACCTATACATCCCTTTCCTTTTGGAGAGGGATCTTTGTTTAATATCTGTAATACCCAAACTGACTACTTAAAGGTTTTTAGTACATTGCAGGAATGAAAAAACTGATCCAACTTACGCCTTTATTGATCTTGCTTTTATCTGCCTGTAATGATTCAACCAAAGAAGAAGAAATAAAACCAGCAAATGGATATGGATGCAGCAAGCAAATTTCTTCGTGCCGCATTGGATGGAGATTATAAAAAAGCAAGAACTTATTTGGTGAAAGATTCCACTAATAAACAGATGATCGACATTTATGAAAAAGATTACAATAATAGTCTTCCCCCTGAAGATAAAAAGGCATACAAAACAGCCAGTATCCGTTTTCTGAAAGAAACACATGAAGTAAATGATTCTACAACTATTGTGCTCTATTCAAATTCTTATAAAAACAGACCTGATTCATTAAAAATAGTAAAGCTGAATGGCGAGTGGTTCATTGATCTCAATTTTACTTTTCAATCAAAAGATTCAATTCCTAAATGATCAAAAATTTTTTGATAGTTGGATTAGGCGGCGCTGCGGCAGCATGTTGCGCTATGCTGTTCACAAATTTTTCCAGTGCAAACCGCTGCTACATTTCCAACAGGGACTTTACTCGTGAATATTGCCGGTTGTTTTTTGATCGGCATTTTATGGAGTTTGGTTAGCCGCTCACTTACCTGGAACGAAGAAATGAAATTATTATTGATGACAGGCTTTTGCGGTGGCTTTACCACTTTTTCGGCATTTACACTGGAAGGAATTGGTTTATTAAAAGAAAACAGAACCGGCTTTATTTCTTATTTATTTAACCGCCAGTGTTGTTGGCGGATTAGTGGCAACATTTACTGGTATTCGCATCGCTAAATAATTATTTTATGCTTACGTCCTTCATCCCTGGCATGGAGCCCATTATGGAAAAAATGCCCCCCTGAATGTAAATGCAGTGATTGAAATTCCACAGGGCAGCCGTGCAAAATATGAAGTAGATAAAGAAACAGGATTGTTGAGATTGGACCGGGTGATTTATTCTTCATTTCACTATCCGATCAATTATGGTTTTATTCCGCAAACACTGGGGCAGGATGGCGATCCGCTGGATATACTTGGTTTTTGTTCTCAATCCATTCAGCCACTTTGCCTGGTAGAAGCCAATGTGATCGGTAATATGCAAATGATCGACCAGGGACAAGTGGATGATAAGATCATTGCAGTGGCTGCGAATGACCCTTCAGTCAATCATATTAAAAACGTTGAAGACTTGCCTCCTCACTTTATTGCCGAACTGAGAAATTTCTTTGAACAATACAAAGTATTGGAAAATAAAAAAGTGGTGATCGATAATTTCCAGGATAAAGAAACTGCCATGAAAGATCATTGATGATGCAATTGCTTTTTACAAAGAGAATTTCAAAGACAAAAGTGATAAGTAACCCACATGCAATCACTCAATCAAAATATTATACAACAGAAAATGACAGTTCAAATCATTCTAACCGTATTGATAATTGGCCTGGCTGCCGGCATGCTCAGCGGTTTGGTTGGTGTGGGCGGCGGCATTATCATGGTTCCTGCCTTGATATTTTTTCTGCATTATACCCAACACCAGGCACAAGGAACTTCACTGGGCAGTGCTAACGCTACCAGTAGTAATAATCGCCTCATTATTTTATTATCATCAATGTAAGAAAATGGGAACACCCATGGACCTGAAAGTTATAGCGTCTGTTGGCAGTTGGCTTTGTTGGAGGTGCTTACTTCGGGAGCAAGCTGGCTATTTCATTACCGACAGATACACTTAAGAAAATTTTTGCAATCATACTTTTTTATACTGCTATAAAAATGTTAGGTTGGGATGCCTTATTCATTAAATGGGTAAAAGGCGTTTTCTAATGAAAAAAATTTTATTCCCTTTATTTATTGTGATAGTTGGCACCGGGTACTCGCAAAACCCAATACATCCAGTTCTAAAAAATTATTTCCGTACTCATCCTTTTGATATGAAGTTCAGCAGTTTTATTGCTTCACTTCAACAAGATCCCTGGTTTAATGATAGAAGATTATAGCCGGCGTACCGATAGCACATTTTTTTATTTGACCGGTACTTATAAAAATTTTAATCCCTTTCGATTATCCTCCAAAAGAACTAAGACTTGTTCTTGCCGAAGAAGAGATCATTCATGTAGATTCGTTAAAAACACATGATACCATAATGAATTTACAGTTGATGGGGATAACTGATAGCGCCGACTGTAAACAGTAAAGTTTGTAGAAAAGGAGTTCAAACGATTTCATAAAAATCAAGCAGACCGCTTCTCAAGATAATACTTATGACAGTTTTAAAGAAAAAAATGGGAGGATCACTGCAGAAATATATAATTATTTTGTTTTCCCTTATTCAATTGCACCTATCACCATCGCATGGGGCTATTCTGCCTGATACCAATCAATATGCATTTACTATCACCATCCGGTTTAAAGTAAAAGAAAATATAGCTGACCTATATTGTTAGCCCTGGTGAGCTTTAAAACTTATTGTGAAATTTCACCAACTTCCCGCATCATAGAAAATGAAATTAGCTATTTTCATCCCGTGAACCCAAAACTAAACAAACATATTACCGACCAGGAGTTGCTCGAAAGATTTTATGCTGACCGGGATAACCAGTGGCTCGGCATTTTATTGGAGCGGTATACATTGTTGTTATTGGGTGTCTGCATGAAATATTTAAAGAATGAGGAACTGGCAAGAGATAGTGTGCAACAAATTTTCCTGAAAGCTATAACTGAACTGCAAAAATACCGGGTTGAATATTTTAAAAGCTGGATATACATGGTGGCAAAAAATCATTGCCTGATGCAATTGAGAGACAAGCCTGGTAAAAATACAATCGAAGTAAAAGAAAGCATTCCTGCGGAAGCTGACGAAACAGATAAAGAAAGCTTACTGTTGAATGAAAAGACTTACGAGTATATGGGCGAAGCATTGAAAGAATTGAATGCTGACCAGCAACTATGTGTAACTTTGTTTTACATGGAAAAGAAAAGCTATCAGCAAATAACAGAACAAACTGGCTATAGCATGATGCAGGTAAAAAGCCACATACAAAACGGAAAGCGGAACATGAGAATTTTAATTGAGAAAAAAATGAATGGTTAAATGCCGGACAAGTTAAAAGACATATTATCACATCTTTCACAGGAAGTGGACCAGGAAACATTATTAAAATACCTGGAAGGCAGGCTATCTGACGAACAACGTCATGAAGTAGAAAAGAAAATGATGGCTACAAACTTTACGGATGATGCCATGGACGGCCTACAGGAAATAAAAAATAAAGAAAAAATATCTTCACTTGTAGAACAGCTTAATCGTGATCTTCATAAAAAGCTTGAAAAGAAAAAGCAAAAAAGAGAAAAGCTTCGTTTTAAAGATCAACCCTGGTTTTATATCGCCATCTTCATAATTCTTCTTCTTATCGTTTTAAGTTATATGGTAATAAACAGGATGTTACAACAATAATGAAAAAATATATTTGGTTTCCGGTATAATTTTGGCGTACCTTTTATAATCATCGATTTCGCTCCTTTAAAAAATATTTTATGGCTATTTTACAAAGACTTGATAAATGGAGCACCACTCACCCAGGATTATTATTATTACTTCGTGCTGCTCTTGGTATTGCTCTTGTCTCTAAAGGCATTTCTTTCATTGATGATATGATCTCATTCCGGGCACTTCTTGCAAGTAGCAATTTTAATTTTTTACCAGATTGGATCACTGTTGTAATTACATGGATACATTTATTATGTGGTTTTCTAATTACTATCGGTTTGTTTACAAGATTATCTGCATTAATACAAATTCCAATTCTAATCGGAGCTGTGTTTATTAATGCACCAGGAGGTTTTAATTCAGGCTCTGAACTCTTCTATTCACTACTTATACTTGTTTTACTTGTCTTTTTTCTTTTTGAAGGTGGTGGTCAGCTATCATTAGATGACTATATTAAAAAACATCTTATTTAGCAGCAACTAAATTGCCTGTAGCTGATGTTTTTCCTTTCTAAAAACTGAGTAGCTGATCACAGTACTGCCCAACATAAAAATAGCTCCTAAAAAGAAAGATGCACCAGGAAAATAAAACGGAGCATTCTTATGTGTGAAATAAGTAAACAGGTTATTCATGATCAGTGGACCGATGATCGTTGTGAGACTCATCAAACTTGTTAATGCACCCTGCAAAGCACCTTGTTCATTTTGCTTAACATGCCCCGCCATTGTTGATTGTAATGCCGGGCCAGCAATTCCTCCAAGGCAATAAGGAACCAAAAAAAGAAACATCATCCATCCCTGTGTTGCAAAGGCAAATAAAATAAGCCCTAATGTATATAATAACAACCCGATATAAATACTTTTTTCATTGCCCAGCTTCGGATTGACAACTCTTGTTAGACCCGCTTGAACAACTCCTACCAATAAACCAACAACAGCCAACGAAATACCCACCAATTTTTCTGTCCAATGAAAACGATACATTGTAAAATAATTCCAATTTCCCTGTACAGCCATTGCAGCGAGATATATAAGAAAATAACAAAGTGCCAATCCCGCAATTGTTGGAGCCTTTCTTAAAAATCGTAGCGAACCAAGTGGGTTAGCTTTTTTCCAGTCAAAAGCCCGCCGATGCTCTTTATCTAAAGATTCAGGTAAAACAAAATAGCCATAAAGAAAATTCAATAAACAAAGACCAGCTGCGGCATAAAAGGGTGCCCGAATACCAAAACCAGCTAATAAGCCGCCCAATGCCGGGCCAATAATAAATCCTAAACCAAAAGCAGCGCCGATCATTCCAAAATTCTTTGCTCTAGTTTCTGCAGTACTTATATCGGCAATATAAGCAGCAGCAGTAGTAAAACTTGCACCGGTAAAACCTGCAATAATGCGACCTATAAATAACCAACCATAACTTGGAGCCAATGCAAGAAAAATATAATCGATACCGAAGCCAAATAAAGAACATAATAAGATCGGGCGACGACCAAAGCGGTCGCTAAGATTTCCTATAAGCGGAGCACAAAGGAACTGTGTGAATGCATAAGCAAAAAGTAACCAGGCACCATAAGCACTGGCATCATTTATTTCAATGTGCTTTAATTGAGCAATTAGCTTTGGCATCACTGGTATGATCAATCCCCAGCCCATTACGTCAATCAAAAGGGTTATAAAAATAAATCCGATCGCAGCCTTTTTTGGTTGAGCCATTTTTTGATTTTGTTTCTCAAAGTTGCAGAACAATCATAAATAAAAAAAACAATGAAAATATCCCTTAAAACGGCATCATTATTGCCAATGTGGGTTGTTCAAAAAAACATTAAAAAAAACCGTTCTTTTTATTCACGTATTTATTCGTTTTTAACAACATGGGTAAAAAAACATCAATGAGGATCATTGAATTAAGTTTTTGTTAGTGCATTTCCTAATACAATATGCTATGCGATCCGGTATGTGGTTTCTATTTTTGATCTGTTCAATCAATCTCCTATGACAACCTTTCCCGTTCCGGAAATGAAAAGCCAAATAACCGTACCCCCGGAATTTTTTTAACAACCCTATTACTCCGATACTCCTGTGATCAATTTTTTTCGTTAGAAATCCAACACCTTGGGTCGGCATTGTTTTACTAAAACTTAAAACGATGTTGAACAAGAAACAAATTAAGACAGTATTTTTTCTGGTATCGTTCTTTATAATTGTTCTGAGATCAAATGGAGGTACAAACCCTCTTACTCTGAATGATCTTGTATACAATGACTCTTTTCTTTTATCTGTCACAGGTAAATCCTCTTTGTCAATTCCTGGAGTTCCATTACACCAGTCAATGGGAAAATTCGTTCAGGATTATGCTGAAGACAATGATGAACTATTTGAAAAAATAAAATTGAATAAAAGTGGTTATTTAAAAACCATTGATAAAGTCTTTACTCAATACCAGATCCCTCTTGAACTAAAATATCTTGCGATCATAGAATCAAAGCTCAAAACAAATGCAAGGTCTGGTGTTGGCGCAGTGGGTGTTTGGCAATTTATGCCGGGCACAGCAAAAACATTAGGGTTAAAGATCACCGCAAAATATGATGAACGACAACATATTTGGAAAAGCAGTGTAGCTGCAGCAAGATATCTTACAACGCTGTATGGATATTTTGAAGATTGGCTTTTAGTGATCGCGGCTTACAACAGCGGTCCGGCTCCTGTTTTAAATGCAATAAAAAAATCAGGAAGCAGAAGTTTTTGGAAGCTTCAAAATTTTTTACCAAAAGAAACAAGGCTGCATGTAAAAAGATTTATCGCCACTCACTATTATTTTGAAGGTGGGGGAAGTCTTGTAACTCTTGGGAAAATTGAAACAGAAAAATATTTGAAAGAACTTGAAGAGTTTAATAGAAAAAATAATTCAGGAAATGATCAGGATGACACAAATCCAATTCCTGCATTCAGCCAATGGGTGGCAGTTATCAATCATGAAAATAGCTTACAATTGATCTTAAAAAAATAACGACCAAAATGATTGCTGAAGTGATCTTCCTCGCATTTTTGATTCCGGCACACAACGCCGAAACTTTTTCCCTAAATTGAAACAGTTGATTGTTTTAATTTAGGGCTAAGGTTAATTACGGTTAATCTGTTTGTATAGATTAAACTCAACTATGTACTTTTAGTCACAGCTACCCAAACCAGCCAACTATGCCAACCAAAAAGACCAAAGTAATTCTTACTCTTTTAGTCTCAGTTACCTTTTTAATAATAGCATGTAGCAAAAGCAATACAGATTCGCCCCAGGATGACCCGGTAGCAAAATATCTTAATCTTCCCGGCACACCATTAAATTATGCCAACCTTCCGATCCCAGCTTATCTCGCTGCCCCACCAATACAAGGACAAATAAATACGCCAGCAGATAATCAAATCACAGATTTGGGAGCAACATTAGGTCGGGTTTTGTTTTACGATAAAACACTTTCAAAAAATAGAACTATTTCCTGTGCCAGTTGTCATAAACAAGAAAATTCATTTTCTGATCTTGCTATATTGAGTAAAGGTTTTAATGGCGGATCAACAGGAAGAAATTCAATGTCATTGATCGATGCTAAATATTATCCGATCGGAAAATTTTTTTGGGATCAACGAGCTGCTACACTCGAGCAACAAGTGTTAATGCCTATACAAGACCTGGTAGAAATGGGAATAACGCTGGATACATTAGTTAAAAGAGTGCAGAGTCAACCATACTATGCTTCTCTTTTTACAAAAGCTTTTGGCAACAGTACGATCAATAGCAATACGATCTCAAAAGCTCTTTCACAATTTGTACGTTCCATTGTCTCTTATCAATCAAAATACGACCAGGGAAGGCAAACATTGCCCCCGGCTCCTGCTCCTCCCCCAAATGCTGTGTTTCCAAATTTTACGGCACAGGAAAATCGGGGTAAAGAAATTTTTCTTTCGCCAATTGGTGGTTGTGCCCCTTGTCATGGTTCAGAAACATTTACAGCACCTGAAGCAAAAAATAATGGCCTTGATGCAACAATAACTGATCGCGGTTTTGGTGCAGTAACAAATAATGCAGCAGATGAAGGCTTATTCAAAGTAGCCTCGTTAAGAAATGTTGAACTAACTGCTCCTTATATGCATGATGGAAGGTTTACAACATTGGAACAGGTAGTTGAACATTATAATAGCGATATAAAAAATCATCCTAATCTATCTCCGCAATTAAAATTGCCTAATGGTCAGCCTAGATTATTGAATATTTCTGTAGCTGATAAAGCAGCCCTTGTTGCCTTTCTAAAAACGCTTACTGACAGGAATGTAACTACGGATGTAAAATATTCAAACCCCTTCAAGTAACCGGTTTGTGGTATCGTTGGTTTTACTAAAATGCTTACATTTAATGTCCACAAACCTGGACTAACAATGAGAGCCTTATTGCTTTTTGCAATCATTACTTTTTCAGCTTCAACTCACTTAGAAGCCCAGTTAAGAGTACCTGCAATTATTTCTTCAGGTATGGTGCTTCAACAAAATGATTCAGCAAGTTTATGGGGCTGGGGAACTCCTGGAGAAAGAATTTTAGTAACAGCAAGTTGGAATGGAAAAACTGATACCACAGCTGTAAATAATCGTGCAAACTGGAAGATCAAAGTAAAGACCCCTTCAGCCGGTGGTCCTTATATTATTACATTAAAAGGTAATAGCACAATTGTCTTGAAATGATGTTATGATCGGAGAAGTTTGGGTTTGTTCAGGACAATCAAATATGGAATGGAATTATTGGAATGGATTAAAAGACATTAAAGATGAATTGCCCACTTGCTATAATAATAATATCCGTTTTTTCAATATCCCAAAAACAACAGCCAATCATCCGCAAAATGATGTGCAGGCAGAATGGAAGGTATGTGATTCAAATTCTTTAAAATCTTTCAGCGCAGTTGGTTATTTCTTTGGAAAAAAAATAAATAAGGATCTGAATATACCGATTGGTTTGATCAATTCAAGCTGGGGCGGAACACCTGCTGAAGTGTGGACACCGGAATCAATATTTGACAATGATGATGAACTTCGTTTATCAGCAGCTCGCCTTCAGAGTTTTCGTTGGTGGCCAAATCATGATGGGCTTTGTTACAATGCCATGATCGATCCAATTACTAAATTCAATATTGCCGGTGTTATTTGGTACCAGGGAGAAAGTAATGTCGGTAATAATGATACTTATTACAAGTTATTTACTACCATGATCAAATCATGGCGTGAAGTGTGGAAAAAGGATTTCCCATTTTATTACGTACAAATTGCTCCATATAAATATGGAAATAATAATGTCGGTGCTTTAGTGCAGGAAGCACAAACAAAAGCGATGAATTTTCCAAACACAGGAATGGTTGTAGTAACAGACCTGGTAGACGATATTAATAATATTCATCCATCAAATAAACATGATGTTGGTTATCGTCTTGCTAACTGGGCATTGGCTGAAACTTATAAACAAAAAGGGATCGTTTATAAAAGCCCGATGTATAAAAGCAAAACAACCAATAAGAGTAAGATCACTTTAAGTTTTGATAATGTGCCAAAAGGTTTCAGGGAAAATAATTCAATTGAGGGTTTTTATATTCTGGATCTGAAAACAGAGCAATGGCTGCCGGCACAGGCAAAAATTGAAAAAGATAAAATAATAGTTTGGCGTGATGATGCCGAGCCTGCACAAGTAAGATATGCTTTTGGCAATACCATAATTGGAAATGTTTTCAGCAAAGAAGGATTACCACTTTGCCCCTTCCGTACAGATAATTGGGATATTGATCAGAGCCCGGTAAAATAAAAACCCCGCACAAAGTGCAGGGTTTAATTATCTGTAAGTATAATTTATTTAGTTGGTGGTGGCGGAGGCATCAATACTGCATCGGGAATAACATTTTTAACCGCAGGCGTTGTTTTCAGATAAGCAAAAATTGCTTTCAGTTCATCATCACTCATTTCAGATGCAGGCATCATAGACATAGGTGGCATAAGTGGCCTTGTATTTTCAAGCCCCATCCATTTCTTCTCATGTAGTGCTTTCAAAAATTGTTCTTCCTTCCAGCCGCCGATACCTGTAGAATCTGAAGTAAGATTTGCTGCATAAGTTGTTCCCCATGGTCCCGTCCAGGCAGTAAATGTGCTTGTAACTATGAGACCTTTTTTGGCAGCTTCTTTCGGATCAAAATCGGCAGGAGGCATTTTTGTTGGATGTCCTGAAAGCATCAGGCTCATGTCATTCTCTGGCCCGTTGGGTCCCATTTTTTTCGGTGTGTGACAATCGTTACAACCACCGTTTTTAACGAGGGATTCACCCCATTTTACCTGGCTGTCAAAGCCACCAAATTGGGCAACTGTTGGTTTTACCTCACCGGTCTCTTCTTTTTTCGCATCTGTACATTGTGTTGAGATCAAAGCGACAGCAATAAGCAAAATTGCTGTAGTGGAAATTCGTTTCATAATGTTTTAGTTTTTGGTTTACGTTTTGGAGGTAAAAGCTACATATTTATTTTTAAATATAAAATGAAAATTATTATTCCCTTGTTAACAATGTCAATGAAAATAAAAAAGAGCATTCGGTCAATAACCATTATCTTTGTGCTTCAAATTTGAGTTCTAGTCTTTGGATAAGTAAATGATTTTTTCTGCTAAGCGTTAATCTGCTAAATAGTTAGTCTTCTTTCCAGTACTCGTTTCTCAGATCATTATTAATTTAAATTTCAAAAGTAAATGAACATTTATGTTTCAAACTTAAGCTTCAACGTACAAGATGAAGACTTAAAAAGTTATTTTGCTGATTACGGAGAAGTAACATCAGCTAAAGTTATTAACGACAAAGAAACAGGCCGCAGCCGCGGTTTTGGCTTTGTTGAAATGTCTGATGATGCAGCTGCTCAAAAAGCAATTGCTGAATTAGATGGCGCTACTGTAGATGGTCGTGCTATTAAAGTAAGTGTTGCAAAACCACGTGAAGAAAGAAGTGGTGGCAACAACAATCGTCGTTCATTCGCCGGCAGCCGTTGGTAAAAATGATCGCTGATCAAAAAGAAAAGTCCCGCTTTTCAGCAGGACTTTTTTTTATGCTCTTTTCTTAGCAGCTGGTTTTTTCTTTCCTTTACTTTTTAATGCATTATCAATAGCCTTACTCAGGTTATCAAATGTTGGTTTTACTCCAAGCGGTTCATCGTTGACAAAGAATGCAGGTAACTCTTTTACACCTCTTCCAATTGCTTCCTTAATATCATCCTGCACCTGCCAACCGTAAGTACCATTAACAAGGTTATCAAGAAAATTTTTATCACTGATCCCTGCTTCACGACTATAAAGCTTCAAACTTGTTGTTCCAAGATTCCTCCTGTTTTGAAACAAGATATTATGCATTTCCCAGAACTTACCTGTTTGGCCGGCAGCAACTGCAGATTCACTTGCTTTTAAACTACGCTGATGAATTTTTGTAAGTGGAAAATGTCTGAATTGAAATCGGATCTTTCCTTCATACTTTTCTAATATCTGCTTAACAACTTCATTTGCTTTTGCACATTCTTCACTTTCGTATTCGCCCCATTCCATCAGGGTTACAGATGCTTTCTCATTTCCCACCCACATTTCCGTAGGCTTGATAATAATAATTACTTCTTTTGGTGCTGGCATATTTCTTTACTCCTTGCCCGTTTTATCACGGGATTATTTGTTTAATGTTGGTTTTTTTTCTTTTGGTTTTGTCGATGTCTTACCATTTTCTTCATTTCTGAATACGACTGTATTGTCAAAAACATCTACCAAAACCGGTATTGATTTATCAATATCTCCGGCCAATATACGCCTACTCAGCGTATTGACAATTTCCTTTTGTATTAAACGTTTTAAAGGTCTTGCACCGTATTGAGGATCAAAGCCTTGTTCAGCCAAAAATTCTAAGGCGTAGTCACTGAAATTGAGCTGAATCCCACTTTCTGCCACCAGTTTTTTCAGGTTTTCTAACTGAATTTTTACGATCCCTTTGATCTCTTTTTTCAGCAGTGGCTGGAACATTATGATCTCATCAACCCTGTTCAAAAATTCCGGACGAATTGTTTGACGCAACAAAGTCATCACTTCAATCTTTGCTTTCCCAGTTGCATCTTCAACATTTTTTTCTGTTACATTTTCAAAAGCTTCCTGGATGATGCTGACTACCAATATTACTTGTCATAATGATGATCGTGTTCTTAAAATTCACAACACGACCTTTATTATCCGTTAATCTTCCATCATCCAACACCTGTAACAAAACATTCCAAACATCAGGATGTGCTTTTTCAATTTCATCAAGCAGCACAACACTGTAAGGTTTTCTTCGAACTGCTTCGGTTAATTGTCCGCCTTCATCATAACCAACATATCCCGGAGGTGCACCAACCAAACGACTCACTGTATGTTTTTCCTGGTACTCACTCATATCAATCCGTGTCATCATGCTTTCATCATCAAATAAATATTCTGCCAATGCTTTTGCCAATTCTGTTTTACCAACACCTGTTGTACCTAAGAAAATAAAAGAACCAATTGGTTTTTTCGGATCCTGCAAACCTGCACGGCTTCTTCTAATTGCATCTGCCACTGCAGTGATCGCTTCATCTTGTCCAACAACTCTTTCGTGTAAATGTTCTTCAAGGTGCAATAATTTTTCTTTATCGCTTTGCAACATCTTTGTTACAGGAATACCGGTTGATTTAGCAACACTCTCTGCAATATCTTCAGCATCTACTTCTTCTTTTAAAAGACGCTTCTCTCCACTTGATTCAAGTTGCTTGCTCAACTCCTCAATGATCTTTTCCTGTTCTTTTATTTTACCATACCTGATCTCTGCCACTTTTCCATAATCTCCTTCCCTCTCCAGCCTTTCAGCTCAATGTTTTCAAGTTCTCAATTTCAGCTTTTGCATTTTGAACTTTCTCCACCAATTCTTTTTCTTCTCTCCATTTTGCTTTCAGTGTATCTCTTTCTACAGAAAGATTTGCTATCTCTGTATTTAATTCTTTAAGTTTATAATCATCATTCTCTCTTTTGATAGCTTCTCTTTCAATTTCCAGTTGGCGAATTTGTCTTTCCAATGTATCAAGTTCTTCCGGCATTGAATTCATTTCCAAGCGAAGCTTTGCTGCACTTTCATCAATTAGGTCAATCGCTTTATCGGGAAGAAAACGATCTGTAATATAGCGATGTGATAATTCAACAGCAGCAATGATCGCTTCATCTTTGATACGAACATGATGATGCGTTTCATAACGATCTTTCAATCCACGTAAAATTGAAATGGCATCTTCCACCGAAGGTTCATCAATCAATACTTTCTGAAAACGTCTTTCAAGTGCTTTATCTTTTTCAAAAAATTTCTGGTATTCATTTAAAGTAGTTGCACCAACTGCTCTCAGTTCACCTTTTGCCAATGCAGGTTTTAAAATATTTGCTGCATCCATTGCACCTTCGCCGCCACCTGCTCCAACGAGTGTATGAATTTCATCAATGAATAAAATAATTTCACCATTGCTGTTGCCAACTTCTTTTACCACTGCTTTTAATCGTTCTTCAAACTCACCTTTATATTTTGCACCAGCGATCAGTAATCCCATATCAAGTGCATAAATGATCTTTGATTTTAAATTTTCAGGAACATCACCATTTACAATACGATGTGCAATGCCTTCAGCAATTGCTGTTTTACCAACACCGGGTTCACCAACAAGAATCGGGATTATTTTTTGTTCTTCTTGAAAGAATATGAAGTGTTCTTCTTATTTCTTCATCACGGCCAATAACAGGATCGAGTTTACCTTGTCTTGCCAGTTCATTTAAATTCTTTGCATATTTATTCAATGCATTGAATTCCTGGCTCTGCGTTTGAGAAGTAACTGTTTCTCCTTTTCTCAATTCTTTGATCGCTGCTATCAATCCTTTTTCTGTAAGACCTGAATTTTTCAACAACTTTCCTGCTGCATCATTTCCTTGTACAATTGCTAACAATAAATGTTCAGGTGTAACAAACTCATCATTGAATTGCTTTACAACTGCGCCTGCACGAAGCATAACATTATTTGCATCACGACTTACTGATTGTGCAGGTTCACCTGTTGTTGTTGGCAATTTTGAGATCAGTTCATCCAACTTACTATCAACAAGATTGATCGTAACATTATTTTTCTTAAGCAAATAATCAACCGGTGAATCCTGTTGCTCGATCAACGCCTTTAGAATATGCTCTGTTTCGATATTCGGATTCTGTGAATTAAAAGCTAATTGCTGGGCAGCCTGGATAGCTTCTGCTGCTTTTATGGTAAAATTTCCTAAGTTCATGTTGTGAATTTTATGGACGACAGACCACAGACGACTGACCACGTATACAATTTTGAACCACGGGTGGTCTGTTGTCTATCGTCCGTCGTCTTCTCTCAAACAACAATCCAAGAGCCAAATTCAGAAACTATGTCATTAAAAATCAGGTTTTACTGTCTCAAATTCAGCATTTTTATCGTTTCTCTGCTAATCTTTCATACCACAATTGCTCAAAGGAAAGAAAAGCCTTTAGTATCGAAATATAATTTCAGCGGCCTTGATAGAATTTTGGAGGAGAAACAGGGTCTTCTCGGGAAGGATTATGTGGTTTTGATCTGGAAAAAGGATGACACACTTACCTATAAAAAAGAAGTGGGTGAATATAAAAGTAAAACAATAGCACCGATCGCCAGTTGTAGTAAGTGGCTGACTGCTGCTTTAGTGATGCAGTTTGTGGATGAAGGAAAGATATCTCTTGATGATCCCGTGGTGAAATACGTACCCGTTTTTGAAAAATACATGAAGAAATATATCACCATTCGCCATTGTCTTTCACACATGACAGGTATTGAAGATGACGAAAAGTTTTTAAAGAAGATCTTACAAAGAAAAAAGTTTGAATCGCTTGACCAGGAAGTGGAATCTTTTGCAGCAAGAGAAATAAGAGCCAATGCAGGTACCGATTTCTGGTATGGAAATATTGGATTAAATATCGCCGCAAAGGTGTTGGAAGTTGTAAGCAAAAGAAAGTTTGATGTATTGATCAAGCAAAAACTATTTACACCTCTTGGCATGCGGCAAACAACATTTACAGAATTGGATGGAGGCCTTTACAATCCTTCAGGCGGTGCCCGATCAACTGCTGAAGACTATATGAAGTTTCTGGTGATGCTGATGAACAAAGGAAAATATAATGGCAAACAAATTCTCAGTGAAGAATCTGTGGATGAAATGATGAAGATACAAACGGCAAATGTGCCGAAACGTTATGTACCGAAATCGGCTGAAGGTTTTAATTATGCTCTTGGTAGTTGGGTGGTAGAAGAAAAAGATGGCAATGCAACCGCACTAGCTAGCCCGGGTTTATTTGGCACATGGCCAATGATCGATTTCTGTCGCGGCTATGCTTATATACTTTTTGTAAAAAATTATTTGGGTGATGAAAGAGCTAATGCACATATGGAGATCAAGCAGGTGATTGATGAGCAGATAAAGGGGAGAGTGTAAGTAGGTAAATGCGCTAAGCTTAGTTTGCAGGTAGCACAACAATTTTATTTCTGCTTTATCCACCCCGATTTGAAAATACTTTACAATCGAAGTACTTCCCCCGCCAGCGGGGGACAATGAACAGTCCTCACTTGCTCTGGTAATATTCTAAATACAAGTATCTTCATTGTGGTCAAAACTAAGACTGCAGATTATCCCCCGCTGGCGGGGAACGGATGTACAATTAAATTGAATAATCAATTTGGGGTGACAAGACTCAAAAGCTGAATAGAATTACCGAACGTACAAGAGTGCCCGCGCTCTGGAAACGACGCAACGGATGCTCAATAGTAGCAACAAAGCCGGGCTAATAATTCTAAAACTATCCTTTATACTTCACCTTCCCTCCTACGATCGTCGTTACTACTTTTGTATTCTTGATCTCTTCGTCTTTGCAGGTCATCAGATCATTTGAAAGAATAACAATGTCTGCATACTTACCAACTTCCAATGAACCTTTATCTTTTTCCTGGAAAGCGGCAATAGCATTTGCCAATGTATAAGAATAGAGTGCCTGCTCTCTTGTCATTTTTTGTGCAGGATAAAATTCAGTGCCGTCTTTAAGTTTTCTTGTAACCGAAGCATAAAAATTTGGAATAGGATCTTCATCTTCCACCGGCACATCGGTTCCGTTATTTATCAATACCCCTGCATTTAAAAATGATTGCCACACATAAGCACCTTCTTCGCTGCGTTTTGCTCCCAGTCTTTTTGGAACAAACGGCGCATCACTTGTGCAATGAATACCCTGCATGGAAGCGATCACATTCCATTCTTTGAAGCGGGGAATTTCTAAAGGATTCACATGCTGTGCATGTTCCACCCGCCAGCGATGATCTTTGTTTTTATCTTTTGCAATTTGCTCTGCATAAATATTTATCACTTCACGATTGGCCCTGTCGCCAATAGCATGCACACATAACTGCAAATTATTTTGCCAGCAAAAATCAGCGATAGCTTTTAATGAATCAATGTTGAAAGTATTTTCACCTGTTGAACTCGGACGATCTGTATATGGCTCCAGCAACCATGCGCCATACGAACCCAGTGCACCATCTAATGAAACCTTCACCGCTTTTACCGTTAAGAAACCATTGCCTTCATTTATGATCGGAAAAACATTTGCATGTGCACGAAGCGTTGCATTGTCCTCTCTCACCATCAGCCAATGACGGATATTTAATTTGCCCTGCTGCGCTAATTGTTTCATTCCTTCTACCTGCTCAAACGATGAACCAGCATCTTCAAAACTTGTAACTCCTTTTTTCAAACAATCTTCTTCTGCAAGTTGAATACTATGTTCCCATTTTGCTATTTGTACTTCTTTACTTTGCTGATCTTCCCATACACTGTATGCACGACCAACAAGACCCATTGCATTTTCAGAAAACACACCAACGATCTTTCCGCTATTATCTTTTAAAATTTCTCCGCCTGCAGGACTTTTAGTAGATGAAGTAATGCCTGCCTGTTCCATCGCTTTTGCATTTACATATACACTATGTCCGCTTGCATGTGAAAGTATAACAGGATTGTTTGGAGAAACTTTATCCAAATCTTCATGATAAGGATAGCCCAAATAATTTTTTGCAGGCGCAGGATTCCATTTTTCCTGGTGCCAGCCGCGGCCAACGATCCAATCACCGGGCTTTGCTTTTTTTACTGCATCAGCAACCATTGCTACTATATCACCCCAGTCTCTTGCATTCATTAAATTCAGATTTATTAATGAAGCGCCAAGCCCATGAATATGTCCATGACCTTCGATAAAACCCGGCATTACAAACTGTCCTTTTGCATCTATTACTTCAGTGCTATCGCCAATATATTTTTTTACGTCAGCATTATTGCCGACAAAAATTATTTTCCCGTCTTTTACTGCTAATGCTTCGGCATCGGGTTGGTTTTTATTTACAGTATATACTTTGGCATTGTTGATGACAAGTTCTGCAGTTTCAGCCGGTGAACTCTGAGAAGCTGAATTACAGCTTAGAAAAAAAATAATAACTGCAGGCAGATAATTGATGATTGTTCTTTTTCTCATAAATAAAAGTTGTTTCAAATTTATATTCAGGGCTAAAGCCCTTTATGAATTGTCCTTATTAACCCCATCCGCCATTGGCGGATGGGGTTAATAAGTTAGCGGTAATCATTGGGCTTTAGCCCATGAATGCTGTTAGGTTTCAAATGTATTGATTTAACGAATAAGCGCCGTGACTACTTCCTGAAAAGAAGAATAGTTTTTGCTTTCTTATTTGCTTGTACTTGCGGTAGATCTCTTTTACTGTATTTTTTCCTTCTTTGCCATAACTTAAAATACAAACTGTTCCTCCATTTCCTCCCCCAGAAACTCTTGCTCCGAACACTCCACGAGCAGGACCTGCATCACGGATCATTTCAACGATCCTATCTGTGTATTCATTTCCCAATCCAACTGCAGAATAGCTTTCATGGCTTTGCATCATCAGGTTTCCCATTTGAATTAAGGATGCTTGCTTGTCGTCTTGCTTTTTAAAACTTTTAAGCAGGATTTTAAATTCATTTACTCTTGCATTTTCATAAACAGGATGCGACCCGCAAACAGCAGGTCTATAGATCTTGTTTTCATCAATGTTCGTCACTGTATCAATTGAAAGTTTGTACTGAGCTAAAAAATCCTTGCCTGAAATTTCTTTCGGCAATATTGAAAGATACTTTTCTCCAAAAACTGAAACGGGAATATTAGCCAAAAAACCTTTGAAAGGAAGTTTACTCCAATCGCCACTTGTTCTTGCATTATCCAGTTCTTCACCGCTTGCGCCTTCATTTAACGCAATCATTGTGTAACTCATAAATGCCGCAGCACGAACATCACTATATGATGCTCCGCTTACTGCATGGCGAACGCCGCTGTCAATGCCACTGAAATTTATTCCTCTTGGAATACTGATCGCTTTATCAACCTGGTGAGGTTGACAGATCAATGGCAACAATTTATTTTTTTGCCCAAGATGCGATGACAGCTGATCCATTAAACCACAGGGAGCACCAGCAACAAGGTTCTCCGCCATTTGTGCAAGTACGGCCAATTCTTCTTTTCCCAACGATAATTTATAAAATTGGTTCAATGCATTCATCGTCGCCACTTCCAATGCAGCCGATGAAGAAACACCTTTTCCCCACGGGACATTTGATTCTATAAAAACATTGGCACCTGTTAATTCTATTTTTCTTTCTTTTTGAAGAACAAGAAAACATCCAATCACATAAACTGCCCAATCGCCACCAGGTTTTGTCTTAATGATCTTTCCCGCCTCTTCGAGAGATCTATTAACTAATTCTGAGATACTAATTGTAAATTCAACTGTTTTCTTTATTGTGATCTGTGTATGAAAATTAAAGACCCCATCATTTCTTTTTTGAATGCTGACAGTCGTAGTTTGTTTGATCGGCATTTGCAACAGAAGTGATCCGCTGTAATCAGCGATACCTCCCATTACATCCATGCGACCGGGAGCAGTAGCAGAAATTATTTTTTCTTCTGTTGAAAAAAGATCGTTCATAAATTAATACTTCGGAGTTCGGCTGCTTTTTCTTCCGGCATTGTATCGGCCATAAAAGTATCAGCGCCGGTTTCAGGACCTGCAAGATATTTCATTAAGCCCGGCTGGCGCAAAGGCGGACAAATGATCATGTGCATATGATAATCCGGGTGATCATTACCGTCAACAGGGGCTTGTGCAAATGCCATTATGTAAGGAAAACTACTTTTAAAATTTGCATCAAACTTTTTAGTAACAGTCTGAAAAACTTCTGCAAGATCATACAATTCTTCATCCGTCATCGTTATCAAAGTGGCATGACGATTCTTTGGAAATACATAGGTTTCATAAGCAAACCTTGCGAAGAAGGGAATAAAAGCGATCGCTCCCTTATTTTCAGCAATGATCCTTATATCATCTTTTTTTCTGCAGCAATTATATCGCTGAAAATATTTGTTCCTTTTCCTTTTTGATATTCAGCAGCCGCTGCTAATTCTTTTTGAACTACATTAATTGTAAAATCCACCGCATATATCTGGCAATGCGGATGTGGGTTCGACACCCCTACTATCTCCCCTTTATTCTCAAAAATTAAAACTGATTTTATTGTTTCATGTCTATTGAAAAAATTCATTTCACCACGCAATGCTCTGAAAACATTCGCAACCTTATCAACAGTGATATCATTCAACGTAACATTATGCCGGGGATCATAACAAACCACTTTTGCAATTCCACCGGCCTGGCTTCTTTTATACAAACCATCATGCAAGCTTTGAAATTCTTCAGGAATGCCGGGAGAATTTAATCCAACAACAGGATGATCGTTCTCAAAGATGAATACACCGGCATAATCAGAATTTTTCTTTCCACTAATTCTTTTATTGCCCGGGCACAAATAGCAATTGGGATCATACTCCGGTGAAGTAACCGTCGATTCCTTTTTTTCAAAATTCCATGGCCTGCTGTTACGATGTGCAGCATAGACCACCCATTCTCTTCGCAATGGATGCCATCTCTTTTCCCAATTTCCAAACGGGATCGACTCATGCATCATTTCATAATTTTTTTAATTGCTGCTTCCACTTACTGTAGACAGATGAATATATTTCCTGTTCTTCTTTTGCCGGTGAGTAGCTTTTTATTTTTTTCATTGAGGAATATGCTTCTGTAACATTTTTATAAACGCCAACCCCTATCCCTGCTCCTCTCGCTGCACCAGTTGCTCCATCTGTATTATACAATTCAAGATCGCAGCCAATAGTATTCGCAAATACCGAACTAAACACATCACTCAAAAACATATTAGCATGACCTGCTCTAACTGTTTTTATTTCCATTCCCATTTCCTTCATTACTTCAACACCGTAATGCAAAGCAAATACGATCCCTTCTTGCGAAGCACGGGCAATATGTCCACGATTATGACGATTGAATTGAAGTACTTTCATTACTGCGCCGAGGTCTTTATTTTCCAACACCCTTTCTGCACCATTGCCAAATGGGTAGATCAAAAGCTCATCAGAACCTGCTGGCGCCAGTGAAGCTTCCTTATTTATCTGTTCGTAAGATGAATCACTAAAAAAGTTTTTGCGCAACCAGCTATTTAAAATACCAGTTCCGTTTACACAAAGTAAAACGCCATAGCGGGGATCTTTTTTTGTATGATTGACATGCACAAACGTATTCACTCTTGATTTCGGATCGTAATTAGGTTTATCAATAATACCATATACAACTCCGGATGTACCGGCTGTTGCAGCAACTTCTCCGGGCTGCGACACATTTAAAGAAAAGGCATTGTTTGGCTGATCGCCTGCACGATAAGAAACAGGAATGCCTGCTTTCAATCTCAATTCAGTTGCGGCGGCAGTTGAAAGTCTTCCCTGCTCACCAAATGTTGGAACTAATGGAGAAAGCAGCTCTTCATCAATACCATAGTATTTCAAAAGATCGGCTGCAATTTTTTCTTTTTTAAAATTCCACATGATCCCTTCGCTTAATCCTGAGATCGTTGTTGCAGGCTCGCCGGTTAATTTCATTGCGATATAATCACCCGGCAACATGATCTTATAAATATTCTTATAAACATCGGGTTCATTCTTTTTAACCCATTTTAATTTTGATGCGGTAAAATTTCCGGGTGAATTGAGAAAATTTTTCAGGCAATATTTCTCACCCAATTCTTCGAAAGCTTTATCGCCGATCTTCACTGCACGACTATCACACCAAATGATAGAAGGTCTTAGTGGTTTTAGATCTTTATCTACACAAACAAGACCATGCATCTGGTAAGCAATACCAATTGCAGCCACCTCATCTCCTGTAAAAGAAACCTGCTGATGCACTTTGTTCACTGCATTCACTAATTCCTTCCACCACATTTCAGGATCTTGTTCTGCAAACCCTGGTTGTGGTGATTGCATGGGCATCTCCGATGAAGGAGAAAACGCAGATGCAGCAGTTTTGCCTGAATTAATTTCAAGCAAGGTTGCTTTTACTGATGAAGAACCGATGTCAAATCCAAGTAAGTATTTCATATTTTACCAAAAACGAATATACAATGCTACAATAATTCCCAGTACAATTATTATCATCGCCATTACTCCCGGCGTTACTTTATACATGCTCTTATCAATTTGCAATGCATTGCCTAATGCCCTGCCTTTTACATCCAATAAACTTACTATGATAATTAATAAGGATGTAAAAAAGAAAACCCATCCCATTTGAATTAAGAAAGGTATTTCAAAAGCACCAGTGCCCGTTGGATAAGCTGTATATATTAAAGTATCATGACCTGCAAGACCCGGCAAAAACTTATCAAATAATACTGCTAATAAAACGCCACCGATAATTCCGGCGATCGCTGCTTTGGATGTTGTCTTTTTCCAGAAAAATCCAAGTAAGAAAACCGGGAAAATAGCCGGAGAAATATAGCCGGTGTATTTTTGAATGAATTCAAAACCGCCTTTGCCTCCAATGCCCAATGAATCCTGCCAATTAACCATAATGGCGATGATCAATGCTATTATTACAACCAATCGCCCCATCCAAACTAAATTCTTTTCAGAAGATCCCTTATTAATATATTTCTTATAAATATCCAGTGTATAGATCGTAGCAATGCTGTTTGCTTTACCAGCAAGCGAAGCAACTATTGCAGCAGTCAATGCAGCCATTGACAATCCTTTTAACCCTGCGGGTAAAAATCCAAGTACAGCTGAATAGGCATTATCTTCTCTGAATTCTCCATTGGTTAACATCTGCGTTTGCAAGTCGCCGTTACGATACAATACGTAAGCAGCGATGCCCGGCAATACAACTAATAAAGGCATCAATAATTTTAAGAAGGCCGCAAATAATATCCCCGTACGGGCTGTTTTTAAATTTGCGCCCAATGCACGTTGAGTTATATATTGATTGCAACCCCAGTAATTCAAATTAGCAACCCACATGCCAGCGGCCAGCATTGCCATGCCGGGTAAACTTGAATAATGATTTATTTCCTGCTGTGAAGATGCAGAACTGGTTTATCAAAGATCATTTTAAAATGATCAGGTACTGTTTTCAACAAATGATTGAAGCCTGCAAGAAAATCTTTTCCATATCCGAATTTTTCGCTGACGACCGTTAAAGCGATATAAGAAGTGATCAATCCACCAGCCAATAATACTAATACCTGTATAACGTCAGTGTAACCGATCACTTTCATACCACCCAATGTGATCACCAACGCAAAAACAGCAAGGCCAATCATTATCCAATGAAAATTTTCACCGCCAGTGAGGCTATTGATCGCAATTGTTCCGAGGTATAAAATTGAAGTTAGGTTTACAAAAATGTACAGGAACAACCAAAATACTGCCATGATCATTGCAACAGTTTCATTATATCTCGTTTTTAAAAACTGCGGCATGGTGAAAATGCGATTCTTTAAATAGATCGGCATAAAAAAAACAGCAACGATAACTAATGATACTGCCGCCAACCATTCATAAGCAGAAATAGCGATACCTAAACGAAATCCGTTCCCACTCATTCCAATAAACTGTTCAGCAGAAATATTTGAAGCTATTAACGAGGCGCCAATAGCCCACCATGTTAGTTGTCCTTCGGCAAGAAAGAAATCAGTGGAAGTTGTTTGCGCCTTTTTTTTTCTTCTATAGACCCAATATCCGTAACCAGCTACCAGGAAGAAATAAATAAAGAAGACAATAATATCGCTGTTAGCAAGCTGTTTCACGTAAGTTGGTTTGAACCATGAAAATATTGAAAAATGGCCTACAAAATATTTAATTCATATAAATTACCTTCCTACCTTTCCTTCAGCCTAAAATACCAATTACATGTACGAACATAAGAGACAAAAGTTGGCACCCATGAAGACATTTTATCAAAGAGTGCTCAAACACATTATAATTGCGTTCGTTATTATGGCCATTTGCTTATTGATCGGCATTTTAGGCTATCACATTACAGCAGAAGCAACTTGGCTGGACTCACTTCATAATGCCTCCATGATATTAAGCGGTATGGGGCCTGTTATAGAGATCCATACTGTTTCGGGAAAAGTATTTTCATCATTTTATGCGATGTTCAGCGGGATCGTTTTCATAACCAATATCGGAGTTATATTAGCACCGGCCCTACATCGAATGTACCATCGTCTGCATTTGGAAGACCAATGATCTTAAAAGGCTTTCTTTTCTTCGTCGCCAATTTTTATAAATACTAATTTATTACGGTCTGCTTTGTAAATAGCATCATAGAACTTTACCATTTCTGCATAATCAGCTTTTGGAAAAAAGCCACTCAACTGCTGCATGCTTCGGGTATAAATTATTTTATTCTGATCAAACTTCGCCGTAGCGCTGTATTTCCCAAATTTGCTTTCAACAGTTGCATCCTGCGGAATAGATTCAGGCTTGTAACCAGCTGGTATTTCTATTTCAATTTTATCCGTATCGAAATATTCAATATCAAGCTCAATGTCATATTTTCTTTCATCGCCTGATTTTAATTTTCGTCCTGACTTTGACATTATATTCGGCTCTATAAACAATCTCTTTCCGCTGATGGTAGCATAATGATCAGCAGTGACGGAAAGGGTCTCTTCAATTTCAGGAATCAGCTTCTTGTTTTCCTTGTATGAGAAATTATTAACTGTGTAAGTAGCAAATGTCAATTCTTCGTCTAAATATTCTTTCACTTTATCTTTTGACAAATTATTAATAAGACTGTGCAAATGATCCTGCTGTATGCCCGTGTAATTTGTTTTGATATCAGCCTGCAGCAAACCATCAACATCAAGCTTTGCATAGATCGTTCTCTGCTGAAGATTTTCTTTCAAACCATATTTAGGAGTATGAACCAGGTTGCCACCTGTTTCATCTATTAATAAGGCATATCGGTCATCTGTAAAATCACTTAAATAACCAGAAGGCAATGTTTGGCTGGTGCATTCCAGCCAAACCGAATCATTATTATTGATCACTGCACAAAGGATCGCATGATTGAACTGGGAAGATGGGAACTCTGTTTCAAGATTTGGCTTAACACTTCCGGCGCCAATCACCGTATAAAATGATTTGATACCAGCTTCTTTTAAAATGCTATACATGTAGTTTGATAATGCCTTACAATCACCATAGCCTTTTGTCGCCACATATTTTGCATCGAAAGGTTGCCAGCCACCAATACCCAATTGTATGCTTACATAACGTGTATTTTTCTGCATGTACTCATACAACAGTCTTATTTTTTCGCGGGGATCAGTAACAGCATCAGCAATCTCGTGTACCTTTTGTTTAATGTTGGGAGGCAATTCATCACGGCCTTGTTTTAATGTATAAATAAATTTTCCCAGGTCCTGCCAGCTTTTCATATTTCCTTTATAAGCCTGCATTTCAAATTCAGTAGGTCCAAACATTACATAGGTTGTTAAATGCCTGAGTGAAGGAGAATAAGATTCCCGTATAATTGCAGCCGCATCTTTTATTTCCCAGGTCATCCTCTTCTTGTCTGTTGCTTGTTCTATGGCCTGCCCGTCGTAATGATATGCTTTATATCGAAATTCATAATTCAATGGACATTCAAAAATGAATTTGCTTTGCTGTACTGAAAAATACTCATCCTCCAACGGTTGCCATGAAGGATAAAACATGGTTCCATTATATTTCAATTCCAACACATATTCCACAGTATAGGGATATGCTTTATAGTAAAAGCTATGATACTTCACCCTGTTATCTTCCATTAAGCTTATATCACTTACACCACTGAGATCCTGTATATCCTTATTTTTTAATTCTTTTACTTTATTTCCCATCGCATCGTATAAAGTCCCTGCAATGCCTTTGATTTCAATAAAGCGATCATAGTATTGCTGAAAATCCGCATGCTTATCTCCGTTTTCATTTAAGATCGTAAGTGCATATTTTCGATAGTAAATAGCTTCGCCAGGTGATCTTAATGTAAACCGTTCTTCTTCTACTCTCTTTACCACATTGGCATTTTTCTTTAAAGCTTCGGGAATGTTTGTAACAGCATACTCACCACCGCTTGCAAATGCAAAAAAAGAAAGCAGCAAAAAAGAAAGCAACCCACTAAATCGTTTCATGATCATTTTTTCTTTTTAAGTACAATTTGTTCGTTATGCTTGCTTACTATCAAATTAAAAAACTCCCGGAGTATTTCATACTCATCAGGTAAATAATAACTACGGGTCAGTTTTATTCTTGACCGGAAAGAAATAACCCCGCGGCTGTTACTGATGATGTATTCAAAAAAACTTTTCCCTTCCTCATCAAAATTCACTTTTATTGATTTTGGTAATTCATCCACTTCATATCCCGTCGGCACTTCCGCACTGAGCAAAAATGTTTCATCGAAAGCATAAGGCATTTCCACCGGGTAAGTTCTTGTAGCCGATTTAAACGGATTTTCTTTGTACCCTTCTCCAAACATTGGGTTCAGGTAAATGATATCTTCATTTCCAAAATTCAGCTTTACATCATAATTCAGTTGTAATGGCTGATCATATTTTTCCAGTGAATCAATATTGGAATTGGATATATCCACATCTATACCAAAATCTTTCTTAATGTCTTTAAATAATTCTTCCGTTCCCTTTTCCTTGATCCTGCTCCGCAATGAATAGGACTCATAATACCCTGGAATTTGTTGCATCCTCCCTGAAACTTCTCCCTTTTCTTTTTCGTTTGCGAACAACATCAGTGAAGTAGTTTTTCTTTCGTTCAAAGAATCAGATGAAAACTCGACTGAAGTAGCTTCCGGGTTAATAACTCTTGCGTGGCCATTATAACATTCCCAGTTCAGGCGACCAAATCCAAGCCTTGGACGACTTGCATCAAGGTAAAAAGTTTTACCCCCAATTGCAATACGGCAAACCACATAATTAAACTTGTCTATAATTGGGTATACCGATAAAACGTATCCATGAGATTTTGTACTCAGCATCAGTGGATCGGCAGGCAAACCTGCTTTGCGCAACATGGCTACCAAGCAGTAAATTTATTTCTACCTCACTTCCCTTTTTTTCTTTTAATATATTTTTTAGTGGTTGACCAGTATATAACCTATTGTATTCTGTACATGTAAAATTGTTTTGCAGGTATTGATAAATGTTTTTTGCTTTATCGAGATCAGATGATGCCCCGTTCATTGCTATTTTGAGCTCATCGGACATCCATCCGTTGTCCCTGCTAATTTGCAATCCAAAATCTTCATCTTTCAGTAGTTCCTTTGTAACATCCGTCCAGTTGCCCATAATATCTCTTGGCATTAGCGGATGACGGTACGCCGCCAGTTGAAAATCAATTTTGGCAATATGGTTGTCAAGTGTAGATGTAAAACTTTCTTCTTTTAATGCCGGTATATTTTTCATCACCATGCGATAATCAGTGACGTCTGACTCAAATTCGTAAGCTTCAGAAGCGCCGGCCCCACCGCCATCAACTACACGAAATTTTTCATGCCTGTCCTTCGTTGATCTTGCAAAGTCATACTGGTTTCCCTGTGAAAGAAATACATAATATAAAAATCCGGGGATGGAAACATTATACTCACTCCATAGTCGTGGATAAGCCCCCTGGAATTCCCAAGGCTGCAGGTTGAAAATAAAATCCGAATGAATGGTGTATTCATACTCAATAATGGATCCTTCTTTTATTGCAGGAAAAGTAAATTTTTTAACCAATTGTTTTTTGCTCAATCTATCCTGGAATACTCCTGATTTCTCAAGTTTTGTCTCTACTACTTTTCCATTTTCCAGGTTGTAGGTATAAGCTTTCAGGCTTTGCAATTCTTCCGCATTACGGCCATCTGTATAAAGTGGTATCTGAACATCAGCAAGTTCATAGGAACCTTTCTTTAATATGTGAATACGTTTAAAATGTCTGAACTCGATCGAGAACCATCCTTTCGAATTACCAGTAATTGATGAAGTGCCAATATCCGCAATTACTACTGCTGCTGCATTGCTATCAATACTGTAAACAGAAGTTTTAAAATCTTCGGCAGATATTTTACCGAATTTTACAGGAGATCTTATCCTGTGCCTGGGAATTGATCAATAACAATACAACTGAGATTGACAAAAAGAATCTTTTCATTGGGTGTCGGGGATTAATTCTAAATTAAAAAAACGTTGGAGTTTTTTATCGTTTAAAAACGGCAAATGTATACTAGTTGAAACAAAAACAAACCATATTACTGAAACAATTTGCAGCAGAACTTGGATTTAGCTTCTGCGGAATTGCTCATGCAACAAAACTTGATGAAGATGCCCGTCGCCTGGAATCGTGGTTAAATAATGGAATGCAAGGCACTATGCATTATATGGAAAAATATTTTGATCATGAGAATTGACCCACGTCAATTAGTTCCCGGAGCGAAAAGCGTTATTACTTTGTTACTAAATTATTTTCCTAACGATAAACAAAATGACGGCACTCCAAAAATTTCAAAGTATGCTTATGGAAAAGATTATCATGAAGTGATCAGGGAAAAACTGAATAAGTATATAGAGAATATAAAGTCAGCGATTGGAGATTTTCATGGAAGAGGATTTGTAGATAGTGCCCCGGTACTTGAAAGAACATGGGCTCAACGCAGCGGACTTGGATGGGTTGGTAAAAACGGGAACCTGATCAATAAGCAAATGGGTTCTTTCTTTTTTATTGCAACATTGATAACTGATCTTGATCTTGAACCGGATGAACCTTTTGCAAAAGATTATTGTGGCTCTTGTACCCGTTGTATTGATGCTTGCCCTACCGATGCTATTTTACCGGGTAAAATTGTAGATGGAAGTAAATGCATTTCTTATTTCACAATTGAATTAAAAGATATGCTGATACCAACCGAAATGAAAGGCAAATTTGAGAACTGGGCATTTGGATGTGATATATGCCAGGATGTTTGCCCCTGGAACCGGTTTTCAAAACCAACAAATGAAATTGAGTTTACTCCCCTGCCTGGAATTCTTAATATTTCCACAAAAGAATGGGAAGCAATGACAGAAGAAAAATTTAAAAGTATTTTCATGCATTCGGCGCTTAACCGGAGTAAACTTAAAGGCATTCAACGAAACTTGAAATTTTTAAAACCGGAGTAAGCACCTTCATTTAATTTGTTATAAATGAAATATCTCCTGGTAATTTTATTGTTCTTCTCCACTTCTTTTCAAAAGAATAATGAAGTGACAATTGATAAAAAAGAAGCACAGGATGCATTTGTGCTACTTACTGACATAAGAAACGATCCCGATAAATATTATGAAGAACTAAACTTTGCAAAAGGACTTAAGGTTTCAAAAATAAAACTAAAATGGAACGACACTTTAGCTAAAGTTGCAGAGACTAAAGCATACGATATGGCAAACAGGAACTACATGGGCCATGTTGATCCCGATGGTTATGGGATGAATTATTTTATCAAGAAAAGCGGCTATAAACTTAATCCTACATGGACAGTTGAAAAGAATGCTAATTTCTTTGAATCATTGGCGGCAAATACATATAGTGGGATCGAATCAATAAAAGTTCTTGTTACCGATAAAGATGTACCATCATTTGGACACAGAAATCATTTGCTGGGATTAGATTCATGGAATGCTGCTTTAACAGACATTGGAATAGGATTCAGCAGGCGGGAATCTGGAAGTACTTATAAGACTTATACCTGTGTAATAATTGCAAAACATGATTACTAAGAACATTTCTAAAACTTCCAGCCAACTTTCAAAACGATCCTGTTAAAATTATAATCATATTTATCAGTAATGGTTTCCTGCGTTCTCCAATCCAGGTAACTAACGGTTTTGTCTAATGATTTGTATGAATGGCCAAGTGATAAGACAAGACCCCCACCCTTCTTAGTTCCAACCATATAACCCAAACCAAGGTCAGTGTAAACGCCATCATGAAATTCAGTTGAATTACTGCTTCCATCCCAAATAAAAATTGGACCATCATTATAACTCTCCTCTACCCAATCAAAATTGACGCCGCCGTCCGCATAAGCAAAAAACTTATTCTTTGTTTTTCCAAACTGATATCTGAAGTCAGCAAATAAAGGAACTGTCCGGTAGAGATAATAATCCAATCCGAGACCTACACCTGCGAACAAATTACCTTTTTGAAAACCATTTATTGATTGCAAACCTGCAGACACACTGTTATCTCCATTTATCAACGACAAATTATTAATAGAATGAAATTTGTAAGCCTCATTTTTCTTTTGTCCAAAAGAATACAGTGCAACAAGCGTCAATAATACCAGGAAAAAATATTTCATTTTCATAAATTAGTTTTTAACATTCATCTTGCTTATCAAACTGATGTTGCTGAGAGAAGAATAATCATATTGATATAATCCATCTTTTGCGACCACCAATGCCCATCCATTAAAAGCGATCACATCATATGTCTCAAATCCGGTTATTTGTTTTTGCAATGAAAGATTTCTTACATCCGATGCATTGTAAAATTTCAATCCATCACGACCATCGCAAATGATAAGTGTATTGCCATCTTTTGCCAGTCCGTGTGGATTTGTCATTGGGTAAGTTTTAATAAGCGTTGGGTTTGATAAGTTGGAAATATCCAACACATCAAGTTGCTCACCGGTGCCCTGGCATGCAGTACCGGTACGTAGTGTAACAAATGCATTCGTGTTATCAGCGATCACCGGGTCACATTTGCGTGCATGTGTAAAGGTTCCTAATTGCACGGGGTTTGTTGGATTAGCAATATCGAAAATGAACATGCCTGTAGTAGAACCAATGAACAACCTATTATTGAAAGGATAAAGTGTTTCAATACCCCATGTCATTTGAACTTTATTAGTAAAAACAGGATCAGCGCCGTTTACTATAGAAACAACATTCAAGGCTGAATTAGAAACAGCATATAGATAATTATTGACAATTGTAAATCTTGCCATTGAACCACCGGCACCAAATGGAGAACCGCCAGCAGCCGCGGTTCCTGACTGACCCGCATAAGATGAAAGTGAGCTTGACATAAAAACATCGGCTGATTTCATACCACCAAACAATCCACTATTTCCGCCACAATCAGTTTGAACAATAGTATCCTTTCTTACCCAATCCTGGATGACCATCGTAGGGTTCTGTGAAAATCCATTACCATAATATCTTTCAGGAAAAATATTTTCTGTAAACTTCTTTACTATGATCTGTTGCGGATCAGTAATATCAATAGCAACAAGATCAGTATAAAGATCTGCATAAAGAATGTTGCCCTTTACTGCCATATCAAGATTACCGGGAATATCAATAAAAGCAATATTCCTCGGAGCCGATTTATTTGTATTATCAATGATATGAATGCCGCGATCGATCTCGTTTAGAAAAATATAGTTGCCGCGGATATAAATTTTCCCGGGTCTTTCAATTTCCCTTGATGAATTGTTTTTGATATTGGCCCGCACTTCATCTTTTGTACGGTATACAGGTTCCCAATATACATAACGGCGAGTGCATTTATCCTTTACACAACTATTAAAAACAAAAAGCAGGGCAATTGTGCTTGTCAATAAAGCTGAAAAAGATCTTATCCTCATAAAAGCAATTTCAAGGTTGACAACAGCCAGTAATCAACCGTTGCATTACTTTTTTGAATTAAAAACAACCCCGGTTCTTAAACCGACAAAAAATAAGTATCGCTTATTTTCAAAAGGATTATCGATGAGGCTGACCATATGAAAATTTGCAACGGGACCAAGATTCCATTGCATCCGTTTATTATTGGCTATAGTCCAGGAAAAACCGGTTGAAAAATTGAACAGCGTCTTGTTCAGCTGACTTTTATTTTCATAATAAACACCATTGAAAGCGGTGTCATACATGATTGCGTTGCTTGCGATAAGTTGTCCTACGGTAAAACCCATACTCCATGTAAAAGGCTTTGATTTGTTTTTGTTCAATTGCCATTGAAATAAAACCGGTAATTCAACAAAATGATAACTATTAGTGTGCTTCGTAGTGCCGCCTGCATTATAAACCTGGTTTGCAGTGCGATCAAGAGCACTAGATAATTGATTATTGCCTATCAGTGAATCTCTCCTGTTCCCAATATCAAGGACACTACTGTAATAACCATATTGCAAACCCAATGAAAGGCTGGTACGGGGTGATAACTGTCTTTGTGCAAAAGCACCAACCTGGAAAGCAAAACCAGCTTTAACTTCAGAAGGTACTTGTCGTACAGGAGGTGGCGAAGCAGTTCCGCTGCCTACTGAGCTTTAAAGTATGAGCATCATGCGCTTTTTAATCCACCAAAAGAAATACTATTATCATTTAAGGAAGAAATGCCCGGTGTAATATGCAATCCCCATTTCCATTTTTTTGTTGAAAGATCTGTCTTTACGACTTGCGGAGCAGGGTCATTTGTTGGGTCTGTTTTCAAAAGAGTATCTGTCTTTGTTGTAGCATTTTTTTCTTGTTCACCTGTCACGGCTTTTGCAGAATCAATTTTATTTTCAACCTGCTTCACTTCAGTCTGATTGATCTCCTCCTGTCTTATGTTTGTTTCAGGATTTGTTTTTAGATCTTTAGATGCACCATCAACAACCCCATTTTTCGTTTTTGAATTTGCAGATACAATAGCAATAGAAGCTTCCGGCTTATTATCTTTTTTATTTTTTACGAGAACCGGGTTTCTCATTAGTTCCCTCTGTATTTTTCTTTGGCTTATTGATCTCATTTTTAGAAATAGTAATATCTTTTTTATCCATCACTGATCTATCATCAGTTAGCTTATTATCTGCTAGCTTATACAGTTGTATTCTTTGTTTCTTCAGGCTTTGTTGTTTCTGTGTTTTGTTTTATTGCCGAAGAATTGTTGATCTCATTTGCAGGTTTAGAATTCTTCTCTTGTTGCTTTTCTTCAGAAGAGTCATTTGGGACAGTTTTTACAATATCATTTTTTTGTTCGCCAAATAAATTGTTACGCTGCCAATAGCCAAGCAATCCAATTCCTGCCAGCAAGAATATAATAACGAAGATCCTTCTCTTCTTTTTCGTTTTAATTCTTTCTTCCACACGCATCCATACATGCTCCGAAGGCTTAAACTTCAGCTCCTGCATTTCGGAAGAAACTTTTTTCTCAAATTCATTTTCCGGCATATACACCAGTTTTAAAATTTACCTGATCATTTTTTTTTATCCAGCTGATCAATAAGGCCCTTGCTCTTGCATACTGCGATCTTGATGTCCCCTCATTTATTCCGAGCATTTTTCCTATTTCAACATGACTATATCCTTCCACGGCATGCAGGTTAAATATTGTTTGATAACCGATCGGTAATTGTCTCAACAGGTCAGCCAGTTCTTTACCGGTCATTTTTATTTCGGGATTATCATCCGCTACCGGGTGCAGGTTCTCATTGTCAAAAGAAAACTCATGATTGTAACGGGAATTCTTTTTCAGAAAATTCAACGCAGTAGTTACCATTATTCTTCTTATCCATCCACCCAATTCCCCTTCATATTTATATTGGCCAAGGTTTCTGAAAACTTTTACAAACCCATCCTGCAATACATCTTCAGCATCATCCATCGATTTGGTATAGCGATAACAAACACCCAGCATCGTTTCGGCAAAATGATCATATAGCTGCCGCTGGGCAGCCGGGATTTCCCTGATGCAATCCTTTACCAGTTTTTGAGTATCCATTATCCTTACAGGTTCTGACAACAAGTTTTTCTTCAACGTTGCATTGCCAATTTTAAACTATTTAATAACAACTCAGTCAGAGGCATTGCTTATTTTTACCAACTGAAAAATGCTAACTATGAGAATAATTACCAATCGTCTGCTTGCCAGTCTATTGATCTCCATTTCCCTCTTATCTTGCCAAAAAGAAGTAAAAAATGATAACCCCGGAACCGGTGGCACGGGTACAGTTATAAATCCAACTCCTGTCCAGGGAAATGTTACTGGTAAAATAATTGACAATAACAATAATGCTGTTGCAGGCGCCACAGTAAAAGCAGGTAGTAATACTACAACCACTGACAGTCGCGGCCTGTTTCGTTTTAATAATATACAGCTTGATAAATATTCTGCAGTGATAACTGTTGAAAAAGCAGGTTTCTTTAAAGGCTACCGTGTATTTTCTGCTTCTGCGAACAATACAAATTTTGTTAAGCTAAAACTTATTCCAAAAACTTTGATCGGAAGCGTTGATGCTGTAACAGGCGGCTCAGTAAGTCTGCCTGATAATTCTAAAATTACGTTGCCCGCATCAGGTGTTGTGGTAAGATCAAATAGTCAATCTTATACAGGCAGTGTAAAAGTTTATGCAGCGGTTATCGATCCTACATCACCGGATATTGCACAAATAGTTCCCGGAAGTTTCCAGGGAACCGATGCAAATAATTATCGTGTAACATTAACGTCCTTTGGAATGCTCGCGGTGGAACTGGAAGGTAATAGTGGTGAGCTATTGCAAATTGCAGCTGGTAAAACTGCAAAACTCAGATTCAGTATTCCTTCTTCTTTACTTTCAACTGCTCCTGCTACTATTCCTCTTTGGTCGGTTGATGAAACAACAGGGCTTTGGAAACAGGAAGGCAGCGCCACTAAAGGAACTGATTATTATGAGGGAGACGTTAGCCATTTCTCATTTTGGAATTGTGACGTAAGCAGTCAAACTGTTTTTCTTGAAATGACAATAGTAACTGCAGAAGGACCGCTGAGCCATGTACTGGTAAAACTTACCCGGCCCAATGGTGGATCAAGTTATGGATACACAGATTCATCAGGACATGTTGGTGGCCAGGTTCCAAAGAATGAAGCATTGACACTTGAAGTATTGAACACCTGCAACCAGGCGATCTATACACAAACTGTGGGACCATTCAGTGCAAATACAAATCTTGGAACGATCACCGTCACGCTTGCTCCAATAAATACTTTACAGATAACGGGAACTGTTGTGAATTGCAGCAATCAGCCTGTTACAAATGGCAATGTGCTTGTTTACTTTGAAGGCCAGCTTTACAATCGTTCTGTAAACAATGGTAATTTTTCTTTGACCATAACCCGTTGTTCAAATAGTACAGGTGCAGTAGAAATTGTAGCTGTGGATAATGTTGCCAACCAACAAAGCAGCAGCCCATGGACAGGATCAGCATCAACCGGGACAATAAATGCCGGTGCTATTTCTGCATGCGGTGTATCATCTGTCAGCTTTATCGATTATTCTGTTGATGGCACAAATTATAGTTTGAGTTCTGCCACACCTGGAGATTCAATTACTTTCTATGGTAGTGGTTCCAGCGGAACAAATCAAACCGCAACAGCCATTTTTGGCTTTAGAGTAAGTCAGCCAAATATAAACATTAGCTTTTATACACAAGGAGCGGCGGTTGGCACATTCCCAATACAGCTTTTATCGGTTAATCAATATGATTCAGCTTCAATAGTAACTCCATTTAATATAAACATCACAACATACGGGTTGCCGGGTCAGTTTATTGAAGGAAATCTTACAGGTCAGATTCGTGATATAAGTAATAATCTTCATACTGTATCGGCTACATTCAGAGTAAGAAGAAAATAAAATAATTTAAATCAGGGCTAAAGCCCTTGCAACATTATATTTTATAACCCCAGTCTTGAGGCTGGGGTTTTTTATATTTAAACATTCAGATATTTAATAGTAGCCTGATTTCATTAATTAAAAAAGGGCCACCCTCCTTGGTAGCCCCTTACTGCTTATATAAACCGAAAAAAACTCATATTGCCGGATCAGCAGGTGTATTTGTGTTATTATCTCTTTCAATCAATGGATAAGGATAAAATGTCCTGTTCCGTTCTTCATTTGCAGAATTGGGAGCAGGACGACCAAACCTGCGGCTATCTTCAAGTTCCTGTCCGCTTAAAAACATTTCCAGTCTTCTTTGTTTATAAATATCCTGCAATAAATCTGCTGTCGTTAATGGACCGCTGTAAGCAGGTTGTGCAGCACCAATACCATAGATATCTGTTGTCTTTGTACGAACAGCATCCAGTGCTGTTTTACTTTGTGGAAATGAACCTTGACGTGCATAATTTTCTGCAATAATCAAACTCATTTCACCAGGCAAATAAACAGGGTATGATGCTGTCGTATTTAAGAGCAAATGCTTTTAATGGAAAAGTAGTCGGGCCTGTTCTGCTAATATAGAAACCCAATACGGGGATCAGTAGCGGCAGGAACTGGGGCCAGTCCATTTTTTAAACCAAGCGTAGAATCAATAGCGCCAAACACATTACACCGAAAATTCTGTTCACCCAACGGATTTGTAGTGGTAGCTGTAAACCTGAATTCAGATTTTACTAGTTAGGCTTGCTGCTGCTGCAAAAGTCAATGCTTTATTACCCGAAGTAGCATTGTATGTTCCGGTGATCATACTTTGTATATTATAATATCGTGCAAGCAAAGCTTTCACTGTATTTTTTATATCAATTCCGGCAGGAACCTTGCTAAGAAATTTTGCACTTGGGGTTGTTGTTGCCAGGTCCGCATCAACACTTTCCAAAACTGTAATTGCTTTTTGCAACGCATCTGCCCTTGGACTGAATACAGCATTGAGTCCGTTTGTCAATGGTATTTTTTCAAAAAACTGAACCAGGGTTCCCATACTTAAAGCATAGAAAATACTTGCGTAGGCTTTTAATCCAACTTTGTCTGCAGGATCAGCTGCCACACTTAAATTGTCCAATACTGTTTCAGCTTCTGTTCTTGTCAATAAACACTGCGCCCACATTTGTGATCACAATAGCATTATCCCTGGGTTACAGCATCCTTTACCGGTTTCTAATTCTTTTTCGGCAGTATTACCAATATTTAAAGTATATAATGCATACACACTATATCCACCTCCAATCGGAGCATGTATATAAAGGGCTTTGCCGGCCAATAGTAAATCTTCTTTGCAAACCTGCACAAAGGTTCATTAATCCATCTGCACTGGTGGTTACACTTGGCTACAGATGCCGTACTTGGATTAATATATTCTTTATTGCAGGAAGTAATCAAGCAGTAAGCTTCCCGTAAAGAGCAATAAAGTGATTTGTTTTATTCGTAGCTATTTTCATTTTGTTAATTTTTTAAAGGTTAAAAACTGGCTCTGAAAATTAACTGGAATGTTCTGGGAATTGGTACATTACCAAAATCTATTCCTCTTAACACTGAACTGTTACCTCCTGCATTAGTTTCAGGATCATATCCATCATAATCATCAAAGCTTATCAGGTTTCTTCCTACTAAAGAAATAGAAGATGATTTAATAAACTTAGCAAACGATGGAAGTTGATAAGATAAAGCAACTTCCCTTAACTTAATATAAGAACCATCTTCAACCCGCCATTCTTCTGTATTATAGATACTGAAAATATATCCTCTTGGTAAATGACCTTTTACTTCTTTTTCTGCATAGTCGCCAATTCCAACACCTTGTCTTGTTCTTCTGTCAGCATTAAACACTTCTTGTCCTAAAGCACCGTCAAATAAAAAACTAAAACTTAGTTTTTTATACTCAAGGCTATTACTCAAGACTTAGTACCCAATCAGGATTAGGATCTCCGAATACTTTTCTCAGTAAAACTTTTGCTGTAGGGTTATTAACTGCAGCAATCGGCCTTCCACCCGCATCCAATGATAAATTACCTGATTTGCATCCCTTTCAAAATAATTACCATAAAAAACACCCAATGGCTGGCCTGCTAAAATAACTGAAGGCTGAACCACCAGCATTAGACAACGAATATCGGTGATACCTGGCTGGAAGCTGTAACTAAATTCTTATTATGATTTACAGAACCAAACAGGCTCCAGGTAAAATTTTTTCCTGAAACAGGTGTAGCTGTTACGCCAAGTTCCCAGCCTTTGTTCGTAAGGTTACCTACGTTTTCAGCTCTGGTGCTGCCGCCTGATGATGGTGCAAGTATCCTGTCCACCAGCAATGAATTATCAACAATCTTTTTATTATAAACAGTAAATACCAATCCTAATTTATTATTCAAAAAAGAAAGATCAGTACCAAATTCAAACTCACTTGATCTTTCTGGTTCTACAAACTCATTGCCTAATGCGGTATTAACATTATAAGTAGCAACTCCATTAATACTGCTGGCGAGATATGTGGAAAATCTATCGTAAGAACCAATACCACTAAGGTTTCCTGCCAATCCCCATGAAGCTCTTAAACGGGCAGAAGTTAAACCAATTGCTCATTGTCATTTCTTTCCAAAAGCCCATATCGCTGATAGACCATGAACCGCTAACTTTTGGATAAAAATAGGTTCTTGTATCTTTTGGAAAAGAAGTACTGCCATCAATACGACCGGCGCCAGTCAAGTAGAATATATTTTTATATCCAAAAGTTTGCTGTACAAATCCACCAAATATTTGCGTTGCATCAGATGTATATCTTGGATCCAGTTTTACGGCAGCTCCATTAATAGTTGTAATTCCATTTAACAAGATCCCTTCCTTCATTAAATAACCCTGTTATTTTCTGATATTGATGATTAAATCCCAGCAACAGTCAAAGAAGAAATTGTTTTAATACTTTGGCCTGGTAGGAAATATTTACATCATTATTAATCAAGAAACGTATTTACCAAAGCACTTGCCAACATAGCCAAGCCCTTCCTGTGCAGAAATATAAGGATATCTTTCAATCAGGTTTCTTCCTTCCTGGCTAAAGTTGTCAATACCGAGAATATAATCAATACTTAATCCTTTTGCAGGCTTTATTTTTACCTGTATATCGCTTATTGTTCTGTTAACCTGCCTGTGTCAACGACATATCTTCAATTACACTCAATGGATTAACCCTTGTAGGTTCTACACCTTTAAGGTTTCCGGCAGCATCCCTGTCTTCAATATCATAAAGGTTATTGGTAATATTTACAGAGTTGATGGGGCTCCAGAAAACATTACCATTTGGTTTTTCATTGGAAAAACTATTGGTATATGCAATGCCGCCAATAACGGTGAAATACTTATTAATGGTTTGTTCAATCCTTGTTTTAAAATTAAATCTCCTGAAATCTGTATTCTTAATGATACCTTCATTTTTATAATAGCCACCGGAGAAATAATATTTAGTTTTTTCCGAACCGCCACTCAATGAAATATAATTATCAGTGCCTAGTCCTTTTTGAAAAATCTCATCCTGGTAATCATAACGGGTAACATCTACAAGATCTGTTGCTAATATCCTGTTTTGTCCATCAGGTCTTGTATAAGTAATAGTGGCACCGTTATATGCGGGTGGCCCGCCGGCATTGCTAATATTACCTAAACGGAGTGCTGCATAACCAAATTGTTTTCCATAAGTAGTTATATAAACTTTTTTCCGTAAAGAATTTGAAATAATGCTGGTACCAAAATCAATTTTTAATTGACCTGGTTTTCCCCGATTTGGTTGTGATTAATACAACCCCATTACTTGCCCTGGAACCATAGATAGCTGATGCAGATGCACCGGGAATAATATCAATCTTTTCAATGTCATTCGGATTAATATCTGCCAGACGGTTTGTTCCTATTTCAGCACTGGCACCTGCAGCTACGTTAAGGTTAGTAACATTTGTAGTGGTATTACTTACTATTACACCATCAATAACATATAGTGGTTCAGATGATCCTTTAATAGTGCTGGTACCTCTCATCCGAATAGAAATACCTCCCGGATGGATCGCCAGAAGTTTGTGTGATCTGTGCCCCCGGAACCTTACCCTGTAATGAAGCTGCAAGGTTACCCGAGCCGGTATTGGTCAAGTTGTTTAGCAACCGACTGAATTAACAGTATTACCTAATTGCTTTCTTGATTGCGTCAATGAAGATCCAATAACTACCACTTCATCCAGTTTCAAAGCATCCTGGCCAAGGCTTATATCAACAGTATACGAACTTTCACTTCCAACAGTTAGCGTTTGACTTTTTGTTTTAAGCCCTACACCGTGAAATTTGCAGTGTATAAGTACCAGTTTCAGGTCAGCAGTAAAATTATAATTTCCGTCGCCATCAGTCGCACCTCCAAAACTTGTGTTACTAACAGAAACAGAAATATAAGGCAATGCCTTACCATCAGAGCCGGTAACCTTACCGGATATTTTTACCTGGCTCATTGCAGTTATTGAGGCCAGGCAGAAGACGAGCACAAAGACCCAGTTGATTAAACAACGGTCTTGAGGTTTTTTTTCGGTTCATACTTTTTTGGTTTGAATAATTAAAATGGATATACTTCATTCTATCTTACAGGGAACGGATCTATAGTATCTCTACGCCTTTTTCTTTATAGGCATCAAAAATTTTATCTCCGGGATCTGATTCCGTGATCATAATATCTATTACATCAAGATCTCCTATTTTTAATTTTTGTTGTGTATTTATTTTTTCTGCGATCGTCAGCGCCACCACTTTTTTTGAAGACTGGATCATTGCTTTTTTCACCTGCACTACATCCCAATCATTATCCGTAAGGCCATGTTCGGCATCAATGGCATTTATACCAAGAAAACAGATATCAGCGTTGATCTGTTTGATCTTTGTAATAGCATCACCCCCTACCGTGATCTTCGAATTCTTTGAAATGCGATCACCAATAAAGATCACTTCGATATTGGGATGTTGAATATATTCCATCGCTGCAGGCAGGCTGCCGGTAAAAAAAGTTGCCCGCAAATGTTGTGGTAATGCTTTTGCTAATTCCAGGATCGTAGTTCCGCCTGTTGTAAGAATAAACATGCCGTCGCGGATCAGCCGCACAGCTTTTTGAGCGATCATTTTTTTATTATCATGAGAATAGACGCCATTGGTTTGAAAAGAAACATGAAATGATTTAGATAAAGCGCCGCCATGTACTTTAATAATGTCACCTGTTTCTGCAAGCTCAGAAAGGTCGCGGCGAATAGTATCTTCAGAAACATTGATCGCCTCACAGAGATCAGATGTCAGAACCTTATTATGAAGATTGATCTCACGAAGAATAAACTCTTGTCTTTCCTTTTTCAACATAAGCTAACGAAGGTTGGAATGCCGAATCTAAGTCAGTTTTTTCTAAAACCCGCAAATAAAAGCAGTAATTTTTTAAATTTCCCGCAAAAACGTTCATCAACCCTTAATTTTAAGACTCGAAACCGCAAAGCTTAAGTGACTATATTTATCGTATAATATGAACCCCAACATTAAAAAGCTTTACAATATTGCATCAAAGCCCGAACGGCTTATAATTGGCCTGATGAGCGGAACATCCTTTGATGGTCTTGATGTGGCGCTTTGTAAAATAAAAGGAAGCGGACATGCAAACGGAAGTTGAACTTGTGCAATTCGAAACATCTTCTTATCAAAATGATTTTAAAGAGGAATTAAAAACGATATTCTCCCGCCGCGATGCTGATCTTGAAAAAGTTTGTTTACTGAATGAATGGGTGGCCATTCAACATGCAGCTATAATAAATGAGTGTTTGCAAAAATGGGGTTATTCAAAAAATGATGTTGATCTTATAGCAAGTCATGGCCAAACAATTTACCATGCTCCCAAATTTTTACACGGCAGAGAAAAATTTCCAAATGCAACATTACAGATCGGCGACGGCGATCATATTGCTGTCAATACCGGTATCATCACGATCAGTGATTTTCGCCAAAAGCATATTGCTGCCGGTGGTGAAGGAGCACCTCTTGCTGTGTATGGCGATTATTTTCTTTTTTCAAAAAAGGGAGAAAACAGGATCATGCTGAATATTGGTGGCATTGCAAATTTTACTTTCCTACCAGGCGATCTTGATGGAACAAAGATCTTCTGCACCGATGTGGGCCCCGGCAACACAATGATGGATGCCTTTGTACAAAAAAATTTCCCGGGAAAATATTTTGATGAAGGATCTGCTATTGCTAAAAAAGGAAAAGTGAATGATGATCTGTTGAAAGAGTTAAAATCCCATTCATTCTTCGCAGGCGATTTTCCTAAAACCATCGGCCCGGAATTATTCAACCTGTCTTATTTGCAAAATGCCATAGAAAGATCAGCAATAACATCTATTTCTAATGAAGATGTAATGGCAACACTAAATCGCTTTTCAGCAGAAACAACTGCTGAGGCCATTAAGAGTTGCATTGAAAAAAATGAAAGCTATTCGATCTATACAAGTGGTGGCGGCATGCACAATCCTTTATTAATGGAAAACATACAATCGCAATTACCCGGAATGAAATTTTATACAACCGATACATTACATATAGCCCCTGATGCAAAAGAAGCAGTGCTGTTTGCACTGCTTGCTAATGAATGTGTTTGCGGAGAAAAAATTAATGTTGGTAAAGGAAGAAATAAGATCCCTTCCATTACAATGGGAAAGATCAGTTTCCCCGATTAATTATTTAACATTAAAATCAAGTTGCTTATCACCCCACATCAATGAAACCTTTCCGCTTTTATCTACAACAAAAGTCATTTTTTCCGAGAATGCTTTCGTCTTGCCGCCTTTTACTTTTACCCTTAATGCATCATCGGCTTCCTTATAACTAAAAGCTCCCCATTGTTTCCATGTTTTATTGAAGATGATCGTCCATTCATCACCATTCACAATTGTAAAAAAACCATACTTACCGGCAGCGAGAGACTGTGCCTTCTACTTTTACATCTTTACTTACTTCAAACACGGTTGCATCATTTGCACCTGTGCGCCACACTTTTCCTTCCATTGGTTCCAGGTCTTTACCAATTGTTCTTCCTTTTACAGAAGGCTGGCTATAATTAATAGTGATCACAGCCCCGCTATTCGTAGTTTCAGAAGCTTTTGCCGGAGGACTTGCTGGTGGATTTTGCCCAAATACACCAACGGAAATAAATAGTACCGCAGAAAAAAGTAATTGTTTCATATTAATAATTTATGTTTAAAAATACAGAGAACTATAAAATTAAGACTAGTTACTTGACGAACGGCGTCCTTCACTTAATTCTTTCAAATTTGCCAGCCCCTGCTCCATATGTGCACCATAAATATTCTCAAAAAAAAGTGATTTGAACTTTTCCCAGGGGTACCATCTCAATTTGAAATCCATATACCATTGCGCAACAACAGAGTTCTCATTTCCGCCTGATAGAACTTTCCATCCCATTTCCATTCGCTGTGTTGCAGTTTTTCCAACCTCACCTACTGTGACAACACTATCGTTGATATTTAAAATAGAAAGCCCGAGCAAACTGCTACTGTCTAATAAGATCCCTTTCGGCTTGCCTTCAATAAATAAAATAGCAAGTGAGTCGGCGCCGGGATACCATTCTTTCCATTTCAAAGGATCGGAAATAAAACCCATCACTTCCTGCTTTGTACTATTAATATCAGTAGCACGGGAAATACGGATATGTGATGGAATAAAAAGTGAAATAGTTGTAACCAACAGAAATAAAAATATAAAACTCAGTATTGCTAATTTAATAACACGCATAAACTCAAAAGTTAAAATAGATCCCTCTTTCTTCTATCGTCAGTCGACCGTGGACTGTCGTCCAATCACTCCCATTTGAAAACTTTGACAGCAATAAAATATACGATAATACCCCAAACCAGGAGAATAATAATTTCCGGCCAAACATTCCAGATATGACCTCCTTCAAATGAGATCTGGCGTAGTGAATCATTCAGGGCAGTCAGCGGCAAATATTTTACCACCTTCTGTAATCCTTCCGGCAAAGCAGTATTTGGAAAAAAAGTTCCGGAAAGAAAGTACTGCGGGAACATAAATAAGTTTGCATAAACAGGTATAACATTCTGATTTTTGGCAATGCCACTGATGATATAACCAAACCCCATAAAAACAACAAGACCAAGAAAGCTCAGAATTAATAGTTCAGTGAATGTGACCCATCCATGTGCCAATGTGAAATGATAAAAATAGGTGCCGAACAAGATAAGTACAACCGCGGTTAGCATTTGGAAGATGATCCTCGCAATGCTTTCGCCTATTACAATATAGGCCCTTTTAATAGGCGTAGAATACATTCTTTTCAATACAAGAGTTTCCCGGAAAGAATAAAAAACAAATGCAACTCCGAAGATGGCAGCACCTATTAAAGAAAAACCTATAAGTCCTGGTAGTAAAAAATCAATGTATGTGTAAGTCCTGCCTGGAACTTCTTCTATGGTTATTAATTGCCTGCTTTGATTATTTATAACTGACTGAAGAATGGAATTTAAAATTGGCAGGTCTTTTTTACTTGCCGATGTTGTTTTTAAATGGATGGTATATGGTTGTTCCGGATTTTCACCGGGTGCATTTTTTATATCGATCAATGCGGTGATACGGCCTTTCTTTAGCTTGTCCGCCAATTCCTCTTCAGTTCCATTCTCAATATGTAATACCGGCACATGAATAAGTGTTTGATAAAGGCGGTTGGTGGTATCAGTGTTTTTCTCAAACGCAACATCTACAGATATGCCACCTCTTTGACTAAGAGCACCAAATATTACGATCAGCACTATCGGGAAAAATAAACTGAAGAACACAGCTTGCGGACTGCGAAACATTCCTGTTAAGCTGGCTTTTGTTATAGCCATCATTGCCCGAAACTGGCTGTATGGTTGTGGCATTAATTAATGTTGAGGGGCAAATGTATTGACTAATTAATAAAAAACTCAAACGGTAATCTTGCCTGCACAGAGTTGGTCATTTGCTTTATACGCATCATCTCATTATAAATTTTAAACTGATCTTCACCCAGTTCTTTTCTTATCATTTCTGTTTTTAAGGTATTGTCGTTTGCACCACCAAATAGCCTGTCAAAAATATTTTATTAAATTAGAGAATGCCTCTGTTTATTACAGACTACCCTCAATTATTTACTGCTACTTATTACCCGGGTGGCTTCTGGCTATCTCTTTCTGTCATTATATTATTAGGTATTGGTGGTTGGAACAGAATTGAAACGTATAAAAGAAAAGTAAAATTGATTTTAATCGTGAGGCTGGAAACAATAGTTTCTGTAACAGAGTAAAAGAACAGTTAATAATTCTATGCTGCTGATTAAAAATAAATCTATAATTTAGGAGTATAACTTTTTGATACCTCTTTAAGTTAACTGCTATGGATTACAGACTGCTTGCCGATGAAGTGCTGCTAAAGTTTTTAAAAATAAGCGACGAACTTGCTTTTGAAGAAATCTACCTGCGGTATTGGCGACAACTGTATTATGCTGCATTAAATAAAATCAATAATAAGGAAGTAGCCGAAGATATTATTCAAACTGTATTCACAGATCTATGGGAAAAAAGAGAACGACATTCCATTAAAAACATTTCGGCCTATCTCGGAACTTCCGTAAAATACCAGGTAATTAATTACATTAAATCTGCTATTTCAAAAAAAGCACATCTTTCCCATATCAGCGAAAGCCGAAAAACAGAAGAGAATAACAACGAATTAGCGCTTTTAGTTAAAGAATTAAATGAAGCTATTGATAAGGCCATAAATCGACTGCCTCAAAAAACACAAACCATATTTCGTCTGAGCCGGTTTGAAAGGCATTCTAATAAAGACATTTCCCGCATCATGGATGTCTCCGAAAAAGCAGTTGAATATCATATTACCCAATCACTAAAAGCTTTGCGGCTTTATCTGAGGGATTTTATGCTGGTTGACTTGCTGCTTGTTGTGCTTTTCCTGATTTTTTAAAAAAAAGTTCACTTTTCTTTTAGGGTAATTGCTTGTTAAGTTGACTATTTATAGAGACCAATTTATTTACATGAACCGCAAAGCATTCCGGCAATTACTAAGAAGATACCTGGATAATTCATGTACGGATGAAGAAAGACGAATTATTGACCAGTGGTATGAACTATTGGATAATGAACAGGCGCCTCTTTCAAATGAAGAAGTAACTGAAGTAGAAAAAAGGCTTTGGAATAAAATACAATCTGTAACCACGAATGAGAGTTCTGCTGTCGTTCCATTCAAAAATCATAAAAACAACTGGTGGAAATATGCGGTAGCAGCCAGTTTTATCGGAGTAGTTGTTTTAGTTGGCAGCCTGGTGTTTAAAAATAAAAACAAAAGCTCAGACACCCCTTCATTGGTTATTGCAAAAGTCAACCAGGGATTTTCAGAAGAGATCAACAACTCGGGCAACATAAAAAAAATACAGTTGGAAGATGGAAGCTTTGTCTCGATTTATCCGGGATCAAAGCTGGCCTTTCCAAAACATTTTGCCCCTGACAAAAGAGAAGTGTATTTGGAAGGTGAAGCTTTATTTACGGTCAGCAAAAATCCAAACCGTCCTTTTTTTGTTTATAATAATCAAATTGTGACACAAGTGTTAGGGACCAGCTTTACTGTGCAAAATAAAAACGGCAAAATAGAAGTAGCGGTAAAAACAGGAAGGGTTGCTGTATATGAAAATGGAGAACAGATCAACCTTAACGAAGTCGAACAAAAATCAAATGGAGTTATCATTACGCCAAATCAAAAAGTTACTTACTATCAGCAGGAACGCCATTTCGTTACTTCCATTGTAGATCAACCGGTGCCGGTGCCAACAGAAACCACTCAGCCGGTTATTGCTAATCATTTCAAATATAATGAAACGCCTCTTTATAAAGTGCTTAAAGACCTGGAGGATACTTATAAACTGGAGATTGTGCTTGAAAATGAGAAAATCAAAAACTGTCTTTTTACAGGCGATTTATCAAACCAAAACATGTTCAATAAATTAGAAAGCATTTGTGTTGCTTTTAGTTCCAGCTATGAAATTAAAGGAACCAGAATTTTATTAAAAAGCGGAAAAGATTGCGATTAATACGATTGCTATTATTAACCTAAATACTGCTATATGAAAAAGAAACCCACATAAAGCTTGCAAAAAATAAAAGCCGGCAATATTCGCAGTATTGCCAGCTTTCCTGTCTCGCCTGTGGCGAGAGGTTTTGCCCGATCAGTTTAATTCACGTTCAAAACCAAACACAAATTATGAAAAAAAAGCTACTTGTTGCTATAACTCCTTTGGCAATGAGATTAATGATTATTCAAATACTGTTTATTGTTTCTGTTTTCCCTTCATATGGCACCGATGCGAAGGGACAGGATGTTTTGAATAAAAAGATCTCCATCTCCGTTACAAATACCAAATTGAAAACGGTATTGGAAAAAGTGGAGGACATTGGTCGATGCAAAATTTGTTTTCAGTCCAACGATTATTAACGTAAAAAGAAAGTTAAGTTTCTCCATACAGGATATAACCGTTGCCGATTTTTTAAAGCAGATTGTGCAACCTTTAGGAATCAATTATAAAGCCGTTGATAATCTCATCATCCTATACGATGCAAAAGATAACAAGCTCCCTGAAGAAATAATAACAAATACCAATATTATTGCCAAAACCGTAACTGGTAAAATAACAGACAGTAAAGGTGAACCACTTCAGGGTGTTTCAGTTTCGGTAAAAGGTACTTCAAGAGGTACTGTTACAAACGCTCAGGGAGTTTTCACCATTGATGCTGAAGAAGGTGAAACGTTGGAGTTTTCAATACTCGGTTATATTTCTGCAACAGTCAGGATTGGACAAGGTAATAGTGTTGCTATTCAGCTTCAGCAGGCTGAAGCTTCAACTATTGAGGAAGTTGTTGTAACCGCTTTGGGCATAAAAAAGGAATCAAGAAAACTGAGTTATGCGGCCTCTACTGTAAAAGTTGGTGAGATCACCCAGAACCGAACTACCAACCTGATGAAATCTTTGGAGGGTAAAGTAGCCGGTTTGGAAATTGCTCCGCCCACCGCGGGTGCAGGCGCAAGTACCCGGATTCGTTTACGTGGGCAGTCGGGTTTTGCCGGTCAGGTCAACTCGCCATTAATTGTAATCAACGGCCTGCCAATGGATCAGGATGCACGTAGCGCCGAGGGTGCGCCTGGCATAGACCAGGGCGACAACCTGCAACAGATCAACCAGGATGATATCGAGTCAATGACCGTGTTGAAAGGTTCAACAGCCGCGGCGCTTTACGGTTCAAGAGCTTCAAATGGTGCCATTATTATCACCACCAAAAGCGGCGCTAAAAATTCGAAATTTGGCGTGGAATTTATCTCCAACTTTGCCGCTGATGAAATAATAGATTTTTCCAATTACCAAACCATATACGGTACCGGTATTAATGGTGTCCGTCCTACTACACAGGCTAATGCGATATCATCCGGAAACATGTCATGGGGCGCAAAACATGACGGCGTTCCTACTATACAGTATGATGGAGTTTTAAGACCTTATTCTGCCACTAAAAACCGCTTCAAGGAATTTTACAGAACCGGAACTTCGTTCATAAATACGATAGCGCTTACCGGCGGTAACGCCTCAACAAGCTACCGCGTTTCTTTTTCAAACCAGGATGTTACTGGTATTACCCCTGATAATAGTTATCATAAAAAGATTTTTAACTTAGGACTCAACAGCAAGGTTACTGATAAGCTGACGCTCCAGGTGAATGTTAATTATACCCACGAGGAAAATGACAATCCTCCGCTTGTAGGTGTTCAGGGTCCCAGTTATACCAGCTTCCTTACCCGTATGCCATTAACTCTTTGGGATGAGACGTTGAAAACGAGTGTTGTAGGCCCTGATGGCGCCGCCTTAAACATCTTTAATAGCCTTTTAGTTAACCCGTATTTTTTTATCGGGCGAATGTTCAATTACACCAAGAGAGATCGTTTGTTAGGCACAGTTTCGCTTAGGTATGATTTCACTAAATGGTTGTACTTACAGGGTCGTGTAAATGCGGACTTCGGGAACAGTAATAACGAATTTAATTTTCCACATGGTGCCGCAGTTCCCATGCGTAATAGTACCAACACCGGCTGGGTGGGAACTTATAATGTCAACACGAGTTTCAACAAACAAATGAATTCGGATTTTCTGTTAGGGACCAATCATAAAATTGGCGATTTTACCATCGACGGAAGCTTTGGCGGTAATATGTGGACAGTTAACAATGAAAATACCAGTCAGGGTGTGACAGACTTTGTAGTGAGAGACATTTATAGCATAGGAAACGGTATTACCAAAACCCAGAATTACGGCATTAGCAGACGGCAGGTAAACTCTTTATATGCATTTGCAGATCTTGGCTATAAAAACTTCCTGTACCTGAATCTTACCGATCGTATTGACTATTTTTCGGTGCTTACGCCGCCAAGTTCGATAGTAGCTGACCCGAAAAACTCTTTCAACTATTATTCTCTGGGTGCCAGCTTCATTTTTTCTGAATTGCTGCCTGGAATGTCATGGTTAAATTATGGTAAGTTGAGGGCGACTTATGCAACCTCAGGTAATGCAAACGGCGTGAATCCCTATCAAAGCCAGTTGACGTACACAATCCAGCAACAACTTTTCGGTACTTATCCAATCGGAACCATTGCTAACCAAAGTAATCCAAATCCAGAAATAGAGCCCTACGAGGTTAGTGAAAAGGAAATAGGCCTGGAATTAAGAACCTTAAATAGCCGTCTGAATTTCGATATCGCGGTTTACGACAAGAGAACCATTGGTCAGATATTGCCGGTTGATTTATCGCCCTCTTCGGGTTATAATAGTACACTACTTAATGTCGCGAAACTGAAAAACACCGGTATAGAGGTTTTGGTTGAGGGAACACCTTTTAAAACATCAAACTTTAGCTGGAATATTTCGGCAAACGCAGCCTACAATACATCAAAAGTATTGGAGCTAAATGCCGGGCAAACCCGCCAGTTAGTGGTATATTTTAATGGTACCGGAAACGAGTTCTTGGGTTCTTTAGTGTACGATGTTGGCAAAGAAATGAACCAGTTGATATCATACACGTATCGTCGCAATGATAAGGGACAGGTAATGTTAAATAGTTCAGGAAGACTTTTGCCTTCAGTAGAACAGGTAAATTATGGTAGCGCCAATCCAAAAGTAATCGGTGGTATTACAAACACTTTCCAATATAAGAACCTGAGCTTATTAATCCATATTGATGGAAAATTTGGAGGTAAATTGTTCTCAGGAACTGCATTGAACGGGTTAAGATTTGGTATGAGCCAGGCATCTTTGGTAGGTCGCGAAGGGGTTGTTTTCGATGGTGTGCTGCCGAATGGAACTCAGAATACAATATCAGTTGCTCCGCACATATTTTATGCTGATTATCGTACTGTGCAAATAGCAGATCCGTTTGTCTTCAGCAGCGATTTTATCAAACTTAGAAATATCACACTTACTTATGACTTTACCCGCTTTATCACTAAAAATGTGAAGTTTGTTAAAGGGTTAACCCTATCTGCTTATTGCCGGAATCCTGCTGTACTGTTGAAACACGTACCGGACGTTGATCCGGAAGCTTTTGCATCATCAAGCGACAGCCGCTTAGGATATGAGCAACATACTGAACCAACGACCCGAACCTTTGGTCTTAACTTAAATGTGAAATTCTAAAATTATTTATATGAAAAAAATTAGTTGTCTTATAATCCCTCTCGCTGTAGCGCTTTGCTTCGTGAGCTGCACAAAGGGGTTTGAAGAAAAAAACCAGGATCCTTATGGCATTACAAAAATTGATCCGGGATTGTTATTTACCGGGGCAGAGCGGGGTATGAATGTTGGCAATTGGGATGGAGAGCAAGCCATCGTACAGCAATATATGAATGCTTTTAACCAGGGCGCTACAGCAGGGTTTCAATTTAACGAGGACATAGATCAGTATAACACGCCGCGCTGGGGTGTTTACACAGGTGTTATCAAACCCTTGGTACAGATCATCAGCCTTATTAAAGATGACCCGGCTGCTAAAAACCTGTACAACATGGTCCGGATATGGAAAGCGTATGCGTTTATGACCCTTGTTGACACATACGGTGATGTACCTTATAGCGAAGCAGGAAAAGGATACCTTGAACAGATAAACTATCCAAAGTATGATAAAATGGCCGATATCTATGCCGACCTTTACAACGAACTTAAAACGGCTACGGCAGCTTTGTCTGCTTCAAATGAGTATGTAAGCAGTGACTTATTTTTTGGTGGTGCAACCAGCTCTACACCTGCGTTAATAACCGCTCAGGTTGCCCGCTGGAAAAAAATCGGTTACTCTTTAATGTTGCGCTTAGGTATGCGCTACTCAAAAATTGATGAGGCCAAAGCTGCAAGTATTGCACAGGAAGCATTTACCGGTGGTGTAATTCTATCAAACATCGATAATGTGGTTGTTACCCAGTATAATGCTACAGTGCCCAACGGTTTTTCTAACCAGCAGCGAAACATCAATCCCTTTTGGTATTATTTAGCCGAGCCTTTTGTCAACGAGTTAAAAAGCACCGGTGATCCCAGGTTGAAGTATATTGGAGCCAGCTATGCCAATCCTGCAAATCTTACCTCCACACGTGATACGATTACAGCTAACCAATTTGGATTTCCGGTGGGCTACGACCAGTCAAGCGTTTTAAACTATCCGGGATACAGGGGTCCCAAAGGCGGAGGACTAAACTACACACAGCTTAATTTCGGCGTAATGGCCAGTGCTGTTGCCCCTGCGTTTTTTATTACTAATTCGCTAACCCAATTATTATTAGCAGAAGCTAAATTCAGAGGGTGGATCACCGGTGGCTTAACAGCTCAACAATATTATGAAGCCGGTGTTATGGCTGCTATGGATGAATGGAACTTATTTCCCGGCACATTTATCCCGGCTGTTTCAACCGCTGAAAAAAACAACTATCTGGCTGGGCCTGCAGTTGCTTACAATGATGCGAATGCGCTTAAGCTAATCAATACACAATACTGGATCGCTTCTATGATAAATGGTGCTGAAGGTTTTGCTAATTGGAGAAGAAGCGGGTTCCCGGTATTGCAGCCCAATATGTACAACAATAACTTAAACGGCGGCTTTGTAAGACGTATGGCTTATCCTAATGCAGAGGAAGCCCAAAACCCTGATCACTATAAAGCAGCAGTTGCGAGCATGAGCGCCGATGACTTAGTACATCGTGTATTCTGGGATAAACCGTGATAAAATAACCTTGCTTTTTGTTGACAGTTTAATTTTTTTTAATTGAGTAATAAACTTGAATTCAAAATATGTTTTTGAAATTTTCAACCAAAATAACATTACGTTCCGGAACATTATTAAGCACTCTACTGATTCTACTTTTGTTTCTTTTAGGTTCATATTCCGGCAATAAACCAAATGAACTTATTAAGAACAAGCAAAAAGGGCGACCTAATATTTTACTGATCGTTGCGGATGATCTGGGCTACAGTGACCTTGGATGTTATGGAGGAGAAATTAAAACTCCACAACTGGATAAACTGGCCAGCGAAGGAGTAAGAATGACCAGTTTTTATACCACAGGTCGTTGCTGTCCATCCCGCGCCTCTATTCTCACAGGTCTTTATCCTCATCGTGCTGGTGTAGGCCACCAGATCAGAAATTTAAATCAGCCCGGATATATGGGTAGGATTTCAGATGATGCTGTTACTATATCACAGGTTCTACAGAGCTCGGGTTACCGTACTTTTATGTCAGGGAAATGGCACCTGGGAACCAATGATCCCACTAAGCGAGGGTTTGAAGAATATTTTGGCACACTGGCAAGTGCCCAAACATATTGGGACCCTAACCACTTCATCCGTAAACCTGATGGTCATGAGGTTCGGACTTACAAAGAAGGTGAGTTTTATGGGACAAATGCCATCACTGATTATGCCCTTGACTTTCTTCAAAAAGGTCGTGAAACACCAGATAAACCCTGGTTCTTATACCTGGCTTACAATTCCCCTCACTTTCCTTTGCAAGCACCCAAATCTGCGATTAAGAAATATGCCGAAACCTATAAAGCAGGATGGGATAAAATCCGGGAACAGCGATACCAGAAAATGAAAACTCTGGGAATTATCCCCAAAGAAACACTTTTGACACCCCGTTCTGAGTACTGGGGTTGGGCCAAAGCTGAACCCGGCATAAATCCGGCCTGGGCGGATGTGCCAGAAGACCGACAAAAGGATCTGGCCAGGCGCATGGCAATATTTGCCGCCATGGTAGACGTGATGGATCAAAACATTGGCCGGGTGGTTGCTGATCTGAAACAAAAAGGTGAATTGAACAATACCCTTATTATTTTCATTTCAGACAATGGCGCTTGTGCCGAGTGGGATCCTTACGGTTTCGACGTCAACACAAGTCCCAACAACATTCTTTACAAAGGGGAGCAAATTGAAACGATGGGAAGTCCCGGAACATATTCCAGTGCGGGATCAGGTTGGGCAAATGCCTCCAACACACCTTGGCGTTTGTATAAACATTATAACCATGAAGGAGGTGTCAGTTCACCTTTCATTGCTTATTGGCCTGCAGGAATAAATCGTTCTGGTGTGATTGATAATCGTCAGGGACATCTCGTGGATCTAATGCCGACGGTGCTTGCTGCAGCAGGAGTATCTTACCCATCCGAGTTTGAAGGACGAAAAACTATTCCCCTGGCAGGAAAAAATATTTTACCGCTATTGCGGGGTGACCCTGTAGAAACCCGGATTCTTTACTTTGAACATGAAGGCAATCGTGCTATACAAGATGGAAAATGGAAGCTGACCGCTTTGCGGGGAAAAGATTGGGAGCTATATGATCTGAAAAAAGATCGCACAGAACTGAATAACCTGTCAGGCAAATATCCTGAAGTTGTAGGCAGACTTGACAATCTGTGGAATATTTGGGCGAAAGAGAATTACGTTACTCCCTTACCGACCAATTACCAGATGCCTTATTTGCCGAAACAATAATTGTAGTAAGACAAATGATCAACAGCACAATTACCTAACGTTAATTAATAAAAAACTCAAACGGCAATCTTGTCTGCACAGAATTGGTCATTTGCTTTACACGCAGTAACTCATTATAAATTTTAAACTGATCTTCTCCCAGTTCTTTTCTTATCATTTCTGTTTTTAAAGTATTGTCCTTTGCCCCACCAAATAACCTGTCAAAAACGCTTTGCACTTCCGGGATATTCACGCAAACGATAATCAGAAAGCTTTGCCATTCTTGCTGCGCAATCAACAGCATCCTGCAATCCGCCAAATTTATCGACAAGGCCAATGCCGATTGCCCTGTTGCCACTCCACACCCTGCCCTGTGCAATGCTGTCAACATCATCAACAGATCTTTTTCTTCCATCAGCTACTCTTTGTTTAAAGCTGAGATAGATCTCATCAATACTTTGCTGAACAAATTTCTTTTCATTTTCATTCATTGGCCTGTAAATAGCGCCGAGATCAGCATAAGGTGCCGTCTTTACTCCATCAAATGTTACTCCTAATTTATTTTTGAAAAACCCTTCCATATTAGGAATGATCCCAAACACACCAATGGAACCGGTAATGGTAGTAGGACTTGCAAAAATGCTGTCAGCGCCACAGGAAATATAATAACCTCCCGATGCAGCCACGTCACCAAAACTTACCACAACAGGTTTTTCTGCTTTTGCCAATGAAAGTTCACGCCAGATCGTTTCACTTGCCAGGGCACTTCCTCCACCGCTATTCACACGAAATACAATTGCTTTAATTGTTTTATCAAGTCTTGCTTTGCGGATCAACTTTATATAATCTGCGCTGGCAATTTGTCCCTGTTGTTCACCACCGCCATCGACAATATTTCCCTCGGCATAAATGAGAGCAATTTTTTCACCGGTTGATTTTTTATAAGAACCGCTTTTAGAATAACTATTTATTGAAATGAAATTTATTTTATCATACTTACCCAATTTCAATTTCTCTTTTATTTCATCTTTTATCTCATCATCATACTTCACGCCGTCAATTAATTTTTTATCGACAGCATCCTGTGGGTTTTTGATCGCCGCTTCATTTGCATATTGATGAAGTGTAGCGGTATCTATCTTTCTTTGCTCCGCCGCTTTAAGTAGAAAATGTGAATACAGATCGCCGAGCCAAACGGATGTCTGTAATCTATTTTCAGGCGTCATCTTATCAGTACGCAAAGGCTCTGTGGCGCTTTTAAATTTACCGGCATAAAAAATTTGCGGTTCAATATCCAGTTTCTCCAATGTTCCTTTTAGAAATAATAGCTCGGTACTAAACCCTGCCCAATCAAAAAAACCTTTTGGATTTACATAAACCTTATCAGCCACATTCGCTACATGATATGATTTCTGGTTCATCATTTCGCTATAAGCGATGATAAACTTACCGGACTTTTTAAAAGCAAGTAATGCGTTTCTTATTTCTTCAGAAGTGGCAAACCCATTTGGATTAAGACCGCTTTGCAGGTAAATGCCTTTTATCTTATCATCTTTTGCTGCTTTTTGAATAAGACGTACAACATCATAAACACCGGGCACAGTCAATTCATCATTGCTGCTGAAAGCCGCTAACGGGCTTTCCAGTTTTTGCTCCTGGAATGGTTGACTGATATTGATAACCAAAACAGAATTCTTCTCCACCAATGGTGCGTCACTTTTGGCAAGACCCGCGATCAATGCGAGGAAAAGAAAGAAACCGATGATAGAAAAAATTATCAATGCCAGCAATGATGCGAAAAACATTTTAAAAAACCCACCCATATCAAATTATTTAAGACGGTAAAAATAAAGATATTTGCGCCTTCCCAAGTTTGGAATTATGAGAACAGCCCATTTATTGATAGGAGGCAATTTAGGAAATAGAAAAGAGAATCTTTCAAAGGCTGTCTCATTGATAAATGAGCAATGCGGATCTTTAACAAGATCTTCATCAATTTATGAAACAGAAGCATGGGGAAATACTGATCAGCCATCCTTCCTGAACCAGGCATTGGAGATCTCCACTTCATTAAGTGCCCGCCAGTTAATGAGAAAAGTTTTAAAGATCGAAGAAGAAATGGGACGTGTACGAAAAGAAAAACTTGGACCAAGGATCATTGATATTGATATTTTACTTTTCGAAAACGAAATTCATGATCTGCGTTTCTTAAAGATCCCACATCCTGAAATGCAAAACAGGCGATTTGTTCTGGTGCCGCTTGCAGAGCTCAATCCCAACTTGCAACATCCTGTTTTAAAAAAGACAATAGCGGAGCTGCTCGAAGAATGTCCTGATAATTTGGAAGTAAAAAAGATCACAGAGTAAACGATCGTTTAGGATTTTGCAGATTTATCCACAATCTATTCTTTATTCAATTTATAAATTGCCATTTCAATTATTTTGCAACTCTCATCGGCAAATCACCACACTACATTAGAGCATGAATTATCATTTTATCACCATAGAAGGAAACATTGGCGCCGGCAAAACCACTTTATCACATCTGCTGTCTCGGCATTTCAATGCACGGCTTATCCTTGAAGAATTTGCAGACAATCCCTTTCTTCCTAAGTTTTATGAGAATCCAAAACTATATGCATTTCCGCTTGAGCTTTTTTTTATGGCAGAGCGTTACAAACAACTCAAGGACCTGGTACAGCAAAAAGATCTTTTTCAAAATATCACGATATCAGATTATCTCTTTACCAAATGTTTGCTGTTCGCCAAAGTAAACCTGCCGGATGATGAGTTTCGTCTTTATCAGAGATTGTTTGATATCATACATCAGCAATTGCTGCAACCGGATCTGCTTATTTATTTGCACACACCTGTAAGCCAGTTACAAAAGAATATTAAAAAAAGGAATAGAGCTTATGAACAAAGTATTCCGGATGAATATCTTTTCAATATTCAGCAGACCTACACGCATTACATCAAGGACCATAATATAAAAACACTTTTCATCGATGCATCCAACGCCGATTTTCTTGGCAATGAAAAGCACTTGAAAGTTGTTATTGATGCGTTGGAAAATGACTATGAACAAGGACAGCATTATCTTACACTTCCCTGACCTCATGCCACAATAATTAATAATTATTAATTAATAATTATTAATAAAGCTAATGACAAAACTAAAGCCAATAATAAACAACGAATTCACGTGGTTTGCAATTGCCCGCTTTCTTTTCATCGCCGGTCTTCGCATGTCGCCTGTATTACTTGGTTGGAAATTGTATGAAGTAACCGGCAGCAAACTTTCGATCGGTATACTTGGATTAAGTGAAGTGATACCAGCGGTATTGCTTGCACTACCGGCAGGAGTAAAAGTTGACAGAAGCAATAAACACAGGTTGATCAGTATTTGCATGGCTTTATATTTTCTATTAATGATCGGCTTGCTGATCGTAACATCACAGTGGTTCACAACCTCATCAAAACAATTAATACAATGGCTGATCTATGGTCTTGTATTTTGTACAGGAGTAATAAGAGCCTATAGTTCACCCGCCATCAATGCATTTCTTGCACAATTAGTTCCACAGGAATCATTAGTAAGAGCCGTATCAATAAATAGTATGACATGGCTGATCGCAGCAGTAACAGGTCCCGCACTTGCAGGATTGTTATTGGGTTATACAAATATTACAGTCGCATTTATTATTTCATGCAGTGCAATTTTTATTTCATTACTATTATTTCAATTAATAAAAGCAAAACCGGTAAGCTGGCAATCCGGCAAAACAACAACATGGGAAGGCGTCAAAGAAGGATTGGATTTTGTGCTGCATAATAAGCAGCGGGCATTGCTCAGTGCCATCAGCCTGGATATGTTTGCTGTTTTGTTTGGCGGTGCAGTCGGCATCCTGCCGGTGTTTGCAGTTGATATTTTAAAGATCGGTCCGGAAAAATTAGGATGGCTGTATGCGGCCACTTACCTCGGCAACTTTATCGCCATCGCATTGCTTATCTCAAAACCATTAAAAAATAAGCAAGGCAAAACATTACTTTATATGGTAGCCGGTTTTGGTCTTTGTATTTTGATATTTGCGATCTCAAAAAATTTCTGGCTCAGTTTTGCAGCTTTATTTATTAGCGGACTTTTTGATGGCGTCAGTGTCATCATTCGCGGCACCATTGTACAATTATTTGTGCCCGATGAAATGCGTGGCCGTGTCTCCTCCGTCAATTCCATTTTTGTAAACTCATCCAATGAACTCGGACAATTTGAAAGTGGCGTTGCCGCATCAGTTATGGGTACAGTGCCATCAGTTATTTTCGGTGGTTGCATGACGCTTCTTGTTACAATTGTAACATGGATAAAAGCGCCGACATTGAGAAAGTTTGAATACTGAACCCCCTGACCCCCTAAAGGGGTGACTTAGATTTAAAATTTCCCTTTATTTTCCTAATTTCATTACCGACGATAGATAAATAATTATGTACCCAACAAGGTTACTACTATTAAACATCTGTTGCGTCGCACTCTTGTACATTCTGTAATTCTATTCGGCATTCGTGATGTTTCATCCCCTCCTCTGGAGGGGCATCAGAAACAACAAATAGAGAAAATGATACAAAGGGTGGGTAAAGATCCCGAAACAAGAAACTATAAACCACAAACTATAAACTACAAACCTACTCATGGATCGTCGCAAATTCATCCAAAACTCTGCACTTACATTTGGTGCACTTACTCTTGCTCAACAAAAAATATTTTCAGCATTATTTACAAAAGGAAATGGAGCCGCTCCTCCTCCCTGGATGTTTCATATGATGACAGATAAGATAGGAGTATTTACCGAAAGTGGCGGAACCATCGCATTCCTGATAGATAAAAAAGGTGTTGCCGTTGTTGATGCACAGTTCCCGACCACCGCTCCGCATCTTATTAGCGAACTGAAAAAGAAAACCGATGCCCCGATAAAATACCTGATCAATACACATCATCATGGCGATCATACTGCCGGCAATATTTCATTCAAAGATTTGGCAGAGCATGTGGTAGCACATGATAACTCAAGGAAGAATCAAAAAAGAGTGGCAATAGCTGGTAAAAATCTTGATAAACAATTATTGCCTGACATAGTGTATGCTGAATTCTGGCAAGAGTACATTGGTGAAGAAAGCATTGCCATGTATTATTGGGGACCTGGTCATACAGATGGTGATAGTCTTGTTCATTTTGAAAATGCAAACATTGTTCACATGGGCGACCTGATGTTCAATCGCCGCCATCCGTTTGTTGATCGCAGCGCCGGTGCAAACATGGGTCATTGGATGAAAATTTTACACAGAGCCACCCGCCATTTTGATAGTAAAACAACTTTTATATTCGGCCACTCGGCCGATGGCTATAATGTTGTTGGAAACATTGATGATCTGAAAAAATTCAGTGACTATCTTGGCGCCGTCCTCACATTTACCGAAGGAGAAATAAAAGCTGGCAGAACCAAAGAAGGATTTTTAAAGAACACAACCATCCCCAACGCAGGAGAATGGAAAGGCGATGGTATTGCAAGACCGCTTGCTGCTGCATGGGATGAGTTGATGGCGAAATAATTTGTTCCGATTTGTGGAATTGAAATTGGAACAAAAAATAACGTAAATGCGAACGTTAGGTCCAAAGACATACAATTAACCTTCTGAATTATTATGCTACTTACTAATTCCAGGAATTACACCTTATTATTGGTTGCAACAATTTTTATAAGTTGTAACAGCTTAGAAAAAAACGATTCCCAACCTACAAACAACACTCTGTCAAAATATGAATTAATAAAAGACTGGCCTCAATTACCAAAGACATTTCCTTTCAGCGATGTGTCAGCTGTAGGTATCGATACCAGCCAAAATGTTTTTATACTGCAAAGAACAGGCAGAGAATGGGGCGAATCATTTCCTGATTCCTTAATCTCCTCCAACACTATTTTCCTGCTTGATAAAGAGACAGGCAAAGTTTTGGAAAGTTGGGGAGCTAATATGTTTTATTATGCCGCATGGATTAACTGTTGATGAAGAAAATAATGTGTGGGTAACAGACGTAGCGCTGAACCAGGTATTTAAATTTGATCATAGTGGTGAGTTATTATTAAGGTTAGGAGTAGCTAAAATTGCAGGGAATGATTCCGCACATTTTAATCTTCCTACTGATATCGCAATTGCACATGACGGTTCCTTTTATGTGAGTGATGGGTATGGAAACAGCAGGATAGTAAAGTTTTCAAAAGAAGGTAAATACCTTTTTGAATGGGGCAAAAAGGGAACAGGAAATAGTGAATTTAATATTCCTCACGGCATAGATCTGGATTCTCATGGGAATGATATTTGTTGCGGACGGGAAAATAACCGCATCCAGGAATTTGATATGAATGGAAAATTTATAAAGGAATGGAAAAATGACCAGGCAAAGGTGTTATACTCATTAAGTATTGACAAAGTCGACCATGTTTTTGCAATAGATGATGTTTATGTAAAAGACAGTTTGCCAATAGGAGATGATATTATTCAACTGGATCCGGCATTCAATTTAGTCACTCCCGGTTTGGAAGAAGTGACCTGACCGGAGATACCAGTGCACTTTTTCATGATATTGTTGTAGATAAGGAAAGTAATATTTACGTCGCAAATATTATCGGACACAAAGTTGAAAAATTTAAGCCTGTTTTGAATAAACAATAGAAGTACGATCAACAATTCGGCGGTCACATCACCCCCAAATCTTGCATTTAACCGTTTACACCTTTGTTGGTGTTCAAATTACGATAGAATTCAAGAATAGTAAATTGCACCAACAAACCGATACATCATTAACTTCGGCTGTTGGTATGCCAATCCAAGACACCATTTAACGTAACTACTAACAATTCATGGCCAAAAAAAAATCAAAAAAGAACATTAACAATTACGGAAACATTGACTTTGATCTTTCTAAAAAAAATGAGATCGAGAGTCTTATTGAAGAGCAAAACAAAAGGTTCCAGGTAATATGCAGTTCTAAAAATGATGCGATCATCACTTCGGATGAAACTAAACGGATCTTATTCTGGAATAAAGGAGCCGAATACATATTTGGTTATTCTCCGGAGGAGGCAATTGGTCAACTATTGACATTGATAATTCCCCACGAATTACATCAAAGGCATGATGAAGGCATAGAAAGAATGAACCAGGGAAAGAAGCCTCGTGTACTTGGGAAAGTTCTTGAATTGAAAGCGATAAAAAAAGGCGGGGAAGAATTCCCAATTGAACTTACTCTCGGAAGTTGGGACAACGATGGCAAAAGATATTATAGCGGCATTATCAGGGATATTACAGAAAAGAAAAAGGCAGAACTGATCATTCTGGACGAAAAGAAAAAATCAGAAGAATTATTACTGAACATTTTACCTAAGCAGGTAGCAGATGAACTCAAAAGCAAAGGAAAGGCTACAGCAAAGAGATTTGAGAATGTTACGATCCTATTCACCGATTTCAAGGATTTCACATTAATGGCCTCTTCCATTTCCCCCGGTAAACTTGTAAAAGAATTGAATGAGATATTTAGCCACTTTGACGATATTATGGAAACATTCCAAATGGAAAAGATAAAAACTATTGGTGATGCATATTTCGCAGTTTGCGGATTACCGGAAAAAAATAAAGATCATGCGATCCGATGCATAGAAGCGGCTAAGCAAATGTTCAAATATTTAGAAGAGCGAAACAACAAAAACGAGATCCAATGGAAAATGCGGGCAGGCATTCATTCTGGTCCGGTTGTGGCCGGTGTTGTTAGTAAAAAGAAATACGCTTATGATCTTTTTGGAGATACTGTAAATACTGCCAGCAGAATGGAAAGCAATGGAGAAGTTGGAAAGATCAATATTTCAGGGACCACCTATGAATTGATCAAAGGAAAATATAATTGCATTCCCAGGGGTCAGATATATGCAAAAGGAAAAGGAAATTTGAACATGTATTTTGTTGAGTAACCAATAAAAAATAAATAAAAGCGAAATCCCGATTTAAATCGGGATTGAAGACAAAAATTAAAAATAAGCTTTTGAAATTCCACAAAGCGGAATAGAATAAACAAATAGAAATTGTGCCTGACAAGGAAATTTGTAAAAAGCGATCCCATTAAATCACCCGATTTGGAAGAAGTGACTTTCGCAACTTTGATATGTAGCGAAAGTATTTGCAACGACTTCCAACAATCTAAACATGATAAGTTTCCATAAATTCGTAAGAGCAAAACCGAACATGTCTAAAAAATACTTCATTATTCTAATAGCCTGTTTTCAATTTTTGCAAAGTACTGCGAAAGATTATCCTGCTTCCCTATTTGGAATAAATTCAGATGGAGTTACTCTCAATACCCGTTCCATACAATTTGCTATTGATTATATCCAGCAACAAGGTGGTGGCAGACTTGTCTTTGATGTAGGAAGATTTCTTTCAGGTTCTATTCATCTTAGATCAAATGTTACAATTCATTTATTAGAAGGCGCTGTTTTGCTGGGTACATTAAACCCATTGGACTATGACAGGAAAGGATTAACGGCATTTATATTATGTCATGATCAGCAGAATATCGCTATCACCGGCAAAGGAGTTATTGATGGACAAGGAAGACAGGTAGCAAGAAATGTTGTTGAACTGGTTCATAAAGGTCTTATCAAAGATGCTTTTCGCAACGATCGTCCCGAAGTACCGATAAGACCGATGCTCATTTATTTTCGTTCATGTAAAAATATTTTCATAAGCGGCGTTACGATGCGTAATGCGGCTGCATGGGTGCAAACCTATGATCAATGTAAGAATCTCCGTGTCGACAGTATTACAGTTGACAGCCGTGCTTTCTGGAATAATGATGGAATTGATATCGTGGATTGCGACAGTGTAGCGATCACGAATTCTTATATTGATTCAGATGATGATGGTGTTTGTTTGAAATCGCATGACTCCAATGCTGTTTGCCAAAATATATTGGTAAAGAATTGTACAATTCGCTCAAGTGCCAATGGAATTAAGTTCGGAACTGCATCGCTTGGAGGTTTTAAAAACATTAAGCTTATCAACATTAAAATATTCGATACTTATCGTTCTGCAATTGCACTCGAGGCTGTGGATGGAGGATTTATTGAAAATGTAGAAGCCGACAGTTTCTTAGTATTAAATACAGGTCATGCTGTTTTTCTTCGTATTGGCGAACGTCGTGCTCGGCAAAAAAGGAAGATTGGAAAATATAAGAATAAAAAACTTTACAGTAGAAATAGCAGCTACAAAACCCGATGCAGGTTACGAATATGAAGGACCGATCGAAGATATGCCAAGGAATATTTCTCCGTCCATTGTTATCGCAGGTTTACCCGATGCAATGATCTCAAATGTTTCTTTCACTAATATTGAAATAAAACATCCGGGTGGCGGCAATCCCCAGTTTGCAAAAGTTTCATTGAATGAATTAGACAAAGTTCCCGAGATGGCAGCATCTTATCCTGAATTCTCAAAGTTCCTTGAATTACCTGCGTGGGGAATTTATATTCGTCATGCAAGCGATATAGAGTTTAGTGACCTCAAATTATCCTGCGATAAAAAAGACTATCGCACAGCAATTGTGCTGGATGATGTGCATCATTCTGAGTTCATGTCCACAACTGTTAAAGAGCCTGAAAAGAAAAAGATCATTACATCAGCACAATACCTCGGAGATTATTTTTAAATGATTTTTAAACATCATGAAAGAATTAGAAGAGCTTGCAGAATCAGTTAGAGAACAACTAAACTTAAAATATGATGCCGGCTCCGTTAAGTTTATCGAAGGATTTATTGAAAGGAATAAGGGAAATTTTGAAAAAGAAGAAAGCAAAGGACTGATCAATTCTTTAGGTTCTTTTTTAGGACAATGCATTATCGAAAATTATGGCGGACAATGGCAATTTGACAATGAAGCAGGTTCTGTGGCTGTTGTCTTCGATGACAAAAACAAGGCATATCCATTTGCCAAAGTCAGTAAGCAATTTGAAAACGGCTTAGAAGATTCTGTCTACTCTTTTTATATTGTTATTCCATCAGTTTTTAAAATTGAAAAGAAGAAAAAGCCCTGGTGGAAATTTTGAAATATACTCTTATACTTTCTCCGACTAACTTCTCCAGCACATAATAAGTGATCGGGCAAAAACTTGAATTCTTTAAAGTCAACTCTTTTCGCTTAATAATTACATCTTCATCAGTATAAGGAAAGCGGCGACAATCAGATGGCCGATCTTCATAAATTGACAAAAATTATCGGCACCCAAAAAAGGACATGGCTTTGTGTTAACTATAAAATCTCCTTCTTCATCCACCAGCAAATAGTTTTCTATAAAATCCCATTCCCGCAGACCCAGAACCTTACTGATCCGCTTTATATCTGGCGTTTTAAACCGTGGCGAATAATTTTTACAGCAATTGGCACATTGAAGACAGTCAATTTTCGAAAAAGCTTCTTCATGCAGGTCTGGCAAGGCTTTCAGCACTTTGTTTTTATCGGCCCGGTGAAGAAATTGCTTGTACTTCTTCTGGTTATCAGCCGATTTTTTCTCCCAATTTTTTAAAATATCCTCTGCCATTGCACAAAGTAACAACCTGTTTTCCACAGTTGAACAATCAGCATTTTATTAGGCTTTGCAACCGTAACTTTGCGGCGCTGAATAATCAATAACAGAGAAGGAGAAAAACTATGAATCTTTTCGAAAAACAATCTTACGAATTTATTTCCCGTCATATCGGACCCGATGAACACTCAACAAAACAAATGCTGAAAACGATCGGTGTGCCAGATCTTGATGACGCTGATCAGCAAAACTGTTCCTCCTGCCATCCGGATGCAGCACGCAATTGAATTTGCCTGCAGCAATGAGTGAACATGAATACCTGCAGCATATCAAAGAAGTTTCGCTGCAAGAATAAAGTTTTTAAAAATTATATCGGCCAGGGATATTATGATACCATCATTCCTTCTGTTATTCTCAGAAATGTTTTTGAAAACCCGGGATGGTACACACAATACACACCTTACCAGGCAGAAATATCACAGGGACGTTTGGAAAGCTTGTTGAATTTTCAAACAATGGTGAGTGATCTGACCGGCTTGCCGATTGCCAATGCATCTTTGCTGGATGAAGCAACTGCTGCGGCAGAAGCCATGACGATGTTCTTTAATACGCTGAACAAGACATGATCATATTGAACGACCAAAATTTTTTGTTGACAATGAAATTTTTCCGCAAACAAAAGATGTATTGGTAACAAGAGCAATTCCGATTGGCATTGAAATTGTATTTGGTGATTATAAAACAGCAGCAATTGATGCAACTTATTTCGGCGCTATTGTTCAATATCCCAATGATAAAGGTTCGATAGAAGATTATCGTGATTTTATCAATAAAGTTCATGCAGCAGGTGCGTTATGTTGTAATGGCAACCGATCTGCTTGGCATTGACATTATTAACTCCTCCCGGTGAATTAGGTGCTGATGTGGCAGTTGGTTCTGCACAACGTTTTGGTGTTCCACTTGGTTATGGCGGACCGCATGCTGCTTTCTTTGCAGCAAAAGATGAATTTAAAAGAAATATACCCGGCCGTATCATCGGTGTAAGTATTGATGCACAGAACAACCGTGCATTGCGCATGGCATTGCAAACAAGAGAACAACATATCAAAAGAGAAAAAGCAACTTCAAATATTTGTACAGCACAGGCATTGCTGGCCAATATGGCTGCGATGTATGCAGTATATCATGGCCCGGATGGATTGAAAAAATATTGCAAAAAGAGTTGCACTGTATTGACACAAACTGTTGCTGAAGCAATTGAAGAAAGAGGATTTGAATTAGTGTCAGATAAATTTCTTTGATACCATTGCAGTTAAAGTAAATGATATTACATCATATCAAAGAAAAAGCAGAAAGACAGCAGATCAATCTTCGTTATATCGATAATAAGCATATCGGTATTTCAATGGATGAAACAACTACATATCGAGTGATCTGTATGATCTGATCAATTGTTTTGAAAATGATAAGGATCCTGTTGCATTTGATATTCATCATGATGATGAACTGGATCATATTCCTCGAAGCATTAACAAGAACATCATCATTTCTTAACGCATCCTGTTTTCAATACGCATCACAGCGAAAGCCAGATGATGCGTTATATCAAATCAACTGGAGAATAAAGATCTTTCATTGAATACTTCGATGATCTCATTGGGAAGTTGTACCATGAAACTGAATGCAGCTTCTGAAATGATCCCGTTAAGCTGGACGCATTGGAGCAAGATGCATCCTTTTGCTCCTGCTAGATCAAACAGAAGGTTATCAATACATGATTGATGAACTGAGAAAATATCTATGTGAGATCACGGCTTTTGATGCCTGCAGCTTGCAACCCAATAGTGGTGCACAGGGTGAATATGCAGGCTTGCTAACCATCAGAGCTTATCATGAAGCAGACGGGAATGCATCATCGCAATGTAATGCTGATCCCGATTTCTGCACATGGTACCAATCCTGCACAGTGCAGTAATGGCGGGAATGAAAGTAGTGGTGGTAAAAGCATTGGAGAATGGATATATTGATGTAGAAGATCTGAAAGCAAAAGCTGCAGCAACATACAGCAAGATCTTGCCGGTATCATGATCACTTATCCGAGTACATATGGTGTGTATGAAGAAACAGTAAAAGAAATTACTGAGATCATTCATCAGCATGGCGGACAGGTTTATATGGATGGCGCCAATATGAATGCACAGGTTGGATTAACAGCTCCGGGTTTGATCGGTGCTGATGTTTGTCATCTGAATCTGCATAAAACATTTGCCATTCCGCATGGTGGTGGTGGCCCGGGCATGGGACCGATCTGTGTGAAGAAACATCTTGCAAACCTATTTACCGGGACATGCTGTCAATCGACAATCAGACATCGACAATCGACAATACATACATGCAGTTATGCTGCAGCTCCTTATGGTAGCTGCATGTATTTTACTGATCAGTTATGGTTATATAAGAATGCTTGGGCAATGAAGGTGTAAAAGCATGCAACTGAATATGCAATTCTGAATGCAAATTATATGCGGGCAAGATTGGAAGAACATTTTGATATTCTTTATACCAATCACAATGGCAATTGTGCACATGAATTTATTGTTGACCTGCGACCATTTAAAAAATCTGCAGAAATAGAAGCAGAAGATGTGGCAAAACGATTGATGGATTATGGTTTTCATGCTCCTACCATGAGTTTTCCTGTTCCCGGAACGATTATGATTGAACCAACAGAAAGTGAAGACAAAGCAGAACTGGATCGTTTCTGTGATGCACTGCTTCAGCATCCGCGAAGAAATAAAAGCCATTGAAGAAGGTAAAGCTGATAAAAAAGATAATGCATTAAAAAATGCACCGCATACACAGCATGTTGTTATGTGCCAATGAATGGAAACATGCTTATACAAGGCAACAAGCTGCATTTCCGTTGTATTATGTTACACAAAATAAATTCTGGCCTTCGGTTGCAAGAGTGAATAATACATATGGTGACAGGAATCTGATTTGCACCTGTGAACCGATTGAAAGTTATATGGAAGCGGAAGCATAGAAAAGTTAAGAGTCTTTAGTCTATAGTTAATAGTCCCGTTGAAGCGGGACTTTTTTATTAACTTCAATTCTTCACAGTAGTTTTATGTCATCCTCCCGCCAGCTCGCCGCCATCATGTTTGCTGATATTGTCGGGTACACCGCTATGATGCAGGAAGATGAGGCTTTGCAATGAATTGCCGACAAAAACTAAAGCAAAAACTGGAAGAAGAAGTAGCCGCTCATCAGGGAACATATTGGAATTCCGCGGTGATGGCGCCATGTGCAGTTTTACCAGCACTATCCAGGGTGTAAGGCTGCATTGCTTTACAATTGGATATGCAATCTAAACCCATTGTACCTTTGCGTATTGGTATGCACACCGGCGATGTAATTTTTGAAGGAAATAATATTTATGGCGACGGAGTAAATATTGCATCAAGAATGGAATCTTTTGCCGTACCCGGTAGCATTTTTATTTCCGGAAAAGTATATGATGACATAAAAAATCAGAAAGACATTCAAACCATTTCACTGGGAAAGTATGTATTGAAAAATGTAAAAGAACAGGTGGAAATTTTTGCTATCAGCAATCCCGGAATAATAGTTCCTGAAACCGATAGCTTGAAGGAAAGGGTGAAAAGGTTCCTGAAAAAAAGAGCATTGAAAAATCAATTGCTGTATTGCCATTTGTCAATATGAGCAATGATCCTGAACAGGAATATTTCAGCGATGGGATGGCAGAAGAAATCGTCAATTTATTACCCATATAAAAGATCTAAAGGTGGCCGGTCGCACTTCTTCTTTTCACTTCAAGGGCAAAAATATTGATTTGCGTTTGGTAGGTGAAAAACTAATGTGCGTACACTATTGGAGGAATGGAAGTGTCCGCAAACAAGGCTTAACGCCTTCGCATTACCGCACAACTGATCAATGCTGAAGATGGCTTTCAATTATGGTCTGAAAAATATGACCGTGAATTGCACGATGTTTTTGCCATACAGGATGAGATAGCTTTAGCGATTACCGAAGAGCTGAAAACTACTCTGCTTGAAGGTGATAAAGCGATCCTCAATGGAAAACCGGACTGGTAATCATGATGCCTATGACCTGTACCTAAAAGGCCGGTTCTATTTGAACCAGCGTGGTGTAGGGCTCAGAAAAGCGCTTGAATATTTTCAGCAAGCGGTAGATATAGATCCTCAGTTTGCCCTGGCATATTCCGGAATGGCTGATGCGTATGTTATATTAGGTTTCTATGGAACATTACCCCCGAACATAGCTATGCCAAAAGCAAGACAGAATGCTGAAATGGCCATTCAATTTGATAATTCAAATGCAGAGGGCTTACGACGCTGGCTTGTATAAGTGCTTTTTCATGACTGGAACTGGACGGAAGCAAAAAAAATATTTCAACGTGTCTTTGAGGTCAATCCCAACTATGCACCTGCTCATTGCTGGTATAGCTACTATTTATCTTTTGTGGAAGGCAAACCCGAAGATGGCATTAAAGAAGCGAGAAAAGCTGCAGAACTGCTGGAACCTTTTGAATCAATATCTCATCATGTATTATCAGTCACGTTTATAACTGCAAATAGATTTGAAGAAGCGTTGGAGGCCGCTAAAATGGCCATTGATCTGGATCCAAGTTCATTTCCCGGATACAGAGCATTAGGAGTAAGCCTGGCGGGATTAAACAGGTATGATGAAGCTATCGAGGCGTTAACAACATGTGCTTTGCTTTCTTCACGACATGTTTGGCCATTGTGTGAACTATGCTGGGTTTACTCATTGTCGGACAAAGTATCCGAAGCACAGAAAATACTGGATGAATTAATAGCCAGAGCAAAAACCGAATTTATTTCGGGATTGTTTTTATCTGGCCCTGCGTATTTTTCAAAAAATTATGACCAGGCCCTTGAATTTTTGGAGTTGGCATTTGAACAACGTGATTGCACACTTCCTTTCATAAAAGCTTATCCTCCCTGCTCATACATAAAAACTGATATACGTTTTCAACCTTTCATAAAGAGAATGAACTTTCCGGAATAAATAAAAGCAGTGCTTAATTTATTCATATCTAAGCTCGCCAGTTTGTCCTTGTCTTGAGAAGTTGAGTCTTGTTTATTTCTCTTATGGTTTTAGAATGATCAGTATCAAGTAAACAAGCGAAATGGAATAATTCGCTTTTCAAACCTGGAAGCAATCCAGGTATTTTTGCTTCATAAGCTTTGTATAAAGTTGTTTAACTTCCATTCATAATTTCTTTTCATGCCATCCACACGCCAGCTCGCTGCCATATTATTTACTGATATTGCAGGCTATACTGCCATGATGCAGGAAGACGAACAATTCGCGATCAAACTGGTAAAACATCACCGGGCAGTGTTGGAGAGAACCGTTGAGGATCTTGAAGGAGATGTGATCGAATATTACGGCGATGGCAGTCTATGCATTTTTACCAGCATTACAAAAGCCATGCAATGCGCCTGTGAGTATCCAGCAACAGCTGAAGGCCGAACCGCCGGTTCCTTTGCGCATAGGTCTGCATATCGGCGAAGTGATATATGAAGATGGTAAAATAATGGGTGATGGAGTAAACATTGCATCCCGCATTCAATCACTGGGGCTTGCTGGCAGTATACTTTTCACCAAAGAGATTTTTGATAAGATAAGGAATCACCCTGAATTCAAAACCGTGTACCTTGGACGATTTCGTTTGAAGAATATGCCGATCCTATGGAAGTATATGCGCTGGCTAATGATGGATGTAACTGTTCCCGCAAACGAAAAAATGGAAGGAAGAGATCAGCGAAGCTGTCCCAGAAAACCAGAGTTATACAGACGCATCTGAAATGGGCACTGCCGCTATTTATTGCTATTATATCGGCATGGCTTTTGACCCGGCTTGCTTAAGAAAAATAATTTTTTTAGCGGCTCGGAAAAATCCATTGCAGTTCTTCCTTTTGAGAATATCAGCAACGATACACTGCAGCAATATTTCAGCGATGGAATAACGGAAGACATCATTACACAACTTTCCAAAATTGCCGATCTGAAAGTTATTTCACGAACATCAGTGATGCAGTATAAAGACAATAAGAAAAACATTAAGGAAATTGCGGATGAACTGGGTGTTGCCAGCATCCTGGAAGGAAGCGTAAGAAAAGAGGGAAATAAAGTAAGAATCACTGCCCAGCTGATTGATGCCAATACTGACAAACACATCTGGTCAGAAACCTATGACCGGAATGCATCAGAAGTATTTGCCATTCAAAGTGAAGTGGCACAACGTATAGCTAATGAACTGAATGTAAAACTGACCACTGAAGAAGGTAAACGCATCATTGAAAAAGCTACCGATAACCTGGAAGCCTATGATGACTATCTGCGGTCAAAAAAATTACCCTGGTCGCAGCGTGTAGAACCGCTTATTAAGTGCAATAAAAAAAGATTCCACTTTTTCACTGGCCTGGGCCGACCTGGCCAGCGCTTATTCCAAAATACCATGGTCAACCAAAGTGAAAAACCTTATTATGTCCGGAAATCGTTGGATGCAGCACTGACCGCAGTTGCTTATGGTCCGGAAAGATCAGAAACACACATGATACTCGGCGATGTACTTAAGATCAGCACACTTTCTCCGGCTCTTGCCATTAAAGAGTTAAACAAATCCATCGCACTCAATCCAAACAATGCCGAAGGGTATGTTTACCTTGCCTTTGCGCAAATGGAAATGGGCAATTTTGCCGAAGCAGAAAAAAACCTTCAGAAAGCAAAGCTGCTCGATCCACTTTCATCAATCATGAATACCGGATGGCTAAATTATTATCGTTATTCGCGGAATCCTGAAAAGTATTTGTCATATAGAAATGAAATGAGGCCGACAAACAGCCCTGATTCCATACCAGGTACTAGAACTGATGTACCATTTTTTAAAAGATGAATATGACAGTATCTTATTTTACAGCAGCCGGGTTCCCTTTTCATCTATTAATAAAAAGTATTGCTTATACCAGACCGGGCAAACGGATAAAGCAAAAAAAATTGCGGATTCGCTGGAAAGGGTTTCACCATATGATCATGCATTTCAAACCGGCGTCTTATACGCCTGGATAGGTGACAAACAAAAAGCAATTGAAAAACTAAACCTGGCTTACCGTCTTTATGATTTCGGGTTGATCAGCATTAAAGTTGATAAACTATTTGACCCGCTGAGAAATGAAGAAGGATTTAAGGAATTGCTCAGGAAAATGGGAATGGAGTAAGTGTCTTTACCCATACAGTCTTTAGTTGAAAAAGTTTATTTTTTATTATACTTACCCAAGCCTCCTATATTTTTCATTAACTTCAATTAGTCTCTATCATTTTATGTCTTCTACCCGCCAACTCGCCGCCATCATGTTTACCGATATTGTCGGGTACACGGCCTTAATGGGTAATGATGAACAAAAGGCATTTGAGCTACTCAAAAAAAACAGGGAATTACAAAAACCCATCATTGAACAATTCAATGGACGTTGGATAAAAGAATTGGGCGATGGGGTAATGGCATGTTTCAATACCGTTTCCGATGCAGTCAATGCAGCCATGAAAATCCAGGAGGCCTGCAACGCGGCAAATGATTTCCAATTAAGAATCGGCATTCACCAGGGCGAAATTATTTTTGAGAACAATGATATTTTTGGCGATGCGGTGAATATTGCTTCCCGCATAGAATCCCTAGGCGTTCCGGGCTCAGTATTGTTTTCCAAAAAAATTGCCGATGAAATAAGAAACAAATCAGAATTTCAAATTACCTCCCTGGGAAGTTTCGAATTCAAAAATGTGGAAGAACCGATTGAAGTGTTTGCATTATCCAATCCAGGTTTTGTGATTCCCAGGAAGGAAGACATGCATGGGAAAATGAAAACACCCACGCAAAAAAAATGTAATAAGGGAATATTGATTGCTGCTGGCGTGGCAATTTTGATCTTATTCACTGCTATTCTTTTTAATAATTCACTTCTTCCGAAAAATGCAGTTGCGGCATCAATAAAATCACTGGCCATCCTGCCTTTTGAAAATATACAAAAAGATTCCACCTTATTTTTCTATCTGACGGCATTCCTGAAAACCTGATCAACCGTATTTCCAACCTGGCCGGCATCAGAGTCTTTGCCCGTTCCGCTACTTTTAGTTTGAAGGATACCGCCCGCAGCATTGAAAGCCTGCGCAAACTGCTGAATGCTGATGTGGTGTTAACCGGACAGGTACTGAAAACAGGAACGATGGTTATTATTTAAATTGTGAGCTGGTGGATGCCATCAATCAAAACCTGATCTGGGGAAACAAATACGAATTGACAAATGATCTTTCCAGATTGAAGATTCCATTATCAATTCCTTCCTCAACCCCTTAACATCATCCTTCCCAATAATGCAAAGGATATTCAACAGAATAAGCAGGTAAATCCCGAGGCCTATGCTGAATACCTGAAGGGACGATACCTGAGCTATGGTTCCACACCCGAAGAATCAGAAAAAGCCTTATCGCATTTCAGGGAAGCCATCCGCATAGATCCGAAATATGCAGTTGCCTATGCCGCCATTGCCAATGAAAAAATTGTACAGAGTCTTTTTTCCACGGCGTCCAAAAAAGAGATCGTGAATGAAGCACGAACGGCTATTGAAGCAGCTAAAGCATTGGACCCTGACCTTGCTGAAATTTATACATCTGAAGGAGCATTGAAATTTTACTACGACTGGGACTGGAAGGGTGCGGTGGATTCCTATAAAAAAGCACTGGAGCTGGATCCGGGTAATGCCACCATTTATATCAGGTATTCTTCCACGTTAGCAGATGTGGGCCGGTATAAGGAAGCGCTTCCCCTGGCAGATAAAGCAGTGGAACTGGACCCTGTTTCTATCTCCAGTTTGCATAACCTTGGCTGGACCAACCTCGTGGCCAGTAATTTTAAAAAAAGCACCGACGCTTTTGGAAAGGCGCTGGAATTGCATCCCAACTGGATCTGGGGACATATTAAAAAAGCCTATGGTCATGTTTATTTGAAAGAGTACGACAAGGCATTATCCCATGCAGAAAGGGCAGAGCAATTATTCAAGGACGGATGGGGCTCTGAATTATTGCAGGTAACCACTGGTATTCATTTATAAGAATTGTAATAAAAAGGAAAAGGCAGATGCAGTAATAAACCGGTTTTTAAAATATGCTGCCGAAAACACACTGGAAGATCCCTGGAATCTTTCTTTTATTTATTACCTGAAAGGTGATTATGCAAAAGCCAATGAATGGGAAGAAAAAACAATGGAAGGAAAATCTCCTTCAGCCTACCTGATGAACATTCCCATTTTCTATAAAAAAGAATATTTTCAAAGCGAAGCACATCAAAAGATTTTGAAAAAAATGGGATTTGTAAAATAATAAAACATCAATTAGTTCATGTCTCAAACCCGCCAACTCGCCGCCATCATGTTTACCGACATTGTCGGGTACACAGCCTTAATGGGTAAAGATGAACAACAAGCATTTGAACTACTCGACAAGAACAGGCAAATTCAAAGACCAATCATTGAACAATTTAATGGCAGATGGATAAAGGAACTTGGAGATGGAGTGATGGCCAGTTTTAATACAGTTTCAGATGCTGTGAATGCAGCCATAAAAATTCAACAAAAATGTAATGCATCAAAAGAATTTCAATTACGTATCGGGATTCATCTTGGAGAGGTCGTTTTTGAAGATAGTGATGTATTTGGCGATGGCGTAAACATTGCATCGAGACTTCAGGCCATTGCAAACCCAGGAAGCATTTTTATTTCCGAATCAGTTTATAACAATATCTCTAATAGAAAAGAATTTGAACCAAAATTTGTTACCGAACAAAGACTGAAAAATGTAAAAGAGCCCATAAAAATTTACCAGGTGATCGCTGAAGGGATTGTTACAGCTCACGCAGCGCCAATCACTGAAAAGATAAAAAAGAATCGAATGATTGCAATCATTGCCTTGGTTGCAATCATTGCTTTGGCGGCAATCTATTTTTATGCAAACAGTAAAAGGACCAATGAACCAAATGAAAAATCAATTGCTATTCTGCCGTTTGACGATATGAGTCCTCAAAAAGATCACGAATACCTCAGCGATGGGTTGGCAGAAGAAATTATTAATTCAATCAGCATCATTAAAGACCTGAAAGTTATCGGTCGCACTTCCTCTTTTCAGTATAAAGGAAAAGGCTTTGATGCCGCATCCATTGGCGAAAAATTAAATGTAAGTAATGTCCTGGGAGGAAGCATACAAATGGCGGGCAACGTTCTTCGTATCACAACAATGCTGATACGTGTAAAAGATAATAAGGTTATCTGGTCACAGCGGTTTGATAAGGAACCAAAAGACATTTTTGCGATACAGGACAGTATTGCTAATAATATTGTTGAAAAACTCAAGGTCACTTTATCAGAATCAGAAAAACCAAGATTAGTCAAAAAGGAAACTGCCCCTGAAGTTTATTCTGAATATCTAAAAGGGTTTTTATTATATAAAAGAGAGGAGTTTGGGGAAAGCATAAACTACTTTTTGCATGCAATCAGTGGGGATTCATTATTTGCACCTGCTCATGCCTATCTTGCGCTTGCCAAAATATGGATCATATACAAAGCGGGGGCTTTTGCTGATTATAATGCCATCAGGGAAGCAAAAGAATATGCATATAATGCAATTCGCCTCGATCCTGACCTCGGGGAAGCCTATTCTGCTTTAGCATTGTCAGCCTGGATAATAGAGCTTGACTTTGTAACAGCCCGTATAAATTTTGAAAAATCTGTCGAACTGAATCCATCTGCTTCACTAATAAAAAACAGGTATGCATATTTTCTTCTTTGGATGGGAGAGTTTGATAAGGCTGAAAAATTGAGTCTTGATGCGATTAGCTCCGACCCTGCTGATTATAATGGTTATATAATCGTCTCCAACGCCAATAATTATAAAAAGAACTTTAAGAAAGCGGAAGTTTATATTAACGAAGGACAAAGGTTATTCCCTGAACGTCCTGCCTTTGATAACCTTAATCTTCAAAACAAGTTCTCGTCTGGTAAATATGATGAAATAATCCGGATACTAAATGATCGATTAGAAAAAAATCATGATAATATCGCTCCGGACCTTCTTGGCCTTTTATCTATGTCATATTTTAGAACAGGCAATATATCCCGAAGTGAAAGCATCATGAAACACTTGAATGAAAAGCTCAGAACCAGGAATACAAGCATAGACTATACACTAGCCAGAATTTTTTTGCAATATAAAATGAATGATTCCTGCTTCCTGTACCTGGAGAGATCATTCGAAAACCGAGAACCTGATTTTAAACTATTAAAAATAGATCCACTTTTTCAACCAATTAAACAAGATCACCGGTACCAGGATCTATATCGCAGGTATGGATTTGACAGATATAAATAATTTGGCTACTATTTTAATATGAATTCGTCCCGTCAACTTGCCGCACCCGAATCAAGTCTTGGTATTTAAAATAGGCTGTCCATGTATTTTAATACAATGCAAAGAGCCTCCGATCCGGAAGCTCTTTTATAGAATCATTATTGTTTATTAATTACCTCTGCCTCTCCTCCCCGACCATTTCCGTTTCCATTACCCCTTTGTTGTTGTTGCTGAGGCTGAGTTTGTGCCGGTCTTTCTACCTGTTGTTGCTGTCCACGATTTTGATAAGGCCTTTCCACTCGCTGACTATTTTGATTTGGCATTTGCTGTCTTTCCACTCTTTGAGTATTCTGATTCGGAACCTGTTGTCTTTCTACTCTTTGAATATTCTGATTATGCATTTGCTGCCTTTCTACCTGTTGATTGTCCACGATTCTGATAAGGTCTTTCCATTCTCTGATTATTTTGATTTGGCATTTGTTGTCTTTCAACTCTTTGATTATTCTGATCAGGCACTTGTTGTCTTTCCACTCTTTGATTATTCTGATTAGGTAATTGTTGCTGTTGCCTTTCTACCTGTTGATTACCGCGGTTCTGATAAGGCCTTTCCACTCTCCTGTTATTCTGATCAGGCACTTGTTGTCTTTCTACTCTCTGATCATTCTGGTTAGGTAATTGTTGCTGTTGCCTTTCTATTTGTTGATTGCCCCGATTCTGATAAGGTCTTTCTTGTCTGGTCGTATTTCTATCCGTAATTACATTCTGGCTTCTCTGCCTGGAATTTTCAAAAGTTCTTGGCGTTCCTCTATCAGAACCTCTATTAATATATGGCTTGTAAATAGAAACTTCATCGTTTCTTATTATGGTACGTCCGGCTCTTTGAGATTCACGAATTCTAACAGAGTTAATTCTTGAACCAGTATATCTTTCAACTTCATTGCGTGAAGGACCAATTACATAATCCCGGTTCTTGCTATAATTATTAATAATAGTTGTGTTATTAATAATGGTTGTATTCCTGCCTCTGTCAATATAATAATTTGAAAGGTGCGGAGAATTGATATACTGTCTTGGAGCAAAGCACCAATAATTGTACGGCACATTATACCTGTTACCGAAATATAAGTCAATACTGATACCGGGACTCATCGGTGCCCAGCCATAATAATCACCACCGCCACGCCATACTACCCAGGCAGGTGCCCATTCATAATCCGGAACCCAGAGCCAGCCTTCATAAGAATCATAGACCCAACGTCCGTAGTGAAATGGCGCCCATCCCCATTCATAATCTGATACCCAGAGCCAGCCATCATCTGACCATGCCCAATGTCCTTCAGATCTGTAAGGTTGAAAATCATGATACCTGTTATCAGGCCGCCACACATATCCATGTTCCGGATAATTTATCCAGTCGCCGTATGGACTCAGCTCATCATAAAAACTTTGGAAGGAAACACTGACTGATACCTGTGCGGATGATTTGTTTTGCACTGCACCAAACAGCAACACAACGATCGCAATTAAAGATGCTTTTAAGATACGTTTCATTTAAAAAGGATTTAGGTTGTAAAAAAATGGTTTCTCAATTCAGTGACCCGGTTTACATTTCTAAATCCATGAGATTTATTACTAGTGTTTGTATGACGATAAATATGCCAGCTTTAGTGTTAAAGAGATGTTTGAATGTTTTTGGCAAGAGTATTATCGAAAATTTCAGTTAATATTTTCTAAATGAAAAAGCAGTCATGATATTCATAACTGCTTTCAATAGTTACTTATTTCAATTAGTGATGTTTTAATCTAATTGCAATTCCCAGTTGACCAACATTGCTATGGTCAACAATATTATCAAAGCGGCTCACATCGGTCAAACCGAAATTATAACGTCCGTATAATAATAATTGTTCTGAAGCTTTATATCCTATGCCCACACCAAAAGCAACTTGACCAGTTGTAAAATCACCCTTTGCATTTATTTGTTCCGCTTCATCATCAGCCTTGTCCTGTGCACTCAGAAGCAAACCAAATTGTGGACCTGCTTCCAAATATACTTGTGGTGCCGGGTAGTATTGGATCATTAATGGAAGTTGAAGATAACCGAGAGCTAAAGTTCGTTCCACTCCGCCTGACATGTAGCGTTGCCCTTCACCGGAATACAATAACTCCGGCTGGAAACACCAATTTTTATTTATAGTATGATGAAGGAACACACCTATGTGTCCGCTGATCCTGTCGCGACCTTCAAATCCACTTAAGCTCGCAATATTTACACCTCCTTTTATACCTATTGCCTGTTGTGCATTCACAGATGAGAATAGAAAACTAATTGCAGTTACGGATAAAAGCATTGTTACTTTTTTCATAATCATAGATTTTACTATTGATTTTCAAACGTCATGCCAGCGGGAAGTATAAGCTATTTATAAACTGTATTTCAGGGAATTAAAATTTATAAATAATTAAACTTTAAACTTTGATTCACAATTAAAATGAATACATCCTTTTTGAAAATAAAAATGCCCCGATAAACAGGGCATTCCAGAAACATAAAAAATAATTTCTATTGCTTTACGTCAACAGTTATTCTACTTAAAAGCTTGCTTCCATATGAACGATGTATTCCATCGGCAAACTGAAGAACCAAAACATGTTTGCCGGGTGTCAGCTTGATCTCAGCAGATGTTTGCGCTTTTCCAAAATGATAATGATGAAGCGAATCTGTTGGCGGTACCAATTTTTCAGTAGCTATGGAATCAACATCAACAAGCAGATGATGGTGACCAGATGCTGGTCTTAAAGTTCCAGCTGTATCTACTTTTATATTCTCCACTCCCATTTCAATTTTCAGTGGTGATGTAACAGTTTGTCCATCTTTCAGATTAACAAAATACACTCTTGCGTTTGCAGGAACTTCCGGCATTGGAGGCATTTCCACCGCAGCAGTTGTACTTGCATGTGCATCATGCCCTGCTTCTTTTGTTTCAGTGGCTTTATCGTCATTGCTGTTGCATGCGATCAATGATGCAGCAACGATAGCAGTTGTAAATAAGTATTTCATAAATGATCCTTTTTTTAAAATTAAGACGGCTAAGGTAATGAACTTGGTGATACAAGAATTACCATCCCTAATTTATTTTGCTTTCGTAACTTTAGTTTCCTTAATTTAAATATATGGACCAGAAAATTATCAATTTGTACGATGAGTATATTCATTCATCCACCATTTCCCGTGCTGATTTTTTAAAACGGGTCACACTCATTACCGGCAGCATGGCTCTTACACAATTAGTGTTATCACAAATAGAAAACAATTATACAAAACCCGGTCTTTCTACGGATCAAGACCTGTTTACCGAATACATAAACTATCCCGGCGTGCCTAATGAAATGAAAGCATATATAGCAAGGCCAAAAGCAGAAAAAAAATATGCTGCCGTGATAGTTATTCATGAGAACCGCGGGTTGAATGCGCATATTGAAGATGTGGCAAGAAGAGCCGCTACTGCAGGATATCTTGCAATTGCACCAAATGCTTTGTCTGCACTGGGAAAAACATTTGCTAATGAAGATGAAGCAAGGGCTGGTTTTAGTGAACTGAAGCCCGAGGATAATCTCAAAAATTTTATCGGAGCATTTGATTATTTAAAAACAAGAAAAGATTACAATGGCAAAGCCGGGTGTGTTGGGTTCTGCTGGGGTGGCGCAATGTCAAATAACCTGGCTGTTAATATTCCTGAACTGAAAGCAGCTGTTGCATTTTATGGCCGTCAGCCAGCTGCTGCCGACACAGCAAAAATAAAAGCTGCGGTGCAATTGCATTATGGCTCCCTGGACCAGGGTGTAAATGCCGGCATCCCTGCTTATGAGGAAGCATTAAAAGCAAACAAGATCACTTATGAATTATATATGTATGAAGGAGCGCAACATGCTTTTCATAATGATACTTCTCCTGCAAGATATAATGAGGCGGCAGCAAAATTAGCCTGGCAAAGAACTCTTGACTTCTATGCAAAATATCTTAAATAGTTTTCCCAGTTTATGACAACAACCAAAACGCCTGCTTTACTCGTTTCTCTTTTATTTTTTTCGATCTCCGTTCTTGCTCAAAAGGCTTCACTTGCCTATTCTGTAAAGATGGATAATCCTGAATGGCATTTCTTTCATGTTCAACTTTCATGCAAAGGAGTAAAAAAAGAATTTATTGATTTTAAAATGCCTGCATGGACACCCGGCTATTATCAAAAAATGGATTATGGAAAAAATCTTGAACAATTAAAAGCCACTGACGAAACAGGCAAGGAATTAAAATGGGAAAAAACAAATGATAATACATGGAGAGTATCCAGTAAAAATTCTAACACTGTAAATCTTTCTTATGAAATAAAAACCGCAAGGTCATTTGTAGCTACAGCTTATTTAGACGAGAACCGTGCCTACATATTACCGGCAGCAGTTTTTTTATACATTGATAAAATGATCAACCAGCCTGTGCAAGTGGCTGTGGTTCCAGATAGTAAATGGAGGAATGTTGCCACAGGATTGGATTCTATTCCCGGGAAAAAATTTACTTACTCTGCCCCTGACTTCGATGTTTTATATGATAGCCCAATTCTTGTCGGTAATCTTGAGGAATTAACACCATTCAAAGTAAGAGGGATCACTCATCGTTTTATTGGTTTTAAGCTCGGTGATTTTGAGCGGGAAAAATTTATGCTTGATCTGAAAAAAGTTGTTGAAGCCGCTGTAAACATTATCGGCCATATCCCTTACAAAAGCTATACGTTCATTGCGATGGGTCCCGGGCAGGGAGGTATCGAGCATTTGAATAATACAACCTTTGGATTTAATGGAACTAATCTCAATAAAAGAGAAAATTATATTCGTACTCTTCATTTTTTAGCTCATGAGTATTTTCATCATTATAATGTAAAACGAATTAGGCCAATAGAACTCGGACCTTTTGATTATGATAAAGGCAGCAGAACAAAAATGCTTTGGGTATCAGAAGGGCTTTCTGTTTATTATGAATACATGATCGTTAAAAGAGCTGATATTTCTACCGATGCAGAATTATTCAATGCTTTTCGTGGTAACATGATGGCTTTTGAAAATAAACCCGGCAGGCTTTATCAAACATTGGAACAGGCAAGCTATGAAACATGGAGTGATGGTCCTTTTGGAAGAACGGGTGATGAAGTAAATAAAACGATCTCTTATTATGATAAGGGCCCTGCTGTTGGATTGCTTTTTGATTTTAAAATAAGGCAGGTAACAAAGAATAAAAAATCGCTTGATGACGTAATGCGATTCTTGTACAAAGAATATTATCAAAAAAAGAAAAGAGGATTTACTGAAGAAGAATTAAGAAATGCTTTTGAAAATGTTGCAGGAAGTTCGCTAGCCCGGGAATATGAATACGTAACAACAACCAAAGAACTTGACTATCCAACGTATTTTAAATATGCAGGTTTAAATATTGATACGACCACACAGGTTTTACCCGGCGCCTATGCAGGTTTTACTTTAAGAGAAAGAGAAGACAGTGTGTTTATTGCCAATGTAGATTATGAATCACCCGGATGGAATGCCAGTATAAGAAGAGGGCAACAACTGGTAAAGATCAATGGAGAAAGATCATCTGCAAGTCTTTTTAATAAAATAATTACTTCGGCAAGACCCGGCGACAAAATAAGTGTTACATTATTTATAAATGGTGAAACAAAAGATATAGAAGTCATTTTGGGTAAAAAGACGGAGAAGGGTTTTAAAATAACTCCTGCAGGAAATCCAGATCCTTTACAAAAACAAATTCTGGAAGATTGGTTAAAAGGATAAGACCCTTATCTTTAAAGAATAAACTACACCCCCCATGTGGATCTTCCAGATCGCAAGATTTTTTAGAAATGTTTTCCGGCTGATAGCTATTTTTTTCATTATTCTGAAACATGTAGTTAAAAACTGGATGTATAACACATGGCTGCGCCGCATTTTTGATCCAAAAGGAAAAAGACTTACCACCAGGGCCGAACAGTTGCGCCAAACGATTGAGGAGTTAGGTCCCACATTTGTAAAATTTGGACAGATCGTTGCGGACAGACCCGATCTTGCCTCTGATCATTTGCGTGAAGAATTAAAAAAATTACAATCAAATGCAAGACCGATGGATGATGGCGAAGCTATCAGTCTTATTGAAATGGAATTAGGCGATCCCCTTGAGGAAGTTTTTCTCACTCTTGAAAAAAAACATCTTGCTTCTGCCTCGATCGCACAAGTTTATTCAGCGGTTTTAAGAACAGGTGAAAGAGTGGCGATAAAGATCCAACGTCCCAATATCAAACATAAGATCCAGATCGATCTTATATTAATGAAAGTATTGGCAAAACAAGTTGTAAAAACATATCCCGGGCTTGCAAGTTTTAATTTAATTGGTTTTGTTGAAGACTTCGGTGAGAACCTGATGAAGGAACTTGATTTCAATAATGAAGCGTCGAACATGCTTCGGTTTACCGATATGTTCAAAGACGATCCTACCTGCTATATCCCAAAAGTTTTTATACAACATTGTCGCCAGCGGCTATTGGTAATGGAATATATTGAAGGCCTTCGTCCTGATGATATTGATGGATTAAGAGCGGCCGGTTTCGATCCCCAGGTAATTGCAGTGAACGGAACGCATATAATATTAAAGATGATCCTTCGCCATGGATTTTTCCATGCTGATCCTCATCCCGGAAATATTTTTATCCGCGGCGATAACCAGATCGTTTTATTAGATCATGGAATGGCGGCGAGTTTAAAACCAAAACAGATCCAGGCATTGATAAATTTCATGCTTGGTTTTTCAAAAAATGATCCGCACAGAATTGCTAAATCATTGTTGAGCTTGTCAGAAATAACTTATTTCAAAGAAATGGAAGATCTTGAATTCCGTCTTGGAGAAATAATCAAGAAATACAGTTATATGAGTTATGAGCAGGTGGATATTTCCGCCATCATGACGGAAGCCTTCAAGGTTATTGGGCGATATGGATTAAATGTTCCTTCCAATCTTTTTACATTGATAAAATCGCTGGCCACTATCCAAAAATTTGCCGAACACCTGGAGGCAAATGTTTCTATTGCAGGAATGATCCGGCCTTATGCTACTGAAAAAATAAAAGAGCAATTCAGTTGGGATGCAGTGGTGAAATTAGTGACGGATTCGGCAGAAGATTATTTATACCTCGTAAGTAAATTGCCTAAAGATATCAGGGAAGTGGTTGGCAAAATGAAAGACGGTGTAATGCGGCATGAAATTAATTTCAGCGAAGACAGTTTTACCAACAAAGCATTCCGCATGAACATCAATCGTCTTGCTTTTGTATTTATACTGGGATTGATGATGATTTGTTCTACAATGCTTATGATCTATATGCGTGATAAACAGATAATCCGGATCTTTTTTTATACCACACTTACTATTACAACTTTTACAGCTCTACGATTGCTTGCAAAAACAAGATTCAGTTAAAGGAGAAATTTTATTTTATGATGCCATTTGCCCGGAAAATAAGCATCAATGTGCCTGCATATTTTTCTTTATAAAACTTCTTTTTCACAATATCATTAAAAACAGAAGTAGCTATCCAAACATTTTCAGAAGTGCGGTTGTCAGTTAATTTCATAGCAAGAGGAACCAGGTACTCATAACCATCCAATTTTTGCAAAGCTTTATCCTGCTCATATATCCATAGCGTATACGCATAATTCATATTATTGAATTCTGATTCGTTTATTCTTTTATCAGTATAAGAAACAAAAATTGAGGTCGTATTGACCCCTCTCTTTTTCAGATCGCCTGTAAAGATGGGCATCACATCTTCCATAATTCTTTTCGTAGATGAATTTCCATTAGCAACAATTAAAATAGAATCAAGCTGCGGGTAATCTTTATTTACAGAAGTGCGTTGCTGAATATAAATACCGTCGTTTAATTTTTTCATCGTATGGCAACTGGAAAGCAAAATTGCCAGGACCGGTATAAGTAGATTACTTTTCATAACAGCTCTCTTAAAGTTAAGAAAAAAACATCGCATATTATCCTATTCGAGGCAGCGGTTACTAAAGTTGCCGCAACAAAATAAATATTTTGATATCTGGGAAATGTGCTACATTTAAAATGACTATCCCCTCTGAATATTTCCTGATCTAACTCTACTGAACTCCGCCAACTATTTATTAACTAAAACAAAATGTTTATGAAAAAATTCCTTTTCGGGGTTTTTATCTCCGCGTTGTTTATCTCATGCAATGATAAAGCTGAAGACAAACCAACGACTGAGACCTCCGCTCCTGCTACAGAAACAAAAAAAGCTGCAACCGAAGTATTGGCACTTAGTGAAGCTGATGGAGTAAAAGCAGGGTTTGCAGCTTTAGCCAATCGCGATGTAAATGCAATGACTGCCAACTATGATGATAATGTAGCTTATCGTTGGTCAGGTGGCGACAGCGCTATGGGTAAAAAAGCAGTAATGGATTATTGGAATGCACGTTTGAAATTGATTGACTCAATTAGTTTTTCGGAAGTTATTTTGTTGCCAATTAAAATAAATGAAAGCCAGTCTCCGCAATATGCAACTGTAGGAAAATGGGTTTTAGCCTGGAATTTTTCACATGTGAAATATAAAAATGGTAAATGGCTTCATTTCTGGGTACACACCGATTATCATTATAATGATGCGGGTAAAGTGGATGCAGTGGTACAATATATCGACCGCCATCCTATAATGGAAGCCACGAAAGGCATGTAACAAAATTTAAAGAGGCTGTCTCAAAACTAAGTCAGCCTCTTTTATTTCTTTAATAATGCAGAGGACTTTTTAAGAATAGAATCAACAATAGCTATATCAATTTGAGGAAACTTTATTGGATCGGCAGGATCTTCTTTATGAGGATTTATTTCATACTGCATCCAACCCACATCATGCCATTGCCCGAGTTTATAGCCGATCTTTTTATAAGTGGTGAGATGATCGAATCCGAATTTTTTATGAAAAGCAATACTCCTCTCGTTGGGCAATGTAATAACAGCATAAGCATTTACATAACCCTGCATCTTTAAAATATCGAACAATGCAGTGTATAATGCATTTGCAATTCCGAAACCAAAATATTTTTCAGATATATAAACGGATGGCTCCGTGCACCATTGATATCCTTTGCGTTCACGATGTTTTCCTGCATAAGCATAACCGGCAACCTGGTTATTAATTTCACAAACAAGCCATGGTCTTTCTTCCAGATTTGAAATAACTCTTTGTTGAAAATCTTCAACCGATGGAACTTCTGTTTCCTGTGTAACACCAGAGTTAAGAATAAACGGAGCATATATCTCCAGCATGCCTGCTGCATCTTCTTTGGTTGCCACTCTCATCATTATACATTTACTTTCTTACGAATGCAAATTAAGTGAAAGTAAATGCAAAATCCTATCAGGCTTCATAAACCCATTTACGAAACATTGGCGCTGTTTCCTGGCTTACAATGATGGCATGATTAATATCTGAAGTGGCAAGATCGATCTGCAGTTTTACTTTTTCATAAGGCTTAAAACTCCTGATGTAATTTATATTCACGATGTATTGCCTGTTTGCCCGGAAAAACCTGTTCTTATCCAATTCCATTTCAAGATCGCAAAGATTTTTATCAGATAAATATTTTTTACCCGCCTTATCAATCACATACACCACTTTGTTCTCGGTAAAAAATAAAACAATGTCATCATAAGGCAATGAGATGCTTTCGATCCCTTTCTTCACAACCAGCCTGGTTCTTTTTGGTTGTAAGAATGGATTTACGAGTTTACTTATATCGTTGAACTTGCCTTCAAAATGATGTTGCAGCATTTTATATTTTCTCAGCGACTTGTCTAATTCCTTTTCATCAACCGGTTTTAATAAATAATCAATGCCATTGTGCTCAAAAGCATTCATCATGAATTCATCGAAGGCGGTAACAAAGATCACCGGCGCCTCAACAATACAATTACGGAAAATTTCAAAAGACAAACCATCCGGCAATTGTATATCACTGAAAATTATATCTGCATTGCGAGGCTGTCCCAGGTAGCTGATACCTTCCTGCACAGATGTAATTGCGGCAAGCAGGTTTACATCTGCATCAATACGGGCAAGGGTTTGCAAAAGACTTTCCCTCGAGGGCCGTTCATCTTCAATAATAATAGTGTTTAACATGGCTTTAGGTTTAAAGGTTAGTGATCAATGGAAGCTTCACCAGGAAATGTGATTCTTCATTTTCAATAACGATATTTTTATTACAAACAAGCTTATATCTCGAACTCAGATTCCTCAACCCGATACTGGTGGAATCAACCAGGTAAGGCTTCGGTCTTTTATTATTAATAATTTTCAAATATTCCCCATTCAATGACAATCTTATCATCAACGGATTCTCCACACTGAACTCATTATGCTTGATCGCATTTTCCACTACTGTTTGCAAGGCGCAGGGTGGCATCATTATTTTTCTTGTCTCCGGTTCTTTTGCATCCAATTCAAATTGCAATTTATTTTCATGCCTGATCTGCAAAAGGAAAAAATAGCTTTCGATGAATTCAAGTTCTTTAAATAAAGAAACAAGCTCTTTGTTCTTGTTCATCAATACATATTTATAGACCTGGGCAAGACGTGAGTTGAAAACATACGCTGTATCAGGATTCGTGATGATAAGATGATTCAACGTATTGAGTGAATTAAAAATAAAATGCGGATCGATCTCATTATTTAATACATCCAGCTCTGCTTCCATTCTTTCTCTGTCCAGTTCATCAACGATCTTAGTATCCAACTCTCTTTCTTTACTTAAAAAAAGTATTTCGTATACCAGGGTAAAGATCAGCACCGCCATTACGGTAAAAGCAATGAAGGCAAAAAACTTTTGCCATGTAAAAATGTCTTTTGAAATACGAAACCAGATCATCGTCATTGCTCCACCAGATGCGGCGCCGTAGATCGCCGATACAATTGATATGGACAGGATCTTAAAAAAAGGGTTCTGTGTTTTACGAAACACGGGCCTCAACTTCTTATGTGTCCAATTGCAACCACCCCATATTATAAATGACGTAAGTATAAAATAGCAATTGGAAATAATTAACTGCGCCGCAGAATATTTCTCATAGGTAACTATTCCTGATACAGCGGGGATCAACAACCCGAGCAGGGGAATAAACAGAAGCCTTAATTGAACATCTCTTACCATAGCAGCAACGGTTGTGGTCAATAATAAATAGATCGGCTTCGTAATGTGTAGTCATGAAAATCATCAAACGATATTTCCATCTAATTTATTAGTCATCTATGTTAACTAATCTTAAATAATGTCTTATGGACAAATACCATTACGAAAGGCAAGCTAAAATCAATTGTTAGTCATGTGGAGGTGAAAGCTATTATGCTGACTTCCGTGATTGCTTTAATGCTGCATCATTTATCAAAAATTACAAACGGCTGATAAAATTCGGTAACTCTTTAGGGGGTTTTAATAACGAACATTCATGCTTCGGTAATTGAATGGTAATGTATTGAAGCAAAATCATGCAAATTGATGCCTACGTCCATATAGTGTTTAACAAAAACTAAGTTGCATGAAAAAAATCTTATTTACTGCCTTCTTCTTTTTGTCCGCATTAATAATGTTTGGACAAAGCAGAACAGTTACCGGTAAGGTAACTAGTGCTGATGGTAAGCCTGTACCTTTTGCCACCGTAACGGTCAAGGGCACTTCCACAGCCGTCTCAGCCGATGAAAATGGAAACTTTAGTATCCAGGCCCCGGCAAATGCCGTTCTTGTTTTCAGCTCAACTGGTTTTCAAGCCAGCGAAGTAAATATCGGAAGTCAAACAACGGTCAATTCAACTTTATCGGGCCAGGGAGTTATGGCCGAAGTTGTAGTAACTGCACTTGGTATCAGGAGAGCTGACCGTGGCCTTGGTTATTCGGTAGCGAAAGTTAATCCTGATAACCTGCTCCAAAAGTCAGAGCCTGATATCTTAAAAGGAATGCAAGGAAAAGTTGCCGGCGTTGACATTCGCAGCTCGCAGGGAACTCCTGGCGCAGCCACACGAATTCAAATTCGGGGTAACAACTCTTTCTTTGGAAACAGTGAACCATTAATTGTGGTAGACGGTATTCCTTATAGTAATGACCAGCTTACTACCACCAGCCAGGTTTCAAATGGCGGCGCCTATTCAAGCGGTATTTCAAATCTTGACCCCAATGATATTGCCACCATGACCGTATTAAAAGGATCATCTGCCGCTGCATTATATGGCTCGAGAGCTTCCAATGGTGTTATTGTTATTACAACAAAATCTGGAAGTGCCCGCAAAGCAAAAGGAACAGAGATCAATTTTAAATCATCTATTTCCAACGAAAAAATTGCTAACCTTCCGGAATATCAAAATGAATATGGCGCCGGCTCGCAATTAGGATATTCTAATGCAAATGGTTCATGGGGACCTGCATTTGGTACGTTGGACTCAATTCCTGCATGGCCTTCCATAGCGGCTGCTTATCCTGAATTATTTCCAAATGGTAAAACAGCCTATGTCCCTTATCCAAACAATGTTGAAGATCTTTTCAGAACCGGATATATTTATGAAAACTCGTTAAATGTAAGTGGTGGTGATGAAAAAACTTCTATTGGTGTTACCGCATCACATTTATTTCATAAAGGATATGTTTATAATTCTGATCTTGAAAGAGCCAATCTTTCCCTCGGTGCGTCTACTAAATTAAATCTTGGTATTAACGTAGGTGGCAACTTTTCTTATACACGATCTGACCAGAATGGCGGATTCTTTGGGGAGAACCAGGTTAGTGGTACCGCATCTTCTTTTGCCCGTTCTTTATTCCTTGCCCGTAACTGGGATCTTAATCTCCCTTTTGAAGATCAAAATGGTTTGCCCCTACAACCAAACGTAACAGGTTATGATAACCCACGTTGGTCGGCAAAATATAATACGATCAATACAAATGAAGAAAGGATGGTGGCCGGTGCCCATTTTGATTTTACTATTAAAAAATGGATACGTGTTGATTATACAATTGGCAGTAACGTATCCCATATAGACAGAAGAGAGATAACAGAGATAGGTTCAAGAGCTGCATCTGGTCTTGGAAGATTGGTATTGGATAATTACAGAAAATCGGAAGTAGAATCAAACCTGCTTGTTACGTTAACTCCTGAATTAAAAAACAAAGACCTTTCTTTAAAAGTATTAGTTGGTAATAATATAAACCAACGAACCATTACGGATGCAACACAAACGGGTAACCAGTTCATCACAAAAGGAATTTATACGCTTAGCAATACATCACAACAACAATTTACTAACGACTTTTATTCGAGACATAGAATAATTGGTGTATTTGGTGATGTAACGCTTGGCTATAAAAATTTTGCATTCCTAAACGGAACATTACGTAATGACTGGTCATCAACATTACCGGTTGAGAACAGGAGTTATCTGTATCCATCCATTTCTGGTTCATTGATCGTTACAGATGCGTTGAAAATAAAGAGTAATGTACTTGATTATGGAAAAATAAGAGCTGGTTGGGCAAAAGTTGGTCGCGATGCAACGCCTTACTCTTTGGATGATGTATATACGATCAATCCAAGCTTTATAGGAATTCCTTCTGCAACTCTTCCTTCAACTGCAAATAGTCCTGATCTTAAACCGGAGTTTACGGAAGAACTTGAATTAGGCACTCAACTAAGTTTTGCAAAAAGAAGAGTTGAACTTGACTTCACATGGTACGACAGGAAATCAACCAACCTGATCGCTATTATAACAACTCCTCCTACATCTGGATACTTAGCACAGGTAACCAACTTTGGCGGCATCCAAAATACAGGTGTTGAAATTGACCTGGTAGTTCGTCCTGTAAGAGGAAAAGATTTCAGTTGGGACATACATGGAATTTTTACACATAATGAAAATACAGTTACAGAATTAACAAGTGGTGTTGACAGGATTCAAATGGCTGGTATTATCTCTGGTATCAATCCGTATTTGGAGCCAGGAAAACCTTTTGGTTATTTAAGAGGAACTGTTTCTGCCCGTGATGCAGAAGGAAATTTATTGATCGACCCGGTAACCGGTTGGCCGATCACTGCTGATGATGAAGAGATGGTCGGTGATCCTAATCCTGATTTTAAAGTGGGTATTACAAATACACTTCGCTACAAAGGCCTTTCATTAAATGTTCTTTGGGATTGGACACAAGGTGGAGACATCTATTCAGTAACAGTTTCGCAACTTCTTGGAAGAGGAGTTACAAAAGACTCGAAGGACAGGCAAACATCATGGGTCATTCCGGGAGTATATGGAGATCCAAATAGTCCGGGGCAACCATTATTGGTAAATGGCAAAACAGTCCCTAATCATACGGTTGTCACTCCAAACGATCTTTTCTTTGCCGCAGGCGGGCCTTCTGCTTCTTTTGGAATTAACTCTTCAACTGAATGGGCTGTGTATGATGCAACGGTCTATCATCTTAGAGAACTAACATTAGCATATGATATTCCGAAAAATTTACTGAAAAATTTACCTTTTAAAGCAGTGACGTTGAGTTTCAGCGGAAGGAATTTGTGGCACCTCGCTCCGAAATTGCCTCAGTACACACATTTCGATCCTGAAGTCAACAGCTTTGGTTCTACAGCTGTGCAAGGCATTGAATTATCTGCAGCTCCAACAACAAGACGTTTTGGATTTAATATGAATATATCATTCTAATCATTAAACTCAATTTTAATAATATGAGAAATACTCCTTCGCTAAAGCTTCGGCGCACAGGTAAAATAAAATTCTTCATCCCGCTTGTTGCTTTGCTGGCAATGTCGTGTAAAAAGTTTTTAGACATAAATACCGATCCCAACAACCCGGTAACGATCGAAATGTCAAAGCTGTTGCCGACAACACAAAGAACACTAGGCGATGCTTTATCAATGGATGAGCAAAACGGAGGCATAGGGGAAATACTTGCTGTGTATGCTCATCAAATGTCAACAAGAGAAAGTCCGGATAAATATGGTATCACCGGTGTTGATGTAAATATTCAAACAGCATGGTCAAAAATGTTTTCTTCCACCGGCAATCCCGGAACTTCTTACCCGGTATATGGTGTATTGCAAAACCTGGAAGACATCATTACGAAATCAACCGAGGCCGGCAATTTGAAATATGCAGGCGTTGCTAAAATTCTAAAAGCATATACCTATAGTGTACTGGTTGATGTATTTGGCGATGTTCCCTATTCAGAAGCAAATAAATTAAAAGCAGGAGTGCTACATCCGAAATTTGATGACGATGCCGCGATATATGAAAGCCTTCTCGCATTAATTAATTCTGGGATCGCTGATATTACTAATGCCACTGCGCCAAATACCAAAGTACCGGGAGCAGATGACCTGATGTATGGCGGCAATATGATAAGATGGGTAAAAGCTGCCAATACAATAAAGTTGAAAATGTATGTTCAGATAAGAAAAGTAAAAAATGTTACTACAGAAGTTAATGCATTGATCAGCGGAGGAAACCTGATCAGCAGCACAAGTGAAAGTTTTCTTGTTCCTTACGGACCTAATGGTGCAACCGATGATAGAAACCCCGGCTTCTATGATTATTTCGCCACACAACGAAGCAATCATGTAAGCCCATGGTTTTATGAGATATTGAAAGGATACAATCCAAGAATATTTACTGCTAACCCTGATCCAAGAATAAAGTATTATATCTATAACCAGGTAAATGCAACGCAAGCTCCAAGAGAAGGAAACCAAACTGAATACAGGGACGGACCTTTTGTTTCCATTTATTTTGGCTCAGTTGGACCAGATCGTGACCGTGCCCAACAAAATACAATCAGTCTTTTTGGGATCTACCCTGTTGGTGGTAAGTATGATGACGGCAGTGCAACAGTAGCAAATGGAAACAGTGGAACCGGTGCATCTCCCCTCCGGCTTATCACTTATGCTGACAGGCTTTATCTCGAAGCAGAATTGATCAGTGCCGGAATTGTTGCAGGCAATGCAAAAACAAAACTCACACAGGCGATGGATGAATCATTTAAGCAAGTTGATTACGTAATTACAAATTATGTAAGGCCCGCACAAAATGTTCCTTTACTGTTCGGCACACCCGCCGTTGCAACTTATACTGATAAAGTTTTGGTTGAGTATGATGCAGCAACAGCTGAAAAAAAATTAGAGATCATCATGACGCAAAAATGGTTGTCATCAGTTGGCAGTGCATTTGATCAGTATACTGATATAAGAAGAACTGGTTACCCGGTAGTTTTCGATCCTTCAAATCCATTAATGGCGCCAAACGGAAGAGTACAACCACCGATCAATGGTGATCCTGTAAATCCCGGTAATCAAAAATCAGTTCCGGTACAATTGAGCAGAACATTTGCTTTGGCATTGCCATGGTTCCAGACAGAATTAGAAAGTAATCCAAATGCACCGGCACAAAAAAATCCAAGCACCTATAAAGTTTTCTGGATGCCTTAATAACCACTAAACAAAAATCAACATGAAAAAAATAATCATCTATAGCTTCTGTCTTTTTTCGGTTGCAGCATTCTTTACAGCCTGCGAAAAAGATGTGAATGGGAAATTGCCTGAGCTTACAAGATTCCCCCTGCCTCTTGTTGCTAAAGTTGCAGGCTCAGACCAGGTAATATCTGCCCAGGATCCCAATTCATTTTCGGGAAAATATTCAGTCGGTCTTTATTTCCCAACTGATGCTCCTCCTAAAAAGTTTGATGTTGTTGTTATAAAAAATAATGACAATACAAATGTTAAGGTTTTAAAAACCGATGTAACAACTTTTCCAACTGAACTTACAATTACAGGTTCTCAATTGGCAGCTCTATTCAATGCACCGGTTGTATTGGGAGATAAATTCGATATCGGCGTTGATGTAACAACATACACTGGTGCAAAGTTTGAAGCATTTCCTGCAGTTGGTAATGCTTATGCAGCAGGTGTTGCTGCTCAACCCGGCGCCAGCACATTTGTAAGATATGAAGCAGTTTGCCAATATGTGCCTGCGGCGTACCAGGGACCTTATGAAGTGGTGACAGATGAATGGGGCGATTATGCACCCGGTGATATAGTGCAACTAACAATGGTAGACGCTACGCATTTTTCATTTAAATATTTAGCGGCAGGTGCTTTACCAATTGTTGTAACTGTTAACGCTGTTACAAACGCAGTAACGGTTCCAAAACAGGTATACGGAAGTGGCTATCCTCCGGGTTGGCCTTATGGAAATATTTCCTGTGAAAGTGTACCAAGCGTTGAGAATTTTGTGGCCCCTTGTGCAGGCACCTTCAGTGTAATTTTAAAACATACTGTGGCAGCTGGAAGTTTTGGTGAAGCCAAGATCGTTCTTAAGAAAGATTAATGTGAAGATCGAAAGAAAAATAGCCGAAGCAGAGTTCAGTAAAGAATATTCATGCTTCGGCTATTTCATTAAAGACAAGTAATGATATTGAATCTAACTTTAGAATGTTAGTTCTACGATAAACGCGGTTAAAATAAAGTTTTCTCATGTGGGGGTCAAAAAGACCCATTAGCAGGGGGTTGTCTAGCCATCCTGCTTTTTTTATTTATATGCTTTGAAAGTTTTCAGAAAGGCAATAACTCCAATGGTAGCAGTAGAATGATTTGTTTTTTTATCAATCCCTTTTTTAGTTTTTTGTAGCTTATCCTTCTTCCTGAGCCAGGAAATCTGAAATATAATGCACCCTGGTAAATAATAGTAGTTAGTCGAACAGGAGTTTTATCGGCTATATACCATGCATTTCTTACATCCTGCAGACCGATCTTTAGGATGGGATTAAAATATCTTATCGTAATTATATAATTCAATTTTCAATTATTGCTGGCATAAAAATACAATGATTCTCAAATAAAATTTATGCCAGCCATTGCGTATATTTAAGAGTTGTGTGCAATAATATGGAAAGGTTCCACTACTTTTGATAGTATCAAATGATAGTATCAAATGAAGCCTCCTTATAATTTAACAAGTGAAATTCTAAAACTAGTTAGTGAAGTCTCACATAAAATTGGAGAAATCAATGCTTCCTTTCTTACTAAACAATCGCCTGAGTTGCGGAAAAGAAATCGGATAAGGACAATTCAAGCTTCTTTAGCCGTCGAAGGTAATACTTTGTCCATTGACCAAATTACTGCAATAATAGAAAACAAAAAAGTGCTCGGCCCTGCTAAAGATATTAAAGAGGTCTCAAATGCAATTGAAGTGTACGAGCAACTAAATAAGTTCAATCCTTTCATTGAAAAATCATTCTTTTCGGCTCATAAAATCTTAATGCAAGGTTTAATTAAGAATGCTGGTCAATATCGAAAGTCCGCAGTAGGGATTGTGAAAGGTTCTCAAATTGCTCATGTGGCGCCCCCGGCAAGTAATGTATCTTTCTTAATGAAAGATCTATTCAATTATATAAAAAAAAGTGACGAACTAATTCTTATTAAAAGCTGTGTATTTCATTATGAAATGGAATTTATTCATCCATTCACTGATGGTAATGGAAGAATGGGAAGGCTTTGGCAAACGCTCCTATTAATACAACAGTATCCGGTCTTTGAATTTTTGCCGTTTGAAACTCTAATAAGTAAAAATCAAAAAAAGTATTATCAAGCTCTTTCCACTAGTGACAAAGAAGGTGAATCAACATTTTTCATTGAGTTTATGCTTAAAATTTTAAGTGATTCGCTTGATGAATTACTTACAGAAAGATCGGGTCCAATTTCTAGCTCAGACAGGATTCGAATTTTCCTGGCAAGCGGTATAAATGAGTTTACTCGAAAAAACTATATGAACTACTTTAAAACGATTTCGTCAGCGACTGCTAGCCGTGACATACTATTTGCCGTAAAAGAAAATCTCGTTAAAAAATTTGGCGACAAGAATAAAACGATTTATAAAGTAAAACCTCGACCGTTGTCTCTTTAAAAAATTCTTTTGCCTTAAAAAATTACCACAACTTCATCCCTTTATAAAAGTCAAGGATCTTTGTGCGAAGCACATAATCATATTTCGCATTGATAAGATTGATAGTTGCACGATCAAGACTGTTTTTAGTCAGTAAATAATCGATAGAATTTCCAACACCGGAATTGAAACGGATCTCCGCAGCATGAAATGATTCGGTAAGTGCAGCAACCTGCTCAAGCAAAATTTTATGCTTGTCGAATGCCGCTGTCATATTTATGTATGCCTGTTCGACCGATCTTTGTAATTGTGTTATTGTGGTTTTTTCGATCAGCTCATTATTCTTTAGATCGATCTTCGCCAGCTTGATCCGGTTCCGCTGTTGAAGTGAATTAAAAATTGGAATACGCAGATTGAGGCTAATGCTGGAATTGCGGTTGTTATTCAGCTGATCAAAATAGCTTATTTTCTCATCTGAATAATTATCTTGTTTTTTAAAAACCGGTGATTGAGTACCATTCACTATTACATAATCAGATGATACAACATTGGTGGAATTTATAAAATTTTGAGTTGTCCCGGTATTGGAATAATTAGTTCCAAATCCTGCATTCAAACCAAGTAGTGGAAACAATCCTCCTTTTGCAACCTTCACAGCTTTTTCAGCGCTTTGGGTAGAATAATTCACAGATTTTATTTGTGCAAATTGCTGCATAGCTGTTTCATAAATCTTATCAGGAGTATCTGCATACTTATCAGCAAAATGAAGAGCCATCCAATCTTTCAACTGACATATTTTTATCATACGGCACATTCATAAATTCGCAAAGATTGATCTTAGCTGTTTCTACCGCAGTTTGTGCATTGATGATACCCACCTGGTCACCGGCATATTGTCCTTTTACATCTGAAAGATCGGAAGGCCGAATAGCTCCCTCTTTGTTCAGGGATTCAAGGCGATCAACTTGTTGCTTTGACAGTTCCATCTGGTTGCGGGCCTGTACAAGCTGATCTTCGTTGTTTAACACTTGCAGGTATGCAAGAATAATACTAAGCGTTAAATTATCTTTTCTTTGTTGCAGTGTCATTTTTGAAGCTTCATAGTTGAACTTGTTTTGCTTTACAAGATTTTGCATTGCAAATCCATTAAATATGGTAACTCCACTGCCGAGGCCAAAATCAGATGACTTATTGTTTTGATTAATATAAGTATTGGTGAACGGGTCAATACTGCGGCCCGTGTTGATCGCATAGCCGGCGTTAGCATTCAGATCAGGAAGCCTGTTGAGCCTTGCCTGCTTCCAACTAATTTCATCAGCTTGCGCCTGCAGATCACTTTGCAACACATCCAGATTGTTGGCTATGCCTGTTTCAATGCATTGTTGTAATGTCAATTTCCCCGAAGTATTATTTTGTGAAAAAATACTTGCACCGAATGCACAAAGAATGGCTGTAGTTAAAAAAAATCTTTTCATAACATTTACATTGATAAAAAATATTTCGATAAAATCAGTTTACTATCATCCCATCAAGCAGGTTGATGATCCTTGAACCATAAGCAGCATTTTTTTCCGAATGGGTTACCTGTATGATAGTGACGCCTTCATTATTCAATTCTTTGAACAAATTCCATTATCTCTTCGCCTTGTTTTGAATTCAGATTACCGGTTGGCTCATCTGCCAGTAATAATTTTGGCTTGGCGATCAACGCCCTTGCAATACCAACCAATTGCTGCTGTCCGCCGGAAAGCTGTGTTGGAAAAAGATCTTTTTTTCCAACGATATTGAAACGATCAAGTATATCGGCCACCATTGCTTTTCGTTCCGATGTTTTTATATTCTGGTAGATCAATGGCGTTTCAATATTTTCATACACCGTTAATTCATCAATTAAGATGATAAGCCTGGAATACAAAGCCGATGTATTGTTTGTACAAAGATGATCGTTGTTTCTCTTTAAGCTTATGAACAGATTCATGAAGAAAATTATATTCTCCTTCATTAAATTCATCCAGCATACCAATAACATTCAGCAAAGTTGATTTACCGGAACCCGATGGCCCCATAATGGAAATAAATTCTCCTTCCTTTACATGAAGATTAACATCCTTCAATAAAAAGGTACGGTTGTTACCAGTGTTCACCCATTTGTAAATTCCTTTTAGATCGATCATAGATTTATTTTTTTGCTTCGCTCCGCTCGCAATGACGAACGTAACATAATTTATAATTTACTCAGTTCTTAAATATTTAATCCCGACATGATCGGGATTCCGTCACTACTCACTCCGTTCGTAGTGACTTCACCGGGTTGGCGATCGCTGCAGCTGCTGTTTTAATCACAACTGTTGCTAATGCAATAAAAAATATGATGCAAAACAAGATCACCAACAATTTGAAATTAACCCCGTCATTAAACGCAAATACATTAACAACGAAACTGCTTACCATATATCCCAATGGAATGCATATTGCACCCGATATGATTATTAATTTCAAAAAACCAACAGACAGTTCTTTTACTATTGCCGATACAGAAGCTCCCATCACTTTGCGAATACCAATCTCTTTTAAACGTTTCTCCGTGTTATATGTTACCATTCCAATTAATCCCATAATAGAAATAATAAACACAACAAAAGAGATCATGCCCATGAACTGCATATCAGCGCCGGGATAATAACGGTTATATAATTCCTTTTCAAAATCAGAGAAGGAGAATTCTTCATAGGGATAATATTTTTTCCATATCAATTGCATATCTGCTTTAAAGTCTTTTGCAGGCAGGTCGTTCTTTGTTTTAATACTCAATACATGAAATTGAGCAGGATCATACTGCATCACCAGGGGTTGTGTTGCAAACTGGTAAATAGAATAACAGAAATTTTTAACCACCCCTTGTATAATTACCATTTTATCATTGTTCAAAAAAATTGATTTGCCCACTGCCTCTTGTGGTGTACCTAATCCCATCATAGAAAGAGTCTGCTCATTTACCACAACAAAATTTGAAGCAGAATCGCTTATGCTTTCGGGTAAATTCTTACCTGCTACAAAGTTCAAATTCATATTCGCAATAAAATCCGCATTGGCTGCATAATAATTGGCAATGCTGTTATCTCCTATGTTATCTTTTTTAATAACACAGGTGGCTGATGTGCCGCCAAAAGGAGTTGAAACAAGACCGATACGCTCCACATTTTTATTTATCAGCAATATCATTCTGCAATGGTTTGTAATTTCCAGCAATAGAAATATTATAAATATTTTTTCGGTTAAAATTTTCATTGTCAGTGGCCATGTATTCAAACTGGCTGAACATGCTGCCGATCAAAAAAACAAAACAACAGGTAGCCACCAGCTGAATTACAACCAGGCTTTTTCTGAATCCCATTTTACCAAAGGAAACAGGACTGATAGTGCCTTTTAAAACTTTTACGGGTTGAAACCCTGATAATATTCTCGCTGGAAAAAAACCTGCAATTATGCCAATAAGAATCGTAAACAAGATAAATACTATCCATAAAGCAATATTATTATCCACTTCCCAGGTTATCCAACGCAGGTGGATGAATTGCTTCATAAGATTCAAAATAAAATACCCGGCTATCAATGCCAGGAATGAAATAAGAACAGCCTCACAAACAAACTGGCCTATTAACTGGTAACGCAGTGCACCTGTTACTTTGCGAATACCTACTTCTTTGGCACGGCTTAAGGAACGGGCAAGTGTAAGGTTGATATAATTAAAGGCCGCCAGCAGAATAATAGCTAATGCCATTCCCAAATTCACTGCTATATCACTATAAGATTCTACATATGAATTATTCTGCAGTTTCTCATAGGCAGGTGAAATATCAGTAACAAGTTGTTTACGATAATGAAATGTTTCTTTTAATTGCGCAATCTCTTTATTTGTATTCGCAGCACTCATTGCTAACGCAGCATCAAGGTCTTTCTTATCACTATTCTCTTTAAGCAAGATATAAGTGTAGGCCGAAAGATCTTTTTTAAGATTATCTTTTGAAAACTGCTTAAAGGTTTTCATTGAAACCATTGCATCACTGCGAAAATGTGTGCCTCGTCTTATAAGGTTTTAAAACACCGGTAACAGTAAAGACACCATATTCATGATGTGTAAGAGTTTTGCCAATAGGATCTTCTGTACCAAAAAAAACTTCCGCCATTTCATGAGTAATAACTAAGGTATTAGGCAGTTCAGGTAAAGTCCCTTTTTCAAGAGGAAAAGAAAATATTTCAAAAAAAGAAGGTTCAACATAAATGGGATTAACGTTGATCTTTTTTATGGCACTTGTAAGTTCCCATGTATTTCCTCTTACGACCGGTGTAGCGTTTTCAACAACCGGGTAATTTGTTTTTAGATTATCGGCCAGTGCAAAAGGAGATGTTGCATATTTCGTCGTAGATGCATTTGCTTCTTTTACATCTGTAATGATCCTGTAAGTCCTGTCTGGGTTGGGATGAAAATTATCTGCCTCAAAAACGACCACCACTTGTATCAGGCATAGTAAAGAAAAAGGAATAGCAATTCCAAGACCGGCAATATTGATAAAGGAAAACAGCTTGTGCTTCATCAAATTTCTCCAGCCTATTTTGAAATAATTTCTAATCATATTTTATAATTCTTTCCTGATTATCCAACACTTATGCCAATGGCAAAAGCCGCTGCTACACAAGGTTTCGTATTTCTTATTATACCATAGGTGTACGAAAACGAACAGTAGGTGTGCATATTCGTACGGGCTTATTCTGTTCTTAATGATTTAATAGGATTGGATAAAGCGGCTTTAATTGCCTGGAAACTTACCGTTAACAGTGTAATGATCAGAGCTGCGATCCCAGCCATTACAAATACCTGCCATTTTATTTCGATCCTGTAATCGTAATTGCTAAGCCAGTTATGTAAATAATACCATGCAATAGGCGCCGCTATTAAACAGGAAAGAAGCACCAGAACCACAAATTCTGTTGAAAGCATACGCCATAAGTTAACCACACCTGCACCAAGCACTTTGCGAATTCCGATTTCTTTTGTTCTTTGCTCGGCAACAAAACTTGCCATACCAAACAAACCAAGGCAGGAAATAAAAATAGCAAGCACAGCAAAATAAGAAGCGAGTTTTCCAATTCGTTCTTCTGCCCTGAACTTGTTTCCAAATTCTTCATCCACAAACTTGTAGTCAAACGGAACCTGTGGTGTATACTTTTTCCAGACCTGCTCAATACTGCTTAACGATTGCTTTACATTTTGTTGTGGGGTTTAACCTAAGTATCAGGTTATACATGTTTTCATACTTGCCTATATGATATAATGTGGGACGCACCGGGTAAAAAGGAGATTCCTGCATTATATCGTTCACAATACCAATGATGGTAAATGGCTCGCCGTTCCATTTCAGCGTTTTTCCAACAGGATCTTTAAATCCTAAAAAACTTAGCTGCCGATTCGTTAATGATAAATGCAGCAGAGTCTGTTGCAAAATCTCTTGAGAAATCACGACCGGTCTTTAATTTTCCAGTTCACTGTTTTGCCAAATTCATACGATACTCTATTGTTAGGAAAATCAACAGCCAGGTTAGGATCTTTACCTTCCCAGTCAAAACCACCATTCGTATTCCACACCTGTGTCAAAGGGCTATTGGATGCTGTCATTTCTTCGATAGCACCTGCATTTTTTAATTCAGTCTCTTATCGCTTCATAGTGATCTCTTATTTCCTTTTCCATACCCATATTGATCAGACCATGACGGGTATAACCAATTGGTCGGTCTTTTGCATGCTGTATCTGCTGGTAAACGATAATAGTTCCGATGATCAGCATTACCGAAACAGTAAACTGTGTTACCACTAAAACCTTGCGTGGAATTGAAGCAAATTTGCCAACACGAAATGTTCCTTTCAACACTTTCAATGGCTGAAACGAAGAAAGATAAAATGCAGGGTAACTGCCGGAAAGTAATCCTGTGATCAAAATAAATACAAGACTGGTAAACCAAAACAATGGATTTTGCCAGGGGATCTCGATCTTTTTTCCAGCCACATCATTAAATAAAGGAAGTAACAGCACAACTAAGATCAAACAAAGATACAAATGCCAGTAATACGACCAAGTAAGATTCTGCAAAGAATTGTCTGATCATTTGCCAGCGCATTGAGCCAACCGTTTTTCGAATGCCAACTTCCTTGGCTCTTTTTTCACTTCTTGCAGTGGTAAGGTTCATAAAATTGATACATGCCAGCAGCAGAACAAAAATGCCAATGATGCCAAACAACCAAACATATTGAATGTTGCCGCCTATGTTCTTACCATTTTTAAATTCGTTGTAAAGATTCCATTTACTCATAGGTTGCAGAAAAACAACCCATTCATATTTTGCTTCGTCCTTACTTACATTATTCAGTTTTACATTTTTAATTTTTGCAGAAACTTTTTCCATTTCTGTGTTGTCAGCGATCTGCGCAAATGTTTGAGAGAAATTACTGCCCCATGGTTCATCCATTTTTTTTGCCCATGGATTCTGGATAAGCCATAATTCCCATGGCATCATGATTTTTATTTCCCTGAAAGAAGTATTGTCGGGCAAGTCTTCATAAACTCCCGTGACTTTTACATCAAATTGCCTGTCAAGTTTTATTGTTTTATTCATCGGGTCATCTTTACCAAAGATGGATTCCGCAGCAGATACTGAAAGCAAAATTGAGTATGGATCTTTCAATCCTGCTCTTGTTCCTTTGCGCATATTAAGCGTAAGCATTTCAGGAGCATCCGGCTCAAAAAATATCCCTGTCTTAGTAAAGTTTTTATCTCCGACTGTAAGTAAGTGACCACCTGTCCAGGATGATTGTACCACGTATTTAAAATCGCTTCCATACTTTGCTCGTATTTCAGGTCCCATCAACGCAGGATTGGAAACCTGTGTTTCTACTTTACCGTTAAAGTTTGCATGTTGCATAACTTGTGCAATGCGGTCGTAATTCTTATGGTATTTGTCAAAACTAAGTTCATCATACACCCACAAACCGATCATCATTGCGACAGCCATGCCAACAGCAAGTCCGCCAATATTAATTGCGCTGTATCCTTTGCTCTTTACTAAGTTTCGCCATGCGATCTTAAAATAGTTTTTTATCATAGTAAAAGTTTTATTCTGTTCTTAATGATTTTACCGGGTTTGACATGGCAGCTTTTATTGTTTGAGAACAGATCGTTACAAAACCTATAACACCTATAATAATTATTGCCAGCAAAACCAACAACCATGTATTGGAAATTCGAAAAGCAAAATTTTGAAGAAAGAAATTGCCGAGAATATATCCAAGCGGCACCCCGATCAAAACACTGATGGCAATAAGTACCACAAATGATCTGCTCAATAATAGAGTTACATCTTTTACAGAAGCGCCTAGCACTTTTCTTACACCAACTTCTTTGATCTTTAGTTGTGTACTATACATTACCATACCCAGCATTCCAAGAGAAGCAAGGGTAATAGCAAGAAAAGAAATATATCCAATGATCTTTATAATATCGGTATAACCTGATTCTATATAGGTGTTATCGATGTCTTTCTCCATTGTTGTTAACTCTATCGGATGAACGACATCATATTTTTTCCAAATGGATGCAATGGCCGGAGGCACAGTATTCATTGCGGCAGGATCAACTGCAATACTCAGCATGGCAAAATCCTGGGGACGATAACGAAAAGCCAATGGCCCGATCGCATATTCCATTGTACGGAAATTAAAATCTTTCACTACACCGACTATTTGCAGTTGGGCTGAATCCTCACCATAAATAACCTGGTTTAGAGCAGAGCCCGGATCTTTAAAACCAAAACTCTTTAAAGCTGTTTCATTTAATATCACTTCTGATTCTCTTTCTTTCGATAAGCCTGCTCTGAAATTTCTTCCTGCAACAAATTTTACCTCGAGGTTTTGTAAATAATTTTCATCAATACAAAAATCCCGCATCACGAATGGCTCATCAGAAATATTGCGTCTATAATCACTTGCCCTATCTGCAGAAGTTCCAAGGCTATGCGATACTGCCCCTACTCTTTTTACTCCACTAATTTTCACTATGTCATTCGTCAATTTTTCATGATCGTTTCCCTGCAATTGAAGATTAACAATATTCTTTTCATTAATGCCATAGTTTTTCGAAAGCATGAAATTTACCTGCTGGTAAATAAATAAAACACAAATAATAAAAACCATTGATAAAGTAAATTGTATCACCATCAACACTTTTCTGAATGTGATCCTGGTTCCGAGTTTTGAACCAATTTTATTTTTTAAAACATGTACAGGCTTGAATCCGGAGAGATAGGTAGCAGGCAAAAGCCCTGCAATAATTCCAACCGCAACAGCAAACAAAAAGAATAATATATATATGATACCGGATTCCTTAAGATCAACAGAAAATGATTGAGTAAGCCTGAACTGAAGAAAAGAGAATTTAAGAAACTGGAGAATAAAATAAGAAACGATCAATGCAAGAATTGAAAAAACAACTGACTCCCCGACAAATTGTATGAACACCTGCCAGCGATTTGCTCCCATTACTTTCCGAACACCGATCTCTCTTGCACGTTTCAATGATTTTGCGATCATTAAATTAGTATAGTTCAATCCTGCCATGATCATGATCACCAGGGCAAGCACAGTGAGAAAAGTTAAAATGATCTTCGGCATTGCCCTGCCCATATTATTTGAAAGTATCGGGCCCGGGCTTATTTTAGTCAATGGCTGCAGAAAAAATTCATAGCCTTTGTCTCTTGTTTCTAATTTGACGCCGGCATAATATTTTTTACTGATCTCAGCAAGTGCGGCATTCACCTCTTTTTCTGTTTTGCCTTTCTGCAATTTTATATAAGTAAGTCCTGCATAGTAATTTGTCCAGCTTTCAAGCGAAGATGACATTATGTTTTGTTTCTCCAGCGCTGGCAATGCATTCATCGATGCCAATACTTCAAAATCAAAATGTGTTTTTCCGGCAAATTTTTCCAACACGCCACTTACAGTAAAATTTCCATATCCTTTTAATTCAACTGTCTTACCCATTGGATCTTCGTTTCCAAAAATCTTCTTTGCAGTTTCTTGTGTTAGAACAAGACTGGACGGCGATGATAAAGCGGTAGCGGCATCGCCTTTCTCCAATTTAAAATTGAAAACGTTTAAAAAAGATGGATCAGCAAACAAACCTGAGACCGGAACTCTTACATTTCCAAATACAATATCCTGGTTTAGTTGCCGATTCAAGCGAACGATGTCTTCGGTAAAAGAATAGTTTTCTTTTAACACTGTTGCTAACGGCAATGGTATTGTAGCATAATCTTCGCTTCCACCGCCAACACGCAATGCTCTTGTATCAACACGATAGATACGATCGGCATCTTTATGAAAACGATCAAAAGAGTATTGCTCCTTCACAATTAAAATGATCAGCAATCCCAACGACATACTTACCGAAAGACCAACAATATTTATAAAGGAGAAAGTTTTGTTCATCCATATATTCCGAATTGCGATCTTGATATAATTTTTTATCATAGCTATAATTTTATTCTGTTCGCAATGATTTTACCGGGTTAGCAACCGCCGCCTTAATTGCCTGGAAACTTACGGTGAGTAACGCAATTAATAATGCAGCGATGCCTGCAACAGGAAATACCCACCATGCAATATGAATCCTGTAAGCAAAATCCTCCAACCATTTATTCATAGCCCACCATCCAAGCGGAAAAGCGATCAATGCAGCAATGATCACAAGTACAAGAAATTCTTTTGACAATAACCGAACGACACTGCCCACACTTGCCCCCAACACTTTTCGAATACCGATCTCTCTTGTTCTTCTTACAACAGTAAGAGTTGCTAAACCGAATAGTCCCATACATGCAATAAAGATGGAAAGCGCAGAAGCTATTTTTACAATTGTAGATGTTCTTTTCTCCTGCCGGTATTGTGCAGCAACAGTTTCATCAAGAAAACGATATTCAAATTCCTGGTCAGGAGCTACCTGTTTCCAAACTTGTTTTAATGTAGCCAGGTTTGCAGCCAGGTTGCCAGCTTTTAATCTCACAGAAATTCTTGGCTGCGGCGGAGCACTAAAATTTATATCATTGATACGACGGAAAAAAGTATCTGGTTTTATCACCATGGCAAGTGGTTGAACGGGAGTATGCAACGATTCATAATTAAAATCTTTTACTACGCCAATGATCTGCTGTTCTATCCTTCCCGGTAATTTTTTTCCTACTGCATCTTTCCACCCAAACAATTTTAGCATAGCTTCATTCACGATCATTGATGAAGTGTAATCAGCCGGGTTATCTGCAGCAAAATCTCTGCCTTGCGCCATCTGAATTCCCATTGTTTTTAAAAAGTATGGATCAACAGAATTAAATTGAAAATTCCTATAAACATTTTTGTCATCATTGTAGCCAACGTTGACCCATGGTGTCTCTGAAAAACTCATTATGGATACTGTTGCTCCTACTACTTGTGGCTGTTTTAATAATTCGTTTCGATACAACTCAGCCATCTCCATGCCTTTTGCTCTTGGTTTATTAGTAGGAACAACAATGACTTGTTCTTTCTGATATCCCAGGTCTTTATTCTGCAAATAGTCCAGTTGTCCACTGATCACAATAGTGCAGATGATCATTCCAATGGAAGTAACAAACTGTCCTGCGATCAGGCTTTTTCGGAGCAAACCTGTTTTATTTCCAAGCTTCAGTTTTCCTTTTAAAATTTCAACCGGCCTGAAACCAGAAAGAATAATAGCGGGATAAATACCAGCTATCAAACCAATCAATATTATAATGAGTAAACAATAACCTATAAAAACAAGATCGAATTGCAAACTGAGCTGACGATTTATTATCTGGTTAAATGGATTTACAAGCAATACCGCTAAACACAATTCCAATAATTACAGAAATAACAGTAAGTAAGATCGCCTCACCCCAAAATTGCCTGATCAGCTGCTGGCGTTCCGCTCCTAATACTTTCCGAACACCAACTTCCATAGCTCTTGTGGCGGACCTGCCAACCGAAAGTGTAATAAAATTGACGCAGGCAACAAGAAGAATAAGAATTCCTATTGATAAAAGTATATAAGAATATTTTGGGTTACTTATGGGTTCGATACCAGCCGGGATGCTTGTATCAAGGTGAATTTTAGTAATTGGCTGCAAGGTTACCATATACCCGCCTTCCTTATAATCTTCTCCAAGGTTTTGTTTAACCATGGAAGGAAATTTCTTAGTAAGCTTTTCTGCATCTATTCCCTTTTTCAGCAAAACATAGGTTTCGGAGCTTACACTGAACCAGGCTTTCATTGCCCGTTCGCTAAAAATATATTTTGCATTGGAAAAAGGGATGAGAGCATTGTATTTGATACTGGATTCTTCAGGAGCCGATCTTACAATACCGGCAACTGAAAACATAACTTTTTCATTGCCCATTTGCATTTCAACATTTTTCCCGATCGCATTTTCTTTTCCGAAATATTTTTTTGCTGTATTTTCTGTAAGAAGAATTGAATTACTTGTTGGAAATGGATTTTCCCTGCTGCCTTCAATAAATTTGAAATCGAAAATTCTAAAAAAACTGGAGTCAACCATTCGAACATCTTCACTGAAAGATTGCTCACCTATTTTTACAAGAGGTCCGAAACTATAAACACGGCATGTTGATTCTACTTCCGGAAAACTTCCCTGCAATGCACCTGCGAGTGGCAAAGGAGTAACGATATCAATAATATCATCCATCCCTTCATTATGTTCCCTTACCCATGCCCGGTATATCCTGTCAGATTTGCTATGAAACTTATCATAGCTGAATTCGCTGCGAACAAACAGCATGATAAGTACACAACAGCTAATACCGATCGCAAGACCAAGAATATTAATGGCAGTATATCCTTTATTTCTCAAAAGATATCGCATGGCAACTTTTAAATAATTTCTGATCATAAACCGTAATTTATTGTGATCGTAAATTTTTAACCGGGTTAGTAATGCCTGCTTTTAACGATTGGTATAAAACAGTCAGTACAGCGATCGTGATGATCATCACTATTGGCAAAATGAAAAACCAAAGACCGATCCCGACATGAAAAGCATAATCCTGCAACCAGTTATTCACAAGAATATATGCAACAGGCAACGCAACAACACCGGCCAGCAACACCAACTTTAAATAATCTTTCGTGATCATACTGGTGATCTGGAACAAGGTAGCTCCCAATACTTTTCTGATGCTGATCTCCTTATTTCTTTTTGCAATTGTAAAAAGTGATAAGCCAAACAATCCGAGACATGCAATAACAATTGCAATTGCTGTAAATAACCAAAGTACTGTTGCAAAAAGTCTATCAGTTTTATATTGTGCATTGAATCGTTCATCAAGAAAGAAAAAACGGAAAGGACTTTCAGGAAAATAAACGCTCCATTTTTGTTTTACAAAATCCATAAGTACAGGAAGATTTGTAGTATTTAGCTTCAGAGAAAAATTTCCAAAGTTTCTTTCTTCTTCAGGATAAAAAACGATCGGGTCAAAACTATTTTGCAAAGATTCCTGGTGATAATCTTTCACCACACCGATCACTTTGCAATGAAAGCCGCTACCATCAATATATTGGCCCACGGCATCATCGTGCTTAGCAAAACCAAAAATTTTTGCTGCCGTTTCATTAAGAAGAATATTCACCAAAACATTTGTATCAACTGCTGGCATGTCATTTGTAAAATCTCTGCCCGCAACAATCTTTAATCCATAAGCAGCAATGAATTTATTATCAACACCGAAGTTTCTACAACGTTTTCCTGATTGTGAATTCTTCAAAGCATAATCAGATGATCCACCAACTTCTGCTCCCGGCACTGAAGTAGATGCAGTAACAGATTGAATAGCCGGGTTAGCCTCCATATCATTAATAAAAGAATTAAATGACGGAATGCTTGAACTATCTGTGTTTGCTGTTTGCTGAACCACCAGTGTTTGTTTTATATTTACACCGAGATCACGGGTTTGCATGTAATGAAGCTGTTTGTAAAAACCAATGGCGCCTGTGATCAAAACGATCGCAGCAATGAATTGCAAAACCACTAATGATCTTCTTAAAAAATTCTTCCCTCCTTTTAATCCTGTGGCACCTTGCGATGTTTTGATAGAATAAATTGGCTGGAAAGAAGAAAGAACAAATGCAGGGTAAAAAGCTGCAAGCAATGTTCCCAGTAAAAAAATAACGATCACAAACAACCAAAATCTCCAATCGCAACTATTAAACTGTCCAGATCTTTTTCCACAAGAGTAGAAAAAGCCGAAAGTGTTAACCTGAAAATAAGGATACCAATTATTATCGCAATTATATTCAGAAAAAAAGATTCGGTTAAGAATTGACGGACAAGCTGAAATTTTCCTGCACCGACAACTTTTCTTATTCCAACTTCTTTCGAACGATCAAGAGAATGTGCCGTGGAAAGATTTACATAATTGATCCATGCAATAAAGAGAATGAACAACGCGGCAATGCCAAGATATTTGAGATAAGAGAGATTTCCATTGCCGGCCATTTCATAATCATACTTTGAACGCAGATGAATATCTTTTAATGGCTGCAGGTAAAATGAATTCTGATAATCACGGGTTTTCATATCTGTACCCATATATCGCTCTGCAAATGCGGGAAGCTTTGCCTCTAATGTTTTTGCATTAGTTCCGGCTTTTAATAATACATAAGTATAAAAATCAGACCAGCCCCAGCTTGTATTTGCAGCTCCGTCTGTTAGCTGGATATATTTATTATAGTTCAGAAGTATATTGAAACGGATATGCGAGTTAGCGGGAAGATCTTCCAGTACCGCTTTTACAATATAATCTTCATTACGGTAATGAAGCGGTTTGCCAATAGGGTCTTCGTTACCAAAATATTTCTTTGCCGTTTCTTCTGTTATTACAGCATCATTCAATTCCTTGAATGCAGTTGCAGCATTTCCTTTTACAAAACGAAATGAAAAAATATTGAAGAATGATCCATCAGCATAATAAAGAGTTCCGGGTTCTATTATCTTCTGATCTTTATAGGTCACAATTCCACCCTGCCTGCGAAAACGTGCTGCTTCTTCTACTTCAGGAAAATCTTTTTTTAGTGCCGGTGCAACAGCAGGATAAGTAAATGCAAAAGTTTGTTCCTTACCTCCTTTTTCTTTTGCCATCATCGGCACACGGTATATCCTGTCCTTTTTTACATGGGCATCGTCATAACTATATTCAAACCGCAGATAATTTATTATTAATAAAAATGCAGCAACCCCAACTGACAAACCAAAAATGTTTATTGCAGAGAAGGTTTTGTTCTTCCAAAGACTTCTCCAGGCAGTTTTAAAATAGTTTTTTATCATAGCTATAATTTTATGGTATCAACATTTGTAATTCTATTTATCGTCCCTTGCGTCGCACTCTTGTACTATATTAATTCTGTTCATCAAGCTCCTCCAGTTATGCACCTTTTATTTCCTCATAATCATTTTAAACCTTGTTAATCGTGGTTCTATTCAGTTCTTAATGACTTTACCGGGTTAGTCAATGCTGCCCTTACTGTACGTATGCTCAATAATACAAGAGCGATCATCAACATGCTGGTACCGCAAGCAGCAAATACCCACCAACTGATATTGGTGCGATAAGCAAAATCCTGCAGCCAATTATTCATTGCCATCCATGCTAATGGGGTTGCAATGACAAATGCGATCAATACTAATGATAACAGGTCTTTTGATAATAATGAAACGATCTGAACAACAGAAGCCCCAAGAACTTTTCTTACACCGATCTCCTTTGTTCTTGAATTAGTCGTATATATGACCAACCCTAATAAACCAAGACAACTGATAAAAATGCAAAGTCCTGCCGACCATTTTAATAATCTTGAAACATCCTGCTCCTTCTTATAGAATGCTGCAATTGTATCATCAAAAAATTCATATTTAAAATCTTCGTCAGGGTATATTTTTTTAAATTCTTTCTCTACTTTTCCAAGCGCAGCTTTCCACATACCCGGGGTACCGGATTCTGACTTCAGTGCTATGTTAATGACATAACTGCTGTTCTCTGCACTTGAATACGCCACAGGTTTTATCGGTTCATGTGTCGATTTAGTATGAAAATCTTTCAACACACCTACGATCGGAACACTTTTATTACCGCGAAATACTGTTTTTCCAATTGCATCTCCCGGGTTTGTAAATCCAAAAGACCTGGTAAAAGACTCATTTACTAAATACTCTTTCAATGTGTCACTTTGAACCGGCACTCTTCCAGCAACAAGTTTCAATTTATAGATATCGAAGTATCCGGGATCTGCCATCATCGTTTCTGTCATTAATTCAACTTCCTTTTTCCCATTATCCACTTTCATTGTAGTGGATGATGCTCCCCCGTGTGCAGGCGAATTACTTGAAAGACTTAGTTTCTCCACTTCCGGCATTTGTTTTATTTTTTCAAATAATACAAACCTCCTGTTATCAGGCTTGTCAGAAAAGAAATTCCATTCTGTCCGGAAATAAACGATAGCATCTTTTTTATATCCTAGCTCCTTGTTCAATGAGAAATTAATTTGTTTACTGACTATCAAAGTTGCAATTACAAGAAATTGTGCAATTACAAATTGTGTAACAGTCAATGATCTTCTTAACCATGCTTTCCGGCTTTTGGAAGTTGTAGAATGTAACTGATTCTTTAAAACAGTAACAGGTTTGAATTTTGTTAAGACTAACGCAGGATAAAAACCTGACAATGCCGTCATCACCAGGATCAGCAATAATAAAAATATCCAAACATGTGGCTGGTCAATAGATTTGAAATTTATTTCCGGTGGTATAAAGTCACTGAAGATCTTTAAGCAACCACGGCAGTATTGCAATTGAAAGAACTGTTGCCAATAAAGTGAGAATAAAAGTTTCACTAAGGAATTGAAATATTAATTCCCGTTTTCCACTACCCAATGTTTTTCTTATGCCGACTTCTTTTGCCCGCTGTGCTGATTGTGCTGTTGTAAGATTGATAAAGTTTATACAACCAAGTAATAAAAGAAATAATGCAACTGCAAGTAACCCGTATAAAGTTGGTTTATGTGCCTGCCGCCCATTGTCAAATGAGCCATAATCTGCATTAAAATGAATATCATTTAAAGATTGCAAGCGATGTTTTGTACCATCCTTCTCCTGTTCTTTTTTATCCCTGTATTTTTCTCGTAGTGCCGGGAACTGTACATTTAATTGTTCAGGACTTGTTCCCTTTTGTAATTTTACAAAGCACTGCGAAACTGAATTTATACTTCCCCACTCATCGCCACCGAAACGATCCTTTAATCCCGTTGTCATTACAGTAGCTAATGAAATAAACTCTTTGAACTTAAAATCAGTTGCTTTTTTCGCCTGGTCTTTTACAATGCCGGAAACGATGACCTTAATACTGTCATCATAAGTTATTTGTTTACCGATTATATCATTGGCGGGAAGATTTCCAAAATATGTTCTAGCTCTCTCTTCAGTAAGCACCACCTGGTAAGGGTCTTTTAAAGCTGTTTGTTTTGAACCGGCCAGCCAATCTGATTCAAATAATGAAAAATAAAATTCATCCGCATAAATAATATCCGTTTGTTTTTTAAATTCAGCTGGGGATTGGCTACCGGCTACGGGCACTAAGACTTTTGTTTCCCAGGCAGTAACAAAATGTGTGGCAGTCTCAATACCTGTAAGATCTGCCCGCATTGCTTTAGGCATCGGCATTGGCACACCTGAATTTCTAAACAATGATTCACCAGGAAATGTTATGTCTGTTATTACACGATATATCCTGTCATTATCTTTTCTGAATTTTTCAAAACTAAATTCAAACTGCACCAACAGGTAAATAACTAAGGCAGCGCTGATACCAATTGCCAAACCGGAAACATTGATCAATGAAAAAACTTTTTGTTTCCAGAAATTCCTAATAGCGATCGTGAAATAGTTTTTCAGCATAAAAATTATTTTATTCTGTTCGTAATGATTTTGCCGGGTTTGTGATCGCCGCTTTGATCGCCTGGAAGCTTACCGTTATCAATGCGATCAATATCGCAGATGCCCCGGCTATGAAAAATGCGGTCCATCCAATATTTATTCTGAATGCAAAATCCTGTAACCATTTATGAATGCCCCAATATGCTAATGGAACTGCGATAACAATGGCAATGCAAACCAAGTATGATAAAATCCTTTGTCAGCATAGAAACAAGATTGGGTACAGAAGCCCCAAGTACTTTTCTTATCCCTATTTCCTTTACACGTTGCTGTGCTGCAAATGTTATTAATCCCCAAAGACCAAGACAGGATATAAGCATAGCTAATACCGAAAATATTTTGAAAAGACTGAATAATCTCATTTCAGATTTATACAATGCATCCAATTGCTGATCTAAAAAATTATATTCAAATATTCCGTCGGGAAATGCTTTTTTATAGCTTGTGTTTATTTGACTGATCACTGCCGGGATGTCTGTGCCTGCCTTGTATTTTTATCCCACCTTCTTGCAAAAGGAAGATACTGAGTGATCAATGTTGGTTTGATGGCCTCATGTAAAGAGCCAATATTAAAATCAGTTACGACTCCTGTTATTTCTGCATGCCATCCGTTCAAACCGATCCAGAATCTTTTACCCAATGCTGCTTCATTTGATGCAAATCCAAGTTCCTTTACTAATGTTTCATTAACCACTGATTTAGGAAAACGCTGATCCTTCCGGTATTGATCTTGAAACTGCACTGGTATCTGCAATTGTAAAAAATCTGCCGGCATTAAATTGCAACCCATACACCTGGACAATATTTATCATCGGACATAATTGTGGTCACTGACTTTAGATTCGGATCTTCACGACCTATAAGACTCATCCTTGTTCCCCAATGTGTATTTTCTCCTCCGCTTGGAGGGCTTGTTGAAAATGACCAATCTTTTACACCTGGAATAGTTTTGAGTTCTGCAGCAAACAAATCTTTCTTTGCATTGTCCCTTTCCGCAGGTATCTGCATCATTACAATATTGTCTTTATCAAAACCCAAGATTTTTGTGACGCATATAATTCATTTGCTTGCCGATAAGCAATAGCCCGATAAGTAAACAAACTGAAATACTGAATTGTGTTACTACTAATCCTTTTCTTAAGCAAAGGTGTTCCCTGGGTTTGTATTTACAGAACCTGACTTTAAAACAGTACGCTGGTTGAAATCTCGTAATGATCCATGCAGGATAAATGCCAGCCAATAAAGCAGTAAGAAAAATACCTGTCAATAACGAGATCAATTAATGCCAGGAGAATTCAAAATATCAAAAGTGATATCCTTACCGGTAAGGTCATTTATATATGGTAATGCAAGCTTAGAAATAACAATGCTTATTACGGCAGCAAATAAAACCAAGCAATCAATGCTTCACTAAGAAATTGTCTTATCAACTGAAAACTTCCGGCACCAATTGATTTGCGTACACCAACTTCTTTTGCACGGGCAAGTGACTGTGCGGTGGAAAGATTAACAAAATTGATACATGCCAATATCAACACTGCAAAACCAACAGCTTCCAAAAAACCATAGCCATTGTGTGTTGATAGCTTTCACCCATTCACCGCCACCTGCATACTTAGAATTAAAATGAACATCGCTTAACGGTTGTATTTCAGTTTCAACGTGTGAATCCTTTCCCATCCATTTCTGGTTATTTAGAAATCTGTCATAAATACTTTTCAATCGCTGCTTTAAGACCGGCACCCGGTTTAGTTCCTTTGGGTAAAACAATAAAAGTTGATCCTCCCGATACTGAACCATAATGAGTGGTGCTTGTCATAAAATATTTTTCATTATCGGAAAACGAGAGCAACATAGAAGCAGGTAAATGAGTATTACCGGGAAAATCTTTTATTATGCTGCCGACTGTGATATTGAAACTATCATTGTAAGTAAATGTTTTTCCGATAGGATCTTCATTGCCAAAGAATTTTTTTGCTGTCGTCTTCTGTCAATACAGCCTGGTAAGGTTTTCTTAATGCTTCATAAGCATTTCCTTCTACAACTTTCACATCAAACACATCAAGAAATTCCGGATCGGTCATCATTACATGATCCTGTTTGAATCGTTTAGTAGGATTGATCTCGACTATTGATTGAAAAGGATGATGAACTTTTGTTACATACTCCAATCCCGGTATATCTTTTCGTATCTGATCCGCAAAAGGGAAAGGAGTTGAATAATGAAACTCTTTTTTTCCAAAATCAACCCACACCGGTTTAAACGATATGTCCTATCGGCTTTGCTTTCATAAGCATCAAAGCTCAATTCATATTTTACAAATAGTCCTATGAGCAGACAGACTGTAATACCTAATGTCAATCCAACAATATGTAATGACGTGGTTAACTTTTGGCGGCTAAACCGGCGGAGTATGAATGGAATGTTTTTAAATATCATAACTATACTTTTATTCTGTTCTTAATGATTTAATTGGGTTTGCTAATGCCGCCCGCAAGGCTTTATATCCTACCGTTATCCATGCGATCATGGCAGATGTGACTATGGCGATTATAAAGACCCATGCGCCAATATTGATCCGGTATGCGAAATCATTTAACCATGTATGCATTAAATACCATGCTGCCGGGGCTGCCAGTATAAAAGCAATGAAAATAAGAATGGTAAATTCTTTTGAAAATAAATACACCAGGCTTTGAACACTTGCGCCCAACACTTTTCTTATTCCAACCTCTTTTGTTTTTTGAACGACAAGGAAAGAGACCAGGCCATATAAGCCAAGACAACTAATAAAAATTGCGAGGGCCGCATATACTTTATACAATAAGCTCAATCGTTGTTCCTGTTTATAGTAACGATTGATATTCTCATCAAGAAAACTTGCGTTATATACATACTCGGGAAAATACTTATCCCAAATGATCTGTATTTCTTTATTACTTGCTAAAAGATTTTTAGCCGAAACTTTTATTCCTGCAGATTGATAATATTTTATTTTCGGTGAAATGGCTATCGGTGCAATCGCTTCACGTAAAGATTGCTGTTTAAAATCTTTTACAACTCCGACAACCGGCATCGGACGGCGACCTCCAAGTCTAAAAAGTTTTCCTATCGCATCTTGCGGGTTTTTAAAACCCGTTTTCTTTACAAAAGTTTCATTCACTACATATTCCCGGCAAGTATCACTTGCCCCGTAGAATCTTCCGGCAACTAATTCCAAACCATAGGTATTTGCGTAATTTTCGTCACCGAATTTTAAGTTGACCTCAAAGCCCCTGTCTTCCATTTTATCAAATGCAAAATTCGATGACCATGTGTTTTCGCTGCTGGGTGCATCAAAGGCAAAGCTTACCTGTTTTACATCACTTCTACTGATCAATTCATTTTTAAAAGCTTTTAACCGTGAGTGGGTCGCACTATCGGAGTTTAATTGCAGCATTAAAACCGATTCTTTATTAAACCCAAGATCAGCGGTACGAATAAAATTCATCTGGCTTACTGCAATGATGGTAGCAATAATAAATATCTGAGAAAAGGAAAATTGTAATACAACTAAAGCCCTGCGCAACGATATACTGCCAACCTTAGAAGTGTTGATCTTATTTTTTATTGCTTCAACCGGTTTGAATTTACCCATGATAAAAGCCGGGTAAATTCCAGATAGTAATGTTGTAATGACGGCAATACTCAACATAAATATAACACTACCTGTATTGAAAAGAGTGAGCACACCTTGCGCCGAAGTAATGCGTTTTACATAAGGAAGTGCAAACCACGAAAGCCATGCGCCAATAATGACCGCAGAACTAACAACAAGTGCCGCTTCAATAAACACTTGTGTTCGCAATTGGGTTTTACTGCTACCCATTACTTTACGAATGCCAACCTCTTTACTGCGTGTAACTGCAAGGGCTGTAGAAAGATTTATAAAATTGATACACGCCATCAGTATTACCAGCAGACCAACAAAGATCAATGTATACAAAGAGGTTTTGGTTGTGACATGATCCCCATTGTTCTCTAAACGATCATCAAAATGTATTTTACTTAATGGCTGCAAAAAATGGGTACGGGTGCTTTGCTTATTATCAGTGTTATATTTTTTTTCAAAGAGATTGAGCTGATCATTAATGGCAATTGTATTTTGTTGGTTGGGCAACAGCATATATACCTGGTGATTGCTGGTGTTAGATCCCCAATCGTTTAATGGCCAGTTATTGCTATCATGTGCAATAAATTCAGCATAGGAAGCAACCATTTTAAAAGGGAAATCGCTGTTTTGTGGTGCATCTTCAAATATTGCTGCTACCTGCAGATCGTGATCTGAATTATTAAGATTAATTCGTTTGCCAATTGCTTCTTTCCAATTACCAAAATATTTCTCCGCTGTTGATCTGCTTAGAGCAACACTGCTTACATCCTTTAACACATCCTTATTCCCTGCTAAAAATTTTACTTCAAACATTTGCAACAACTCCGGCTCACCATAGAACACCCCGGTTTTCTCATAAAATTTTTTGCCGGTAGCAGAAGCCGTATCAGTTTTAACTGTAACCTGTATCTCTGAATTCTGCATCATCTCGGCAAATGTGTATTGGGGAAAATCCTGGCGTAAATATTTTACCGAAGGGAAAGGAACACCTGAAGTATAATGTTCTCCCTCGGCATCCACATCTTTAGTTACAACCTGGTAGATATTTTTATAATTCTTTAAATGCTTATCATAGCTGGTTTCATATTGTATCACCAGGAAAACAATAATACAAGCACCCAAAGCAACAGACAGCCCGAGTATATTCAGCAAAGAATGTTTGCGATTTTTTACTAAGCTCCTAAAAGCTGTTTTCAAATACGTTTGTAGCATGAGTCCTGATTTATTCTGTTCTAAGCGACTTTACCGGATTTGCGATCGCTGCTTTAATGGACTGAAAACTTATTGTCAACACAGCGATCAGCATTGCCAGTACACCTGCTATTGCAAAAACTGTCCAGCTTATATTTATTTTATAAGCAAAGTCCTGCAGCCATTTATCCGTAAGCCACCAGGCTATCGGTACTGCAATAAGAATGGCAATGAAAACCAGTTTCAAAAAATTCATGGCAAGCAACCTGATAATCCCTCCAACATTTGCGCCCAATACTTTTCTTACACCGATCTCACGGGTACGTACCTGCGCCGTATAAGTAGCAAGCCCAAGTAACCCCAAACAAGAAATGAATATTGCAATTGCGGCAAATATGTTCAGCAACAATTCGGTCTTCTCTTCCGATTTATACAGGTTATTATATGCCTCATCAAGAAAGCTGTATTCAAAACTAAAATCTGCATTGTATTTTTTCCATTCATTTGCCAATGCGGCAATTGCTTTTGGTGCATCTTTTCCTGTAGTTTTTACATAAAGCTTGTAGTAATCTTTGGAAGTATAATAGAAAACAGCCGGTTCAATTTTTTGTCGCATAGAAGCAAAATGAAAATCTTTTACAACTCCAATGATCGTTCCCATGGTTTCCTGCAGTTTAAATCTTTTTCCGATGGGATCTTCTAATCGTGCTGCTTTTACAGCAGTTTCATTTAAAATAAAATGTGTGGAATCAGCGATCGTTCCAGAAAACACATCCCCTTCTTTCATCTGCATTTTAAAAAAAGAAATAAAATCTTTATCAATACCCATAGGGCTTAACATAAGGGTTTCGCCATCTTGCTTTCCATCCCACCAGTTATTGCCGGTACGGCCACCATATCGTATTATGTTTACACTTGCTGATGTAACACCGGCAACTCCGGGTTGTTTTAAAAGTTCAGTCTTCACAGCATCATAATGTGCACCCATTTTCCTCATATTGCAGGAAAGCACATAACTTTTATCATAGCCCAATTGCTTTGAACGCATAAAAGACATTTGCTCTTTTATGATAATTGTTCCGGCTATTAATACAACAGAAAATGTAAATTGAACAACGACCAATGTCTTGCGAAACGTAGCATCATTTATCCTTGCTGAAATTTTTCCTTTCAATGCTTTGAGTGGTTCAAATGAAGAAAGTAATAATGCCGGGTAGATACTTGAGATGATCAATGTGCCGCAAACAGTAAGCAATATTATCTCCCATATCCTGTAATCAGCCAAATTCAGTATAAGCTCCTTTCCTGATATTTCGTTGAATAGGGGCAGTAATACATATACAAGACCCAATCCTAAAACAGTTGCAAAAAGAAACAGTAATGTTGTTTCAATGATAAACTGAAAAAATAACTGCGCCCTGCCTGCACCAACAATTTTCCGCAGGCTTACTTCTTTTGCACGCAGCATTGAACGGGCAGTAGATAAGTTCACATAATTGATACAGGCAATAACAAGGATCAGTATTGCAATTATGAAAAACATCCGAACGGTCGAATATCCGCCATCACTACCATCTGCACGGTAAAGATGCATTTTACTGATCGGTAACAAAAGATAATCAGCGTCTGTATCATCAGGTTTTATCTTTAAATGGATCTGCTTAAGCTTTTCTGTAAAACCAGCAAATGAAAAGCCCGGTTTAAAAAGCAAAAAAGTATTGTAACTAAACTGCGTAAAATCATTTTCAAGATTTTTTCCTTCTTTATTATTTGCATACATGATGCTTCCCAACATGCTCATCGGGAATAGCATGTCTGCTCTGAAAGTTGAATTCTTTGGAAAATCATTTACTACACCGGTGACCTTGAAATTCACTTTATCATCCGCAACTATCACTTTACCCATCGCCTCATCATTCCCAAAATATTTTTTAGCCATGGATTCTGTGATCACAACAGAGTTGTCATCGGGAAAAGGATCGGAAGGGTTCCCTTTAATTAATTTAAAATCGAAAACAGAAAATAATGATGGATCGGTAAAAAAATTATTCTGCTCACTAAATGACTTGTCTTTGAATTTAAATAACTGGTAATAGTTGTTGTTGGTTATCCTAACGACATCTTCAACACCCGGAATTTCTTTTTTAGCCAGGATACCGATCGGCGCAGCAGTCACTGTCCATAGTTGACGACTTGGACCAGTACCAACCATATTCTCTACCTTGTAAATATTCTTCCCGTTTTTATGAAACCCGTCGTAACTAAATTCATCCTGTACCCATAAAAGAATAAGTATGCCAACCGCTAACCCAACAGTAAGACCTTTGATATTTATCAATGAATACATTTTGTGTCTCCAAAGATTTCTCCACGCTGTTTTAAAATAGTTTCTGATCATGATTAGTTTTTTATGTTATCATCTTTTGCAATTCTATTCATCGTCCCTTCCGCCTGAGGCGGACTCTTGTACTACATTAATTCTTTTCAGCTTCATTTTTTCCTCATAATCCCTTCAAATCATTTAAACCTGCCTACCGGCAGGCAGGTCATGGTTCTATTCAGTTCTTAATGATTTTACCGGGTTAGTCAATGCAGCTTTGATCGCCTGGAAACTTACAGTGATCAATGCTATCAATACTGTCGCAATCCCCGCGACAACGAACATCCACCAACTGATCGCTATTCTATATACAAAATCCTCAAGCCACTTATTCATCAGCAACCAGGCAATAGGAAATGCTATCAGGACGGCAAGAAATACAAGTTTTAGAAAATCTTTTGAGAGGAGTGCTGTAACACCAGTTACAGAAGCACCAAGTACCTTCCTGATCCCAATTTCTTTTCTTCGTTGCTGGGTGGTATACATGCTTAATCCAAACAGTCCCATACATGCAATGCATATTGCAATAACTGCAAATAAGCTGATCACATTTAATAACCTTATATCTGACTTATAAAATTTATTTAATTGTTCATCAAGAAAAAAATAATCGTACGGATAAGTAGTCTCGAGCTGTTTCCATGTTTGCTGAATAAAAGCAAGAGAAGCTTTTGTATTTCCTGCCTTCAACTTAAGAGACAAATACGCAGGATTGGATTTGAGTATCATCGCCGTTGGCGAAACAGCTTCTCTCAGTGAAGATGTGTTGATGTCTTTTATTACCCCGATCACCTTTGCTTTTCTTACACCTATTATCTCAAAATTCTTTCCTATAGGATCCTTCCAGTTCAGGAATTTTACCATTGACTCGTTTATTACAACGGCATCTGTTGTATCTGTCGGCATTTCAGGAGAAAAATATCTTCCCTCAATCATTGAAATATTGTACGTACCAGGGAATTCCGTATCGGTCTCTAATACATTAGCCTCTATGTGTTCACCGTCAGTATGCTCTTCAGGAATTATTCCATAACTATTAAATGTGTGGCCGGGAACACGGTTTGTGATCGTGATGTGGCCTATACCGGGATATTGGTGTAATGCAGCAACTAACTCCTTCGTCTTTTGTTCTAACCCTGTATTCGCTATATGCAATACCAAAACCTGTTCTTTATCAAACCCAAGGTCCTTTGTCATCATAAACCTGGTTTGTCTCTGAACTACCATCGTACCTACAATAAGTAAAAGAGATAAAGCAAACTGGGTTGTCACCAATGACTTTCTTACCCAAACACCTTTACCCGCCTTCACTATATTTCTAAATATGTCTGTAGATCTGAACCTTGCAAGGAAGATCGCCGGATACATTCCGGCCAATACACTTACCACGATCAAGAGGCCAACCAGCCCTATAATAATTTCTGGTTTGAACAATATATCAGACTCAATATTTGTATCGGCCAGCTTATTGAAAAAAGGAAGTAATAAAAGCACAACTACCAGTGATAATAAAATGGCCAGGGTGCAAAGTGCGAAAGATTCGCCAAAAAATTTTCTTATTAGCAATCCTTTATTAGCCCCCAATACTTTTTGCACACCCGTTTCCTTAGCTCTTCCTAATGCTCCGGCAGTTGTGAGATTTATAAAATTGAAGCAGGCAATAAGCAAAATAATAGCTGCAATACCCAAAAGACTGAAAACTATTTTACTGCTGTTAGTGCTAAAAGATTCACCAAATAATATGTCGGATGAATACAAATGAATTTTATCCAGAGGTTGCAGGTAGGGCTTGTATTCTGCTGCCCTATCAGGTAAATTAGCATGAAGCAGGTTGGTAATTTTTTCTGACGCCTTTAAAGGATCACTATTTGCTTTTAGCTTGACAAAAGAATAATTGACCTGTGTTTGCCAATTATTCATCCACGAAAAATAATCGGCATTAGCCTGGGTAAGTGTTGTGGCCCATGAGATCAACATAGTAAACCGGATGGAAGAATTCTCCGGAACATCTTTGCATACACCAGTTATCTTAACATCAATATTATTAAGAGTAGTAAGTATTTTGCCAACCGGGTTTTCCCTATTGAAATATTTTTTAGCAACTGATTCAGATACTACTGCCGTAAAAGGTTCGGATAGCACTGTTTCCCTGTTTCCTTTGACCAATGGAAAATCAAACACTTTTAAAAATGCTTCATCTGCATATGTAACGTCACTCAGTTTAAAACGAACGGTATCATAACTCACCAGCATTTCGCTAAACCATGGTCGGAAGACCGTCGCATATTCTACTTCTGGTATGCTTGCTCTTATAGCAGGTGCCAACTTGCCCGGGGTAATACTATGAAGCTGGGATTGTTTATTTTTCCCTGAGGTTACTTTATTTATTCGATAAATATCATTGTGCCCTGAATGAAATTTATCAAACGACAATTCATTATAGGTGTACAAACCTATTAACATACAACTTGTAACACCTATAGTAAGACCAACAATATTGATAAAAGAAAATGTTTTATGCCGCCAGATATTTCTTAAAATCAATTTTAAATTATAATAAATCATAAAACCGTTTTTAATCGCTGCTTTAAATTTTCCAGTTCTATTTTTTTGTTCCAAGCCTTTGTAATTCTAATCATCGTCCCTTGTGTCACTCACTTGTACGTTCGGTAATTCTATTCGGCTTTTGTCCACCCCCATTTGAAATTATTTTATGAGCGAACTACTTCCCCCGCCAGCGGGGGACAATGAACATCCTCCTTTTACCCTATCTATATTCACTCTCCTATTTCCTCAAAATCCTTTTCTAATCCTCTAAATCACGGTTCTACTCTGTTCTCAACAATTTGATCGGGTTCGTTCTTATGGCCTGCCATACTTTAAAACCCGATGTGATCGCCACTATAATAAATAATACAAGCACTGAATTCACCAATGTAGATACAGCAATACCTGCATTTACACCGAATATCATATCCAATAAAAGTTTTGTAAGTGCATATCCACCATAACAACCTACTGCAGCACCAATAATAAATACCAGGAAGTACCCGCGGTTAACTAATAAAAGTATATGCCCCGATCTTGCGCCAACAACTTTACGCAGCGCTATCTCTTTCATTTTTTTAACGATAGTAAGCGAGATCAAGCCGAACAGTCCTGTGGCAGTTAGTAAAATTGAAATGATCGCAAACCAGGAGAATATCTTTGCGATATTACTTGTTACCTTATATGCCTCTTGTGTTATTTCGTTTTGATAAAAACCGGTGAACGGCTTCATAGGAAAAATTTTCTTCCATGCATCTCTTGTTTTCGCATACACCATTTCGAGGTCGGAAATTTTTGTCTGCAAAACAAGAAACTGAAACCGGTTCTCTTTTGCCAGTTTCATTACAACCGGTTCCATTGGGTCAAATAAACGGTCAAGCTGAAAATCCTTCAGCACACCAACAACAGAATAATTCATACTATCAATAAAGATTTGTTTGCCCAACGCCTCTTTATTCTTCCATCCATAATTAGCAGCCAGGTTTTCTGTAATAAGGATCGACTTTGTATAGTCTCCTTCCATTTGTGGATCAAATGCTCTTCCTTCCGCCATTTTAAGATCCATTGTTTTTAATATAATCCGGTCCTACTTCCAGGAAATTTGTTTCTCCTTTTTTCTCTTCTGCCTCGGCAACAACATTTCGGTAGCCATAACCAATATGACTTCTTGTACCTGCTAATGCAGTAACCTGCGGGATCGCTGCAACTTCATTTTTAAAAGAAGAAAATGCAGTTGTATCAGTTACGAGGACGCCAATCGTATTCTCAATATTATACCCATAATCATAATTCTTCTGGAATTCTGCATTACGGGCAAAACCAATTCCTGCAATAACAGTAATGATAGCAATGGATGATTGCAGACCCAACATTATTCTTGAAAACAAATTTGTGCCGCCAAATTTTACTGTTCCGCGAAAAATAGTAGATGGATTAAACCGGCTGATATAAAATGCAGGGTATGCACCGGCCAGTAATGTGGTTAACAATACAGCGCCGCCAATAAATAACAAGAGGTTGGGATCGTTAAAATAATCAGCAGTGATCTTAACACCATTGAACATTTGATTAAATGCGGGAAACCAAAAACAATTTAAAACAGTGAAAGCAGAACTGACACGCAATACAATAAAACAGCATTCGATCAATAATTGAAACACCAATTGTTTGTGTGAGCTTCCCATCACTTTTCGCATACCAATTTCTTTTAATCTCCTGTTTGCATGCGAAACGGTAGTGTTTGAAAAATTAAGACAAGCAGAAAGAAAAATCAGGATAGCAAGAATAAATGGACCATATGCTGCCGAATCCTCGGGCGATCACGTAAACTATTATTATCAATATCACCTTGTATAGCATTTTCATGTAAGGAAATAAGTTTAAAGCCCGATGCTTTCCAATCTTCCCTTGCTTTATTCTGTATCGGTAAATATTTATTAAATGATTTTGCAATTAGTGGAACATCTGCTCTTTTAGGGATCCTGAAAAAAGCTGCATCAAGCATCCATGTCCAGTCATCCGGAGCGATCTTTGATCCATCACCTTTTAAATAATTTTCAAAATTGGTGATGAACCCGAATTGCATGGTAGAGTTTACAGGAATATCTTTCAATACACCGGTTACCGTAAGCGGCATTGCATAACTTTCACCCGAATAAAAGATCAATGCCTTACCTAACGGATCCTGCTTGCCAAAATATTTTTTTGCAATTGTTTCAGTGATCAGGACTGAATTTTTATCAGTTATATTATTTGTACCTGCAACAACCGGGAAATTGAACAGATCAAAAAATGCTGGATCGGTAAAATGTGCCTGTTCAGCAAAAGGCTCATTCTTATCATATTTTACATTCAATCCGCGGCTATCAAGTCGCACTGCTTCCGCTATTCCTGCAAATTCACTCTGAGCCTGCTTTACAGCAGCCATTGGAAAAATTCCTTTCACTCCATTTGCGCCTGATTTAAAAGTCAAAGCCCGATAAACATTCTCCTGGTCTTTGTGAAAATTATCAAAGCTGAAACTGTAACGATATGTTTGATAACCCCAAACGATAGCGGCAAGTCCGATGCCCATTCCAAAAATATTGAGCAATGTGTAACCTTTGTAGCGCCACATGTTGCGGAAAACGATCTTATAAATATTTTTAAACATAAAATAATTTTTAGATGGTGAGTTTTATGTTATCATCGATAGTATTTCTAATCATCGTTCCTTCCGCCTGAGGCGGACTCTTGTACGTTTGGTAATCCTATTCATCTTTTATCCACCCCAAGTTGAGTATTTACTTCTGTTGAACATCCGGCCCCCGCCAGCGGGGGACAATGAACATCCTCTTACTCAATCTATGTTGACTCTCCTATTTCCGAAAAATCCTTTCTAATCCTTCAAATCATGGTCCTATTCTGTTCTTAAACTTTTTACAGGATTAGCTAATGCCGCTTTAATCGCCTGGAAACTGATCGTTATTAATGCGATCATTAAGGCCAATACGACAGCAACAAGAAATATCCACCAACTGATCTCAACGCGGTATGCATAATCCTGCAACCATTTATTAATAGCAAACCATGATAATGGCAATGCTATCAAAGCGGCTATCAATACATATTTTAAAAAATCTTTTGAAAACTTAAATACAATGTGCTGAAGCGATGCTCCCAATACTTTTCTGATACCAACTTCCTTTACTCTTTTTTCAGCAGAGTAAGAAGCCAGGCCAAACAAACCAAGACAAGAAATAATGATCGCTAACATTGCAAGGGCGCCTACAATAGTGCTTATCTGTGAATCGGCACGATAAACTTCTTTAAAATGGTCGTCAAGAAATTGGTACTCGTAAGGAATTCCCGGGTTAATTTTTTTCCAAACCGATTCAATATAAGTAAGCGCATCTTTTACCCTGCTGCCGTTTATTTTTACTGACATTGTGCCCAAACCCCATTGGGTCTGGTTGAACATAAACATCGTTTCGATCTTATGATGCAGCGAATTAAAATTGAAATCTTTTGCAATACCCACTATCTGTCCTATTGAATCAAATCCGAAATGTTTGCCAATCAATGATGAGAAATCAGCTTTTGTATTATCTTTTAATAATTCTTTTGCCAGCGTTTCATTAATAATATACTCTCTTCCATTAGCAGAGGAATCGGAAGAAAAATTTCGGCCTTCCGCCAATTGAATTTTATAAAGGTTGAGATAGTCCGGATCAACAATCAGTCGTGTTGAGGTTAGCTCTCTCATTGGCCCATCGCCTTTAAATTCAATTCCTGATTGATCTAAGTGACTACCTAATACATCCTGTGAGGCGGTAACACCACTCACAAGAGAATTTTGCAATAGCTCTTTTTTCAGGAGGTCATACTTTCGGTCTGTTCCCTGGTTCAACGGTATATTCACCACCTGTTCACGATCAAAACCGGTCGCCCGGCTTTTCATAAAGTTTAATTGCCTTAAAGCAAACGTGGTGGCAATGATCAGAAAGATTGCGGAAGCGAATTGTGTTACTACAAGAACATTCCTTAACACACTCTTGCTTCTTCCGGTTTGGGCTGATCCTTTTAAAACTTTTACAGGCTGAAATGAAGAAAGATAAACGGAAGGATACAATCCGGAAATGATCCCAAGACCAATTGTGCCTGCTAGTAAAGACAAAATAAGTTTCCAGTTAGTAAATATTGGAAAATCAAGATCCCGTTGGCTTAAGTTTTCAATCGCTGGCAAAAAAAGTTTTACAAGTAAGACAGCAAAGAACAATGCGATAAATGCCATCATTATTGATTCGCCAATAAACTGCATTGATAATTGCCAACGGAAAGCCCCAATCGATTTTCGAACGCCAACTTCTCTTGCTCTTTCTGCTGAACGTGCTGTAGAGAGATTCATAAAATTGACACAGGCGATCAGCAATACCACTAGAGCTATAATAAAAAATATATTTGTATAACCTTTATCAAATTGCTGGTAATTAAAACTATCCAGGCCTATATCAGAAGCACCTCCGTGCACTTCACTTAATGGAAGTAAAAAGAGTTCATAACTCTTCCAGCCGTCATCTGACATATGCCTTTTTAGATAATCAGGAAATTTCTTTTCTAATGCGGCAATATTTGTTCCTGGTGTAAGCTCGAGGTAAGTGTTCAACCAGTTGCCGCCCCAATTACTCATCCACTGAGGTCGTTCGATAGTTCTGAAAGGAATAAGACCTTTGAATTGCAACTGCGAATTTTGTGGTACATTCTCTAATACGCCTGTCACTATTAAGTTAGTCGTATCCCGCCGATAACTTATAAGCGTTTTTCCTATTGGGTTTTCCTTTCCAAAATAACTTTCAGCAATTTCTTTTGTTATTACAATTGAGTTGGGCTTTTCTAACGCTGTATTACGATCGCCTTGTAATAATTTAAAGTCGAAGATTTGCAGAAACGTTGAATCTACATAGCAAACTCTGTCTATGTAAATTTTCTTTTCTCCATAATTGAGTGGGACTTTACCAGCCCCATTGATCCGGGTATAGTTTTTTATTTCAGGAAATTCGGCTTTTAATGTCGGGGCCATCGGGTACATGGATAATGCTACTTTTTGTGCAGCTACCATGCCTTCAAACTTTTGCACTTCGTTTAGCCGGTAGATATTTTTTGTATGGAACTTATCAAAACTTCTTTCATAAAAAACAAAGAGAAGAATAGCAATACAAGCGGCCATCCCAATTGACAGGCCTACCACATTTATTGTAGAATAAATTTTATTCTTCCACAAATTTCGCCACGCTATTTTGAAATAATTTTTTATCATGGCTGTGTTTTATTCTGTTCTTAACGATTTTACAGGATTCATCAAAGCTGATCTTACCGAATGAAATCCTACCGTTACCAATGCGATCATTATTGTTGCAAGAGAAGCTGCAACAAATACCCAAGCCTGCACAGGGATCCGAAATGCAAAATCCTGCAGCCACTGATTTCCTGCATACCATGCCAATGGAATAGCAATAAGAATAGCAATGCCGATCATTACTAAAAAATTTCTTGCTATCAGCATCGTGATGCTTGTGATATTTGCGCCAAGCACTCTTCGTATTCCTATTTCTTTTGTTCGTTGAACAGTTGTAAATGCAGCCAATCCAAACAAACCCAAACATGCAAGTAAGATGGCAAGTGTCGCAGCAACTGTAAATAATGTTGATGAACGTTGCTCTCCTACATATAACTTATTATAATCTTCATCCAAAAAATGATACTCAAATGGGCGATGAGGCACACGTTGTTTCCATAGTACTTCAAGCTTTGCTAATGTTGATTGCATGTTATTGCCATTTAGCCTGACAATAAATTTTTGGACATAATCTCTTCCAAGAAATATTGCCAATGGTTTGATCGGCTCATGCAGGCTTTCGAAATTGAAATCTTTCACCACCCCCACCACCGGGCCGGGTACATTCTTTTCAATGGTTTTTCCAATGGCTTGCTGTGGTGTCCATCCAATTTTTTGCGCCAGGGATTCATTGATAATAAAAGCCTGTTTGTAATTAGCATAATCATTCGAGGTATCCATTAATGCAAAATCGTTTTCCTGGAAATCTCTTCCGGCAACCAATTGCATTTTCATTGTTTTGGTAAAATCAAGGTCAACAGGCAATGCATTCACAGATATTTCGTGTACTCCTTTTTCATCTGTCGCCCTGATCCCATCAGCCCACTCAATAAATTCAGGCGTTTCATAGGCGCCGGTGATCGCTTCCACCCCGGGAACCTGTACAATTGAATTTTTTATATTTTGAAAGTCTGCAGACATTTTTGAATCAACCGGCAATACCAATAAATGACTTTTATCATAGCCCAGGTTTTTCTGCTGTAAAAAATTCATCTGCTGCAAAATGATAACTGTGTATATAATTAAGAAAACAGAGATGCCGAACTGAAGTACAATTAAAGTTTTACGAAGCAGGTTATTGCTCCCTGTAAAATTGAAACCCTTTTTAAGTATTCCGATGATCTGTGTTCCTGACAGAACCAACGCAGGATAAGCACCTGCAAGAAAACTTACAATGATCGCAAAAACTACTGTCATTGTTATTGGTACAGGTTTCAATAATTCAGCCACTGAAAATTCCCGGCCGGTTATCGAGTTAAACCATGGCAATAATAAAATGCCAAGTACGAATGCAAGACAAGCTGCTATTGTTGTAATAGCTGCAGACTCACCAATGAATTGCATGAAGACCTGCCTGCGTGATGCTCCTATTACCTTTCGTATTCCAATTTCTGCGCTTCGGCCGGCAGATTGTGCAGTTGCAAGATTTGTATAATTGGCACAGGCAATGATCAGAATAAGTAATGCAATAATGCCAAACATGTATATATAACTGATACGGCCGTTGGGCTCAAAACCTGCGAGCGGTGAATAAAGATGAACGCTGGTTAAAGGCTCAAAATGGAACTTTAAAAAATCATTGCCTTCCAGCCTGGCCTCAGTTCTTACAGAAGCGTTTTTCATATAATCATCAACCTGCACCTGGAATTTTGAAATACTGTTAGCGTCTTTTAATAAAAAATAAGTTATCCAGTTAGCCGTCCACCATTGCTCCTGTTTTATAAAATCGCCGAGATTTAAAAACTGTGTTACAAAATCAAATTTTATTTGAGAATTCTTGGGAGCATTTTCACATATACCGGCAATGGTGTAATCTTTGTCGGCTACTGTTAATACTTTATTCAACGCATCCTCATCGCCAAAATATTTTTTTGCTGTAGATTCTGTAATAACAATTTTGTCAGCGGCATCAAGCACTGTCGAAGCATTGCCCCGAATTAATTGAAAAGAAAATATTTTGAAAAAAGCTTCGTCGGCAAAAAGGAACCTTTTCTCTTCAAACATCTTCTCACCCCTTTTCACTATTCTTGTAGTGATCCTTGTTCTTGCATATTCCTCCACTGCAGGAAACGTTCTTTTAAAATGAGGACCTACTTTTGTTCCGGTAGTTGCAGCTGTGTTTGTTGTACCACTCTTGCTATATTCCATGGTTGCCCGTACGATCCTGTTTGCATTTTTATTAAACTTATCATAACTAAGTTCATTATATATATATAACCCGATCAAAAGACAAGCAACGAGGCCAATGGTCAAACCGAAAATATTTATGGCAGAATAAAGTTTTTTTCTGCTAAGATTTCGTAAAGCGGTTTTTAAATAATTTCTAAACATAAGTTTATCATTTATTCAGTTCGCAATGATTTTACCGGGTTTGTTAAAGCAGCTTTCATAGCCTGTGTGCTGATCGTTAAAAAAGCTATCAAAACAGCTATTACCGCGGCAATGATGAATACCCACCAATGAATACTGATACGATATGCAAAGTCCCGTAGCCATGAATGCATTACATACCAGCCAACAGGCACTGCAATGAATAAAGCAACAATGACCAGCTTGAGAAAATCGGTTGACAACAAAAACAAGATATTTTGAACAGAAGCTCCCAATACTTTACGAATTCCAATTTCCTTTGTCCGCTGCAAAACATTATAGGCTGATAAACCCAGCAATCCAAAACAAGCGATCAGGATAGCGAGAAATGCGAATATGCCAAACACTTTTCCGAACAATTGATCCGCTTTATATTGTTGGCTGAAGGTTTCATCAAGAAAAGAATATTCAATAGGATCAGCAGGAAAATATTTATCCCATGTTTTGCTAATGCCCGCAATAGTTTGTGGAAGGTTGGCTGTTTGCACTTTTAAGCGAATAAAAGCCACGGGTATTTGGAGTACAGAAGAAATATCATTGGGTCAATTACCTTTTGTAAACCCTGGTGATGATAATCAGCCAAGTACACCTACAACTGTCAATGTATCCCTCCCGCCTCTTCCTAATTTACCATTGATAGCATCGTTGGGATCTTTTATAACCTAACAATTCGACAGCTTTTTGATTAAGAAGCACTCCTCTTTTCATCTGTTTTAAAATCCTTTGAAAAATTCCTGCCAGCCAGTAATTTTATATCGTAGCCGGGTACAAAATCATAGTCAATACCCATATAATAGAGTGTAACAGATGTTTCATTCAGTGAATCCATATCGTCTTGTCCCGTTAGTCCAGTAAATTTCTCTACCCATAACATTTGATGAAGCAGCTACTGATTTTATCCCCGGTTGTTTTAATAATTCTGTCTTGAATGGTTGGAATGTTGTTCCATAAAGAGAATCTTGCAAAGAATTTGCACCTTTTAGAACAAGTGTTTGATCGATATTTACTCCCAGCTTTTGATTGCGCATATACCTTACTTGCTGGTAAACTATAATGGTACCGGCGATCAATACCACCGAGATCACAAATTGTGTTACTATTAAACCCTTTCGAAGAGTGATGCCGCCTGAAGTATTTTTAAAAACACCTTTTAAGACGGTGATCAGGCTGGAAGCTAGCTAAAACAAATGCAGGATAAATTCCTGATAAAAATGTTCCGAGGAAGAACAATGCAAGAAATAATTGCCAGTATACCGGGGTTAGTGTAAAATGAGTGTATGTATCTCTGCCCAGGAAGCGGTCGAAAGCAGGAAGCAATAACATGAAAATCTCCGATAGACAACAATAAAGCAATCAGGTTAATTAAAAAACTTTCCAGCATGAATTGCCTGATAAGATTCGACCTTGCTGCGCCTAATACTTTACGCATTCCCACTTCCCTTGCTCTTTCAGCAGATCGTGCCGTTGCAAGATTGATATAGTTGATCCATGCAATACCGATAATAAAAACAGCAATCAGAAACAAAAAGTTCACCGCTTGCCCATTACCATTTACTTCTGCTTCCTGGTTATAATTCGAATAAAGATGAAGATCAGTTACCGGCATCAAATACAATTCCGATTTATTATTATTTTTTTTATACCAACCCCGACTATTAATGTAACGATCACAAAATGCTGGCAGCTTTTTCTCGAATTTTTTCCAATCGACCCCTGGTTTCAATTTCAAATAGCTATAGAAGTCATACCATTCAAAGTTTGTTTCAAGAGCATTTGACGTATCTCCCTGTGCTCTCAGGTATTTATCAAAAGTGGACCATGAAACAAGATATTTGATATCAAGATGTGAATTCGCAGGATAATCTTTAAATACTCCTGTTACCTCATAAGCTTGTACCTGGTCCTGGTCTCGTTGGATCAGTTTTTTTCCAACAGCTTCTTCATTTCCGAAATATTTTTTTGCCATGCTTTCAGAAACGATCATCTTATCTGGTCCATCTAATACTTGTTTGCTATTGCCTTCAGTTAATTTAAGACCAAACATGCTTAAAAAAGAAGGCTCGGCATAGTAGCCTTTGTTCTCATTAAACTTTACAGAATTGCTTTCGGTGGATAACAAAAGATTCGCATCTATGATCCTGCAAAAATCTTCCACCTCGGGATAATCTTTTTTTAAGTGGGGTGCAATAGCAGGATAAACAGTTGCCGATTGCCAGGCAAGCTTGCCTTTTTGATAACTATCTAACCGCAAACGAACAACACTCTTTGAATCCGGAACAAAATCATCATAACTTTTTTCGTAAGAAACATAATGGAAAATAAGTAGGCAGCAACTCATTCCAATGGTCAGGCCAAAGATGTTCAAAAGGCTATAGCCTTTCTTTTTAAAAATATTTCGGAACGCTGTTGTTAGATAATTTCTGAACATAAAAGAATTTTTAGGCTCCAAAATCTCATATTCAAAAGGGAAAGCAGGATTGTATTTATCAAAGACAGGCTTCATAAGACTAATAGCTTTTGAAGCAGGCATACCCGGATTCATACGTACATTAACATAGCTTACCCAGTTTTTATCAAATATGATCGTTAAGGGAGAAATGGGACGGAAAGGTGATTGCATTTGTATATCGGGTACTACTCCTATTACTTTCATTGGCTTGTCATTCCATTTCAGCATTTCACCAACAGGGTTCTCAAGGTTCATACGCTTAACTGCCGCTACATTTAAAATAACGCCGTTTGAATCTGCAAAATCCCGGGAGAAATCCCTGCCATCGATCATCTTGATCCCTAATGTTTGCGTGTAATCATAATCGGTGGCAATGGTGGAGAAAATAACCGATTTTTCTATTGGCTGACTATTTTTCCATTCCCAGCCATTGTTATTACTGTATATCTGCGATGGTGGAGAATTGCTTTTACATATTGAAACTGCAGCGCCGGAATTCAATAATTCTTGCCGAAGGGTTTCATAATTCTTTTGAATATCTTCTGACCAATTCACGGATATCAATCCTTTGTTATTAAATCCAATGGGCCTGTTTTTGCCATATTGTATTTGCTGGTAGATAACAATAGTTCCAATCATCAGTATCACTGAACTTGCAAACTGTACAACCACTAATATCTTACGTGGTAAAGAACTGCTTCTACCTGCTTTAAAATTTCCTTTAAGCACACGAACAGGATTGAAAGAAGAAAGATAAAACGCAGGATAACTTCCCGCCAGTAAACCTGTAAGGATCGTAAATGCAATCATAATACCCCAAAAAATTGGGTTGGCTATTTGCAAGCTCATCGTTTTCTTAGTAAGATCATTAAAGAACGGTAACGCAATTGTTACCAGCAGTAATGCCAGTAAAAATGCCAGTGTAGCAATCAACATCGATTCACTCAAAAATTGCCTGATCAGTTGTTTCCTTCCTGAACCAACTGCTTTTCGTACGCCAACTTCCTTTGCTCTCTTTTCTGAACGGGCCGTACTTAAATTCATAAAATTGATGCAGGCAATGAGCAGGACAACAAAACCAAGGATGCCAAACATTCTTACATACTTGATAAAGCCGCCTGTGTTTTTGCCTTCTTCAAAATCACTATACAAGCGCCATTTCGCCATCGGGTGAATGAACACTTCGGGCTTGATAGTCTTTACCGCATTCTCATCTGTAAAATGTGCAATTACTACATCTTTGATTTTCGCATTTACGGTTTTTGGATTTGCGTTGTCATTTAATTGTACATAAACCGGCCATGAATTATTCCTCCAATTTGTTTTATGGTATTGTTTGATCCACGAGTAGATATTTTCCTGCAACTGAAAAGGAATTAAATAATCAAAGCTGAGTGAACTGTTTTTAGGCTGCTTAGCAACTACAGCAGTAACTTTCAGATTGGTCGTGTTGTCCATCTTTATTATTTTCCCTACAGGATCTTCATTCCCAAAAAGAATCTTGGCAGTTTCATCTGTCAATACAATAGAGTAAGGATCATGCAAAGGTTTTTTATCACCATTCAGGATATTCATTGAAAACATGTCGATGGCTTCCTCACCAATAAAATGGCCTGTTTTGCTTATTTTTTTTTCTCCAAAAACCAATGAATGTGGCTGGCCCCAATCACACATGGCCACCGCTTTTAAGTCAGGGAATTTGGTCTTCAACTCTTCTCCTATGGGAAAAGGCATTGCCTGTTGGCTACCTCGCTTTCCATCAAAAGTCTGGTGCATCATTACCTGGTACAGCGTATCATAATTTTTGAAATGCTTGTTCCCTGATACTTCATCATATATCCAAAGTCCGATGATCATCGCCACTGCCATTCCTGATGCAAGACCAACAATGTTGAGAAAAGAATACACCTTGTTTTTTACCAGGTTGCGCCATGCAACCTTGAAATAATTCTTTATCATAAATTCTTATTCAATATTTATTATTTAAACGCAAGACTAATTCTGCCACCAGATGATCTTACTTTCACAGATACACCACCACCATTTATCTTTCCTTCCAGTTGATCATCTTCGATCTTGCCATTAAAATTTCCCAACTGATCTGTTTTTATTTTTCCTCCGGACAGATCAAGATCAACACCTTTATCTTTTGGAAGCTGCAGATCAATGTGCCCACCAGAGTTTGAAACTTTCACATACTTACCTAATTCTTTTATTTCAATATCAATACCGCCACCACTGTTTGATGCTTCTAAACTGCAAGAAAGATCATAAAGATGAATACCTCCGCCGGATGTATGCGTAACCAATTCACCACTTATATTTCTTCCATTAACACTTCCGCCACTTGTTGTAGCTCTTATATCCCCTTTCAGATCTTTTAGATTCAACGAACCACCTGAAGTGCTGAGACGAAGTTTTCCATCACAATTGGTGGCTTCAATGCTGCCACCACTTGTTGACAGATCAATATCATCTCTTGAATTTGCGAGATGTATGCTTCCGCCTGAAGTCCTTCCATCTATATTTCCTCCTACATTATCTATATTCAAGCTGCCACCGCTGGTTGAGAACTTTTGTTCTCCTGTTAAATTGGCTAAGTTGATGCTGCCGCCGCTTGTTGACAGATCAGTAGAAACATTTTTAAGAACAAAAACTTTAAAAGAAATACTCAACCCTTTTTTCCAATCCATGTTTCTTTGTTTTGGCTTTGCAATAGCTGTTAATTTATTATTGCTCACAGACACCGTGAGGTCATAATCTTCTAATCGTTTTGCTATTTCTTCTTTTGAAATTTCATTTTTGCCATTATTGCCATGAATGTATACTTCAACCTTTGTTTCGGCGGCTGAGTTTACACCTGTAACAGAAATACTTCCGCCAGATGTTTGCACTTCTGTACTTTTTACTGATTCACTGCTTAATGACTTCGTCATGTAAGGCTCTTTGTTTTGCGCAACGACTGAAAAGCTGATGGCAATAACAAGGTTTAATAAAAAAAGCTTTCTCATAATTGATTTTTTAATTTATAAATTATTCAGTTCTTAAAGATTTTATCGGATTAGCAAAAGCTGCTTTTATGGCCTGTGAACCTACCGTCAATAATGCAATAACCATGGCAGCAAAAACAGCGATCCCAAACATCCACCAATGAAGATCGATCCGGTATGCAAAGCTTTGTAACCATTTATTCATTGCATAGTAACCAACTGGTGTTGCCAGCAAGGTTCCCAATAAAACAGGACGCAACAGATCTTTTGATAATAAAAAACAAATATTTTGAATTGAAGAGCCGAGTACTTTTCGTACGCCGATCTCCTTTGTTCTTTTTATTGCAGTATAAGAAGCTAAACCAAATAAGCCAAGACATGCGATAAAAATTGCAATGGCTGAAAAAATACCCAGCACTGCTTGTTGCTTTGCTTCTGTTTTATAATGCCGGTCAAACTGCTCATCCAGAAATTTATATTCAAATGGATAATCAGGAGCAGCAGCAGTATATATTTTTTTGATGCTGGCAATTGTTGACTGCATGCGATCAGTTTTTAACCTGATCAATGCTAAACGTCTATCTCTGCCGGGTGAGATCACCAGGGGACCTATAGGGTCTTTCAAAGAAACATAATGATAATCTTCCACCACCCCGACTATTGTTCTGCGAAGACTGTCTCTTGAAACATTTCTTATCCATTTACCAATTGCCTGCTCAGGAGTATAACCAAGTTTATTTGCAGCATTACGATTGATAAGCACTGCCTGTGCAGAATCTGTGGCGAAGCTTTCTGAAAGATCTCTTCCCGCAATTATTTTTAATCCCAAAGTCTTTACAAAATCAAGATCCGTAAATTCTGTACTGAACAACATCTTCTCATCTGGTTTTGCCTGCGATTCAAAAGAATAACCATCATGAAAACCCCCGGGCTCTCCGGACATTAATGACACACTGTTTATAGCAGGGATATTTAGCAGCTCATTTTTGAATTGCTTTTTCTTCGCAGAAATGCTCATGTTATCAAATCGTACTATCATTGATTGCTCCTTATTAAAGCCTAGGTCAGTGTTACGTATATAATTCATCTGGCTCATAATAACAATGACGCTTACGATCAGCAACACCGATATTCCAAATTGAAAAACAACCAGTGCCTTTCTAAAGAAAACTCCTTTCAACCCTGTTTTTAATTTTCCTTTTAAAGATTCGATCGGCGTAAATGATGAAAGTAAAAATGCCGGATAGCTTCCCGCTAACAATCCTACAATTATTATTACCGCAATTATAAAACCATATACTCGTGTATCATTCCAAAAAGAAGGCAATTGATAACCTAATAAATTAGTGTATGCAGGCATCAACATTTGCACAAGACCAAATGAAAGTATGGAAGCAACTGTTGCAAACAAAATAGATTCCATCATGAACTGACTTACCAGTTGTTTGCGCACAGCTCCTAAAACTTTACGCAATCCAACTTCTTTAGCCCTGTCTGTAGCTCTTGCTGTAGCAAGATTAATAAAATTGATACAGGCAATAAGCAGGATCAAAATGGCAATGGACATAAAGATGTATACCATTTTTTGATTCCCGTGTTTTACGCTACCATCCAAAGCATCTGTCGCAAAATATATATCGGCCAATGGCTTTATTAATAAGCCCATTTTAAAACCTGACCTCTCATAATATTCCCCCATGTATTTATTCATGAAAGATGGGAATTGTGCCGATAACTGTTTTGGATCTACAGCAGGATTTAATTGAACGTAAGTGAACAATCCATTATTTGGCCATTGAGTGAACCACTCGGGTTGCAAAGGCCGAAACAATTCCAATGGTACAACCATATCAAATTGCAGATGAGAATTTAAAGGCACATCTGCAGCTATCCCGGTAACTTTTAATTGCTGTTGCTTATTAAACTCAAGCGTCTTTCCTATAGGATCATCGTTACCAAAATATTTTTTAGCCGCAGTCTCGGTTAATACAATACTATTGGGGTCTTTTAATACAGTAGCAGTATCTCCTTTGATCAAATGAAAATCAAAAAAACTAAAGAAGTTTTTGTCGGTTAAATAAATATTCGTTTCATTAAATGAAATGTTATTGTAACTGATAAGATCATTATCACGCATTATCCTTACCTGCCTTTGAATAGCATCTGGATAATCATTTACTAAAGCTGGTCCATAAGGAGGAGACAAATAAGGTATCTCACGTCTTTCGCCATTATTATTTCCAAGCCGCATCACCCTGTAAATATTCTTTCCGTTCTTATGAAAATTGTCATAGCTCAATTCATTCATAATAAAAAGAAAGATCATCAAGCAACAGGTAATACCCACTGTTAACCCCAAAATATTAATGACTGAAAATACTTTCTGTTTCTTCAGATGTTTAATGGCTATTAATAAATAGTTTTTGATCATCACAAAAATTTTTATTCCGTCCTTAATGATTTTATCGGGTTTGCAATAGCCGCTTTCATTGTATTCAAACTGACAACAACGAGTGCCAATAAAAGGATCAGCAATCCGACGGCTCCGAACAGCCAAATGCTTATAGTAATACGATCAGGATATTTTTCCAGCCAGTTATTCATAAACCACCATGTAAGTGGTGTTGCAATAACAAATGCGATCAAAACGAGCTTTAAAAAATCTTTTGAAATAAGCAGCAACAACTGTTGCAAAGTTGCACCCATCACTTTTCGAATACCGATCTCACGAATACGTTTTTCAATAGTAAAAGATGCCAGGCCTGCAAGGCCAATGCAACAAATAAAAATGGCGAGACCTGCAAATATGTTGGTGATCCTGCTGATCAGGTCTTCGGTTAAAAATTTCTTTCCAAATTCCTGGTCCACGAATTTGTAATCGAATGGATACGCAGGATTATATTTTTTAAATACTTTCTCGATCGCTTTTAATGCCTTTTGAGGTTTTACAGAAGACTTTAACCTGATGTTTATTGAATTGGAATTCCTGGGATCAAAATATACCATCATTGGATCCACTGGTTTAAATGGTGATTCCATAACGACATTACCTGTGACACCAATAACGGTATGCTTATTTGTACCATTTCTCATTTGCATTCCAATAGGATTTTTTAAACCCATTGCTTCTACCGCTGCCTCATTGATCAGCATGTTTGCTGAATCAGCGGGAACACCCGAAAAATCTTTTCCTTCAATGATCTTAATACCCATCGTTTTTGTAAAGTCAACATCTGTTGTCATGCCTGCAACAATAAGCTGTGCGCCTGCTGGTTTTCCATCCCAATCAGGAGCCGGCATTTTCCACCATATATCTGTTATAGGTGAAAAAGATCTGTTCATCATACTGACAACTCCTGTTTTCAAAAGCTCATCTCTTATTGCTGTATAATTCTTTTGCGTATCGGCTGATGAAGGCACCATGATAAGATTATTTGGATCATAACCTATATCACGGTTCTTGATATGTTGAATTTGCTGGTAAATGATTATCGTTGCTGAAATAAGAAGAATAGAAATTGCAAACTGTCCTACCACAAGAATATGTCTTGGCAATGCACTTTTTTTGCCGGCAAGAAAAGTTCCTTTTAAAACTTTTACCGGGCTAAACGATGACAAGATATAATGCTGGATAACTTCCTGCAACAACACCCGTAAAGAATATCAATGCAATTGCAGCCAACCAAAATAATGGCTGTAAAAGATCTAATGAAAGATGTTTATCAACCAGGTCATTGAAAAATGGCAACAACAGAAAAACTGCAAGGACGGAAAGAACAAAAGCAATTGACGCCAAAATGATGGACTCAGAAAAGAATTGAAATACAAGTTGTCGTTTACCTGATCCCAATGTTTTTCTTACACCAACTTCTTTTGCTCTTTTTTCTGAACGTGCAGTAGAAAGATTCATAAAATTGACACAGGCGATCAACAAAATAATAATTGCAATGATGGTGAACAGCCTAACATATTCGATCATTCCTCCGATATTCTTTCCATCTTTAAATTCACTGTGCAAACGCCATTTATTCATAGGAAAAACGAAGTAGGTGCTTATTTTTTTATCACCTTCATCATGCTGATATTTTATATCATTAATGCTTTTTTCAACCTGTTTCAGATCGGCCTTTGGTTTACCTGCACATAAACTTCCCAAGAAGAATTTTGCCAATTGGTCATGGCTCTTTTTAAAAAATCATTGTCATAATTAAATGCATTTACAAAATCAAACTGCAAAGTAGAATTTCCGGGCACATCAGCAACAATGGCAGTAACCTTTGCATCGTATTCATTATCGACTTTTATTACTTTATTGATCGGATCATCATTTCCAAAAAAGGCTTTTGCTGTAGATTGTGTTAATACAATTGAATATGCATCGGGAAGAGCAGTAGCAGCATTTCCTTTAATAAACTTCCATGAGAACATATCAAAAAAATGTTCGCTTACTGTACGGCCTTCTTTCTTCAATTTCTTATCCCCGTAAGCAAATATATGCGGCTGACTGTGTGTGGTAACTACAGCATTTTTTATTTGTGGAATTGCTTTTTCGATCGTACTTGCAAGAGGCAGCACCATGTTCTCATCCGTAAAAACCTGGTTATTGAAATCCCGGTTCGCATATACCTGGTAAATACTATTATAATTGGAATGAAACTTATTATATGTAAGTTCATCCTTTACCCAAAGTGAGATTAAAATTGTACAGGTAATGCCAATCGTAAGTCCCAATAAATTCGTTGCTGAAAATCCTTTATTTCTAAATAAATTTCTCCAGGCGATTTTGAAATAATTTTTGATCATAATTATACTTTTAATCTTTTAGTAAGATCTCCTGTTAATAGTAGTTTGTGTTGAGTGAAAGAACTTCCGAATAAAAACTTCATCCTATAGGATGCAGCTTCTACTCATTCTGTTCGTAAGGATTTCACAGGATTTGAAAGTGCGGCTTTTATAGCCTGGAAACTTATCGTAAATAATGCGATGAATATTGCCAATACAGCTGCTACTATAAACACCCACCAGTTTATCTGAACCCGATAAGCAAAGTTTTGCAGCCAATTATGCATAAGCCACCATGCTACAGGAAAAGATATCAATGACGAAAGAATTACCAGCTTTAAAAAATCTTTTGAAAGCAAACCGGCAATACCCGCAACTGAGGCCCCTAAAACTTTACGTACCCCAATTTCTTTTGTTCTCCGTTCCGCAGTGTAAGCGGCTAATCCAAACAAACCAAGACAAGTGATAACGATGGCAAGTAATGCGAATATTCTTGATAGTTTTCCTATCAATATTTCGCTTTTAAATTGCTTATCAAACTCATCGTCTACAAAAATGTAATTAAAAGGATAGCCTGGGTTATTACTTTTTACGACTGTTTCAATTTTATCAACCGCTTTTTCAACGTTGGCATTCTCTTTTAAGCGTATATACATATAACCGAAATACTCAGGATAACACCTGAAGATCAAAGGATCACTTTTGCCATACATATCATCAAAAACAAAATCTTTTACCACACCAACAATTGTGTATTTAGTTGTATCCTGGCGGAGAAGCATACCAACCACTTCATCCTTCCTGATCATCTTTGCAAAAGTTTCATTGATAATAACATTTGAACTGTCCTGTTTTACATCAGGATAAAAATCTCTTCCTTTAACCATTTGCATTCCCATTGTCTTGATATACTCAGGGCTGACAAAATCCTGTGTTACCAATATTTTTCTTGATGGATCTTTCCCTTCCCATTCAAAATTGCCGGTGGAACTGCCCATGTATAGCTGGTTAAGGTTTGACATGGCTACATTCTCAACATACCCGGAAGAAAGCAGTTGGTTTTTGATCACTGTAAAATTCTTTTGCATATCTCCCCTAAGACCGGTTTGAATTACATTGTCTTTGTTATAACCAAGATCACGATTCTTAATGTGCTGTATTTGGTTATAAACTATAATAGTACTGATGATAAGTATGATGGAGATCGTAAACTGCATCACAACTAACCCTTTTCTTATGTAAGCTGCTCCACTTCCTTTTAAGTTCAACCCTTTAAATACCCATATCGGGTTGAATGAAGACAGGTATAATGCAGGATAACTACCCGCCACCAAACCACAGATCAACCCAATAAGAATAAGAGCTGAAAGATGTAAAGGATCGTTGAGACCAATGACAAGTTGTTTTTCTACCAATGTATTAAAGGATGGTAAAATGAGATAAATAACAGCAACTGCTATTATCAATGATAAAAAAGCCATGATCATTGCTTCGCCAATGAATTGAGCAACAAGGATCTTTTTTCCGGCGCCTAATACTTTTCTTACACCTACTTCTCTTGCTCTTTTTTCAGAACGTGCAGTTGCAAGGTTCATAAAATTGATACAGGCGATCAATAAGATGATCCAGGCAATAATGCTGAACATCCGAACAGATTGAATACGTCCACCTGCTTGCTTTCCTTCTTCAAATTTGCTGTAAAGCCTCCAATCGTTCATGGAAAAAAGAAATGGCTGCGCAACGATCGTTGTATCTTTTGCTTTAAGATAATTATCGAGTTTTTGATTAATTAAACCCGGGTCTGCTTTTTCATCCAGCTCAACAAAAGTCTGTATGCCATTATTGTCCCAATAGTTCAACCAATCATTTTTGTCATGATAAACTTTAAATGGAGATAACCACTCAAATTTTATGGTCGAATTTTGCGGCAAGTCTTTAAACACACCACTTATTACATATTCTTCTTTATTGTCTACTTTAAGAGTTTTGCCAATTATATCTTTTTCATCGCCAAAAAATTTCTTTGCCATTTTTTCTGAAATAGCCAACGAATGAAGCTGCTGAAAAACAGTTTCCTTTTTTCCCAGAACAAATGGAATTGTGAACATGCTGAAAATGGACGAATCAACATAATTGCCCCTTTCATAGATCGCTTTCTCTCCAAGATTAAATAAAGTGTATTGATCCCATGTAAGACGGCAGGAATTTTTAATTCCCGGAAATTCCTTTTTCATTCCTTCAGCGCAGCAATCCAGGTGTAGCGCTGAAAGTATAGGTCTTTCCTTCGAAAGGTTGATTCTCTAAAATTTGATACAACTGATCTCTTTTAGTAATTATTATGATTGTAGCTGCGTTCATCTTCCACCCATAAAAAAATAAGTCCGGCACATGCAATCCCAATCGCAAGGCCAAATACATTTAAAGAACCATATCCTTTGTTTTTCCAAAGATTCCGAAAAGCCGTCTTAAAATAATTTTGAAACATGGCTTTATCAGATTTATTCAGTTCTTAAACTTTTAACCGGGTTGGCAATTGCTGCTTTTATTGATTGGAAACTGATCGTTAATAATGCGATCAGCTAATGCAGCGACACCTGCAACAACAAATACCCACCATCCTATATCAATTCGGTATTCAAAATCGTTTAACCATTTATGCATCATCCACCACGCAACCGGAAAAGCAATAACAGCTGCGATAATTACCAGCTTTAAAAAATCCTTTGAAAGCATTCCTATAATTCCTGTTACTGATGCGCCAAGTACTTTGCGTATCCCTATTTCTTTTGTTCTTTGCTCTGCTGTAAAAGTTACAAGCCCAAATAAACCGAGGCAGGAAATAAATATGGCCAGGAATGCAAAATAACGTGACAACTTACTGACAGTATATTCTGCTTTATAGTTATTCATTATTTCATCATCAGTAAAATAATATTTGAATGGAAAGCCCGGATTGAATTTTTTGTAGATTCTTTCCATACTTGCCAATGCTTGTTTCGTTTGTCCCTTTTCTGTTTTGATTATTACATTTCCCCAATAAGAATTCCAGCTTTTCTTGAACAATCGAAGTATCAATGGTTCTATCGGCACATGCAATGAATTGTGATGATAATCTTTCATCAGTCCTATGATAGTTCCTTTATCACCCCACATCGTTAATTCTTTACCAACCGGTTCTTTATAGCCAATTTTTCTTGCAGCAGCTTCGTTGATCAGATAATTCATAGTATCCAGGCTATAAGAAGGATCGAAATCCCTGCCACCGATCAATTCTATTCCCATTGTTTTTACATAATCATATGTAATAGGATTCTGACTGAATAAGATCAATTTGGTTGTATCTTTTCCCGGCCAGCGTACACCCTGGGTGGAACTTCCCACTTCCAACGGACTACTTTGTGCACTTGAAATATATTTGATGCCGGGCTGCTTAAGTAATTCTTCTTTAAAAGTCATGAAGTTTTTTTGCAACTCCCCTTCGAGCGGCATGTATAAAAGATCTTCTTTTGCAAAGCCAAGATTTTTATTATGGATATAATTGATCTGGCGATAGATCACTATCATACCGAGGATCAAAAAAATTGAGAGAGCAAATTGAAAAACTACAAGACCTTTTCTGAAATAAGTTGCCCCGGACTTGAACTTAAGAAGTCCCTTTAAAACAATTATCGGTTTTAAAGTAGACATAAATAATGCAGGATACGATCCTGAAATAACACCCGTGACGATAGTTAGGCCAAGAACAATTAATAAGAACGAAGGATCAGCTAAATTGATCGCCAGGTGTTTTTCAGTTAATGTATTAAATGAAGGAAGTATTAATGCAACAATTAATAAGGATAGACAGATCGCCAGGAAAGAGACAAACATTGATTCACCAATGAACTGTGCAACCAATTGTCTTTTGCCGGCACCTACTACTTTACGAACACCGATCTCTCTTGCTCTTCTTAAAGAACGGGCCGTGGCAAGATTCATAAAATTGATACAGGCGATCAATAAAATGATAATAGCAACGACAGAAAATATCCTTACATACTCAATTCTTCCGCCATTTTGTTTTCCATTATCCCAATTTGAATACAAATAAGATTCGCCATAGTTTTGGAGAAACAAGTCTACATTACTCTCTTTTTTCTTTGTTTTAATATAACCTTTGATCTTTGCATTTACTTTATCAATCGAAGCATTCGGTGCAAGCATCACATAACATCTCGGGCCATTATTGTCCCATTCTTTTGCCCAATCATTTTTCTTGAACCAGATATCATAGCTCATCAGGAAATCAAATTTCAAAGAAGACAGTTCCGGAATTTCTTCTAGTACGCCTGTAACCATCACATTTTCTTTGCTGTCAATTTTTATCATCTTTCCGATCGGGTCTTCACCTTGGAAATATTTATTGGCTAAACTTTTTGATATCACAACAGCATCAGGACGGGCAAGTGCAGTAGCCGCATCACCTTTTGCCAGTTTAAAAGAAAACATTTTCAAAAAATCCTTCTGCACATGGCGGCCTTTTTCTTTGTCAAACTTATCTCCTACTGTAAACAGTGGTTCTTCTTCCCAAAGCATTTGGCTTGCCATTTCTATTTCGGGAATATCTTTTACAATGTTCTCCGCTAATATCCCTGGAGTAGAAGGAAATGTTGAAATATCACCAGAATAATATTGGTTTTCCATTACACGATACAATCTTTTATCGTTTGCATGAAACTTGTCTCTTTTCAACTCATCTTTCAGCCAAAGCATTATCAACAAGCTGCAGGTCATTCCCAGCGCAAGTCCGAAAATATTAATGAGCGAGAAAGTCTTATTCTGCAAAAGATTTCTCCAGGCTATTTTAAAATAGTTTTTGATCATGGCTTTCGTTTTTATTCTGTTCTTATACTCTTTACAGGATTAGCCAATGCGGCTTTGATTGCTTGAAAGCTTACAGTGAATAATGCGATCAACATGGCGATCACACCTGCTGCAATAAATATCCACCAACCAATACTGATCCTGTAGGCAAAATCCTGCAGCCATTTATTCATCCCCCACCAGGCAACAGGCACCGCTATAACAAAAGAGATAAACACCAGCTTTAAAAAATCTTTTGACAACATCGAAACAATATCCCGTACCGATGCGCCCAATACTTTTCGTACACCGATCTCTTTGGTACGCTGCTCAGCCATATAGGTAGCTAACCCAAATAATCCAAGACATGCAATTAAAACTGCGAGCAATGAAAAAGTTAACGCCACTTTACCCACACGCTGTTCATCCCTGTACATACTATCAAATGAGTCATCGAGGAACTCATAACTGAACGGCATACCCGGCGCCATTTCCCTGTATTTGGATTCAATATTTTTTAAAAGCCCGGCAATGTCAGAAGTAGCAACACGATACGCAGTAGCCCAACGGCTATTTCCAAGTTGAAAACAAAGTGGCCCAACATTTTTTCTCAATGATTCATAATTGAAATCTTTAACTACCCCAACGATCGTGTAAGAAATAGTTGGCTGACCAGGCCCGGGTATGGTATAAAGTTTTTTTCCAATTGGATCATTAAAACCCAAAACCTTGGCTGTAGATTCATTAATGATCATTGCTGAAGAGTCTGATCCAAATTCCGGAGAAAAATTCCTGCCCTTAATTATTTCCATTCCAAGTGTAGGTATATAATTATAATCAATATTCCAATCCTGCATATTAAAACCATTTTTTTCAGTCATCACAGCTTCGGTAGAAAACGTATTGTCGTTCCGCGACGAATTGCTCACGGGCAGATACCCTGCAAAAGAAGCAGATTTAACACCACTGAGTTTTGCGATCTCGTTTTTAAAAGCTTCCCGATTTTCCCTGGGCACACCGGGATTATTTATGATCAACACCTGGTCCTTATTAAAACCAAGTTTTGTTGTTTGTATATAATTTAATTGTTTATATATAATGATCGTGCCGATAATGAGAATGATCGACGTAGTAAATTGAATAACCACCAGTGAACTCCTCAGGTTACTCTTTTTAAAACCACTGTTTATTTTTCCTTTTAAAACAGAGATGGGCTGAAAAGCAGAAAGAAAAAATGCAGGATAACTGCCGGCCAATACGCCAACAATAACCGGAAGCGATAATAGAAAAATTAAATATTGCGGTTTGAGCAAAACTGAAATTTGCATTTCCTTTCCGGCAATATTATTAAACCATGAAAGTGACAAATAGGTAAAAACAAAAGCCAGCAGCAATGCTATAAATGCCATTAATGTTGATTCGGTAAGAAACTGTCCGATCAAAGATCTTTTTTCTGTGCCCAGCACTTTTCTTATTCCCACTTCTTTTGCTCTTCCTGCAGAACGAGCAGTAGAAAGATTCATAAAATTGATACAGGCAATTAATAAAATGAACAAGGCCACCGCTGAAAAAATATAGACATACTGGATGTTTCCGTTTGCGGCCAGTTCGACATACCTGGAAGAGTGAAGGTGAATATCTGTCAATGGAAATAATGAATACTCTAATTTGTTCCCGGTTCTTGCAAAGTCATCCATGCTTTCGATTTTCATAAACTGCTTTGCCTGTGGCAGTATGTATTTATCAATTACCTGTGGAAAATTCTTATTAAATTCCTTATAGTCAGTGCCAGGCTTTAACAAAATATAGGTATGAAAATTATGACTGAGAAAATTTCCAAAGCGATAGTCCACATTGTCCATGGAAAAGAAAAAATCGTAATTGAAATGTGAATTATGCGGAATGTCTTTTATGACCGCTGTTACTTTATACAGTGTACTACCTTTCTCATCGGTCTCCACATTTTTTCCCATTGCATCACTTGTACCGCCAAAATATTTTTTTGCTGTAGATTCAGTTATTACAACTGAATTAGGCTCGTTCAATGCTGTTTTGGTATCACCGGCAATAGCAGGAAATGTAAATACATCGAACAAGGTGGAGTCAGCATTGGCTACCCTATCTTCATTTATATACTCATTGCCTTTTTTTATAAGCTTGGAACCGCTGGAAGCATAGATCCTCGTATACTCCTCCACCTGCGGATAATCCTTTTTCAAGGTTGCTCCCATTGGGTCGGCGCTAACAGCCATGATCAAATCAGTACCGCCAAAACGTATATCGGAATTTATCCGGTAGATCCTTCCTGCTTTTTCGTGATACCTGTCATAACTGAGTTCATCAGTTACATACATGGCAATCATAATAAAACAGGCAAGCCCCATTGCGAGGCCAATAATATTGATAGCAGAAAAACCTTTGTGCTTCCAAAGATTTCTTAAAGCGACCTTGAAATAATTTTTAAACATGGCTATACTTTTAATAGCCACGAGTTATGAGTTTCGAGCTACGAGGTTTTGCTCGCAACTCGTAGCTAATATCTCGCAGCTTATACTAGAATATTCTCAGTCACTGTTTGTCCATCCAACATGCGGATGATACGATGACTGAAACGGGCATCATGCTCAGAGTGTGTTACCATAATGATAGTGGTCCCTTGTTCATTCAGGTCTGTTAGCATTTGCATTACCTCACTTCCGTTGTGTGAATCAAGATTACCTGTAGGCTCATCGGCAAGGATAAGTTTAGGTTTGTTCACAACTGCTCTTGCAACAGCCACACGTTGCTGCTGACCACCCGATAATTGTTGCGGATAGTGATTGCGGCGATGCATGATCTGCATTTTATCCAAAACTTCTTCTACTCTTTTTTTTCTCTCAGCCCCTTTTACACCTGTGTAAATAAGAGGTAATTCAACATTTTCAAAAACAGTAAGCTCATCAATAAGATTAAAGCTTTGGAAAACAAAACCGATATTTCTTTTGCGCAGATCGGCTCTTTTACGTTCATTGAATTTTGCAACTTCAATTCCGTTGAACTGATAGCTTCCTTCATCAGGATCATCAAGCAGTCCTACAATATTTAACAGGGTTGACTTACCACATCCTGATGGACCCATTACAGCCACAAACTCTCCTTCTTTTATTTCAAAAGAAAGTTTGTTAAGTGCTACTGTTTCCACCTCTTCGGTGCGATAGATTTTTTCGAGATTTGCGATCTTGATCATTTTTTATTTTTTAAAGTGAAGGTGAAAGATTCAATTGGTGAAAAGAAACAGACCTAGTGAAGGAAAATTCAACTCTCCTTCATTGGCCGTTTTAAATTTTATTGCGTCACTGCAATTTTGTTTTACCATGTTGCAGCACATGGAAGCATTTTCACAATGCCCTTGTATTTTCTTCGCAGAAGAAAATAAACTGACCGAGAAGATCAGGATGAATAAATAAAGAGTTTTCTTTTTCATGGCTATACTTTATAATGAATAATGGTTTTAGTTTTTAATAACCAGTTCTTCCATGTTCTCATAATTTTCATAGCTCGATGTAACCACTTTGTCTCCTGCCTTCAATCCCTGTAATACCTGGTAATAATCCGGGCTTTGCATACCAAGTTGTATATCCACTTTATAGGCAATCTTTCCATTTTCATCTACTTTAAAGATCCAGTTGCCACCGGTTTTTTGATAAGAATCCACCTTTAGGAAGAAGCAATGCAGTGATCTCATCACTCAATGCTAAACCTATCTGTAAAGTTTGTCCTCTGCGAATACCCTGAGGCACCTCACCTTCAAACTCCATATCAACCTGGAAGCGGCCATTGGTAACCTGCGTATAAACTTTTTGTGATCTTGAGTTTATATTGTTTGCTGGCAAAAGTGAATTCCCCGAATAACCCATTATAAATACGTGAAATATAATGTTCATCAATATCCACTCTTACTTTAAATCCACTAAGAATATCAAGTTGTCCGAGTCGTTCTCCTTTATTTTTTGATTGACCAATTTCTGCATCCAAGCGAAGTAAGTTGTCCATCAACAGGAGCTCTTACGATCAGGTCGCCAACTTTTTTCTGCATTACATTCAGTGCTTCCTGGGAGCCTTTGTAAGATTGCTCCGCCTGTTTCAATTGCTGATGCCCGGAAACAGAATCCTGCTTCATGATCTGCTCAGAAAGTCGTTTCTTTTCCAACAGGTAGTAATAATTATTTTCTGATTGTTTGAATTCCTGGCCGCCAATTACTTTTTGTTCGTAAAGACTTTTATTGAGTTTATAAATTCTTTCCGCTTCTTTTAATTGGCTGTTTACATCAGTTAATTGGTTCATCCGATTAACAGTATTTTGCTGTGAAGCATTTTGAGAGATCTGCATTTGAGTAAGAAGATTGTAAACAGCAGTTTGCTGATTTACGAGGCTCAGTTCAAGATCGGTATTTGATAATCTAAGAATGGGTTGATCTTTTTTCATGATGGCGCCATCTTCCACATATTTTTCTTCAACACGTCCACCTTCTAAAGCATCCAGATAAATGGTGGTAATTGGCAACACAACTCCGTTAACTGGGATAAATTCTTTGAAAGGACCTGATTTAACTTCGCTGACAGTGATTCGTTCCGAATCTACATTCAAACGGCTTTTTCCGGAAGTGAGATAATAACTGGCACCAATCAAAACAAGGATGCCAACAATTCCAACAATAGTTAGTATGCGTTTACGACTCCAGGTCTTTTTTTCAATGACTCTATCCACGGTAGTAATTGGTTTTAAAAATCTCTTTTTGTTAAAATAAGCTGCTCCGACCTTACGACTGCATTGAAGATCAAAGCAGCTTTTAAATGATCTACATGAGAAACTGGATTCCTATACTTACAAGAATATGCCAGTTTATGACGGTTATGATTTACAGAATGTTACAAGCGGACAAACTACGAAACTGTTCGTTAGTGATACAGCCAGTGTTCGATTTTGATACAGGTGGTTCACTTATATATTGCTAAAAAATTAATTGCCATGCCTTTGTATTTATGGTATAATTGCAGAAGTTGTTAAAAATATTTTTAGAATTTGTTCCGAAGGAATCCCTTCGGGATAACAAGAATTAGTGATGATCTTAAAAAACGCTTCAATATTAGTGGTAGATGATGATCCCGATGTGCTGACCGCAGTTAGGTTATTACTGAAAACGGAAGTAAAAGAAGTTATAACGGAAAAAAACCCGGAAAACCTTCGCTGGCATCTTAACAAAGATCATTTTGACCTGATCTTGCTCGACATGAATTTCACTAGTTCGATCCACACCGGTAACGAAGGATTGTTTTGGTTAAACGAGATCAAAAAACTCAAAACTGATTCTGCTGTTATCATGATCACCGCTTATGGTGATATTGACCTCGCCGTTCGTTCATTAAAAGAAGGCGCAGCAGATTTTGTGGTAAAACCCTGGCATAATGAAAAGCTTATTTCAATAATCAAGGATGCCTTAAAAAGAAAAGAAAGCAAGACCACCCTTACACCTGGCTTGTATTCAGATTCAATTATTGGCAAGGAACTGATCGGGGAATCGGAAGTGATGCAACAAATTTTTTATAAGGTTGAAAAAATCGCCCCCACCGATGCTAACATTTTAATATTGGGAGAAAATGGAACTGGTAAAGATCTTGTTGCAAAAGCAATTCATCAGCAGTCGTTACGAGCTGAAAAGCCATTTGTAAAAGTAGATGTAGGTGCATTAACAGAATCTTTATTTGAAAGTGAATTGTTTGGTCATAAGCGAGGCGCTTTTACAGACGCAAGAGAAGACAGAACGGGAAGGTTTGAAACGGCAAATGGCGGAACAATTTTTCTTGATGAGATCGGGAATATTTCTTTACAACAACAGGCAAAACTGTTGAACGTATTGCAAAACCGCCAGATAAACAGGTTGGGCAGCAATGAAATTATTTCGATAGATATCCGCCTGATTTGTGCCACCAATGTTTCGATCAGTGAACTTGCAAATGAGAATCGTTTCCGTAAAGATCTTATTTACCGTATCAATACAGTTGAAATAGTAATGCCTCCACTACGAAAAAGAGGAAATGATATATTGTTACTCGCCAAACATTTTTGCAGATTGTATTGCAACAAATACATAAAACCTGCACTTGAGTTTGATAATAAAGCAATCGAAAAACTGATGAGCTATCATTACCCGGGAAATGTAAGAGAACTTCAATACACTATCGAAAGGGCCGTAATAATGGCAGATGAAGATATGTTACAGGCAAAAGACCTGATCTTTTCTCCAATTGAATCCGCTATGATAAGTGATAATGAACCGGTGGAAATGAAATTAAGCACTATTGAAAAAAATACAATTCTTAAAGTCATTGAAAAAAATAATGGTAACATTACCAAAGCCGCAAAGGAATTAGGATTAACAAGAACTGCATTGTACAGGAGATTGAGTAAATATGATATTTAAACCCCCTGTCCCCCTAAAGGGGTGACTTAGGTCGCAGTTTACTTTTTAATTGGTAACCTATAAAGTGAGTTATTAAGTTTTAAAATGAAAATTTCGATTAGTAATATTTACATATTTAGTTAACAAGATTAAATCTAAGTTCCTCCGCCTAAGGCGGAGACAGGGGGTATGATATTTAAACAATTTGAATGGCGGATCTTAGTAAGAGTGCTTTTGTTATTCATAACATTAAGCATTTCATCTTTCTTTTTAGTAAAAGAGTTATACGTTTATTTATTAATAGCTGTACCCGTTATCATTTACCAGCTTGTTGACTTTTATCGTTTCCATAAAAAGGCACATGATGAATTAAACCAGTTTGTTGAGTCAATACATTATCGTGATTTCTCCAGGAGCTTTGATGTAAAACATGCACCGGTTGAAATACAACCGCTTCGCCAGGGATTTAATGAGATCAATACCACATTTAAAGTTATCAGTAAAGAAAAGGAAACACAATATCAATACCTGCAAAAGATCCTTGAATTGGTTGATACCGGTATTCTTTCCTATGAAGAAGAAAGTTGGCACAGTTGTCTGGATGAATGAATCGCTTAAGAATATGCTACAATTGCCCTATCTTAAAACAATACATTCATTAGCAAAAAGAGATAATGTCTTATACCAACAGATCCTTTCCTTAAAACCAGGAGCGGGAAGTATCGCAACAGCTCATTTGGAAACTTCTTCATTTAAAATTTTAATATCAGCAACAGCCTTTCAAACAGATGGAAAAAAATATAAGCTTATCGCTTTTCAGAATGTGAACGAAGCACTTGATGAAACGGAATCGAAAGCATGGCAGAAATTATTGAGTGTACTAACACATGAGATCATGAATTCAGTTGCACCTATTTCATCATTGGCTGATACATTGAAACATAGATTGCAACAATCAGTAGCGGTATTAAGTAATGAATCAGGATCGGTGGATGATCTTGAATTGGGCATTGAAACGATCAAAAGAAGAAGTGAAGGTCTTTTAAAATTTGCGGAGACATACCGTAACCTTAATAAGATCACAACGCTTAACCTGAAAAAAATTTTTGTACGGGACATTTTTGAAAATTTATTGCAACTGATGCAACCAACATTGGAGCAAAAGAATATTGAAATAGAAACAATTTTAAAAGATCCTGATCTTTCATTGGAAGCTGACACCAATTTGCTCGAACAAGTTTTAATTAATCTTGTGGTAAATGCAATTGAAGCTGTAAAAGAAAAACCCAATCCTAAAATTGTATTGTCCGCTTACCTGAACAATAATCGAAAAACTATCATAAAAGTCGCAGACAACGGAAGTGGTATGCCTGCTGAAATTTTAGAAAAAATATTTATCCCATTTTTCAGCACGAAAAAAAGTGGCAGCGGTATTGGACTTAGCCTTTGCAAACAAATAATGATGTTGCATAAAGGAAATATCCAGGTACAATCTGTAGAAGGCGAAGGAACGGCCTTCCTTTTACAATTTTAATTATCTGACTGATCCAGCATAATTCTTTTAGACTGATTGTTCCTTATATCTGCGTTGACGATATAATTCCCTTCTATACTTCAATAGCTTTTCTCTTTCTAAATCTGTCAAATCGGATGTATCAATAGTTTCACCTTCCCTCCTCTTTTCCCAAAGACGAAGTCCCTTGTCATAATCTGAATCCTGAAGTCGTGGCCTCTTTTCCCGATTTGGCCTGTTTTTATAAAGATTATCTGAATTATAATATTCATGACTGTAAAAATCAGGATCAATGTCATCGTCAACTTCATTTACTTTTCTTTCCTCTCTTTTAATACTTGCTACAGGTTCTACATTCACTTTTCTGCCAAATACTGAAGCAATACTTCTTTCAAGTTCAGTGGACAACGAATTTCTTTTATAATCGGGCAAACTGCAAAGTTGGTCAACCGATACATTTGGGATCAGAACGTCATCATGCTGTTTGTCTAATTCTGCAAATCCGATAGGAATGATTGTTTTTCTATGTTCTAATCTTAGCTCATTTTCATCCAGGTCAACGATCATATATCTTATTTTTTTTGCTTTTGTATCTAAGATCAGTTCTTCAACTGATCCAATTTTTTCCCCATTTCTATACCTCAAATCCCATCCCCGTATATCTGGTTCCCCTTTTACAATTTCAAAATTTGAATGGTCAAGCTCCTGAAGACGACTGTTTTTCATATAATTAATTTTTTTTGAGTTAAATAAATGCCCTTTCTTGTTGGTATACATTAAAGGATGTCTGATTTGGTTTACTTATATTCTTTTCGTTCACCGCATTATCACGCATCAATATATATACTGCTACTGCGGCGATAATTATTAAAGAAATAAGTATCCATACCCAAGCGGAGGAGGAGCTCTTTTTGGCTTGCACATGAATTTCAGCCATAATTTTATTTTTTAGGTTAACGGTCTTTTTCAAATCATCATAAACATAAATTATGCCTGTATAAAAATTAAAAAAGGTTGCGCCTTCGGTGGTTAACTTATAAATGAGGTTGCAAATAAAAAAGGCTCAAAATTATTTGAGCCTTTTATGAGTGAAACAAGCAATCATACTGTACGGATGATCTATTGTGATATCACATATTCAATCCCTTTATTCAACTGCAGATCAATATTATTTTTTATAGCAGTGGTATCATAAGCAATAAGAATATCCGGTGTGATGCCTTTGTTTTCGTAGCTGATCAAATTCTTATCCCTGAATTCCACTCCTGCACAATAAACTTGTACAAAGTTTGCTGCAGTGAACTGCCCTCCCAAATATTTTATATCATTAAACGGAATTTGTCCTGTACCACCCCATGTTTTTTCGCCTATCACTTTTGATTTGGAAAAAATAGCTTTTGCAGCTATCGTGGTCATCTCCGACATACTTACAGAGTAACCATCTACCAATACAGCTACAGGTTTGGTAAAATTTATACTTCCTGGCTGAGGATGTACATTCCCTTTGATCCATGGCGTAAAATCCAAACGGCCATTTCCATTTTTTGTACGTGTATAGGAAACATGTACAGGTGATGTGATCAAACGACCAAGTAGAAAATCCAGGTCGGCAACGCTGCCACCCTGGTTGCCACGAAGATCTATGATCAATCCATCAATAGATGGGTCTTTTGTGTAACGGAAAAAATTATCCAGCACTGGCTTTACTGGTTTGGAAGTACTGTTAGTAGCGTAATACTGGCCCTGCAATTGGAAAGATGAATATTCAAGATATAGAATGTTCTTATTGTTGCGTGGAATAACTCCCAGGTTCACATGGAAGTTTCCACCATCAGTTCCATGTTCCGCATTGGTTAAATAGTATTTTGGAATAATGAGATCAAAGGTTTTCCTTGGAATAGGATCTCTGTACCCACTCAATTGTTTCCGGATACTGGAAGGATGGAAATTAGTGGATTGAACAGGATAACCGGCAATGACATAATTGGCAATACCATTAAATGTTAATGATAAATGAGAATCCGCAAGGTCCTTGGTCATATCGACCAGGTACTGCACTGCTTTTTGGGCAGTCTTCGGATCGTTTGGTTCTTTATCAAGAGATTCAAAACGGGACTTGTAGGTCGTGTACATATTATTCCAGTTCACTTTTTCTATATCCCAGAATATATAGTTTGTATTCATTCCATTCCAGAACGCTTCAAAGACCTCAGAATAGGATCTGCCGTAGTAACTGGTCACCCTTTCGGTGGTAACTTCTTTTCGGCAGGCACCCATGGTGATGCTTAAAAGCAATACAAGAAGCAGGCAGCGAAACCCTGTACTGTTTATTTTATTTGAAGTATATGGTTGAATAAACATTTTTAAAAACATTTTGATACAAAAAATAAATAGTTCTTCTATTGATTTAAATATTGAATTGCTTTTTCCAGTTGTATGTCAATACCGGTGCGACGCATTTCCTGGATAGAAGCTGCATTATATTTTATTTCAATATCGGGACTAATACCAGAGAAATTGAAATTGTGATCTTTATCCTGTATAGCTGTATTCGATATGCGAACTGCGCCAAAAGAACCCATACCAAAAGTGCCGCCATTCGTGCTAATATCATTACCCGTGAACATTCCTGATGTACCGTAAGTATGTTCTCCAATGATCATTACTTTAACATCAGGCAATCCTTTAAAAGCCTGGATCACTGTTTCGCTGAGTGCTGCAGAAAAAATATCAGTGAGGATCACAATGGGCTTTTTAAAATCAGTGGCGCCAGTTTGTGGCGTTACATTCAGGGCTAACGGTGGTGTATAATCCAAACGACCAACACCTGATTTATAACGGGCATATCCAAACAATACCGGCTTTGACGTGAATTGTCCCACCAGGAAATTCACATCCTCAAGGTTACCGCCTCGATTATTACGCAGGTCTATGATAACCCCATCACAATTAGATCTGTGAATATTGGTAAAAAAATTCTTGATCACCGGTCGCGGAGGACGTGAAGGATTAGGAGCATCATAAGCTTCTTTCATAGCAAAAAGATTGACACTGGTATACAGAATATCCTTTACACCCTTAGTTATTCTTCCTGTTATGATCTGGAAAATCTGGTTTGTATAATAATTCCTGTTTATTCCATAATCAAAATCCTTCAGGTAGTTATATTGAATGATATAATCAAACAATGTATCGGGCAATGCAGGACGTATTTTTTGTGCCCTGAATAATTTTGGAATAAATGTTATATAGGATTTATATAAACTGTCTTCAAAACGGAAATCACCACCATTCAACAGCTGCAGGGCATACTGTCCGTCTTTGAGATCTTTGGTCATATCCACCATGTATTGAAAACAAATGTTCATCGTGGTATCCGAATAAGGACGCAAATTCAATGAGTCAAACTTAGGCTTGTACTTCATGGTACATTCTGTCCCAGTTCACCGTTTCTTTATCCCAAAACAGGTAATTAGAATTCATTCCTTCCCAGAACACTTTAAACAATTCTGAAAAATCATTAACCTCATAATTGGAAAGCAATTCACGTTTGGGTATATCTTTTTTACAGGAATATAATCCCACGATCATCCCACCTGCCACGACATACATTAAGAATTGCCGGCAGAAACGGTATTTAAAAAATCTTTTTATTCCTAACATATATTCATGTTCTAATAGTTAGTACTGCAATAGCAATACATCAATCATTTTATTTTTTGGCAGATTTACTTTTGTTTTGTTTTTTGAACGCAGGCAATTGGCGCTGAACACCGATCAAAACACTGTAAGTATCATTGTACCGGGGCGTTTGATTTTCAGAATATGCTTTTTGCTGGTCGGACAAACTTGTTGAATATCTTGCCTCAATAGAAAACACATAGTTTTTGTTAGGCATATACTGAAGACCTGCACCAGCAAGTCCACCCCATTCAAATCGATTGTCTTTAACATCGGAAAAAGTATAGCTCTCATCGAACTCCTGGTAATTATTAGGATCCAATGGTGAAAGAGCTCTTCCTTTCACATGACCACTCAGCCAGTATCCTCCAAATCCTCCAAGGTTAAGAAAACCATACAGGCTTTGTTGCTTTTTAAATTGCCCTCCAAACCGGAACTGCGCCATTATCGGTAACTCGAGGTAATTGTTATCAGTTTGCTGATACATGGGCGAGTAAAAGCCGGTTCTCTCCATGGTGTAATTCTTTTGCACAAAACCTGGTGTCGCCTGGATACCACCGAACCACGGCAGCGAAGGAAATTCATATCGAATAGGTACACCTATTGAATATCCATAGGAAGGCTGATAATCAAAAAATGGTTTATCAGAAGTGTTTGTTACAATATAATTGCGGTTAGCACCACCTTCCACACCTATATACAATTGCGCCTTCAATTCGTTTACACACAATAGTGCGAAAACGCTAAGCACTGAAAATATTTTTTTATACATATTCATTTTTTTGAAAAATTATTTGATTTGAATCGGTGATGAACTGTTTGTTGAATCGCCTCCTGTTCCCAATGCTCCCGATGAGTTGGATCCCCATGCCCATAAAGTACCATCAGTCTTTAAAGCATAAGCAGTATTGCCACTTCCTGTAAGTTTAGCAGCTGAAAAGCCGTTTAACTGTACAGGAGTTGTATAAGGTAAAACAGAAACAGTACCGAGTCCCATCAGCCCATTCACATTATCTCCAACATTCCATACATTACCATTTACATCCTTAAAACTGGTAGCACCTGAGTGAGAGATGATCGCATCTATTGATCTTGTATTGAAAAAAGTCAATTCGGTAAAGGAACTGCGATTGTTTACATCTCCTAATCCCATTTGTCCGCGGGCATTGGCTCCTGCCGCCCAAACTTTACCGGCATTGTCCAATAAAAAAGTAGTGCTGCCACCTGAAAATATTTTGGTGATACCAGGTGACGGAGTTGGTATTAAAACAGGGCTGGTTCTTTTCACATTATCTCCCAAGCCTAATTGACCGGCATTATTTAGGCCCCATCCCCATAGCTCGCCATTATTTTTTTGAACAACGATATCGAAGCTGCACCCACTTATTTGTTTTACATTACTGATCGGAATTTTGACAAACGTTGCTCTTAATTCGTTATCTCCCGCTGCAAGTAGATTAGTCATATTTTTTCCTGCGCCCCAAACAGTACCATCGGGCTTCAAAGCAAAAACTTCATTGAACGTGATCGCTATTTGTACTGCATCATCCAGGAAAGGAATTCTTGTGAAGTTGACAATGCTGTTTTTATGACCAAGCCCCAATTGACCATATTGGTTGCCGGCTCCCCATGCAGTACCATCCTTCAATTTGATCACACTGGCAGCATCGCCGGTGAATATTTGGTCCACATCGTAAACAGGAACCTGTGTTAACCTGTTGCGTCCACTATAATCACCCAATCCTAATTGGCTTGAAGAATTATCACCGCATACCCATAATGTACCATCCGTTTTTAAAGCCATGATGTGACCAAATCCCGCAGCTATAGTTTTTACTGTTGGAAACTGCACAGGCGATACAACGATCCTGACTGTGTATGACGCAGTTTTTCCATTCGCCCACAGTGTATACTTAACCGGGTTAGAAAAATTTTGTTTGCCGTTCGGGGCAATACTATCGGCATCGGAAAAAATAGTCGGCTCCAATGCTGTAATATCAGTACCATGATCTACCATGAGACGAATAACCGTATCACCCATGATCATGCCCTGGTAAGCTCTGTTTAGCTTCGTGTTACTAATCGTTTTCTCAAGCCAAAATTCATAAATAGCAGTGTTACTGTTTGAAATTGGCGTGTACAAAGGTTCTTTATTGCATCCTGTGAATGCAGCAATAAAAAACAAGCTGAGAATAAAAGAGAATGACTGTAAAAAATTAAATCTGTTTCGCATACTCACATTCGATTAATTGCACCTGAATAAAGTGGGATCATAATCATTACAAAGAATTGTGGTCTTATCCGCTGCATATACAGTAACAAGTACAGGTGTCATTGAAGCAAATACTCTTCTGGCCATCACAAGCGAATAATTATCCTTAGTAGCATCATGAATTTTTATCTGTGTTAATGACAAACCACTAGCATCAAGGTATTGCGGCACACGTAATCCTGCATAAAGGTTCATGGTTGCGCCATTTACACCTAACCTTGATGCTTTTGCCTCAATAGGGAAAAGCGGTGTTTGAACTGGTGAACTCATTCCGTTCTGTAAGATTTGATATTTCTCATCATCTGGCATATTCAAATACTTACTATTATCAATAAAATAATAATCAAAACTCGTTTGAGCTCTTAGATCCAATGTTTGAAGAGCGGTACAGCCATCCAGCCACAATAACCGCAACTTAGGATTGGCCATCATGTTGAGATGTTTTATCGGTGACCAAAGCATAGCTACAGAAAACAATTCAGGATTATGGCTGAAATCAACAGCCTCAAGACCTGAACCATCAAACATAACACCATAAAGGCTATCGCATTTTGAAAGATCAATGCGTTTTAAAGATGGACAATAGGTAGCGACGATATGAGCTAATTTAGGATTGTGGGTTACATCTAAGGAATCTAATGAATAAGCGAAATCGAAAAACAATCTGCGCAAGGCTGGATTGGTGGATACATTTACTGTTCTTATTGCAGTAAGACCAAACGACATTATGTGTTGAAGCTTTGCAGAGTTATTTGTTTTTAGATCAGTTAATCTTTTTAGGTTGGCAAGTGATACATAATTAAGCTCGGGCAGACTGGATAAATTCAGGGACACAGCAGGAATATCGACCACCTTTATAAACCGCATGCTGGTGCAACCACTCAGGGCTACATGTTGCATATCTATATTACCGATCAATCTGAGTGTGTCCAACTCCATAGTTGCAGTGAGGTTCAATGTGTCTACTAAACTATTTCTCACAATGAGTTTTTTCACTTTTGAGAAATACTCAATTCCTTTCAGCGACGATACAAACGGCCTTGGACAAGTGAACGTGTCGATTTGAATGGTTCCGTTATAATTCTTCACTTCGCTATGAGTGATGTCGATCAGTTTTCCTGTTACGTCAAATGCATTTGGACAGACGTTTGCTTTTAAATAAACCCTGAACATACTGTCAGGAATTAATTTAAGGTTAGGGTTTACTACGGGTGGAGTTACAGGCCCGGTACCTGGATCGTTATTTATTTTTTTTGAACAGGATTGTGCAAACAAGCCTGCTATTAAAATAAATGCTGTTAAAAATTTAGACATGTTCAACATTTTTTATTGTTACAATTGAGTTTCGACCAGGTTTATAAAGGATTTTGCTTAATAATATTTCCGGTGGCATCTATCTCTGGTTGCGGAATAGCAAACTGCCATTTTAAATCTCCAGCGGGTACGGATTTTTGATAAGTTGGTAAAAAAGTATGTCTATGCCTGTCTAAAGGCAAATTCAAACGCTTCAGATCATAAAAGCGAAAACCTTCTCCCCAGAGTTCTATTCGTCTGTGAAATAAAATTTCGTTGAGCAATGCCGTTCCTGTTTTTGTGGAAAGCTTATAAGCTGCATCTCTTTTCTTTGACTAATTCAAATAAAACATTTGCGGCAGCTGCACTATTATTTAAATGAGCATAAGCTTCTGCTTCGATCAAATACATTTCGGAAGCCCGCATTAATGGCACATCACCTATACTCATTTGCGGATCTTTCACTTGAAATTTTCGTTGAATGAATTTTACTCTTGTACCTATTTCATTTCCTGAAGCATCCAATGGAACGGGGAATGAAGAGTTGGTACCGGTAGAATCCCATAATTGCCAACGAACATCCGATGCAGATATTTGCCTGTATATGCTATCCTGTATTGCTCTCGGTGAAGTAATAATATTCTGCGCCGGAAAATTGCAGGACATATAAGCGAAGAAAGAAGTGAAGTAAGTTGTTTGATTTTCCTGTTGATGCGATCCCCACATCCATTCCGTGTTTTTATAATCATTAAAACCCGATAGGTAGGAAAGTGAATCCATAGGCATGTAACCATTGCGTGCTGCAGCAGCCATATTCGCCGCAGTCGTCCAGTCTTGTTGTGTGAGTGCTACTCTTGCTTTAAATCCTTGTGCTACGCTTTTATTTAAATGCGATTTATTCGAACGATCATATCCATTCAATAATAAAATGGCGCTATCAAGATCGGAATTGATCTGGTTATATACCACTTTCACACTGGACCTTGGTTTTACTTCACCTTGCGAATGAAGTGTTATTCGAAGACCATCACCCGTATTTAAACCCGCTGCATCAAAGCGTTCACCAAACAACTGTATCATTTGAAAATAAGCCCATCCACGGTAAGCATATGCTTGTCCCAAAATGGCTTTCTTGTCTTCTTCACTACCCTTTGGCTGATTGTACATTATCAATAAGCAGGTTTGTATTATTGATTATCTCGTAATAAAAGAAATAATTGAAATACGAAATAGCAGATTGTGGGTTCCTGTGAGCATTCAGCCATAGATAAGGATAGAGATACCAATCACTCATAGAAGAGATCGTTACATCATCTCCCATGATATCCATATCCATCATGTTGGTTCCCTGGCCAACGAGATCCTGTCGTCCCAAATGGGATGAATATAAAATTCTATGTACTCCATTTAACAATTTCCAACAACCATCTGTTGTTGTCAATGCCTGCTCTTCGGCTATGCGGTCCGTTGCAGGCGTATCCAAATATGATTTGCCGCAGGCAGCCAACAAACTAACTGCTGCAATTAAAAGGATATTTATTTTGAATATGATTCGCATGATCTGTTTTATAAATTTGCTATAACACCTAAAGAATATACACGTCTTGGCACATACACATCACCGGTAGTCCCATTAAAAGATTGCAACACATTCATACCACTGCGGGCAGAAAACTGGTAAGCATTTTCCACGCTTATATAAGTGTGCAATCCTGATATTTTTAAACGTTTTAATACTGAAGGATTAAATGTGTAGCCAAGATTGATATTGTTCACCGTAAGTGATGTGGCGCTGATCAACCATCTGTTTGAAGCACCATAAAAATCTCCGGTGCGTCCGTAATCCAATCTTGGAACATCTGTCTGATCGCCTGTCTGCTGCCAACGATCTTCAATATCCAAATGCAGTGAATTTCCAAAATTTGCCGACATAAGACTTGAGTAAACACCATCATAGGTTAAGCCGCCAATCTGATAAGTGCAAAGAAGATTCAATGAGAAATTTTTATACCTCATATCACTGCGGAAACTGCCATACAAATCGGGTATTGCCGATCCCTGGTAGTCATATTTTCCTCGTGATATGGAAGTGGTATAGCGTACACCATTGATCGTTTTATCCGGATAGTCAAAAGGATAATTATCCACGTACGGTTTGCTGGGATCCAACTCATATAAAGCATCTCCATTAGCAGGATCAACACCTTTATAAGAGATCAGCCAATAATCATAAATAGAATGTCCTACTGATAATTTTTTTGTTCCTGAAATGATCTCCTTATTTGTTTCCGGCATGCTTGTAATTCTATTTTCCAATGTCGATGCATTAACAGTCATTTGCCAGTCGAACTTTTTGTTCCTGATGACAGTACCGGTTAAAGAAACTTCTATACCCCGGTTGTACATGCTACCGATATTTTGCCAGATATTATAAGGGCCACTGGGAGTACCTCCACCAGACAAAGGTTGAGGAACAGCAAACACAAGTCCTGATGACTGCTTATTATAATATTGAACATAACCAGAGATCCTGTCTTTGAACAATGAGAATTCCACTCCTGCATTCAGATTGTCGAGTGTTTCCCATGTAAGATCTTTATTGGCAATTACTGCATAGATATAACCAGGTTCCTGTGCGTTATTATTGGGAATGTATCCGCCCTGGTAAGCATAAGCACCCACAGCATCATTTCCTACTTTACCATAAGAAGCTTTCAGCTTTAATTCATTTACAAAAGGGACATGAAAAAATTCTTCTTTGCTAATGCGCCATGCACCACCTACTGACCAGAAATTAGCCCAGCGTTTATCCGAAGCAAAAAATGAATTACCATCTCTTCTGAATGAAGCAGACAGAAAATAAATATTTCTAAAATCATAGTTGAGACGTGACAAATAGCTTTCAACTCTTTTGTCTATTGTGCTTGAAACAGGAGCTTCAGAAACAGTAGTGAAGTTGCCTAACTCAAGACTTTTTCCCGGAGCAATCTGACCTCTTACTGTTACTGAAGAACCAACAGTTTCGCGGTCATAATTTTCATGACCTCCCATTACTTCAAAACTGTGATCTTTTAATTTCCTGGTATAGTTAAGCAACTGGTTAAATGTGTAACTCTTAACACGAGCATTGCCTCTTGATAGCGACCCGGAAGGAGAACCATCGCCAATAACAGGATTGAGATAATTGTATGAATCTGATGTTTCCTGATCCATACCAAGGTTAGCAGTGAACTTCAATCCTTTTGCAATGTTGGCATCAATATAAACACGGGCACCTAAACTATTTCCTTCGAGATAATTGACATTCTCCAATCCTTCTGCTAATGCATTACGTCCCGGAGCGAATGGACGAATACCAGTAAGTATGAATTCCATTATCATATATAGATTGCCCGTTTTCATCCAAAATATAAGCACCACCTACATCATGTGAATGCACCGGGTAGATAGGACCCATGGACCGTGAAAAATAAAATGGATTGATAATATATCCGCCGGCATATGCAGGCGTTTGGTTGGTTGTAGTTGTCGAGCCATATACATTCACTCCTGCTTTTATACGGGAAGTAATGCGAACATTGGAATTCACTCTTGCATTCCAACGTTTAAAATCAGAGTTAACAGTGTATCCTTTTTCTCCAATATATCCAAGCGATGCATAATAGTCTGCATTTTCATTGCCGCCATTGAATGAAATGGTATAGTCCTGCCGGTATCCTTTGCGGGTTGCATCTTTTTCCCAATCAAGATCATCGGGATACAACAATTTTGCATCAGGATTTAGTTGTCCATTTATATCTACAATTTCTTTATCGGGAACATTAAAAGGATTGTAACCCAACAAAGACTTGATCTCATTTTTTGCATAGAAGTTAGCAAGATATCCTCCCTGGTTGCTTATAAGTCCGTTCCTGTAAAATTCCCACATCAATGGATAATAATCATAAGCGTCGATACGATCATATTCAGGAAGCATTCGCACATTAATGCCTTGCGACATTTTAAATTGAACAGAAGGTTTTTTATTTCCGTTGCTTCCTTTTTTCGTGGTAACAAGGATCACACCATTACTTCCCCGCGAACCATACAATGCTGCTGAAGCTGCATCCATCAATGTAGAAATAGAAGCAACATCGGCTGCATTGATACTTGCCAGGTCACCATCATATACAATTCCATCAACAACAATAAGAGGACTACTCCCGGCAGATATCGAACCAAATCCGCGAACACGAATATTTGGTGAGCCGCCGGGTTGCCCATTGCTAAGCGTACTTTGAATACCAGGCGCAGCACCTGTTAGTGCTTCTGCAATATTTGTAAGAGGTCTTCTTGCAATCTGGCTATCGGAGATCTGTGCAATAGCTCCCGTTACTGAAGATTTTTTTTGTGAACCATACGCTACTACAACTACGCTGCCCAACATTTTTGCGGTGCTGCTATCATCCCAGTTTTGCAATCGTTGAGAAGCTGGAATTTTGGAAGTATCAACGGGGGCTTTGGTTTGAGCAAAACATACAGCAGGCAAAACACCCAGCACAACCATCGATATTGAAACAATTTTTTTCTTCATAAAAATTCCTTGCACATTTATCTTAAGCCACTAAGAAATTATTTAATAACAGTACGCAAATGAGGATAACCATTATTGGTACCCGAAACAACATTCCATACTGAAGTAAAATCCCAGTTGATATATGTCGCTGTTGTTTTCATTTCCGCAGTTGTTTTTCCGTTTGCAGTAAAACTATTATCCTGGGCGAGTGTTCCATTCCCACCTCCCAGGTTGGTTTGACCTGTAGTTGTTTTGTCCCAATAATTTGTGCAGACGGTACTTGCTATAAAAACACCATTTGGTGTATTACCTGCAAGTGCCCCTGTAAGAAATGGTGCGCTGGCATTAGTCCATACACGGGAAATAGATCCGGTAACATAGCAATTGGTAATAGAAACAGGTCCTGATACAGGTACAATTTGTCCGATCAACCCGCCAATACGAGTGCTTTTATGAAAATCAGTATTGAGTCCATTAGCACCTGTAACAGATCCCAAAGCATAACAATTTTGAATGATGGCGGTAGCAGGAGAGACAGAAGATACTGCACCTATAAATCCTCCAATATTGTTAGATGCTATCAAGCTGCCAAAAGCATTATATGGTATTTCCACAACATTGCCTGAAGCGTAGCATGTTTTGATCATGCATGTATTAGCGGCGCCTATAAAACCTCCAGCGTTTACACTACCATTTACAGAACAGGAAGCATAGCAATCGGTTATATTGCTATTATATGCTGAACCTATCAAACCTCCAGCATCGGTTATAGATGTTATAGCATAATTGCCGGCAGGAACTGTTAAGGTTGCATAGCATTTAGTTATGTTAGAATTTCGGGCTGCACCTATAAGACCACCCGAAGATGGTCCAGCTGTAATGCCAGCATTTCCTGTGACATAACAATTAGTAATTGTAGAAGAATCAGTCAACCCAACGAGGCTTCCTACAAAGTCATACCCTTCGCCTTGCGCAACAAAATCTTTTATACCAGAAGCACCCAATTGGATACCGATGTTTTTAAAAGTGGCACTGATCGCATAACCAAATACACCATCGGTTCCTTTTCCATTACGTCCTGGATCAATACCGACTGGCTGTGGATTGCTGCTTGGCCTATACGCAGAAGTAAAATTTTTGATGATATGATTTTGTCCATCAAGCGAACCTCTGAATATCACATGGGCGCCATTTACATACCTGGATCCGATGGAATACCATCCATACTGCGCATAATCGCTGATGCCAACACTTGATGCTGCGTTGGTTGCCGTTAATTCGGGCAGTTGAATATCATTCATCAGCACATAACTATCATTAAGTCCGTTCCGGATATCACTCAAATGTTTTGCGGTGTAAATACCGTAAGGATTGCTTACAGCATTGTAAGCAAGAACAGTTACTTGTACTGTATACGTTTTGCCATTGCTGTTTGTAACAGTATAAATTATTCCATTCGTATAATCCTGAACGGTTGCAGGGTTAGGACTAATGCTGTATCCTGCAGGCAGAACAACCGCAGCAGCAAGTTGTTTTGCATCACAACTGCGAGGCATATTTTTTATTACCTGTACACTATTATCAACAGTGATGGTTGTAGAATCCGAACCGAATTTAAATGTAACAGGTTGGAACTGTGCCGGAGTATTATCAACGTCATCACTTTTCTTTTTACAACCAAACAAAACAGCCGCAAAAAGGAAAGCTGAAATAACTCCTGAAAATTTATAACTCATGAATGTTTTTTTATTACTGAAGTCCCGCCTTTGGCGGGACTTCAGTAGAAGAGTTTTAATCTGTATTAACTACCCCATACAGCAGGAGTAGCATAAATCTTGATCCTTATTTTATAAACTGTAAAGCTGCCATCTGCTTTTTTTCCTGTAACAACATAATCCCAGAAAGTATAATTTCCGAAATTTTGTGTGGTTGTTGTAGGAGTACCGCTGATAGCGCCAGTGGTCGTGTTGAACGTTAGACCAGTCGCTGAAAATGCCTGGGTCGTAGCAGTCGCGGGATAGATGGCATAGCTTGTAACTCCAGCGCCATTTACCGGTGCTAATTCTGCTGAGGTGTAGCCAGGATAAATACCGTTTGCAACATCTACACTTTGGTTTTGCACAAAAGCAAATGCATTGGGAACGATTCCACCTTTAGCGTTTCCATTGTATGTAAAGAAAGGAGCGTTAGCTACAATATTCATTGCAAAAGAACCGGCAGGTCCGCCCGTTACTGCGTTGTTAATTGTTAGAGTGTGTGATGGTGTGCTGTTCGTAGTAAATTGACCGGGTGTTCCAAAAATTGCTCCGGTTGCTGTTGTCAAGGACATGTTTTCATTGGCTACTCCGCTTGTAAAAGCAGGAGCTATTGAAAAAGTACCCGTTTGACCAGTAGTTACCACTGAATTCAAGTAAACTTGAACGCCACCTATATTATCATTTTTTGTAAGGTAGATCGTATTACCTGATGCGATCCTTGTTGATATCGTATCCACAACACTGCCGGAGATCAATGACATCATATACACTACCTGTGGAGCAACTGCAGTAGAATTGATCAACAACGGCACATTCACATCCTGGAATCCACCCGTGTTTATTCCGCGTACTATAATTGTAACATTTGATGCTGTGGTAGGTGTTCCTTGTATTCTACCTGTTAAACTGTCCAGTGTCAAACCATCAGGTAAAGCAGGACTTGTTGGTGCCAGGCGGTACTTTTTAATAACACCTGAAGTGCTTAGTACAGTTGGCTGAAGCGTATTGCCCACTGAAGTACCTACAGTGAAAGAACCATTGAAGGTATAGGCGAAAGCTGGTTTCTTATCGTTTATGATGAAGCTTATGACTGCAGAAGTAGCCTTATTAGCCGTACTGATACCAGTAATAATAAATGCAACTGGTGTAGGTATCTCAGTTGTTGAAGTCAGTTTGTTCGGTATACCATTGATCTGACCAGTTACGGAATTAAATTTCAAACCAGTTTTAAAAGTAAGGCTATCCGGAGATGGCGATACAAAGAACTGGTTGAAGGTTCCGGCCAAAATCACCGGCGACAAAGGTGTGGTGTTGATCGCTGTTGAATTTATTTCAAAAGTGTATGTTGGGGTTGCGCCATAATTAAATGCTACTGTTCCTACAGAGATCATCAATGTGTCAGTGTCAATACCACCAGGGCCGGTGGCCGTTACAACGAATTTAACAGGCAACAACGTATCACTTGGCGTTCCGCTGATCACACCATTTAATTTGTTGATCACTATTCCTTTTGGAAGAGAGGGAGATACGGAATATTCAGTAATGATACCGCCAGTGCTATCTGGCCTTAAGGGTGTCATAGCCATGTCTTCTGCAAGGCTGATTATTTTCTGGCTGTAGGAAATAACCGGTTGCTTAATGACAACGACTTCTTCTTTTTTGCAGGAAAAAAGTAAAGCGATAGCAAAAAATGCTACGAGTAAGTAGTTGAGATTTTTTCTTAAAAAAACAAAATTCAAATTTCTCATTATTAAATGGTGTTTAGTTGTTTAGAAATACGGATAGCCATTAGGCATCCTTCTTGTCTATGAAAAATAAAGGCAATTATAAATCCGTTTCGTAATGCACGATTAATTGAGCTGGTAACAGATGATGATGCTATTGATTGATTGATCAATACTCTTTTGCAGGAAGCAAAATCAATTTTTGTTGTAAGAAAGGTGATTAGATCTTTCATTTTCATAAGGTGTAACCGGCCGCAAATGTATATGAGACATTTCAAAGAAAAACATCTCGTGAAAATATTGACGAGAGTTAATATTCATTGATAGATATAAGAAGATAGTCCATCATTTCCATAAGAAACTCCATCGTGATTATGCTATTCTAAAAGGCATAGTTCTATCATGTCATCATAATAAAATGCTTGCTTCATATTTTTTCGGGGTGTTAAAAAGGTCAATGAAATTTTCAAATCTTGTAACCTCTCTTTTAGGAGTTCTTTTTGTTTTTAAGAAAATAAAAGAAAAAAACGCTTGAGGAAACTGGAAAAGATTTTTGCCACACTCTGATGAGATAACAGTTATATCAAAAAAGAGAATAACTCGGAAGTAAAAGGATGAGTAATAATTTTTGTTAGCTATTTTGTTAGTTGTGGTTAATTACTACGGCCAAGAGGGGGAATAAAAAAGCCCAAACCAATTGATTATAAGATTTGAGCTTAGTACCGGGGAGCAGACTTGAACTGCCGACCTCTGGGTTATGAATCCAGTGCTCTAACCAGCTGAGCTACCCCGGCATTTTTCCTTGAACGGGCAGCAAAAATATAGAAATATGGTCGAAGGTTGAAATGAAATTTATAAGTCAGAAAGGAGCAACTAGTTCTTTTCAAAATCAAAATTTATCGCTTCTTTTTCCCGCTTGTATTTTGAAAAAATAGAAAATACAACTAATCCTGCTATTGCAATTAAACTTCCCCATATTGCAAACCATCCCGTAGATATAAAAAGAAACAACCATATACCGATTGAAATAATAACCGGTATTGGGAACAAGAACATTTTAAAAGGCAGATCTTTTTTGCCAAACCTGTTTCTTAATAATACTACACCAATACCCTGTGCTATAAATTGAATAAGTATTCTCATCGCAAGAATGGAAGAAATTACCTGGCTCAGTTTCATAAACAAGCTGAAAATAAAACCAAGATGCACAAAGAAAGATCAGCGAGACATAAGGAAAGTTCTTTGTCGGATGAAGTTTTGAAAATACTTTAAAGAAATTTCCATCTACTGCTGCCGCATAAGGAACTCTTGAATAACCAAGCACAACAGCAAATAAAGAAGAGAATGCAATACAAAGAATTAAAACAGTAACGATGACTCCTGCTTTGTATCCATAAATACTTTCCATAAAGGCACTCACTAAATATTTATCACCTTCCAATACAGATTGCCACCGTATCACTCCCATCACACTTATATTCATCAGTAAGTACAGGATCGCAATCCCCGCAATTGAAATAAAAATGCTTCGCGGAATATTTATTTCCGGTTTTTTAATTTCTCCGCCCAAATGACAAACATTATAATAACCAAGATAACTATAAACAGTTTTTACAGAGCCATGTCCTACTGCTGCCCAAAAAGCATAAGTAAAAAAAGATGTTTCCCGGATGGAATTAATTGCACAGGATGTTGCTGATTCATCAATCCGCTGATGATGATCCAAAGAATTGTAAGAACAACGATCGATCCCATTACAACAGATATCTTTCCGATCGTTTCTATTTTTCGGTAGAGTAAAAGAAAAACAAGGATCACTAAACTTCCGGAAATGATTTTTTCCTGTATTGGTGTCAAGTTGAATGATATAAGTAAGATATTGAGCAAACCCGATGGCGCCGGACGCAACAACCAACGGCGCCTGTATAGAAGTTTGCCAGACAAATAAAAAGCTCATCATCTTTCCATCCTTTTCTCCATAAGCGATCCGGTGAAAATTATAGGTGCCGCCTGCCAACGGATACTTTGCACCAAGCTCACTCCATATCATGGCATCCACAAAAGCAGTGATGGCGCCAAATATCCATGCCCATAAAAACAGTCCATTATTAAATTGGCTGACAACAAAAGGCATTACTACAAACGGTCCTATGCCAACCATATCTATCATGTTGATAGATGTAGCCTGCAGTAAGTTGATCTTACGGTTAGTGAGTGGTGTGGACATTAAAACAATTCAATCTGTAATTTAAATTGCTTTCATTACAATCCACAAAGTAGTTATTACCCTTCTTTTCGAGATCAGAAATAATAATTAAACCTGTTTCACAAATGCATTGATCCCTTCCACCAATACATCCAGATTCTTTGTAGTTGTATAAACATTTGGAGTGACACGAACACCATGAATATTTTCCCAGTTCAATGCCAACCGTATGAACTTTATATTTATCCAGCAGAAAAGCTATCAAGCTCTTCAGGTTTTTTTCCTTCAATTGAAACATTGCCGATGGCACAACCCCATTTTGGATGAAAAGGATGTATGCAGTTTCACTTTTGGAATATTCTTTACTTTTTCCATCCAGTAATTCTTTAAATAGTGTAAACGTTTTTCTTTTCTTTCGCTGCCGATCATTTCATGAAAATCCAACGCCTTGCCAATAGCCTGTTCAATAAACATTGGTCTTGTACCTAATGCTTCAAACTTTCGGATATCATCTTTCAATGGTTCTCCCATGTGCAAACAATGGATAGATATTTTTGATCTTACTTTTTCTTACATACAACATACCGCTGCCAATTGGTGCATACAGCCATTTATGCAAGCTGGCTGGCAAAATAATCGCAATCGAGATCAGGATATTTTAAAATCAAAATGAGCAAAGACTATGTGCGCCATCCACCACTACTTCAATTCCTCTTTTATGAGCTTCTGCTGCAATCTTTTTCACGGGTATTATCTGCCCATTCCAGTTGATGATATGCGTGATATGCACCACTTTTGTTTTTGAAGTAAATGCATTCACATACTGGCTCACCAAATAATTTTCATCTTCACTCGGCAATTCAAGATTGATCCAAACCATTTTTATTCCATCCCGCATTTCCCGTTGCTTATAAGCATTGATCATATTGGGATAATCCTGTTTGGCTGCTACCACTTCATCACCGGCTTTTAATTGCAATACCAAAGATGACCGTTTCCAATCCTTCGGATGAATTGCGATTGATGGCAATTTCTTCCGCATCGCAACCAGCCAGTCTTCGCCAGATTTTTTCTTAATGGTTCACGGCCCTGGTCGAGTATGCGCCACATATAATAACTCGGCGCTTCATTGCAGTAATCATAATAACGTTTCATGGCATCCTGCACGGTTTTTGGAGCAGGACTAACACCGCCATTATTAAGATTGATCAGATGAAGGTGATACGGTGAATGATTGCTTGTATATAATACCAGAAATCTTCTTCGGTTGCAAGATCAGTTGCGGAAACTCCTTCTGCATCTTTTAATGCGGTATCAAGATTTCTTGCCCACATTGGTTTTGCTATAGAAGAAAGAACAGCAGTTGCGGAGAATGTGCCGACTTTTTTCAGAAAACCACGACGATTATTTACAGGCATTGTAATTGATTTGTATAAAAGTAAGAAAAAGACCGTACAAGGCTTTTAGATTGCTTCGGCCGGCTTCCATCTTGTCATGTCGAGCCGCTGACTATAGTTATTTAAAAAAATGATGAAAGTAAGGCGAGACATCTCAGGCAAGCCGATCTATGAGATGTCTCGCCTGGCATTACTAAGATCGAAAGTGAATTAATTATCCCGGCTCGACATGACAAGACTAAGGCAGTTTGAAAACTCTTTCTATCAGTAGGAATGTATAAATAGTTGAATAGAATTAATGCAGTACAAGAGTGCGACGCAAGGAACGATGAACAGAATTACTATTGTTGGCTACCTAATTAAAAAAACCTAAATTGAACATCCAACATTTTATTTATGAAAATACTTGAGATAAAAGTGCTGAAAGGCCCTAATTACTGGAGTGTACGACGAGCCAAGCTGATACAGATGAAGCTTGACCTGGAAGAAATGGAACAACATGCCAACCAATAAAATTCCGGGTTTCAGGGAAAGATTGGAAAAATTGTTTCCTTCATTAATTGAACACCGTTGCAGTGAAGGTATACCGGGTGGTTTTTTTGAACGGGTGGATGAAGGCACCTGGATGGGGCATGTGATAGAACATATTGCACTGGAAATGCAAACACTGGCAGGAATGGATACTGGTTTTGGAAGAACAAGAACGCCTGAAGGTGAAAAAGAAGGTGTGTATTATGTAGTGTTTAGTTATATGGAAGAAGATGCCGGTGTATATGCAGCAAAAGCATCGGTAAGAATTGCACAGGCATTGATAGATGGAACAGACTATGACCTGGCTGAAGATATTCAGAAGCTGCGGGAGATAAGGGAAGATACAAGGCTGGGGCCTTCCACCGGTTGTATTGTTGAAGAAGCCGCAAAAAGAGGAATACCTTTTATACGATTGAATAAACAAAGCCTTGGTACAGTTGGGTTATGGTGTTAATCAAAAAAGAATTCGTGCAACGATCGCCTCCACCACTTCCAATATTGCTGTTGATATTGCCTGTGATAAAGAAGAAACAAAAATGTTGTTGGAAGCAGCAGAAATACCTGTGCCAAAAGGAACAGTGATAAGAACAGAAGAAGGATTGAAGGAAGCAGTTGAAAAATTTGGTTACCCGCTGGTGATAAAACCTATTGATGGTAATCATGGAAAAGGAAATACAACCAATATCAATAGCTGGGAACAGGCAGTAAAAGCATTGGAAGCGGCAAAAGAATATGGCCGCAGTGTGATCGTTGAAAAATTTATCACCGGTTTTGATTTTCGTTGTCTTGTTATCAATTATAAATTCATTTGTGCTGCATTACGTACACCTGCATCAGTTGTTGGTGATGGTGAACATACTATACAATGGCTGATCGATGAAACAAATAAAGATCCACGTCGTGGTTATGGCCATGAAAAAGTGCTGACACAAATTACCATTGACCAGTTTACACAAAAAATGCTGGATGATGCAGGGATATACATTAGAAACAATTCCGCCAAAAGGATGAATGAGTTTTATTGAAACCAACAGCCAATCTTTCTACCGGTGGCACATCAACAGATGTAACTGATGAAGTACACCCGGCCAATATTTTTATGTTTGAACGGATCGCAAAGATCATTGGCCTTGATATTTGTGGTATTGATATCATGGCAACTGATCTGCGAACACCTGTTATCAGAAAATGGTGGCGCCATACTGGAAGTAAATGCTGCACCGGGTTTCCGTATGCATATTGAACCATCGGAAGGTTTGCCAAGAAATGTTGCAGAGCCGGTTGTTGATATGCTATTTCCAAAAGGAAGTGCAGGAAGGATACCGATCATTGCGATCACCGGAACAAATGGCAAAACAACCACCACAAGATTGACAGCACATATTGCAAAGAGTGCAGGGAAAAAAGTTGGTTATACAACCAGTGATGGTGTGTATATTCAAAACCAAATGATGATGAAAGGTGATTGCACCGGGCCGATATCTTCTCAATTTGTTTTAAAAGATCCAACAGTTGATTTTGCCGTATTGGAATGTGCAAGAGGCGGTATTTTAAAATCAGGCTTGGCATTTCAAAATTGTGAAGTGGCAGTTGTTACCAATGTAGCAGCAGATCATATGGGTCTTGGTGGTATTCATACACTGGAAGCAATGGCAAAAGTAAAAGCAGTAGTACCTGAAACAGTTTTTAAACATGGCTATGCGGTTTTGAATGCAGATGATGACCTGGTGTATAAAATGAAAGAAGACTCTTGATTGCAATATTGCTTTATTCAGTATGGATGAAAATAACCCACGGATAAAAGAACATGCCGCTGGAAAATGGTTTGTCATGTGTTTTTGAAAATGGTTATGTTACACTGATGAAAGGCAGCTGGAAAATAAGAGTATTGCATGTAAAAAATATTCCGTTGACCTATGAAGGAAAAGCAATCCATAATATCAATAATTGTTTACCGGCAGTATTGTCAACTTATCTATTCCGCGATATTACAATTGAAGATATCAGAACAGGATTGCAAACATTTATGCCAAGCGCAAATCTCACACCGGGTCGTTTGAATTTTTTCCATTTTAAAAATTTTACCATACTGGCCGACTTTGCTCATAATCCGCATGGATTGAAATTGCTTTGTGATTTTGTAAGCAAACTGGATTATCCGATGCGCATTGGTATTATCAGTGGTACCGGTGACAGGAGAGATGAAGATATTCGTGAGCTGGGAGAAATTTCAGCAAAATATTTTGATGAGATCATTATTCGCTGCGATAAAAATTTAAGAGGAAGAACGGCCGAAGAAATTATCGGTTTGTTAAAAGAAGGAATTGAAAATGTGAATCCCAATATACCGGTAATGACGATCCCCAACGAGAACCAGGCGCTGGATTATATTTATGAAAATCCAAAACACGGTGCTTTATACACAATTATGTGTGATGTGGTGGCGGGTGCATTGGATAAAATAAGAGAGTTAAAAGAGAGGGAAGAAAGGGATGAGAAGCCGTTAGCTATTAGCAATTAATTTAACTCAAAAACCTTTTGGCTTAAAACTGTGCAAACCTTATTTTTGCAGCCCATTCCGAAAGTCCAAAGGACTCCTTCGGAGGAATGTTTGGATGACCCATGGTGTAATGGTAGCACTACTGATTTTGGTTCAGTCAGTTAAGGTTCGAATCCTTATGGGTCAACGGAAACTGCAAGTGATGAACTTTAGTCCCGCCAAAGGCGGGACTTTTTTATTTATATATCTCATCTTCTCTTTAACTTTCAGAATAAACCACAAACTATGAGATTGATAACTGCCTTTGCTTTCCTTCTTTTAACCGGAAATATTTTTTCCCAGGACTGCTCTAATTATTATTTCCTGCAAAACAATAAGACCATAGAGATGACCATCTCGAATAAAAACGGAAAGGAATCTGGTAAGATGACTTATGCTGTCTCAGACAGTAAAAAAAATGGCAGTTCAATAACTGCCACGATCAATTCTGAGTTTGTTGATGCAAAAGGAAAAACAATTTCCAAGGCAACCAATAATGTGAAATGTGAAAATGGTGTGATGCAGATGGATATGAAAACTTTTATTCCACCTGCACAAACGGAACAAATGAAATCAGGCGAAGCAAAAGCAACTGATGTTTATCTTGAGTATCCCGCAAATATGAATGTGGGAGATCAATTGAAAGATGGACAATTTAATATGGATTATGAATCAGGTGGTGGTTTAAAATCTTCTATTGAAATAAGTATTACCGAAAGAAAAGTAGAAGGAAAAGAAAGCGTTACTACACCAGCCGGTACATGGGAATGTTACAAGATATCAGCAAAAAATAAAATTGTATCAAAGGTCGCCGGTATTGGATTTCCAATAAAAATGGATGTTATTGAATGGTTTGCACCGGGATTTGGTATTGTGAAAACAGAATCAAAAACTGGTAAAACAGAAATTACTTCGATCAAATAACGAGCCGCTGATCAGTGCTGCATAGTACTGATGCAAGTCCTGAGGCTATCCTCCCACTTTTTCAGTTTAATTCCAAAAGTCTGTTGAATTTTTGTTTTATCTAAAACAGAATAAGCTGGTCGCTTTGCAGGTGTTGGATATTCTTTTGTAGAGATCGGTTTTACATTACAAGGACTGTTTGTGATCTCTTTTATTGATTTTGCAAAATCATACCATGAAATAATTCCTTCGTTACTGAAATTATAGATCCCGGGATGTCCAATCATAGATCTGCAAATGACAAAGTCCAATAATATTAAAAATTGTTTCTGCCAGGTCCGCGGCATTTGTTGGAGAACCCAACTGATCTTTGATCACTTTTACTTCATTTTTTTCACTCATCAACTGCATCATTTTCTTTACAAAATTATTTCCGAAAGATGAATAAAGCCATGATGTGCGAATGATAATGCTATCAGGATTTAATTCCATGGCTTGCTTCTCCCCTTCCAGTTTTGAAGCGCCATAAACGTTTATTGGATCAGTGTGGAAACTTTCTGTGTAAGGATAATGCGCCTCGCCATTGAAAACATAATCTGATGAAATATGAATGAACTTAGAGTTATGCTCTTTACAAACGGCAGCAAGCACTCCAACTGCTTCGCCATTTATTTTAAAAGCCAGGTCTTTTTCAGATTCAGCTTTATCAACTGCAGTGTAAGCAGCGCAATTAATGCAATAAGCAGGTTTTACTGTATTGAAATATTTTCTTACTAATTCAAACTCGTGAATGGGCAGTTCTTCTCTTGAAAGAAAAACAAATTCTAACCCGGTATTCAAAGAAGAAAATTCCCGGAGCTCTTTGCCTAATTGCCCATCACCGCCTGTTACCAGTATTTTGGACTTTTGTTTCATTCAGTATAAATAAAATTGTTCCTGCACTCAGTAAATAAAGATAGCCCTTTATCTTTTTCAGAAATAATCTCTTTTCCAGCAGGGATTTTCCAATCAATATTCAAAGAAGGATCATTGTATAAAATGCCGGCTTCACTGTCTTTATTATAAAAGGAATCACATTTATAAAATACTTCTGCCTGTTCACTTAGTACAGAAAACCCATGAGCAAATCCTGCCGGAATAAACAATTGTTTTTTATTTTCAGCCGAAAGCTCAATAGAAAAACTTTTTCCAAAAGTCGGCGAGCCTTTGCGAATATCAACGGCAACATCTAATATCCTTCCTGATAACACTCGTATTAGCTTTACCTGCGCAAATGGATTGAGCTGATAATGTAAACCCCTGATCACACCATAGTTTGATGATGATTGATTATCCTGCACAAAGCCTACTTCAATTCCTTCAGCCCGGAAAGTTTGAAGATTGAATGATTCAAAAAAATATCCACGGCTATCCTCGTGTATTTTTGGTTCAAAAACCAGTAAGTTGGGTATGGGTGTTTGTATAAATGGCATATTATAAGGTCCAGTAAGTTCTTTTTTTAATTTTATCCCGAAATAAACCTTTCAGGTCATATACAACAGCATGCGGTTTTGTGATCGATAAAAGATATTCCTCGTCCATTTCTTTAAACTTATCGTGAGAAACTGCAAGGATAACAGCATCATAATCGGTTCCATTGATCTCTGTTAATCCAAAGCCGTACTCATGCATCACTTCATCAGAAGAAGCATGAGGGTCATGAACATCCACATTTACAGAAAATGATTGCAACTCTTTTACAACATCTGCAACTTTTGAATTTCTAATGTCACTTACATTTTCTTTGAATGTCGCTCCTAACACTAACACTCTTGCCGTCTGCACATTGCTTACATTTTTCGTAATATATCTAACCACTTTTCTCGCAACATATAAAGCCATTCCATCATTAATATATCGACCGGCTAAAATAACTTTTGAATCAAAACCAAGTTCACTTGATTTATAAGTAAGGTAGTATGGGTCAACGCCAATACAATGGCCACCCACTAAGCCTGGGTAAAATTTCAAGAAATTCCATTTGGTACCGGCTGCTTCCAATACTTCGTATGTATTAATATTCATTTTATCAAAAATGATGGACAGCTCATTCATTAACGCAATGTTGAGGTCACGCTGCGTATTCTCAATGATCTTCGCTGCTTCCGCTACTTTTATACAAGATGCACGATGTACTCCTGCTGTTACAACTAATTCATAAGTTTTTGCGATCTCTTCCAACGATTCAGCATCACATCCTGAAACAACTTTTATATACTTTAGAAAGTGTATGTGTTTTATCTCCTGGATTAATTCTTTCAGGAGAATAGCCAAGTTTAAAATCTTTCACACTTTTTAACCCTGATAATTCTTCAATGATCGGCAAACAATCATCCTCCGTGCAACCCGGGTAAACGGTCGATTCAAAAACAACATAATCGCCTTTCTTTAAAACTTTACCAATGGTTTCAGATGCTTTTTTTACGGGTGTAAGATCCGGTACATTGTGCTCATCAACCGGGGTCGGTACCGCAACGATGAAAAACTTTACTTCTTTCAATTCTTCCAGCTTCGAAGTGAAATGAATATCACAATTATCAAAATCTTCTTTTACCAACTCATTACTTGGATCGATACACTTTTTCATCATCTCTACCCTTCCTTCATTTATATCAAAACCGATCACAGATATTTTTTTGGCAAATTCCAAAGCGATGGGAAGTCCTACATAACCTAGTCCTATTACTGCCAACTTCGCTTTCTTATCAATTAATTCCTGGTACATCTATATTAACGTTTAATAATTTGAATGCCTTTTACAATAAAATTCCTCAAAAGGAGTCCCTTTGGGACAAATAACAAAATCACAAATTCTATCCCTCCCAAATCCTAATACCTAATTCCTATTCCAAATTCCTAATTCCTGCACACTATCGCTTGCTTACAAATTCCTTTGGCTGTTTATTTAATTCTTCTGGTGCAAGGGATCTAAAATATTCATATGTAATTTTCAAACCTTCCTTTCTTGAAACTTTAGGTTCCCAGTCCAGCAATTTTTTTGCTCTTGTAATATCAGGCTGTCTTTGTTTTGGATCATCAACAGGCAATGGTTTATAAATTATTTTCACTTTATTACCTGTTAGTACAAGTATTTCTTCAGCAAAATCCTTTAATGAAATTTCATCAGGGTTGCCAATATTTACCGGCATGTAATAATCACTCATCAGCAAACGATAGATCCCTTCAACAAGATCATTAACAAAACAAAAACTTCTTGTTTGTGATCCATCGCCAAAAACCGTAAGGTTCTCTCCACGCAAAGCTTGCCCAATAAATGCTGGCAATGCTCTTCCATCATTCAATCTCATTCTTGGTCCATATGTATTAAATATTCGAACGATCCTTGTATCCACTCCATGAAAACTATGATACGCCATAGTAATTGCTTCCATGTATCGCTTTGCTTCATCATACACACCCCTGGGACCCACGGGATTTACATTTCCCCAGTAATCCTCATTTTGCGGATGTACTAACGGATCACCATATACTTCGCTTGTTGACGCAACTAACATTCTTGCATTCTTTGCTTTTGCAAGCCCAAGACAATTATGTGTACCTAATGCCCCAACTTTCAAAGTTTGTATTGGTATTTTTAAATAATCGATCGGGCTTGCAGGAGATGCAAAATGAAGTATATAATCAAGCTTGCCTGGTATTTCAATATGCTTTGTAACATCATGTTGAATAAACTCAAAATCTTTATTTGAAAAATGATGTTCGATATTCTTTATATCTCCGGTGATCAAATTATCCATTGCAATAACGTGATGGCCTTCTTTGACAAACCGATCGCAAAGATGTGATCCTAAAAAACCCGCAGCACCAGTTATTAATGTCGTCTTTTTCTCCATAGACCTTAGTTAAGGGGCAATTGTTTTTCTTCCTATGCTTTCATAATAAAATCCTAAGTCTTTCATTTGTGAAAGATCAAAGACATTTCTGCCATCAAAGATCACCTTGCTTTTCATTCGCTGAGTCATTTTCTCAAAATCGGGTGTTCTGAATTCACTCCACTCAGTTGCAATGATCAATGCATCACAATTATTTAAAGCATCATATTGATTCTCGGTAAAAGTGATTTTGTCACCCACAACGTCTCTTACATTTTTCATCGCTTCAGGATCAAATGCTGTAATAGTTGCACCATCCTTCAATAATTCTTCAATAAGATAAAGAGCTGGTGCTTCCCTTATATCATCTGTATTTGGCTTAAAAGCCAGTCCCCAAAGAGCAATTTTCTTACCAGTCACATTATTATTAAAATATTTTTTTATGCGGGGAATCAAATACACTTTCTGTTTTTCATTCACTTCCATTACCGCATCAAGTATTCTGAAATCATATTTAACATCGGATGCCGACTTTACCAATGCCTGCACATCTTTTGGAAAACAGGAACCGCCATAACCAATACCCGGAAATAAAAACCGTTTGCCAATCCTATCATCACCTCCAATTCCACGACGGACCATATCAACATCTGCTCCCATTAACTCACATAATCTTGCGATCTCATTCATAAATGAAATTTTCGTGGCAAGAAATGAGTTGGCCGCATACTTAGTAAGCTCAGCAGATCTTTCATCCATAAAAATTACAGGATTTCCCTGGCGAACAAACGGTGCATAAAGATCTGCCATTATCTTTCTTGCTTTCTCCGATTCGGTACCGATCACTACCCTGTCAGGTTTCATAAAATCTTCCACAGCAACTCCCTCACGCAAAAATTCAGGATTACTTACAACATCAAATTCACATTTACAATTTTTGGCGATCGCATCATGTACTTTTTCAGCTGTACCAACCGGCACAGTACTTTTATCAACAATTACTTTATAATCTTTTAATATTTTCCCGAGATCATTGGCAACACCTAAAATATATTTCAAATCGGCCGAACCATCTTCTCCGGGTGGTGTAGGCAACGCAAGAAAAATAACTTTTGCATCAGCAATTCCTTCCTCAAGATTCGTTGTAAACTTTAATCTTTCTTCCCGCTGATTTCTTAAAAATAATTTTTCGAGACCGGGCTCATAAATTGTGATCTGCCCGTTAGATAATTTTTCAACTTTGTTCTTATCAATATCAACACAGGTTACTGTATTACCTGTTTCTGCAAAACAGGTACCTGTCACCAATCCAACATATCCTGTTCCAACGACTGCAATTTTCATAAGAAATTATTATCTGTTTATATATTCTAAAACTTTTGTTGTAATAAAATTCAATTGTTCATTATCCATCTCCGTATGGATCGGCAATGAAATAACTCTTTCTGTAAGCCAATCAGTAACCGGTAATGAGACTTTGGCAGTTTCATAATGAGCAAACATTTGTTGCTGATGTCCGGGCACCGGGTAATAGATCATTGAGGGAATATTATGTTCAGCAAGAAATGCATTTAATCCATCACGATTCACATCATTAAGCACTAATGTATATTGATGAAAAACATGACTGCAATAAGATGCCCGGTAAGGTGTTGTGATCTTTGGATTATTTGCAAATGCCTTATCATAAAAATCAGCTACAGCTTGTCTTGCTTTTATGTATTCATCAAGATGTTTTAGTTTGATATTTAGCACAGCAGCCTGGATCGTGTCAAGCCGGCTATTGCAACCAACTATTTCATAATAATATCTTTTTCGCTGACCATGATTGGCAACCATCTTCATTTTATCAGCTAATACATCATCATTGGTGAAAATAGCACCAGCATCACCATATGCACCAAGATTTTTTGAAGGGAAAAAAGAAGTAGTTCCCACATGACCGATAGTACCCGTTTTCTTGCGAGGCGAAGCCGAAGCAATCCCAACATTTTTTGAGAAGTAATCACCGCCAATTGCCTGGGCATTATCTTCGATAACAACAAGGTTATGTTTTTTAGCGATTGCCATTATTTCATCCAACGGCGCTGAATGCCCATAAAGATGAACAGGAACTATTGCTTTTGTTTTAGGAGTAATTGCTTTTTCTAATGCCACCGGATCCATGCAAAATGTTTTCGGGTCTACTTCAACAAAAACTGGTGTTAGTCTTAGTAATGCGATGACCTCGGTCGTTGCAATAAAAGTAAAAGAAGGAGTGATCACTTCATCACCCGGTTGCAGATCCAGAGCCATCATGGCAATTTGAAGCGCATCCGTTCCATTGGCGCAGGGAATTACATGTTTAACGCCGAGATAAGCGGAAAGATTATTTGCAAATTCCTGAACAGGCTTTACCATTAATGAATGCAGTGCTTTCAATTACGTTCAGCACGGCTTCATCTACTTCTTTTTTAATTTTATGATACTGCCTTTTCAGGTCGACCATCTGGATAGGATGCATGGTGATTTTGATTTCAGATTTCGGATTTACGATTTCAAATTGATTTTGAATTATCTCCTGCCTGGTTTAATGGGCGCAAAAATAGTGAATTAAAGGTAGTTATCACATTTGCCTTTACATTTGTTATCCTATCTGATAGACTGTTGGGATAAGATAAATTTTACAGATTGACACTTTTCTTTTACAACATCTTTTTGTTATTGTATCGGGCTGGCATCCGTATGGCATCGCTATGGAATAATAAAGCCAAGCTATGGTTGAATGGAAGAAAGAATATTTTCAATCGGCTTAGGGCTGAACTCAGGGCTCAAGATTCCAAAATAATATGGTTTCATTGTTCATCACTTGGCGAATTTGAACAAGGCCGACCAGTTATGGAAAATCTCAGGAAACATCTCGCCTCAGGTGAGACCAAATTCCTTCTTACCTTCTTTTCCCCTTCGGGTTATGAAATAAGAAAAGAATATAAAGGCGCTGATTGGGTTTTTTATTTGCCATTAGATTCAGGAAAAAATGCCAAACAATTTTTTGATATTGTCAATCCATCGCTTGTTGTTTTTGTGAAGTATGATTACTGGTATTATTATCTTAATGAGTGTAAAAAAAGAAAAACGCCTTTGTTATTGGTCTCAGGGATATTTAGAAAAGATCAGCCTTTCTTTAAATGGTATGGCGATCTTCATCGCAGTATGCTGAATTGTTTCACCCATTTTTTTGTTCAGGATAAAGAATCACTTCAATTATTAGAGTCTATTAATATAAATAATGCAACTGTCGCCGGCGATACAAGGTTTGATCGTGTGTCAGAAATTGCTGAGAACTTTACACCGATCGAAGTGATAGAAAAATTTTGTGGCGGTTCACAAGTTCTTGTTGCAGGCAGCACATGGCCGGAAGATGAAAAGCTGATCAAAAACTCCACAGCTAATTTTCCCGACTTGAAGATCATCATCGCTCCACATGAAATACATAAAGAACATATTGATCAATTGAGATCAATGTTCCCTGATGCGGTTCTATATTCGCAGCTCACAACTCGTAACCCGCAACCCGCAACTTGCCTTATCATAGATAACATTGGAATGCTTTCGAAGCTTTATCATTATGCAAGCATTGCTTATGTTGGTGGCGGATTTAATAAAGGCATTCACAATACACTTGAAGCTGCGGTTTATGGCAAACCAGTTTTATTTGGTCCCAATTATAAAAAATTTAAAGAAGCTGTCGGATTAATAGAAACAGGCGGCGGGATCTGTATCACTTCAAGCCGTGAGCTTTCAGCTATCCTGCAAAAATTCATTAGTGATAAAATAGCGTCAGAACTAAGCGGCAAAAATTCATTTGACTTTGTAAAACAAAATAAAGGAGCTACAGAAAAGATCCTTCATTACATTGACGCAAACCGTCTTTTGACCAATTGATAGAAGTGTTTCACTGTTTCCCTGGTGTCGTCCCACCCTAGTTTGATCTTTAATTCACGATTCATCCAATACTCTGCTTCGGGGTAAATATTGAAACTATTAATAGTTTTTATGCTGCGTTCGTACATTGGTTCATCACCGCGGAACAATTCACTTATAAAAACAAAGCGATCATTTATACCAATGCCTTTGCGAAGGTCACGAATAGGAGCATCCTTTAATGAATGCATTAATTCAGTCCTGTTTTCTTTTAATCGGTCGTTAAAAGACTCCTGCTGCTCCACCGCTTCATTAACTTCCCTTCCAATTTTATATTGTGAAAATGTGGGGATATCATTCATCGGATCGAAATGAAGATCAAGCTGGTTCCTTGGCTTTGCTTTTATTTTGGGAACTGAAATAACCTCCTGTTCTTCTTCGGCTTCTTTTTTTGAAATTGAAGCAGGTGCAATAGCGACAGGTGTTGGTAACACTACTGACACTTTAGAAGTACCTAATGTTCTTACTGAGGTTTTTTGCAGTTGATTCAATTCGGACTGCAATAACTGAAGTGTAAGCTGCATCTGTGCTACATCTGCATTTTGTCTAACCTGTTCCTGCAGACGGTTGATCAAAGTCTGAATTCTTTCCATTTGTTTATACTACTTTTGACCGCGGATAAAAGGATTTTAAAGTTTACGGATACTTGCAAATATTGTTCCGTCTTTAAATTTACAAACAGTTTACCAAGAATTATAATAATACCAGATTTTAACGATGTTTATTGAACCTAACATAAGAGGCGACCGCCGTGGGTGGATTGAAGTGATCTGCGGATCAATGTTTAGCGGAAAAACCGAAGAACTTATACGACGGTTGAAAAGAGCCAAAATTGCTAACCTGAAAACGGAGATATTCAAACCGGCTATTGATGTTCGTTATGATGCGATCAAGATCGTTTCGCATGATGAAAATGCGATACAATCTACTCCTGTAGGTAATTCCCAGCAGATCTTGCTGCTTGCGGGAGATGTTGATGTTGTTGGTGTTGACGAAGCCCAATTTTTTGATCCCGAGATCGCCAATGTCTGTGATGAGCTTGCTTTTCGCGGCATCAGGGTGATCGTTGCAGGGCTTGACATGGATTATCTCGGCAACCCATTTGGGCAAATTCCTAATCTTTTGTCAAAAGCTGACTATATCACGAAGCTTCATGCAATTTGTGTCCGGTGCGGCAATATTGCAAATTATAGCTATCGGAAAGTGCCAAACGATGACCAGGTAATGCTTGGTGCAAAAGATGTTTACGAACCAAGATGCAGAACATGTTATAAAGAATCGGAGAAGATGATAGATAAAAGTTAATAGATGATAGTTTTGTTTACAGAACCAAACAGCAGATCAGTAATGTAAATTGAGTCCGAAAGAGTTATTATCTATTCTCTATTAGTTATCATCTATTCAAAAATAAATGAGTTCAATTAATCGCATAGCCACGCTTATAAAAAAAGACCTGCTGCTTGAAGTACGGCAGCAGTATAGCTTTTACGGGATACTTTTATATATTATAGCAACAATTTTTGTTTTATACATGACCATACGGGAACCGGAAGCTAAAGTTTGGAATGGATTGTTTTGGGTCATTCAATTGTTTATTTGCATAAATGCTGTTGCAAAAAGTTTTTTACAAGAAACCCGCGGCCGAATGCTTTATTTTTATTCGATCATAAACCCACGGGATTTTATACTTGCAAAACTTGTGTTCAACTCCGTGCTAATGTTGTTGATGAGTTTCCTGAGTATTTTGCTCTTCACTCTTTTTTTAGGTAACCCTGTACAAAAAGTTCTTCCATTTATTGGGCTAGTGTTGCTGGGCGGATGGAGCCTTAGCCTTGTTTTTACATTTCTTTCTGCCATTGCCGCAAAGGCGCAACAAAATGCAGCTATTATGGCAATACTGGGTTTTCCAATTATTATTCCGCAATTAATGCTGTTGATGCAGCTTGCCAATACTGTTTTTAGTGATAAAACGGGAATAGCATTTTCTACTTTGCTTCTGATCGTAATGCTTGATGTGCTTGTCGTAATGCTTGCCGTTATTCTTTTTCCTTTTTTATGGAAAGATTGAGAATGTCGAACATGCAATAAGGAGTTTTGAAGAGGTTTTTATATTCATAATTCTTTATTTTTTATTCCTTGTTCATTATTCCTTTCCTCTTATTTTTGCAATCACTTTAAATTGATCTCTGCGCCTGTCGCAGTTTTCCTATGACGAACCACAAATTTTTATATGCGTAAATCCTGGTGGAAAATTCTGGGCGTTTTACTTCTTGTTTACACATTTATTGCGGGTTTACTTATTGAGGTGCCCCGAAACCCGCAATTGCAGGAAACTATACGTAATCTTTTCTTTCATGTATGCATGTGGTTTGGCATGATGATCTTGTTCATCGTTTCATTTGTTCGTGCAATCATGTATTTAAGAACAAGCAAACCGGTTCATGACATAGCATCCCGTCAATATGCAGGCGTAGGAATTTTATTTGGTTTGCTTGGTTATTTAACTGGCGCCATCTGGATGAGCTATACGTGGATCGATTCAAATAAATCTATTTTCAACTCTTTTGATACCATTGCCCGTGAACCAAAATTGATCGGTGCCGCCATCGCACTGCTTGTTTATGCCGCATATTTGGTATTAAGAGATTCCATCCAGGATATTGATAAGAAAGCAAGGATAAGTGCTGTTTACAACATCTTTGCATTTGCCATGCTTTTTCCTTCTATCTGGATCATTCCACGATTATTAGATAGCTTGCATCCCGGTGGCAGCGAGGGAAACCCAGCACTTGATCCCGGTAGCGCTTCAGCAAACATGCGGCTTGTTTTTTATCCCGCTATTGCAGGATGGACATTAATAGGTGTATGGATCGCAACATTGAAGATCAGGATGAAAATTATTCATGAACAAAAATTGTCACAATGAAAAAATTGATCTCTGTTTTGGCTTTTATATTTCTTACATTTCTTTGTAAATGCACAGGATGTAAAGATGGCTGATGTAATGAAAGAGAATGGAAAGATATATGTGGTAATTGCCGTGATGCTGACAATACTTGCAGGACTTGTATTATATCTTATTCGACTTGACAGAAAGATTTCCAGGCTGGAAAAAAATAAATAAACTCATTTTTTAAATTAAATGCTTGCCATATGTCTGACTATAGTTTTTTTGGGGCGGTTTCCAAAAGTTTTGATAAAGCCGCTAAGTTTACCAATTGGGATCCAGGTGTTACTTGAACAAATAAAACAATGCAATGCTGTTTACAGGATGAACTTCCCTGTAAAGATCGATGATAAGATAGAGGTCATTAAGGCATATCGTGTTCAACACAGTCATCACAAAACACCCTGTAAAGGCGGTATTCGTTTTTCTACTTCGGTAAACCTTGATGAAGTGATGGCCCTTGCTGCATTGATGACTTTTAAATGTGCCATTGTAAATGTTCCTTTTGGTGGCGCTAAAGGCGGTATCAGTATTGATCCCAAAAAATATACTGCTTATCAATTGGAAAATATTACAAGGCGTTACACAGCCGAGTTGATCAAGAAAAATTTTATTGGCCCCGGCACTGATGTTCCTGCTCCTGACTATGGTACTGGTGAAAGAGAAATGGCATGGATACTCGATACATATACATCTATGCGTCCCGGTGAAATTGATGCAGCCGGTTGTGTTACCGGTAAACCTGTTACACAAGGTGGTGTTCGCGGAAGAAGAGAAGCAACAGGACTTGGTGTTTTCTATGGCATACGTGAAGTATGTAAAATGCCTGAAGTAATGGGGAAACTTGGATTATCAACAGGAGTAGAAGGTAAAAGAGTTATTGTACAAGGATTGGGTAATGTTGGATATCATGCTGCAAAATTTTTCCGTGAAGGCGGCGCTAAACTTATATGCCTTGCAGAACATGATGGGGCAGTTTACAATGATAACGGACTAAATGAAGAAGAAGTTTTTCAATACAAAAAGAAAACTGGCTCAATAAAAGGTTTTCCGGGAGCAAAATTTATTTCTACGAGTGCTGAAGCCCTGGAATTGGAATGTGACATTCTGATTCCCGCAGCATTGGAAAATGTGATCAATGGAGAAAATGCCCCGAGAGTAAAGGCAAAAATCATTGGCGAAGGCGCCAATGGTCCACTTACTCCCGAAGCTGATGAAGTGTTTGTACAAAAAGGAATATTAGTAGTACCTGATATGTATTTGAATGCTGGTGGTGTTACTGTAAGTTATTTTGAATGGCTGAAAAATCTGAGTCACGTACGTTACGGAAGAATGGAAAAAAGATTTACTGAAAATCTGAATGCACACATACTTGGCACAATTGAAGAGCTTGACCGCAAAAAAAGTGAGTCAACGCGAAAGAGAATTCATCATGCATGGTCCTGAAGAAGCAGATCTTGTTTACAGTGGACTGGAAGAAACAATGATCACCGCCACTCACGAGATAATGAATGCATGGAAAAGCAATCCTAAAATACCAGATATGCGTACCGCCGCGTATGTAGTTGCGATAAATAAAGTTGCAACCAGCTACTCTGAACTTGGTATTTTCCCATAAACAAACCCCCGAAGGAGTCCTTCGGACAATACTAACTGCCTGTCCCCTTCATTTATATGAAGGGGATTTTTGTTTGCACTAATTATTCTAACTTGACATCCTCAATTATTAAATATGAAGAAGATCATTTTTTCAATTCTGACATTAGCATTTTTTTCAACTAATGCACAAACAGCAGATGATGTTATTCAGAAATATTCAAAAGCAATGGGCGGACTTGCCTCATTTAATGCAATAAAAACAATGAAGTCGACAGGCACCATCACAACACAAGGAGTTGACCTGGCGCTAACCTCACAAATAATAAATGGAAAAGCGGTTCGTAGCGATGTACAAGCAATGGGACAGTCTGTGATCAATTCTTATAAAGATGGAAAAGGATGGAAAATAAATCCATTTGCAGGAGTGACTACTGTTACAGATATGACACCAGAAGAATTGCTCGACTTCAAATCACAAAGTATGATCGCTAACCAACTTATGGACTACAAAGCTCGGGGTCATACAGTTGAACTACAAGGACAGGAAGATGTTGAAGGAATAAAAACTTATAAAATAAAACTGACCAATAAAGATGACAATAAGGTAACAACCTATTTCATCACCGTTACAGATAATCTTATTCTAAAATCTGTTAGCACAAGACAATTGCAGGGCCAGGAGATAGAAGTTGAAACCCTTTACAGCGATTTCAAAGATTTTAATGGATTAAAATTTCCAATGGTAAGAACACAAAAAATGGAAGGACAAGTTTTCCAGGAAATAAAAATAGCCACCATTGAATTTAATGTGCCTATAGACGAAAAGATCTTTGATAAAAGCTAAATCTTATTTCCATACTGGCATTTGCCCGATCTCTTTTAACTCGCTATTGATCTTTTCCCAGGCGTATGTAAACTGTCCATTTGTGATCACTAAAAAATTTGCCGGCATTGAAATATTATAACGCAAGACCTGGTGCAAAACTTTTTCATCAAGTAAAATTTCAGAGGCTTTGCATTCGATCAGCATCCATGGCTTGTGATCACGGTCATAAATAAGTATATCAAACCGTTTTTTCAAATCTCCTAATTGAATTTCTTTTTCCACTGCAATCAATTCCAAAGGATATTTTAATTCCTGCACAAGAAATTGTATAAAATTTTGTCGTACCCACTCTTCTTCATTTAGCAACAACCATTGTTTCCTGATAAAATCAAAGATCATTTCTTTACCATTCTCTTCCTTGAATCGAAATACAGGCTCAGGATAGTTAACTTTTATCATCGGGCAAATATAGACGATAGACAACAGACGATAGACGACTGTAGAAACGGTAATCCCGTCGTTTTAAAGTATATTTAATTCGAAAATTGATTTATGGCCTTTAAATTCGAAAATCTCAGAGTCTGGCAAGTTTCACTCGAGTTTGGGGAAAAGATCAATTTACTTGCCGATGAATTTCCAAAAAAAGAAATGTTTAACCTCAGTAATCAAATCAGGAGAGCTGCAGATAGTATTGGACTCAATATTGCCGAGGGATCGACCAGCCAAAGTAATGCAGAACAAAAAAGATTTTTAATATTTGCTAACAGATCAACATTAGAAGTTGTCGCATGTTTAATCAAAGCTAAACTTAGGAAATATATAGATGAGCCAATTTTCAACAACTTATATAATGAAGCAGAAAAACTTGTAAAAATGCTTCAGGCATTTATAAAGAAACTAAGCGAGTAGCTTTGTCGTCAATCGTCCGTCGTCAGTCGTCAAAACTAATCAACATGAAGACCAAAGAAGAGATCATACAAAACTGGCTACCGAGATATACCGGCCAGAAGCTTGAAAAATTCGGTAGCTACATACTGCTTACAAACTTTAGCAATTATGTTGAAAAGTTTGCAAAATGGAATAAGGTAAAGATCGTTGGGATAGGCAAACCAATGCAATGTGCCACGAAAGATGATATCACAATTATCAACTTCGGAATGGGAAGCCCCACCGCTGCAACGATAATGGATCTGCTGTCTGCCATTCAGCCGAAAGCGGTTTTATTTCTTGGAAAATGCGGTGGATTGAAAAAAAGGAATAAGCTTGGTGATCTTATATTACCAATTGCCGCTATTCGTGGTGAAGGAACCAGTAATGATTATTTTCCTGCGGAGGTACCTGCATTACCGGCTTTCGCTTTGCAAAAGGCAGTTTCTACAACTATCAATGAATATGAAATAGATTATTGGACTGGTACCGTATATACAACCAACAGAAGAGTGTGGGAACATGATGAAGAATTTAAAAAATATTTATTGGATGTCAGAGCTTATGCCATTGACATGGAAACAGCCACGATCTTTACTGTCGGATTCTATAATCACATACCAACGGGAGCTTTATTACTTGTTAGTGACCAGCCAATGGTACCGGAGGGAGTAAAAACAGAGGCAAGTGATAAAAAGATAACTTCAAAATTTGTCGACACACATTTAAAGATCGGCATTGATTCATTGAAACAATTAATTAATAAGGGGCATACCGTTAGGCATCTTCGTTTTTAAAAACCTTTAATCATGAAAATATTTCTTTTAGCCCCATTTGTTTTCATTTTAGCGGTAACCACCGGGAAATGCAAAAACAAAAATGAAAATTCTGCATATAAGGGAAAGTTGGAAGTAAAAGGTATATGCATGAACTATACGATCAAATTATTAGAGGGAAATATAGATGCTTCAAAGCTTGTAGCGGAATGGAAAAATGAAGTGACAGGTAAAACACATTCCAATGTATTTGCCCTGGGAAGTGTTTGTAATTTTCCATCAACCATTAATGAAGGTGATGAGTTCTCTTTTACGATTGATACAACTTATGTTAGCAACTGTGCGGTCTGCCTCGCCTACTATCCTAAACCAGCGAAGAGTATTGCTATTAAAGTCGTGAATAAATGATGCTGCCCCTGCTCCGGATAAATGATCTTTCAATTGATTTTGTTTCAGAATCAGGAATAACTACTGCTTTAAAAAATATTTCGCTTTCTGTTAATCGAAGTGAAATTCTCGCAATTGTTGGTGAATCAGGATCTGGAAAATCTGTAACAGCACTTTCAATTCTGCAATTGTTAGCACGTACAGCAAAATTTACAAGTGGAGAGATCATTTTTTCTGAAGATGGGACTAATGAAATTGATCTGACTCACTTACCAAATAAAGAATTACAAAAAATCCGTGGCAATAAGATCGCCATGATCTTCCAGGAACCAATGACATCGCTAAATCCTGTATTCACTTGTGGTAACCAGGTTGCAGAATCAATACAACTTCATAAAAAAATTTCAACAAGTGAAGCAAAGCAACAAGCTATAGAATGGTTTAGAAAAGTAAAATTGCCTGAGCCTGAAAAAGTTTTTTCAAAATATCCACATCAATTAAGCGGCGGACAAAAGCAACGGGTGATGATAGCAATGGCAATATGTTGTAAACCTTCCCTGCTAATTTGTGATGAACCAACAACTGCATTGGATGTAACTGTCCAAAAAAATATTTTACAGCTGATAAAGGAATTACAGGAAGAGCAAAAGATGGGCGTCGATCTTTATCACACACGATCTTGGAGTAGTAAGCGAAATAGCGGATAAGATCGCCGTGATGTATAAAGGCAGAAATCGTTGAAAACAATTCCCGGAAAGAAATTTTTGACAAACCCACAACATCCATATACAAAAGCCTTACTTGCCTGCAGACCTGTATTTCATCAAAAAGGAGAAAGACTTCCGGTTGTGAGTGACTTTTTAATGACGATAGACGACAGACCACAGACCATGAGTTAAACCATTCAAACCTGATGCTGTTCCTGTGGTCGGCGATCAATCGTCCACTGTCCTTCTTTCAGTTAAAAATCTTTCGGTTTGGTTTCCTTCTAAAAAGAATTTATTTGGAAGATCGCTTTCTTTCACAAAAGCCGTTGACGATGTAAGTTTTGAAGTAATAAAAGGTGAAACGCTGGGCCTGGTTGGTGAAAGTGGTTGCGGTAAAACAACGCTGGGCAGAACATTGTTACGTCTTATTGAACCAACCGCAGGTGAAATAATTTATAATGGCATTGATCTTACAAAAAAAACCAGTGATGAAATAATAGCTCTTCGAAAAGATATACAACTTGTTTTCCAGGATCCTTATTCGTCCTTGAATCCGCGGTTAACTATTGGCTCGGCTATTAGTGAACCATTGAAAGTGCATGGGCAATACAAAAACGAAAAGCAACGAAAAGAAAAAGTGATCGACCTGCTTGAAAAAGTAAACCTTGACTCAAAACATTTTAATCGATATCCTCATGAATTCAGCGGGGGACAACGACAACGTATTGTTATTGCCAGGGCATTGGCATTAAATCCTTCTTTTATTATTTGCGATGAACCGGTTTCCGCATTGGATGTAAGTGTGCAGGCACAAGTGCTCAACCTGCTGAATGATATTAAAAAAGAATTTGGGTTTACCACGATCTTTATTTCACATGACCTTGCAGTTGTTCGCTATATCAGCGATCGTATCATGGTAATGCACAAAGGAAAAATCGTAGAAGCAAGGCGCTGCAGATGAAGTTTATTATCATCCAAAGAATGAGTACACGAAAAATCTTATTGATTCTATTCCCGGAAAAAATTTAAGCTACTCAAGATAACGATAAGGCATATCCGAGTAATCCTGTCCCTCATTGTAAAACATCCTGGCACTTTTTCTTTTTGAATATAAAATTTTCTTTAGCTGTTTTTCCATTTGTTCTTTCACCGGCACATCTTCTTTTATCTTTTCATCAGTAAATTCGGTAAAAACGATCTTATTATCATCTCTTGAAAAATTATACCCGGACATAATGGAAGTATAACCCATATCGTCATCCTCTTCGTCATCGTCTTCATCATCATAATCGAATTGATTGTTATCCTTCGACAATAATCCAGCCGTCGCCAATTTCCAAAATAAATCATCCTTTTTGGTTTTGTATTTATAGAAAAATACAAAACCATTCCTGTTTTTTACTGATGCTGGAAGACTATCGATAAACAATAATGAGTCAGGCTTGTCGTAAGAAGATGAAAATAACTTACTTTTTGAAAGGTCCCGTTGGTTTTTATATTCTGCAGGAAATTTTTCCGGCATTTTCAATGTTCGCAGGTCAGTAAATAATTCATACCTGTAATCATCAAGTTTTGCAAAATATGTCAGCATTGTATCAGGAAGTGAAATTTTATGCCGCAAAAAAAGGTAAACAGTATTATATTTTAATCTTTTATCCTCTGATGAAAGCATTTTTTTCAACAGATCATTTACAGCCGGATTTGTTTCCCTGAATGGTAATAATAAAGTTGCATAGGTTAAAAGATCCTCATTACCCTGGTCACCTTCATTTCGACGATAAAGATTTTCTGTTTTTGTTTCCGATTTTTCATCCTCCGCTTTTTCTATTGCCGATTTTTTCTCTTCAATTGCCTGCTTCTTTAATTGCTGCTTTGCTTCTATCAAAAACTTACTGTAGTAGATCTCATACTCTTTTGCTTTAACAAGATTACTATCAACCATTCTTCGCAGTAAATGCATGATCGGTTTTTTATAATCATCAAGCGTCATTAATGGAAGCAGATCAGTCAAAATAGTTTTTGTCAGTCGCAATGAATCATATAATTCATTTAGAAACCCACCTTCGGAAAATCCAGGATTGGTATAAACGCTGCGATAAGAATAAGTCCTGTAATTATTTTGGTAAGGATTTTCATTATCCAGCACCGGCGGTTCATTCGTAATTATATCTTTGAAAATATTATAGGAATACTGTGTTTTCTGAGTTAGCAAGGCGTTTAAAGCAGCATGCTGCAATTGCACAGTATCACCTGCGGCATAGTAAATATTTTTTAAAAGATCTGCACTTGCTTTTACGGAAATGCTTCCCAGTTTGCTGATAAATGAAATTTTTCTTTCCAGGTATTTCTTTTCACTCCATTTAAATGAATGAATTGCTTTTGTCAAAAGAGGAAGGTCCGTTGAATCCATATCTATCTGCCATACTGAATTGATCGCCTTCTTTCTTGCACTGCTATCGTTGCCAAAGAAATCACTAAAAAATATTTTTGACTTCTTTGTAAATGGGTTGATGATCTTTAGTGTGTCAGCAGGTACAAAATTTTCAAAGAAGCTCTTTACAAAACTTGAAGGCTGTGAAAGAGTGTCCGTTTGTGTTGTTAATTGAAAATGCAGCCCATCCTTGTAAAATGTTTTGGTTAAAATTGCCCGGCTGCTATTAGTGTCAGTAACAACCTGCTCCATTACTTTCATTCCATTTGGAAAAATTGATTTTTTTTCACTCCGTACGATCCAAGTTGTATCAAAGCCAGGCAAAAACAAATATTTATTATCACGCAGCAAGCTACTGTCAACATATTCATATTTGGATGTACGGGCAAAGCTGATATATACTACCTCTCCTGTTGTATCATTTTTTATAACACGGGTTTTATAATCATCTTTTGTAAAGCTAAAGTAACTTTCATCCTCGTCGCTACCTGGAACATAAGAATCTTCGTCCGGTATGTCAAGCTTATTTTTTTTCTCTTCGGGGAACCAGGACGTTTTTACTGAGAAATACATTGCAGTATCTTTTCTTTCTTTCATTTCTTTATAAGCAAACGGTGTGATCTCAAAGGAGTTGAGAAATTTCTCAGCTGATGTGCTTTCGTTTTTTCCATGTGCAACCAGTGTATAATAGTGGGGGCCCTGTATAAGAAATCTTGTAAAAATTACAGAACCGTCTTTATGCAAATACTTGCAATCAAGAGCAGGATACCCTTTATAGACAAGCAGTTTGTGACCTATGTTCTTTTCAATATAATCAGATGATCCAAAACTTTCATCCATTAAGGCAAGATCAAAAGTGTCTTCTTCGGCAAACCTGTAATTGTGAATATCTGTTCTTATTACAGAAAAATGCTGACCGCTTGCTTTTTCTTCGGCATCGTATTGCACATTATCTCCAAATGATTCATAAGGTTGTTGAGGAAAATCAACTGAAAAGCCACCATAAGCAGGTTGAAATTTTTTCCATCCGCCATTCTTAAATTCTTTTAACTGAATACTATTGAAGAATTTCTTTGCCTCATCACCATTTTTTATATAATCACCATTCCCGCCCATTTTAAAAAAAATAACTTCAAAAGGCGTGATGAAAATATTATAGCGATTATAATCACCTCTTCTTGTACGGCTGGTTATATCGAATCCCTTATAACCGCTTTTTGTAATTTCTGTTTTACTTAAAATTTTCCCGGGAACATTTTCATACAGTAGACTATCAATTTTTTTTGCAACAACATCAGTGTTATGGCCCCAGTAAAGACTATTTGTTTTTACTCTTGTAACCATGTAAAAACTTCCATTGGCCATATCAGCATATTGTTTCTGATCAAACAAAAAGTTTTCTCCGAAATGATAGAATTTTCCCGGGATGTCTACCTTATAAAAACCATCATCGGCAGTTTGAGTTGAAAATGTTATCGGCACACGAACTTTCTCAACTGCATCTTTTTGTTTACTGTCTCTTGTGCCCATAAATATTGGCCGAAGCTTGTACCCTTTTCTTCTCAGCAACTCGATCACACCCCTATTACCAGGAAGATGTGCCGCTCCAACTCCAACAAACAATGTTGATCTTTTAAGAATTGAATCGATTGAATTTGCCTGTATCTCATTTCTGCGATAAAGAAATTTTTCATCAAAGGCATCGGACTGGCTGTTTAATTTGTTTATGGAGTCAAGCTGATCCAGGTTACCTGCACGGTATGCTTCCTGTAACTTGGCCGGTGAAAACTCTTCATCATAATCAAAACTTTTTTCCTTTTTGTTTTTTTCCTTTGCCGCATCACGAAATGCCTCTGCCATTAATTTCATGCTTTGCTCATATTGCTCGACACCGGCAACTTTTTTCCCCAATTTTTTTCCTGTTTGATAAATATAAAGATCGAGGTAAGTGTCTTCTTCAAAATCACTTGTGTTATCAGACTGGCTGCGATAAAGTAAATTGTTGATCATAGATGGCTTACTGAACATCGCCACTTCTAGTTTTTTTTCATACTTACCGAAACGTAGAGTTCTAATATTGAAAAAATCACTCGGCATCTCATTCATTATTCCCGGGTTGAAACCATAGCGGTAATTTGGGGAGCCCATATCATAATTATTCATATCCTCTTGCCATGTTTCAGGATTCGTTTCAAGGGCGACCACCTCTGAATTTTTAATGGCGAGATAAAATGAATCGGCCAGGTTAAAAGCAATTTTGCTGCTGACATGCATGGTGCCAAATAAGTAGGAAGGCTTTTTCAAACCATTGCCACTGATCTCCCAAAAGAGGCTGGGGTATTTCTTTGCTTTGGCTTTTGAGGGGGCCTGGCTCTGCGCACTAAAATAAAACAGCACGGTTGCAGCCAGGATAAAATATCGCTTCATAAAGTAGATGATGGTCCTGATTTTAATATTTCAAGATGCTGAATGCCTCTGAATACATAAAATTAATCAAATATGCCGGGTAAGGGTCTGTGGACAATGCCTAAAGAATGTGAAAAATTATTCGTGGAAAAAAAGTCAAATCCGCTACCTTTGCCCACTTTAAAACTGAGTGAACCGCCCGGCGCCGTAAGGCCGGATGGGAATCTAAACCTCCCTTCTGTATTGCCTGCTCCCGGACAGTCACCAGTAATTTAATAACAAATAAGTCCAATAGAATTCATGCTGTTGAACGGAGCGTCGCAAGGGACGCTGATCGCAGATCATCAGCTGGCAAACAAAAAAAATAAATTAAGCCCATGAAGCTCTCCCAATTCCGATTCGACCTTCCCTTAAATCTTATTGCTCAGAATCCTACCAAAAGAAGTGAAGATGCCCGTATGATGGTGGTTCATCGCCATACCGGTCAGATTGAGAACAAACATTTCCGCGACATCATGGATTATTTTGATGACAAGGATGTGTTTGTTGTAAATAACACAAAAGTTTTTCCGGCACGTATGTATGGCCGTAAGGAAAAAACCGGCGCCAAGATCGAAGTGTTTCTTTTAAGTGAACTGAATAAGCCCAACCGTCTTTGGGATGTGATTGTTGATCCTGCACGAAAAATCCGTGTGGGTAATAAACTTTATTTTGGTGAAAATGATGAACTGGTAGCTGAAGTAATTGACAACACCACCAGCCGTGGCCGTACCATTCGTTTTTTATGGGAAGGTACTGAAGAAGAATTCCGTGGCAATGCTGGAAATACTGGGTGAAACACCTTTACCAAAATATATTAAGCGTAAACCGGATGAAGAAGATAAGGAACGTTACCAAACCGTTTATGCAAAACATGAAGGCGCTGTTGCAGCTCCTACAGCCGGTTTGCATTTTAGCCATGAATTGATCAAAGCGTCTTGAAATAAAAGGTATTCGTTTTGCTGAAGTTACCTTACATACTGGTCTTGGGAACTTTCCGGCCAATTGAAGTAGAAGATCTGAGCAAACATAAAATGGATGCTGAATATTACAGGATTGAAGAAACTGCCTGCAAAATTGTGAATAATGCAAAAGAATATGGTCATCGTATTTGCTCTGTTGGTACTACAACCATGAGAGCTATGGAATCTTCTTTTACCGCACAAAAATTATTAAAACCTTCCGAAGGCTGGACGAATATGTTTATTCACCCACCTTATAATTTTAATATTGCTGATGCATTGGTTACTAATTTTCATTTACCAAAAACCAGTTTGCTGATCATGACCTGTGCCTTTGCCGGATATGACCTGGTAATGGAAGCATATAAAAAAGCGATTAAGGATAAATATCGTTTCTTTAGTTATGGTGATGCGTTGTTGATAGTTTAGAACCACGATTCACCGGATTATAAAATAAGATTTTGAAGAAATAATTTTAAGCCCCATTATAGTGGGGCTTTTTATTTGGATTGAATCTTGTGTAATTAATCACTAAGTACAGCATCCTCTTTACGGTAATAACTTAACTATCCGCTAACAACGTTATTTCGTAACTTTAAAGAGAGGAGGAGATGATCATGAAAAAGATTCTTTTAATAACCGCACTATTTACAATTGGGTTTTCCACAATAGCACAGGTCAATCCTTCAAGAAGTTCAAAAAGCCATAAAGAAATTTTGAATGAACAATATGCCAACGGCATGTTCAAAAATGCTGAAGGAACTATTATTGATGTTGAAAATGAAAATGTTCAGGGCTATTTAAATATTCTTGACTGGTTGAATGGACGAGTTGCAGGTTTACAAATCTTTATTAGCAGAACTGGAACAAGAGTTCCTGTTATTCGCGGATCAGCAGCCACTATTTTTGTAGATGAAATGCGAATGGATCCATCATATCCTAAATTTCCTTTCCGTAACATGATATTGCAATGATCAAAGTGATCAAAGGACCATTTGCCGGAGCTGTTGGTAATGGAGGTGGCGGAACGATTGCTATCTATACTATTAAAGGTGATGAAGAAGAAGAGGAAGAAAGCCCATCCCAAATTCCCTAAACATAAATCTACTTCCACTTCGCCTTCCCAAAGGGAAGGAGTTAAGGTTTCTTAATCCAGTCCAAACATTCCCTTATTCAATTGCTGAAGTATCTGCGTTTTATCCTTTGCAGAAACAAGCAGTGAAATATTATGCGGACTGCCACCATAAGAAACCATCCGAACAGGAATATTTACAATTGAACCAAACAATTTTTTGATCATATCTCTTGTCTGTGATATCTCATTTCCCACAACAGAAATAATTGCCTGGTCTTTATCAACTTCAATTGTTCCGAATGGTTCAAGTTCTTTTAAAATTTCTTTTAGCTGAGTAGTGTTATCAATTGTCAATGAAACTGCAACCTCGGAAGTAGTGATCATATCAATCGGCGTACGATATTTTTCAAACACCTCAAATATTTTTCTTAAAAATCCATAAGCCAATAACATTCGGCTACTCTTTATTCGAATCGCAGTAATATTATCTTTTGCGGCAACCGCCTTCACTCCTACAGATTCTGCTTCTTCACAGATCGTCGTTCCTTTTGCCTCAGGTTGCATTGTGTTCAATAGTTTCACCGGCACTTTATAAGTTTGCGCCGGCCAGATAGAAGCAGGATGCAGGATCTTTGCACCGAAGTATGCAAGTTCCGCTGCTTCTTCAAAACTCAATTGTTCAACTGGTACTGTTTTCTTAACAATTCTCGGATCGTTGTTATGCATACCGTCAATATCCGTCCATATTTCGCAAACACTTGCATTGATCGCTGCTGCTATCAATGATGCTGTATAATCACTTCCTCCGCGTTTCAAATTATCTACTTCACCTCTTGCATTGCGACAGATATAACCTTGCGTAACAAAAAGTTTTTTTGCACTATGTATGCTTCAACAGTTGAGACAGTTTTATTTTAATGCTCCCGATCTGTGGCTCATCGTAACTATCAATGCTCATAAACTCCAACGCTGGCAGCAACTCATGATCAACTCCTGCTTCTTCAAGATAAACACTAAACAATTTTGTAGAAAGCAATTCACCTTGCGCAAGAATATCTTTACTCAATGCTTCGCTAAAAGAAATTTTTAAAATGATATTGAGAAATTCAAAATGTTCGGCAATGATCGCTTTTGCTTTTTCCAAGTGATGCCGGCTTTTTCACCAGCTTTGAAATAAAATCCTGGTAATGTGCTTCCAGTTTTGCGATCTCTTGTTTTGCCAATGTCCTTTCACCCTTTGCAATATAACCGCCGATGGTCACCAAAGCATTCGTGGTGCCACTAAGTGCACTCAACACAACGATAACCGGTTCGTCACCTCTTGTTACAAGTTCTGCAACCTGGAACATTCGCTCAGGTTTACCTACAGACGTACCACCAAACTTCATTACTTTCATAAATACTCCTGAAAATTTTTAAGGCTGCAAAGATAGGCTTGTAAGGGATTAAAAATTGTTTGAATTGTGATATAATTGTCAGCTTTGTGCTACTATCAACGTCCCTTGCGACGCTCCTTTCATCTTTCTCTTCTTCATTGAGCATCCCGATATTATCGGGATTATCCAGAGCGAAGCGAAGGATCGCACTCTTGTGCTGCATCATTTCTATTCAGCTTTTTAATAGAACGCAGATGACGCAGATTTTCATGATCTGCGCAGATCATAATCATCATAATTGATCTGCGTTCTATCACCAATCTACTCCAAATTTCTCACCGAGAAACTTCAGATCTTCCACAACCGGTTTCAATAATGGAATTCCATTTTTCATTCTCTCAATTTCCATTTCCCGTTCAGGATCGCCGGGTATCAATACTTTTTCTTCACCCTTTACAGTTTTTGCAGAGCGGAATCTTTTTATCCATTTATCCATATGCATCTTAAAATCATCGGCAGGACGAAATGCATCAATTCTCATGGCGCCAAAGAAATGACCAATACCCTTTCCTGGTTGTTCATCAGGCATGGGAACATAAGCAGGAAACGGCGGGACCCATGGGCCATAATTAGCGCCGCTTAAGACAGCAGAAAAAATATCAACGATTGCACCGAGAGCATATCCTTTATGACTACCATGTTCTCTGTCTCCACCCAGTGGCAATAAAGCACCACCAGCTTTCAATTCATGCGGATCTGTTGAAGGTTTTCCTTCTTTTGTCTGTATCCAACCCAATGGAGCTACTCCACTTTTTCGTTGTAGTATTTCCAATTTACCATTGGCTGCAGTTGTTGTTGCAAGATCGGCTACAAATGGCGGCTCTTCTCCCGCAGGTATCACAACACAAATTGGATTTGTACCTAATAATCTTTCAACAGAAAATGTTGGTGAAACCAACGGGCTTGCATTAGTGAATGCAATACCGATCATATCATGTTGCAGCGCCATCATTGCATGATAGCCAGCAATGCCGAAGTGATTACTGTTTTGAACACTTACCCAACCTGTGCCAACATTTTTTGCTTTATCAATTGCAACCTGCATTGAAAACGGTGCAACCACCAAACCTAAACCACTGTCACCATCTACAACAGCAGTTGATGGAGTTTCATGAATGATCTTCAATACAGGATCTGTATTTATTCTTTTTACTTCCCATAATCTTACATAACCACTCAATCTTGCCACGCCATGCGAATCAATGCCACGCAGATCTGCAGATAAAAGAACTTTTGCTGAAGTGCCAGCATGCTCTTCGCTGCAACCAATTTTTTGAAGAATTGCTTTTGTAAAATCAAATAGTTGCTGATATGAATATTTGAGTTCTGACATGGGGCAAAGAAACGATAAAGTACGAAATGATGTACCAGATTAAAGTCTTCTCAATCTTAAACTAAACTTGTAAGTATGAATTTCGGTTCGTAATTTGTTATACCGCCATTAGCTAAGTCAAACCTTTCCATGAAAAAATTCAGCATAGTAATAATTACTTGCCTATCAACCTTAATATTGATTGCACAAGTTGGAAATGAATTGTACCGTCCGACTTTCCATTATTCCCCAAGACAAAATTGGATGAATGATCCAAATGGACTTGTTTTTTATAAAGGGAAGTACCATTTGTTTTATCAATACAATCCCGTTGGAATTACCCAGGTAATCCAGGTTGGGGACATGCATGTAAGTACTGATCTGGTTAATTGGGAAGAAAAACCTATAGCAATTCCTACACAAAATGGCGTAAGGCCTTATTCCGGAAGTGTAGTAGTGGATTGGAATAATACCAGTGGTTTTGGAATAAATGGTCAACCTCCCTTAGTTGCAATATATACCGGCAAAACAAATGTAGAGGATCAACGAATTGCTTATAGTAATGATGAAGGGCTAACATGGACAAATTACAGTCGGAACCCAGTGTCTTGAAATGAACAACAATCAATTTCGTGATCCAAAAGTTATATGGCATGAGGAAACCCAAAAATGGATAATGGTTGTATCCCTAGGCAGCTTATCACGGGATTCTTTTTTATAGTTCGACCAAACCTTAAAAATTGGACATTGATTAACTGGTTTGGAGCGCAGTCGGAAATGTAACCGGTGCCTGGGAATGTCCTGATTTTTTTAAGCTGCCAGTAGACAATGATTCAAATAAAATGAAATGGGTTTTAGTCCATAGTGTGCCACCGACAGCACAATATTTCATTGGAGATTTTGATGGCCAGCATTTTTCTTGGCAAAATACAGCACCAAGCGGCATTTTAATTGATGACTTTGAAGGTATTAATTATGGCAATTGGACAACGACAGGAACTTCATTTGGTACGGGTCCTGCAACTGGTAATGGAAACTTTTCGGGTTTCTTGGGGAAATAAGCTCATCATTTCCGGAAATGAATCACAAGGAAAGTTAGTTTCTGCAGACTTCACTATCCAAAAAAATTATATAAGCTTCCTTATTGGAGGTGGCTATAATCCTGGAAAAGCATATATCAAACTTGTGGTGAATGGTCAAACCGTAAGAACCAGTACGGGTATGAATGAAGATATACTAAAATGGAGAAATTGGGATGTATCGGCTTTAGTTGGAAAGGCTGCTCATATTGAAATTGTAGATTCAATGTCAAGTGTTAGCTGGGCCTGGAGTCATATTAATATCGATCACATCATTCAATCCGACGCTCTGAATGATAATACCAATTATGGTCAGGTAGATTATGGAAAAGATTTTTATGCCGTGCAATCATTTTCTGACATTCCAGTCCAGGATGGAAGAAGAATTTGGCTGGCCTGGCTGAATAACTGGAATTATGCATACAAGACACCTACAAGTCCATGGAAAGGAATGATGAGTATACCAAGAGAAGTAAAATTAGAAACACATAACGGACAAATAAAATTGGTACAAAAACCTGTTGAAGAATTAAATATACTTCACAAGGATACTTTAAGTTATAGGAATACAAATCTAAATGTCATCAATAGTGAAATAAAAAAATCAGTATACAAACGATTCGAGCTAAAAGCCAAAATATGCAGTCGCAAATAAGAAAGGATTCTCCTTAAAGTTCAAAAAAAATGGATCGCAATATTCTCAATTCATATTTGATTTTGACAATAATGAAATTGTTTTTAACCGTGCAAGCTCCGGTGCATTAACCAATGATGAGAACTTTGCTCGATTGCAAGTCGCTCCTTTGATCGTCGAAAATGGTTATTTTGATCTTCAGTTGTTTGTCGATAATTCCAGCGCAGAACTTTTTACCGCCAGTGGGCAGATCGTAATGAGTAATCAAATCTTTCCAGATAGCACAAGCAATCAAATTGAATTAGCACCTCTTGAACAGGATATGTCCTTCGAAGAATTTGATATCTGGAATTTTGAAAAAACAAGAGCATTGCCGCCTGACCTTCCTCCTCCCATCCTATCCACCATCAACCGGGTATAATACTTCTTTATCATTCCAGGTTTATCCGAACCCTGTAATCGGTGACAATGATCTAATCTTAAAGATCAATAATGATGATGTTGGTAAAGTGAAGATCAAAATATTTAATGCAAGTGGAATGCTCATACATGAATTTCGACCTGCCTCAACTTCGGTGAATATTCCTTTCAGCAAATTAACCAAGAGCAGCGGGATATATTTCCTGAGAGGATTAAAGGGCCAGTCTACTTACACTGAAAGAGTAATAGTATTGAACAAATGAAAAAAAAGAATTTTTAAACAGAGGCAAGACTGCATCTTCTCGGGATCCCAGTTAATAATTTTTTTCTGAAAG